>NZ_PYGJ01000013.1 GCF_003014475.1 Shimia abyssi | reverse complement strand
AACGTGCCATCTTCGAGGATCACGTCCACCTCAACCGTCGGGTTCCCCCGGCTGTCCAAAATCTCACGCGCGTGAATGTCGATGATTGTGCTCATTATTCTAAATCCCTTACAACTTTGCCATCACAACAGCCGTGTCGAGCATCCGGTTAGAGAAGCCCCACTCGTTGTCATACCAGCTCAGAATGCGGAACAGACCGCCATCGGTCAGACGGGTCTGATCGATGGCAAAGATCGACGAATGCGGGTTGTGGTTGAAGTCAACCGACACCAGCGGTGCATCGGTCACGTCCAGAACGCCTTTTAGCTCGCCTTCTGCGGCCGCGCGGATGGCAGCATTGATCTCGTCAACGCTCGCCTCTTTTGTGGTGGTAAAGCACAGGTCCACAGCCGAAACATTTGGGGTTGGCACACGAATGGCCGACCCGTCCAGCTTGCCCGCCAGCGACGGCAGCACCAGCCCGACCGCCTTGGCCGCACCGGTCGATGTCGGGATCATCGACATCGCCGCCGCTCGTGCGCGGTACAGGTCCTTGTGCATTGTATCCAGCGTCGGTTGATCGCCGGTATAGCTGTGGATCGTGGTCATATAACCGGTCTCGATGCCGAACACACGGTCCAGAACCGCCGCAACAGGCGACAGACAGTTGGTGGTGCAGCTTGCGTTTGACACAACAACGTCGTCACCGGTTAGCACATCATGGTTCACGCCATAAACAATGGTCTTGTCCGCACCGGACGCCGGGGCAGATACCAGAACCTTTTTGGAACCGTTCTCCAAATGCTTTGCCGCCGCCTCGCGCTTGGTGAAGATGCCTGTACACTCCAGCGCCACGTCAACATCTGCCCATTCCAGCTTGGCCGGATCACGCTCTGCGCTCACGCGGATCGCATGTCCGCCTACGGTCAGCGTATTTCCGTCAACCGAAATCTCTTCGTTCAACAAACCATGCACACTGTCATATTTCAGCAGGTGGGCATTGGTCTCAACCGGGCCCAGATCGTTGATCGCAACGATCTCAATATCATCGCGACCTGACTCAAACAGGGCACGTGCAACACAGCGGCCAATACGGCCAAATCCATTGATAGCAACTTTTACGGTCATGATTTCCTCCTGAATCCGTGGGTATGAAAACGTGTTACGCTTCGACTTCATCAAGGATCGCCAGATCCTCTGAAACTGAGACGACACGCAAAATGTTTGTCGTTCCGGTTTGATTGAAAGGGATGCCCGCGGTCACCGCGATGCGGTCGTCGCCTTCGACCATTCCCATCACCTTGGCGGCATCAACCGCCGCCTTAACCGCGCTTTTGAACCGCATCGCCGTTCCAACCGTTGCGCATGACAGCCCCCAAACAAGGCCAAGGCGTCGCGCAGCTTCAATATCCGGCGTCAACGCCAGAATTGGCACGCGCGGGCGTTCGCGCGCAGCCAATTGCGCGGTATAGCCCGACCGGGTGTAGCAGCAGATGGTTTTCAACTCTGTGGTTTCTGCAATCTCTCGCGCTGCAGATGTGATGGCCTCAGACACGCTGCTATGTGCCAGTGCCCGGCTACTTTCGATTGATGTGCGATAGCCAGGATCTTGCTCGGTTTCTTCGGCCACGGCATTCATCATGCGCACCGCTTCGACCGGGAAACCACCAGCCGCAGATTCCGCTGAAAGCATTACCGCATCTGCACCGTCATAAATCGCCGTTGCCACATCCGAAACTTCAGCCCGTGTTGGCACTGGCGACGCGGTCATGCTTTCCAGCATCTGTGTCGCTACGATCACCGGCTTGCCCGCCTTGCGACAATCCCGCACCAGCTGTCTCTGTATCGCTGGCACTTTCTGAATGGGCAATTCCACGCCCAAATCACCGCGCGCCACCATAACGCCGTCCGACGCTTCAAGGATCGCCGCAAATGCCTCAACCGCGGCAGGTTTTTCGATCTTGCTAAGCACCGAAGCCCGTCCTTTGGCCAGCCCTCGCGCTTCTTCAACATCCGCGGCCCGCTGCACAAAGCTCAGCGCAAGCCACTCAACACCCAACTCGCAAACAAACTCCAGATCTGCACGGTCCTTTTCCGACAGCGCCGCCAACGGCAGCACAACGTCAGGCACGTTCACGCCCTTGCGGTTGGAAATCTTGCCGCCCACTTCGACCACGCAATCGGCGTGGCTGTCGCTGCATTCCTGCACCTTCAACCGCAAAAGGCCGTCGTTGACCAACAGGGTCGCACCGGGTTTCAACGCGGCAAAAATTTCAGGGTGCGGCAGGCGCACACGGGTCGCATCACCCGGCGCTTCATCCAGATCAAACCGAAACGCCTGACCGTTCTCCAGCATCACCGCGTCACCGTCAAAAACACCACAGCGCAGTTTGGGCCCCTGAAGGTCAGCCAGAATACAAATCGGCTCGCCCATATCTTCTTCGACCTTGCGAATCGTGGCGTGCAACTTGGCTATATCGCTGTGCTGACCGTGGCTCATGTTCAAACGGAACACGTCTGCACCTTCGGTTTTCAGTGCACGGATGACATCATAAGAGTTCGAAGCAGGTCCCAGGGTGGCAACCACCTTCACATTGCGATTACGGCTCATAAGGATCTCCCAAGATGCAACTGCCAACTAGTTGGCGCCGTTCGAGTCGCGCATGATTGCGCTAATGTTAACGCTATCAATCAGGTGTGAGCGCAAATGTCAACATTTTCGCGCACAATATCGGCGCACAATCGCTCGATTCCGTTCGCACTCGCAGCAATTCGCGCGATTTTTCTTGAATTCGCGCTCGAATGTGCGCAATCTGCCCGAAACGAAGGAATACCGAACATGCTCAGCCAGAATCGCAAAGCCGAGATCCTGCAAATCGCACAATCTGAAGGCACGATCCGCGTCGAAGAACTCGCGCGTCGCTTTGGTGTGGCTGAACAGACGATCCGCCGTGATCTGGCCCAGCTCTCCGATGCCGGTCGTCTCGAACGTGTGCATGGTGGGGCGGTGCTGTCCTCTGGCCTTGGCAATCTTGATTATGTCCAGCGCCGCAATCGCAATACCGATGGCAAAACCCAGATCGGCCGCGAATGCGCGCGCCACATCCCCAATGGCTCATCAATTTTCATTAACATCGGCACCACTACCGAGGCGGTTGCGCGTGAAATGCTCACCCATACCGACCTGCTTGTCGTCACCAACAGTCTGAACACTGCCAATATCCTCGCAGCCAACCCGAACATAGAAATCGTCGTCGCGGGGGGCACATTGCGCCGTACTGATGGCGGTCTGCTCGGCAACCTGACAACACAAGTGGTCGATCTCTTCAAATTCGACCACGCAATCATCAGCTGCGCCGCCATCGACGCCGATTGCGATCTGCTTGATTTCGACTTCCAAGAGGTACATGCGACCAAGTCGATCATCCGACAGTCGAAATCCACCTTTGTCGTGGCCGACAGTTCCAAGATCCTGCGTTCCGCACCGGGGCGTATAGGCAATCTGGGGGATGTCGATGCGCTCTTTACGGACGCCCCGCTGCCTGTCGACATGAAGCACAAGGCTGCCGCGCTCGACACATCGGTCATCATCAGCGGCAGCTAACTCCAAATGCCGCCCGCGCATCTGGACAATGGGCCACACCCACGCCTAGGGTCCGATCCCATGACCGGACCCACCTCACACAGCACTTTTCACCTTGGCCTTCTGGTCCTGCCTGGCTTTCCAATGGCCTGCCTGACCAACGCCATCGAACCCCTGCGCGCGGCCAATGAGATCGCAGGCCGCGAGGTGTTTCGCTGGTCCGTCCTCACCGAATCCGCTCAACCAGTTCAGGCTAGCGCCGGCATCCGCTTTCAACCCGACACCGCGCTAAGCGCTGACCTCGCGCTCGATCTTCTTTTGGTCCTCTCCAGCCCCCAAGGTGAGATCCAGGATCTCGGCGGTGTGCACGGCGCCTTGCGTGCATTGGCCCGACACGGCACACCCACCGGCGCGATTAGCGGCGGTGTGTTCCCCTTGGCCCGGACAGGCTTGCTCGATGGGTTCGCCGCTTCGGTGCATTGGGTCTACAAGGCCGCGTTTACCGCTGAGTTTCCCGCCATAGACGCCCGCGACGATCTGATCATCGTCGACCGCACGCGCTACACTGCGTCTGGGGCCACCGCAGCGTTCGACATGATGCTGATGCTCATTGAGCAAACCACAGATGCGGCCACCATGACCGAGGTCGCCTGTTGGTTTCAACACCCGCTCGTGCGCACCACCGGTGTTATGCAGAAAACCCCCGGCATTCACCTCGACACCACCGCCGACGCCCTGCCGCCCCGCGTGGCCAAGGCCATCGCCCTCTTCTCTGAAAACCTTGCTACCGCAATTTCGGTCTCCGACATCGCGGGCCAAATCGGCATGTCGCCTCGCCAACTGGAACGCGCCTTCAAAGACGCCACAGGCCAAAGCCCGGCTCTCTACTACCGGCACCTTCGCCTGCGCGCCGCGCGCCAACAGGTAGTCTATACCGGTGACAGCATCCAGGAAATCGCCCACGCGGTCGGCTACGGCTCCGCCGCAACCCTATCACGTTACTACCGCGACGCATTTGGGCTTACCCCTCAGGAAGAGCGGCGCAACATCAACACTTTCCGTGTGGAAACGAACCGCCCACTGCCCTCAGTCTAGGCTAACCACCCCAGCCGACTCAATCAGCGCATGATGCAAGGACGCCGCCGATGATCTGGGGCCCATGACCGTAAATGCCGCCCCGGCCTCCCGGCACCACAAATAGCATCCCACATGGTGGATCGATGTACGCACGACCGCATCCCCCAGCATCGCCTGCACGTCCACATTGCACAGCCGCTCGAACAGATCACACACTTTCGATCCCTCGACTTCAAACCGGCACCACCCGTCGGTCTGTTCCACAACCGATCCCGCATCTGCCACCGCCGTCTTAATCTCAGACGCCAACAGCTCATGCCGCGTGTGATCGGCTTCGACCATCCACGCATCCGGCCCAATCCACAGCACCCCAAAACCTTCGGAACTGGCCGCGCGTGCAGGCGCTGGCAAATCAACGCCCAAAAACGCGCGCGCCCGCTCGCGGCACACCGTTTCATGGCCTTGCCGCGCCGAAACAGACACCAGCGCGCGATCCGGGTTTTCGCTAATCTTCACCCCGGCGAACACATCCACACGCGGCTTTGTTCCGCCCAACGCAGTCATCGCTTTCAGCTTATACACGCAACTTCTCCCCATCCGGATCCACAAAATGGGCACTCACAATTTCAACCTCGACGTCGTCACCCTCAAGCGGATTGGCAATGCGCATCACCTCTCCCAGACGTGCCGCACCATTCTTTAGCAACGCCAGCCCGATCGAGCTTTCCAAGATTGGCGAATACGCAGCCGAGGTGACGTAACCCTGATCATGCGCCGCATCGACTGGCCCTTCCTTGGCCATCAAATGCCCACCCGCCTTCACTGCTTGCGTCGCATCCACCGGCTTCACACCCACCAGCTTCAGCGCATCAGCCATGTTCAACCCGGCCCGCTCGCTCAGCGTGTTACCAATGCAATCTTTTTTCTTGCTGACCATTCGGCCCATCCCAAGATTCAACGCCGTAGTCGTGCCATTCAGCTCATTGCCTGCCGCATGGCCCTTTTCGATCCGCATAACGCCCAGCGCTTCAGTACCGTATGGAACCACATCAAACGCCTCGCCCTCGTCCATCAGCGCGCGGATCATTGCGTCGCCATATCGCGTCGGCACCGCGATTTCATAGGCCAGCTCTCCGCTGAACGAAATCCGGAACAACCTTGCCCGCAATCCACCGCATATGGTGACTTCACCACAGGCCATGAACGGGAATGCTTCGTTCGAGATGTCAAAGCGCGGGTCCACGATCTTCTCCAACAGCTTGCGGGAGTTCGGCCCAGCCACTGCATATTGCGCCCAGGCTTCGGTGGTGGAAATCAACTGCACATCCAGATCGGGCCACAGGCATTGGCGGGCAAATTCCATTTGTCTATAAACCAACACTGCATTTGCCGTCGTGGTGGTGACCACAAAGTGATCTTCTGCAAATCGCGCAGCCGTCCCATCGTCATATGCAATCCCATCCTCGCGCAGCATCAGCCCATACCGCACCTTGCCCACTGGCAGCTTTGCAAACGCATTGGCATAGACTTTGTTCAGAAATTCGGCCGCGTCCGCGCCCTGTACATCGATCTTGCCCAACGTGGTTACGTCGCACACACCCACCGATCGGCGCGTCGCCAGCACTTCGCGGTCCACCGATTGCCGCCAATGGGTCTCCCCTGGCTGCGGAAACCACTGCGCCCGCAACCAATCGCCCACCTCGACAAACACCGCACCCCGCTCTGTCGCCCAATTGTGGCTTGGTGTTTCGCGCACCGGGTGGAAATGCTTGCCCACCGCACGGCCCGCCAACGCGCCAAACGATACGGGAGTGTATGGTGGCCGAAACATCGTCGTCCCCGTTTCGGGGATCGACTTTCCGGTCAGCTCTGCCATGACCGCCAGACCACCCATGTTCGACGTCTTTCCCTGATCCGTCGCCATGCCCAGTGTGGTGTACCGCTTCAGATGCTCAACCGAGACAAAGTTCTCCTGATGCGCCAGCTTGATGTCCTTGACCGTCACGTCATTCTGCATGTCAATCCACGCCCGGCCCTTGCTCTCGCTGACATGCCAGAATGGGGTTAGGTCAACCGGCGCATCCTCTGCTTGGGGCACCGCTGCGGTTGCCGCAATCCCCAGATCCGCCAGCACCGCGACGGCCCCCTCGGCACCGGTGCGCAGCGCACCCTCAGTCGACAGAACGCCGCTGGCCGCACCGGCCACCAACATGCCAACTGGTAAATCCGGCCCTGGGACAAACGCAGCCAGCGTCTCATCCCACTGCGGACGTCCACGCTGATGACAGGTCAGGTGCACATTCGGGTTCCACCCTCCCGACACAGCCAACGCTCCGCACACGATATCGCGTGTGAAACCTTGCGCCGTACGGATACGTACAGACTCCAACCCCAACCGCCCCCTGCTATCAATCACCTGCGCGCCAGCAAACAGTTCGGCCCCCTCAACTGCGGGCGCATCTGCGCGTGTGTCGATCACTGCAGTGACCCGCACACCCTTGGCGATCAGATCCGCCGCCGTACGATGCCCGTCATCATTGTTGGTAAACACCGCGACAGTCTCGTGCGCCGCCACCGCCCAGCGGTTAGCAAAGCTGCGCACAGCACTCGCCATCATAATGCCGGGCCGATCGTTGTTGGCAAACGCTATTGGCCGCTCGGTCGCACCTGCACACAGCAATGCTCGTTTGGACGTGATCCGCCAGAACACTTGTCGTGGCTGCCCCTCTACGGGCGCGGCCACATGGTCTGCCACCCGCTCGACCGCGCCATACACGCCATGGTCAAACGCCCCCACAACAGTGGTTCGCGCCATTAACCGCACATTACCCATCGATGCCAGCTCGGCCACCGCCGCCTTGGCCCAATCCGAACCGGCCTCTCCGCCCACTTCAAACATCTCGGCGTTCAAACGCCCGCCAAACGCAAAATCTTCATCCGCGAGGATGACCCTTGCCCCCGCACGCCCCGCCGTCAGCGCCGCCGACAAACCCGCAGGCCCCGCGCCGATGATCAGCAAATCACAATGCAAAAACCCCTTGTCATAGACATCCGGGTCGTCCTCGCCCGACACACGCCCCAACCCAGCGGCGTGGCGAATAGTCGGCTCATACAGTTTTTCCCAGAACGCCTTGGGCCACATGAACGTCTTGTAATAAAAACCCGCCGTCAGGAAATTCGACAACCGGTCATTCACCGCCATCATGTCATGGCGCAGCGACGGCCAGCGGTTTTGCGACCGCGCCTGCATCCCGTCAAACAGCTCGGCAACCGTCGCCCGCGTGTTCGGCTCCTGCCGCCCGCCGCTGCGCAGCTCGACCAGCGCATCCGGTTCCTCCGACCCCGCCGTCATCACTCCACGCGGGCGATGATACTTAAACGACCGCCCCATCAGCCGCACACCATTGGCCAGCAATGCCGACGCCAGCGTATCCCCGCCATGCCCCTCATAGCGCTTGCCATCAAACGTAAACCCCAGCACCTGATCGCGATCCACCAGACCGCCGCTCAAACGGTTCACTTGTTTCATCTGCCGCGCCCCTGTGCCCGGGCCACATCACGGGCCAGCTCTACCTTGGAAATCTCATGCGTCAGCGTATCGCGCGTCACCACCAGCCACGACCGGTCGCCCTGCTCGTGATACCATAGCTCGCGATGCACCCCCGCCGGGTTGTCGCGCAAATAGAGGTAATCGTGAAACGCGTCTGCCGCGTCCTCGGCCTGCCAGTCCGGCCGATTAATCAGGTCTGCATCGCCCAAATAAACAAACTCCTGCGCATCGCGCGGCCCCAAGAGAGGATGGTCAATAATCATGTCCGATACGCCTCAATGCAAATTCGGTTGGGCGCCCTGGCCCTTTTCATCAATCATGTGCCCAGTGCGGAACCGGTCCAACCGATACGCCGTTGCAACCTCATGTGGCCGACCAGTGGCCAATAGATGCGCATAACAAAAGCCCGACGCAGGCGTCGCCTTGAACCCGCCGTAACACCAGCCCCCATTGAAATAGAGCCCATCCACAGAAGTCCGATCAATAAACGGCGAGCCATCCATCGACATGTCCATGATGCCACCCCAACCGCGCAACATGCGTACCCGGCCTAACGCCGGAATGAGCGCCATTCCGCTCTCGATCACATCTTCCACCACGGGCAGGTTCCCGCGCTGGGCATAGGTGTTGTACATGTCAATATCACCGCCAAACACCAATCCACCCTTGTCGGATTGGCTCACGTAAAAGTGCCCTGCACCGAACGTAATCACCCCATCAATCAGCGGCTTCAGCCCTTCAGACACAAACGCCTGCAAGACATGGCTCTCGATCGGCAGGCGCATTCCTGCCTTCTCCATCACCCGGCTTGATGATCCAGCCACCGCCACGCCCACCTTGGATGCGCCGATATAGCCGCGTGATGTCTCAACCCCCAGGACACGACCCTGCTCAATCCGAAAACCCGTGACCTCACAGTTCTGAATAATGTCGACGCCGCGCATATCCGCTCCGCGCGCATAACCCCACGCCACCGCGTCATGCCGCACCGTACCACCGCGCCGATGCAGCAATCCGCCCTTGATTGGAAAGCGCGCATTGTCAAAGTTGAAAAACGGATACATCGCCCGCACGCCGTCCGTGTCCAGCAGCTCCGCATCTGACCCGTTCAGAATCATCGCATTGCCACGCCGCCGCGCTGCATCGCGCTGAGCATCAGAATGCACAAGGTTCAGTATGCCGCGTTGGCTGACCATGGCATTATAGTTAAAGTCCTGCTCCAACCCTTCCCACAGCTTCAGCGAAAGCTCATAAAATGGCTCGTTGCCATCCAGCAAATAGTTTGACCGGATAATCGTCGTGTTCCGACCGACATTACCGCCCCCGATCCAGCCCTTTTCCAGAACCGCAATCCGCGCCTGCCCAAACTCTTTGGCCAGATAATAAGCCGTGGCCAGCCCATGGCCGCCACCGCCGACAATCACGATGTCATAGTGATCCTTTGGTTCGGGATCACTCCAGGCTGGTGTCCAGCCCTTGTGCCCTGTCAGCGCCTCTTTGATGACTCGCCATCCGGAATATCGCATGTGTTTCGCCCGTCATTGCTCTTGGCAAAAACTTGGCCGTCACATCGAAGATTTTCTATCGACATTTCGGACATTGATGGCGGCATATGCGACATCTGGCGCTTAAACTTGGTTAAGTGACTACAAACCCAAAGCGCTGTGTCATAATATTCGAGTCGGCCGTGATTGCCGAAAACGACACCGACGCGATACCGATAAAATGCCGACGCAATACCGACGTTGGGTTCTGCTCCGAAACGTCGCGTTAACCTTTTCCGGATTTTACCCCTCGGCTACCCGGTCTTGGCGGCATATTCGGCGGTCCCGCAAAACATTGCGCATAGGCCATCCATGTCTCTGCCACCACACCACTGACCTGCAGACCAGTGTCCGCAACCGCCCGCGCCTGTGTCACCACAGCCGCAAATTCCTCTGCCTTTCCAATGATTTGCCCCGCAGTTCCATCGCCGCCAAAGCTCCACACCTCGCCCGACGGTGCAGTCAGTTCCAGCCAGGGCATCACTTCGGGCACATCCAGCCCATGCACCTGATGCGACCAGCCAAACGTGTTCACCCCTAACATAACCACATTGCGCACCCGATCCACCTCAACCCGGGAAACCCCAAGTATATCAAATACTTCCATTCCATGCGCCCATGTCTCCATCTGCCGCGCCGTCATGGACGACCGCGCTGACATCGATGGCCCGACCCAAGGTAAACGCGCCTTCGGATCCATCGCCGCCCAGCGCGGCACCATCTCTCGCACCTGCGAAATCCACGCCTCTCTCAACGCCTCGCCCCGCTCGGAAATTGTCGAATCCTCAACGTTCCGCATGGTCCCAACCTCGACCAATGCTGTAACGGCTCCGCCCGCACGCCGTTGAAATTCATCAACATTTTCAACCGACAGATCGACAGCCTTGTTCCAGAAATGCAGGTGCAACAAAACGTCTTCAATAGTCCAACCTTTGAACTGAGTGACCTGCCGAAACCCCGCATCATCCAGCCCGCGCACCACGTCGTACAACGCTTCACTCTCAGCCCCAAAATCTTCAGCCTGCGTTAACACCATCACCAATCCTCCTGCCCAAACCTCACCCGATACCGCCCACAGATCAACCCGTCTATTCCCTTGAGGAACAGCGACTTACGGTCTAGGTTAAACCCATGCAAGACGTTGATCTTCATAAGAATATCCAACGTGTGGCAGATTGCGGACCAATCCGCGTCTGGTCACTTGTCGTTACTATCATGGGCGATCTCTGCCTCTCTAAAGACGACTATCTGCCCGGTCGCACTTTGAACCAGATCGTCTCCCGCCTCGGGATTAACAATCAGGCCCTGCGCGTCGCCCTGCATCGTCTCCGCCGGGACGGCTGGATCAGGTCAGAACGTGACGGGCGCGCATCGAATTACTTCCTGTCAGATCAGGGCCATGTCATGTCAAATGCCGTGCGTACCCGCATCTATCGCTCTGAATTTGCACCGGAAATTCCACTTGCTCTCGCGGTTGCTTCGCCGCAAATGTCTTCTGCGGATTTTACCTGTTTACTTCCAGACGACGCTGTTCTCCTGTCATCTAAAACAGCCCTCATCCGTCAAAGCACAGATGGACTCGATGACGTGCTCACACAGCCATTTTCCGCGAGAAATCTGCCGGACTGGGTGCTGGCCGCACTGGCACCAACTGGCCTTCAACGAGATTTGGCCGCGCTCGACAATATTGTACGCAAAACCCTAAAGTCACCAAATCCGACCACCATCATCGACCAGTGCACCCTACGCCTAATAATTTTGCACCATTGGCGCCGTCTCTGCCTCCGCCAGCCCGAGCTCGGAGAACATCTCTTGCCGTCAGATTGGCCTGGCAGACCGGCACGCTATTCGGTGATGCAGGCGCTTGCCAAACTACCACGCCCGGACCTTGCCAGACTATGCGCCGAAACGACTGATTGACAGCACGCCCAAACCGTCGTCACATACCGTCAAGTGTTTCTATAAATAGCCTTTTTTCTCACCGGACGGCCTGCTCAATGATGCGCATTCTAAAAGAACCCCTTCTTCACTTCCTGCTTATCGGCGTGGCCATCTTCGCGTTCTACGCGGTCATTTCCCCCCCTTTACCAACGCAGCAGGCGACCAAAAAAATCAACGTCACTCCCGCGCAGGTTCAACAGCTCCAAGCACGGTTCCAAAACACGTGGTCGCGCAAACCCAACGCCGATGAACTCAACAAATTCATCGACGCTTTCATCCGCGAAGAAGTGCTTTCCCGAGAGGCACTGGCCCTGTCAATGGATCAAGGCGACGCCGTCATTCGGCAACGTCTTGTTCAAAAAATGGAATTCCTGATGACCTCCGCCGCGGCGGCCACGCCGGCCACCGAAGACGAACTACGCACCTTTTACTCTGAAAACTCTGAAACTTACGCGACCCCACCGCGCATCACGTTCGAGCACGTGTTCTTGGGTGATGCCGTCGACGAAACCGCGATATCCAAAATTCTGGAACAGCTCAACACAGGTGCTGACCCTTCAACATTAGGACAACGCCTCATGTTGCCGCCCTCCCTTCGCGATGTACCTAAACGAACAGTGGATAGCGGATTTGGTGCTGGGTTCTTCGACCAGATCGCGTTATTGCCCTCCGACACATGGGTCGCGCCTGTGTCTTCCGGCTTTGGACAGCACGCCGTCTACGTCCTGAATCTTACTCCCTCTGCGCCTCCCCCGCTCGAAGTCATCCGTGATCGTGTTGAGGCGGATTGGACAGCACAGGTCGCAGATAAGCTTAGCGAAGAAGTCTATGCGACCTTGCGAGACACCTATGAAATCACGCGCCCTGACAACGCGGCGCTGTCGGAGCAACTCAAGTGATCCGTTTTGCGTTCCTCCTCCTGACGCTCGTCGCGCTGCCGCGTTTGGCAGACGCCCACGCGCTCCAGCCCGGCTATCTCGACATCTCACGTATCACCGGGGACAGCTATCGCGTCTTCTGGCGTAAACCTGACGTCAAGGGCAGCCCGATGGCCATCGACCCAGCTCTACCCGAAACATGCACGCCCGTTTCAGGTCCGGAACCGCGCTCTGACGGGGCTGCTTGGGTTTCGACATGGGTCGCTGAATGCCCAGGTGGATTTGCAGGCAAAACAATCGGTATCACCGGGTTGGAAAACACGCAGACTGACGTTCTGGTGCGCTATGTTGACACCACAGAAACGACCCGTTCACAGCGCCTTACGCCTGACAAAACCATCTTTACAGTTCCGGAAAACCCCAGCGCATTTGATGTCATCGCCACCTATCTCCCCCTTGGGGTCGAGCATATCCTTGGCGGTATCGACCACCTGCTCTTTGTCTTTGCCTTGCTTCTGCTCATCCGCGACCGTTGGCGACTGATCGGCGCGATCACCGCATTTACCATTGCACATTCAATCACCATGGCTGCGGCCACTCTTGGTTGGGTCGCGCTTCCCGGCCCTCCGGTCGAGGCTATAATCGCCCTGTCGATCATGTTTGTGGCTTCTGAACTGATCCAGCGAAAACCGGGTCAGGAACGGCTCTCTGAGCGTTTCCCATGGAGCGTGTCTTTTACCTTTGGCCTGCTGCACGGATTCGGATTTGCCGGAGCATTGCGCGAAATCGGTGTTCCACAAACAGACGTGCCGTTGGCGCTTTTGTCCTTCAATCTTGGGGTGGAAATAGGCCAGCTCAGCTTTGTCGCCGTCGTGCTTGCCCTCGGCTGGGTGCTGCGACGCATATCAACCAACACGGCCCTTTCCCTCGCAACGGGAACACACGCCGCAGTGCTCAGCGCCTACGCCATTGGAGGCGTGTCAGCCTATTGGTTCCTCGATCGCCTGTCTGGCTTCTAAGCCTCTCAGGCGCGTTGCAAAAACAGATCAAACAGGTCGGGCACGGCTTTAAACTCGCGCCCGTGGCCGCCTTTGCGCCACTGCGCTGGCTTCGCAAACCATTCGGCCCACCGCATCTTGCTGCACCAGTCCTGCGCCAACTCCCACGTACCGCTTGGCGCGACTTCACGATAGGCGGCCACAGCGTCTTTCAAAAACCCTTTCGCACGTGGCGAATGGGCGATGACGTTGAATGCAAACACAACCAAGTCGCGCGCTTGCCCCTTGGGCGTGTTGTTCTTGTGCCGATATCGTTCGAAATCCAACATCACAACGCCACTATCCGAAAGGCACATATCCTTGGGGCTAGGCCGTCCATGGCTGAACCCCAACCCGTGAAAACGGCCCAATGTGCGTGCGGACTCTAGTAACAATTCACGCCGCGCCGTATCCGACTCTTCCACATGCAGCAAATAGCGCAGATCCTTACCGCAATCCGGCAATACTATGAAATCCTCGCCCTCAGCGCACAGCTCTGGCACTGGCGCTCGCGCCGCGTTCATTTCGTGAAACGCCATCCGCTCGCGCTCAAACGCTGCGCGCGGATCACCCTTTTGCAACCTGTACCTCAGGTTCAAACGCTCTGGCCGTTTGATCCAGAAAACGCAGTCTTTTATTTCGACCCGCTCAATGCGCGGCGGCGCCTTCGCAGTGTGCGATTCCGCCAACATACGCAGCTCTTCTTCAACAGAGATCGGGGGTCTGTAATCCATATCGGCAAACTTAGGGTGTCACAGAACCGTCGTAAAGGCGTCAACCAACCGATACAGGTCACAATTCCCTGCAAAACATTGAAACAACGCGGCATACCTCGTAAGTGTCCCTCAACATTTCATTCGAGGTCTCAATGGCAAACTTCCTCTATCAAAACGACCTGCCCGACGGGCTGGATCTTGGCCCGATCGTGGCCATCGACTGTGAAACCATGGGGCTCAACCCGCATCGCGACCGGCTGTGCGTGATCCAAATGTCCGGTGGCGACGGCAACGCCCATATCGTTCAGGTGTCCAAGGGCCAGACTTCGGCCCCAAATCTCTGCGCCATGCTGGAAAACCCCGATGTTCTGAAACTCTTCCATTTTGGCCGCTTTGACATCGCCGCGATGCTCAACGCCTTTGGTGCACTAACCACGCCGGTCTATTGCACCAAAATCGCGTCCAAGCTGATCCGCACCTATACGGATCGCCACGGCCTCAAGAACCTGCTTCAGGAATTGCTTGGTGTAGACATTTCCAAGCAACAACAGATGAGCGATTGGGGCTCCGAAACCCTGACAAGCGCCCAGCTCGACTATGCCGCCTCTGACGTGCTTTACCTGCACCGCTTGCGTGACGAGTTGAACAAACGCCTTGCCCGCGAGGGTCGCACCGATATGGCGCAAGCGTGTTTCGAATTCCTACCCATACGTGCACAACTCGATCTGGCGGGTTGGCCCGAACAAGATATCTTTGCCCACTGATGACCGACGCTGACAAACAGACTTTTCTGAACACGGCCCGCCGCGTCATCGCCACCGAAGCGGCGGCGCTCTCGACACTTGAACAAAGCCTGGGCGACACGTTTTCCGAAGCCGTGACGCTTTTGTTGTCCACTCGGGGCCGCGTGATTGTCTCGGGCATGGGCAAATCTGGTCACATCGCGCGCAAGATTGCTGCCACCTTTGCCTCCACCGGCACCCCGGCGCATTTCGTGCACCCAGCCGAGGCAAGCCATGGCGATCTTGGAATGATGACAGCAGGCGACGTGGTGCTGGTCCTGTCGAACTCTGGTGAAACACCCGAATTGGCTGACCTTGTCGCCTATACCCGTCGCTTTGACATACCACTGATCGGTGTGGCCAGCCGTGTCGATTCCACACTGATGAAACAAAGCGACATCGGGCTAATACTACCCAGCGTTCCCGAGGCCTGTGGCACCGGCGTTGTGCCCACGACGTCCACCACCATGACATTGGCGCTAGGTGATGCGCTGGCCGTGGCATTGATGGAGCATCGTCAATTCACACCCGAGCATTTTCGCGAATTCCACCCCGGCGGCAAACTCGGCGCTCAGCTGGCCCGGGTTCGTGATCTCATGCATGACGGCGACGCCCTTCCGCTCAGCACAACAAACACATTGATGCCCGACGTGCTAATTGAAATCAGCCAAAAGGGATTTGGCGTTTCTGGCGTAACCCGCGATGACGGCGCGTTGGCCGGGATCATTACTGACGGTGACTTGCGCCGCCACATGGAGGGCCTGCTCGAACATCGCGCCGCCGACGTCATGACCGCCGCACCCCAGACCATCGCACCATCTGCCCTCGCAGAAGAGGCTGTGGCCATTATGAACAAACGCAAGATCACCTGCCTGTTCGTGGTCGACCCAGCTGGTCCAGGTAATCCGATTGGTCTGTTGCATATCCATGACTGCCTGCGGGCCGGTCTCGGCTGAGTCAGTTGGAAGGCTTATTCACATATTCTCGCTTGGTCGGATTGCTCAAAGTGGCCCTACCTCTGGCCGCTCTTGCTTTGCTCAGCACACTTTTCCTGGTGCCGCGCAATATCGACACCGACGCCTCTATTCCTTTTGCCGAGGTCGAACTGGAACAGCGGTTGCGCACCCAACAAATCACTGCGCCGTACTTTTCTGGGCAAACGGAACAGGGCCACATGGTCGCAGTCACGTCTGAAACCGCCCGACCAGATCCGGATGACCCCAAGACCACCATCGCTGAAAATGTTTTTGCTCGCATCGATACGACCGCAGGCCAGACATACACTGCAACCTCTGATATCGGTCTGGCCGACAGTCAGTATCAGGAAGTGACGCTCGAAGGCGATGTGGTGATGACAACCTCGTCCAGCTATACGATTACCACCGAAGAAATGATCATTAGCCTTCGCGAAATCCGCGCCGAAAGCGGTGCTGAAATATTTGCAGAAGGCCCTCTTGGAACTTTGAACGCGGGCCGAATGGCTTTGCGCCCAGCGGACACGACTGATGATATCTATTTGTTTTTCACAAATGGTGTGAAACTGATATACAACCCGAAAGACTTTGAGAGGTAAAACGTGCTGCTGCGAATGATTTTGATCGCCGGATTGGTCGGTTTACCCGCAATTTCCGCTGCTCAGGGGCTAAATGTTGCCTTTGGCAGCCTGCAACAAGATACCAGTGAGCCGGTTGAAGTCACCGCCGACAGCCTATCTGTCGATCAGAATGACGGCAGTGCTGTTTTCAAAGGAAACGTCAACATTGCCCAAGCCGATATGCGCATGTCCGCGGATCAGGTGAACGTGTTTTATTCAGCTGGTGGTCAAGGCATAGAAAAACTCATTGCCGATGGTGATGTACTGTTGGTGCAGGGCGAAGACGCAGCCGAGGCTGACCATGCAGTTTACAGCATCGCCACAGGGACCGTTGAAATGAAAGGCAATGTGACGGTTTTACAGGGCGTCAACACCATCACGTCTGACGAAATGCTCATCAATCTGCGCGACAATACGGCCAAGATGCAAGGTCGAGTCCGAACCATCATAAGGTCAGAATAAGCATGGCAAAACCCAGCCTCACGATTGCCGAAGGCGCCTCTGGTCTTCAGGTAGAAAACCTGCGCAAGGCTTATCGCAAACGCGTCGTCATTCGCGATTTTTCGATGGAGCTTTCGCGGGGTGAGGTTGTCGCACTCCTCGGTCCAAATGGCGCGGGTAAGACCACCGCCTTTTATGCTATCGCCGGGCTCGTATTCCCCGAAGGTGGACGCGTGACCATTGACGGGCGCAATGCCACCACTTTGCCGATGTATCGCCGCGCCAAACTTGGCATCGGTTATCTGCCACAGGAAATGTCGATCTTTCGCGGGATGTCCGTCGAAGACAATATCACCGCTATTCTCGACATCACTCAGAAAGACCGTCACAAACGGCGCGAAAGGCTCGAAGAGCTGCTCTCGGAATTTTCGATCGAGCATCTTCGCCGCGCACCTGCGCTGGCCCTCTCGGGTGGGGAACGCCGCCGTGTCGAAATCGCGCGCTGTCTCGCCGCTGATCCCAAATACCTCTTGCTGGATGAACCCTTCGCAGGGGTTGACCCGATCTCGGTTGGCGATATTCGCCACCTTGTTGCAGACCTCAAGAAACGCGGCATCGGGGTACTGATTACGGATCATAACGTCCGGGAAACACTCGAAATTGTCGACCGTGCCTACATCTTGCACGACGGCAAAGTCCTCATGTCCGGAACACCAGATGACGTGGTTGAAAACGAAAATGTCCGTCGCGTGTATCTCGGCGACAATTTCCGAATTTCATAAGCCGTTATTCTAAAATCAAAATCCGGCCCAAAGGCGTTTCTTTGATCGCGTCGAAATTTTGAATCAAGAGAATTTTCGCCGAATTTCTGATTCATATCATTGACCACGGCCCGCGTAGTTCTAAGATATGAAGTATGACATTTGTGCTATTCACTGCGCTGACCTTTACGACCCTGACATTCAGGTTCGGTCAACAGCAAGCTAGCCAATTGTCGAATTCCAGCATTCGGACCTAAAACGAAAATCATGGGCAATTGCACGCCCCCGGTCCGACATGTCATCGAAAAGGAGACAGGATGCGCTACCAAATTACCGGAAAACAGATCGACATCGGTGCGGCTCTTCAAACCCACGTCAAGGACGAGCTTGGATCGGTCGTGGGAAAGTATGCCGAACGACCAACTGATGCGAATATCATTTTCTCCAAAAGCGCACATGAGTTCGTCTGCGAGGCCACGGTCCACCTGTCAACCGGCCTGACCGCACAGGCCAAGGCGCACGCCACTGAAATCTACGCGGCCTTCGACGATTGTAATGCGAAGATGGAGAAACAACTGCGTCGTTATAAGCGACGACTTAAGGACCACCATCGTGACCGCGCGGAACCGGTTGAACTATTCGGCGCGTCCTCGTATATCCTCGCCCAAGAAGTTGAAGCCGAGGAAGCAGAGCCAGAGTCGTTGCAGCCGGTAATCGTTGCAGAGATGGAAACCAAGATCCCATCTCTCAGTGTTGGTGAAGCGGTCATGCAAATGGAACTTGCAGGTGCACCGGTCCTGGTTTTCAAAAATGAAGGCAAAGATGGGGTGAACGTCGTATATCGCCGTGATGACGGCAATATCGGTTGGATCGACCCACAAGCGTAATGCGATTGGGGTGCCTTGCACCTCATCGGGAGATACAGGCAGAATGGACCTTTCTACTATCCTCAAGCCGGAGGCCGTAAAAGTTGTTACGTCGGCATCCAGCAAGAAGCGTTTGCTTCAGGAATTCGGCGATGTCGCCGCCTCAACCTATGATCTGGATGCGTCCCGTACCGTCGAGGCGTTGCAGGATCGAGAGAATTTGGGTCCGACCGGTGTGGGACATGGCGTCGCCTTGCCCCACGCCCGCATGCAATCGCTTTCTCGCGTTGTCGGAGCCTTTATCCTTTTGGAAAAGCCCGTTGATTTCAGCGCTGTAGATCGTGTTCCAGTCGATATCGCCTTCGCTCTTTTCGCACCGGAAGAGGCCGGTGTTGAGCACCTCAAGGCGCTGGCTCAGGTATCGCGCCGCCTGCGTGACCCTGATATCTGCGCCAAGCTGCGTGCAAATCAAGATGCGGGTACGCTATTCACCATTCTAACTGCGTCGGACAACGTTCAGGCGGCCTGACTGCCAAAATATTCGCAGCTTTTTCCAAGTTATCGACGCCGATAAACGGGTAAGCCGCGACTCTATCCGTGCCAGCGATCGAACCCAAATATCCAAAAATCACGCTGATAGATGTCCGTTATCAACGATTCAATCTCATCGTCATAAACGTCCGCCAAACCAAACGGCTGATCAGATTGCGCGCGCTCTGGAATTGGTGGTGCTTTGCATCCAACCTGTTTGGCCAGTTCAGGCAGATCGCGCTGCATGTCGTCTTCTCGGATGATCATATCAGGCAGCGCCACGTCACCGAATCCCCGAAGCGCGCCGGACTGAGTCGCCCAATGCGCATCTTGTCGCAAACTGGTCTGTCCCGCCAAATTCGCCTTCACAAACTTCAGAAATCCAACAAACCCAGCCCGATGTGCCGCAACGTCATAGTCCGGGCCGGGCGCTCCATTGGGCAACGGCACCTTGAACACTTTGCGCAGCGTTTTGTTGATCTGGCGATAGCTGCCCTTGTCGGTCGACAGGATACGGTCGCAAAACACATGATGCGCCCGCGCGGCAGGGTGCCGGACGACGCTAAACGTGCGGTGACCAACATGGCCCCGTTTCCACTGCCTCAAAACTTTCTGGTTAAAATCCTTCAGCAACCCTTCTTCCGCAATATTATCCAACGCTGCCAGCCAACGGGTCACTTCACCTTCCGGACCTGAGCGTACCGGCAGATACATCAACGGTGTATTTGCAGCTGCAACATATGTCGGAACAACGGCACCACGTCGTGGTTCAAAATTTGGGGTACGAGTCAGATTGAACCGATCCAGATCAGCCAAAACCCCAGAAATCGCATTAAAGTTGGCGACTTTCTCCGACAGCGGGCTCGGGTTCTGGCGCTTTAGAGACTGATCAAGACCGTCCAGCCGGTCGTCCACACCCAGATATTGAGCCAAGCCATTCATAACATGCACGTCCTGCAAGTCTTCGTAAGCCACATAAAATGCCGTCTGACCACTACGTTGCAAGGTCTTCATCAGGGTCAGCTGGAAATCCTGCAACCTCTCAACATGTTGCCGGAATTCTGGACCGTCAAACTGAACTTTGCTCGGCTCTTTGCGCCGCCGCACATCTGTCAGTTTCCATTGCCCTGTCGCCTGCGCAATTTTCCATGAAACATAACTGTCCAGCGGATTGCGTGTCAGAATGACCTTTGCACATCTTGGATCGTTTAGATTGTCTTCCAAAATACGCGGGTCATGGTCGTGAAAATACCGAAACCCGCCCAGAGCATCCGGCACATCTTTTAAGGCTTGAATAAGGTCAAACGGGTTCGCCGTCCGCTGCTCCAAAGTGACACCCAAAATTTCTGATTTGTTCGGATACCCTATGAAATGCGGATTAAACGCCTCGCCATGGCAGCTCAGCCCCTGAAAGGCGTTGATGTTCGTCTCCAAAAAATTGGAGCCGGTGCGCATTTCCGCGAACACCACAAAATAGTCAAATTTGCTCGACATGGTCCCCTACTGCACCAAATACGGTTTACGCGGTGGCTTTTTTTGTTCGTTTTCCAAAGTGTCGACCGGGAAGTCCCCCATAAGATACGGGTGCATCCCTTGATTTTTCAGGTTCTGCAGGAATTGCCCAAACCCGCTGAGGTCTGTCATGCGGGGTGCCTCCGATAACCGGCGCGGCGCGCCGTTTCCGATTTCATCGATGATCGACTGCAACGGCTCCATCGGCGCTTCAATGAATTCGGCCATCGTCCAAATACGCACCCGCGCCTTGGCATAAGGCGAACGAAGTGCCCACAATTGATCATTCTCAAGCTTTTGCAGGCGCGCGGCTTCTTTGCGGATGTCCGAGAAGTTCCGGTTCGATTTGAACAACGGCAGCGCCCAGGCGCCACTGATTACCGAAATCTGCGCGTTCGGATCCTTAGCCAGGAACCACACCGGCGCGCCTTCGTCCCGCGGGCCGACCTGAAAACACTGTCGCTCGCCGCGCGTGTTCCAGATCAGGTTGGTCAAAAACGCAATCGAATTGTAATCCCGCGCTATCGGGGAATCACTTAGCGCCCCGTTAATAACCTTTTGACCACCGGAAAATTCGGCTCGCTCAGGAGCAAAAAGGTGCCCGTGTACCTGTGCACCTGTGGTTTTGCTCAGCCACGTTTCAAAATCTTCAAACAGCTCAGAAAACCCATGAAACACGGAATAGCGGCCAAATGTCATGCCGTTTTCCCAACCGTCATTCGGGAACCGGCTCTGCATATACAGCCCCGTCCGCCCCTTTGTGCGCCGCTCGACCGCCTTCGCGAAAATCCGGTCGATCTTGGCCGGGTTGGGTTCGCTCATCTTTATCGCGCCTTCTGGATCTCTCAGGAACCCGTCATAAACGCGGTGCGCCTTGTGCCAGATTTTGCGCGCCACAAAACAATCCGACCGCCGAAGCAGCTGGAGGTGATCGTCATAAAAGATATGCGGCTTACCCTGAAAGTCGAACTTCGAAAGTGTCAGCGACCGGCTTTCGATATTGGTTGAGTACAACCTCGCCAAGGTCTGGAAGTAACTCTCATCCGGAATCCATACACGTTTGAAATAGGTATCAAACGTTTCGCGTTCCGGGTCTTGCAAGATCGCCGACAGCGTCTGTCGCGTCAGGCACCACCATTGCGACCCCATATGAGGCACAATTCCATGTGGAATCTTACGCTTGATCCGCAAAGCACGCTGAATATCAACCCACCTATCAAACAGGTATCGCTGGCGTCTCCATGAAAACGGGAAATGCAAGGTAAACCGCTCGTGATCCAGTCCGCCAACTGTCCACGGCACATCCGCCGTTGTCGCGCTCTCGATGAAATCGGTACGCGGGCGCGCATCCAGATAATCCACCAATTCCTTGACCGGGCGCAGAGGAAGGCAGGACCCTGAAGACAAATATACATGCCGCACATTCGGAAAGGCGTCCAGCATAAGCTCCGCCGCCGATTGAGACGCCGCCACAAGCCCCCAGGCACCCCATTCGCATTTGTGGCGCTTACAGAATTTTACATTCTCGTTATCCGCCAAGCTCGCCGCGAACGCCTTATAGGTTTTGGCACTCACATCGGCGTCCACATGGATCACCACTGGACATCCATATTTTGTCCAATGCCGCGCAACCTGTTCAGCCCGATCAAAGGCCGTGTGCACCAGCATGAGGATACCCACAGTCATGCCCAGTTCCCCTTGGACATCAGGCCTAGAATCTCAAGCTGCCGCCAGTTGATATATTTCTCTGACCACTTGCACCACAGTTCCGGATTGTCCCGCAACCGCTCCGCGTAAGCGAGATACTCAACACTGGCGGCGTAGTGCTGATTACGTTTCAATTCTTCTTCGGCCTTGGTTGTGAACGTGTCCAGAAACTTGGCATGCAACAACAGGCCCGAAGCTTTTTCGCCACCCCATTCGTCAAACACCTGGTTCAAACCGCGCGGCAAAAGCATATGTGTCGAACTGGCATAGACATAGCGCCGGTTCCACTTGACCAGCGGCACTTTGTTCAGCGCCGGTGCAAGCTCGGGGTTTTCCGGGAAAAACACCCGCGACCGTGGCCCGCCTTGTATCCACAGATTTCCAAAATCCGGGTTCTTGGTCATCGTGTAATTTCCGGCATCAAACCAACAGGCAATCTCCATAGGGTCCTGACCCGCGCGATAGGGCTGCTCTGTGATCGGACCACGCGGATACATATCCAGCAACATTGCGCTGAACGACTTGATCGAGCTCGCATCCAGCCAATCGGTCAATGCCGTGATCGGGCGCGTGTCACAAAAGGGGTAGATGAAAAACTCATCCGGATCGACGACCAGACACCAGTGACCGTGCCCATATCGAAACTGTAGCCAGTTTAGCCAATCAACGCCAAATTTCGATTTCTTATAGGAATGGCGCGTGTGCCATACGGAAACATCCGGTTGCTCGGCCAGATACTCCAGCGACCCGTCATCGCTATCATTATCAACAAACAGAAAATGCCCAACGCCCTTGTCTCGATAGTATTCCAGAAAGTATGGCAACCGGACCTGCTCGTTTCGCTGCGTGCTGTACAACAACAAATCATGCGGCTTGATCTGGTCCGTCCGATCCGCAATGGGTCGCAGCTCGCGCCGCTTGCGAAACGCTCTGCCTAATCGCATGCGCCGCCTCGTGCGAAGCTGATATGAACGCCAGATACCCAACCTGTTCCCTTTTACCCCACTGTGCCGCTTCAGAAACAGTCACAATCACTATCAAGTAACCTTTAAGACGGTGTTGAAATGCGCATCCCAACTGGGAGGCTCAAAGCGTATTTCGGTCTGCCCGCCTGTTCTTTCTGACGCCGGTTGTTTCGCCGCAAGCGACAATATTGCCGTTTCCCATGAATAACTGTCCGAAACCTTTGCGTAAATGGGATATTTTTGCAGAATCTCACGTATCACGGGCAAGTCATTACAGATCAACGGCGTACCTAACATAGCTGACTCAACGGCAGGCAACCCATATCCCTCCACCAAGGTCGGATAAACCATCGCTCTTGCGCCGCGCAGTACGCCAAAGATCTGCGCGTCATCCAGATCGTTGAACTCATGCAACAACTTGCCGCGCAAGGGCGAAGCGTCCAAACGGGCCGTCAGTTCGTCAACCATCCAACCACGGCGCCCGCATATTACCAGATGCGGAATGTCATCTTCGGCGCGCGTTTCAACCATACGATCCCACACATCCAGCAACATCGACAGATTCTTGCGCGGCTCAATTGTACCAAGGAACATGACATACCGGTCTGGCAATTTCAGATCACTGACATCACTTGCCACTGGCGTTTCCACCCCCAGATGCGCGACAACAACCTCAGGTGCGTTCGTGGACCCATGCCGCAATATTGCATCCCGCGAGACTTGCGAGTTGGTTAAAATCAAATCGGCCTGGCTCTGCACCAGCCGCAAAAACGCCGCGAACTTTTCGCGGCTCTCTGGTGTCTGCAATTCGGGGTGATCCAGCGGTATCGTGTCATGCACAAAAACCGTTATCCGTGCGCCAGTCAACTCGCGGATCGCATGCAGTTTACGCGCACCCAAATTGGCGTGATCGACATTCACGTAAACCGTTGCCTCAGGTAGATGCCGGCGCAACATCCGACTCAGGAACGATGGCGTCGCCCTTCCGATGCACAAACGGCGCAGCTCTGCCTCGGCCGCTGGGCGCATTGATCCCGCAATACGGCATAACATCTCTACGCCCACCGACCTTTGCCCCCATGCCACATCACCACGCAACCGCGCCAGAAGTGCACGCATCCCGACCCTGTCCAAAAGCAGATACCCGAAACGCGTTCGGGCCAACCCAAAGCATGGTTCCGGCGCGCCCACTATCGCTTGCAAATAGGCAACGCAAACCCGATCCACGCCAGTGGGTCGGTTCCAATACAACCGCATACACCGCGTCAGCTCCAATAGCCGCGCGGCAGGTTTACTTGTCGTAATGGCCGTTTTGGTGCCATCTCCAGGCATCAGCGATCATGATATCCAGTTTGGAACGGGTTGGCATCCACCCTAGCTCTTTCTCGGCCCGTGTCGAGCCAGAGACAAGCTTGGTACAATCACCCGGGCGGCGTTCCCCCTCCGTAACCGGCACATCCCGGTTTGTCACACTACGGGAATGCGTGATCACTTCGCGCACAGAAAACCCGGACCCGGTGCCAAGGTTAAAGATACTGCTGCCCTTGCCATCCATCAGCCATTTCAGACCCAAAACATGCGCGTCGACCAAATCGCAAACATGCACATAGTCACGAATGCAAGTGCCATCAGGCGTATCATAATTCGTGCCATAGATCGTCAGCGCATCACGTTTTCCATCAATCGCGTCCAGCATCAGTGGAATCAGATGCGTTTCGGGCTGATGAAATTCCCCCACTTCGGCATCCGGGTCTCCGCCGGCCACGTTGAAATAGCGAAATATGACATGCTCCAGGCCGTTGGCCCCCTCAAAATCCTTGAGCATATCTTCAATGGCGCGCTTGGACGAACCATAGGCGTTGATCGGGTGCTGCTCGATGCTTTCGTCCAGCATTACATTGTCATGTTCGCCATAGGTCGCGCAGGTCGACGAAAATACAAAATTCTTGCATCCCGCCGCCACGGTCGCTTCGATCAGGTTGAGCGAACCACCTACATTGTTGAGCCAGTATTTCCCCGGCTCCTTCATGCTCTCGCCAACTTGGCTGAGGGCCGCGAAATGCATCACAGCAACGGGCTGGTACCTGGCAAACACTTCGTCCAGCCGCCCGCGATCCAACAGATCGCCGTCTTCAAACGGACCGAATTTGACCGCGTCTTCCCAACCAGTGCACAGATTGTCGTAGGTAACCGGAACAAAACCAGCCTGTTGCAACGCTTTACAGGCGTGCGAGCCGATATACCCGGCTCCACCCGTTACAAGCACATGTCGCATGCACCGAATTCCTTTTCAAATCCCGTTTATTGCGCAGCCTTTTGAATGCCAACCATCTCTTCAAGATAAGTTGACAGCTCGTCACGCAGATCGTCTCGTGCCAGACCGAAGGCCACAGTTGCCTGAAGGAAACCAGCCTTTGACCCGCAATCGTATCGCTGGCCGACAAAGCGATACCCATAAACGTTGCGCTCCTGATCAATCTCATTGGCAATTGCGTCAGTCAGCTGAATTTCACCACCGCTGCCGGCATCTTGCCCGCGCAGAGTATCCAGCACGCTTGGAGTAAGGATATATCGGCCGATTACAGCCAAATTTGAAGGTGCTTCATTCGCCGGTGGTTTTTCCACCATTCCGTTGACGGACACCAACGATCCCATGTCGTCCTTAACATCCAAAACACCGTAGGAAGATGTTTTTTGAGGAGCCACTTCCATCGCAGCAACCATACAGCCGCCGGTCTCTTCGTAGGCATCAACCATTTGCTTTAGGCATCCAACTTCGCCCGCAATTACATCGTCTGGCAGGATCACCGCAAATGGCTCATTTGCGATCAATCGATGCGCACACCGCACGGCATGCCCCAACCCAAACGCTTTGTGTTGTCGAATATAGGCGATAGCGCCGCTTTCCATATAGGTCGATTGCAGTGTATCAAGAAGTTCAGGCTTATTCTTGTTCCTCAACTCTTGCTCAAGCTGAGGCGCATGGTCAAAATAGTCCTCAAGTGCACTCTTGCCTCGCGACGTCACAAAAATGAACTCTTTGATGCCTGCCTCTCTGGCCTCGTCAATGGCATATTGGATCAGAGGCCGATCTACCAAAGTCATAATTTCCTTTGGTACAGACTTCGTTGCAGGTAAAAATCTTGTTCCCAACCCAGCAACGGGGAAAATAGCCTTCGTAACCTTCTTGCGCATTATTCACTCACTTTCAAAATTTCCTAGTGCGCCATAACGCATTAATGCAGACAAACCCTACTAAAGCGGCCTTTTCCGCGCAACTGCAAAAGCCCTTACAAACTTCAGCTCCGCAACGATCCGCCACATTGCCTGATCGACAATCATTTTAGCCATTTACTCATGTCAAATGTTGGTTCAGTTTTTGACTTCTGCGTTCCAACCTAACTCAGTTAACGATGTTGTTGATGGCAAACAACGAACCAACCAAGGCGATAACAGCTTGCGCCGGCTTCAGAGCCGATTCCGTCGCTAGTACAATGTCATCTGGGTTCACCTGAAAATTGTTGGCCCCAAACAACCCATCGGCAGCAGTAAGATCAAATGTGAAAATCACGTACGGAGCCGCGGGACCTCCTCCATTTGGTTTTACGTCTTCAGGCTTGTATTGACGCATCACCAAGAGCCCTTTTGGGTTGGCTCGCGTATCCTGCAATCCACCCAGCATAGAAATCGACTCAAGTGCAGTAATCTCCTCGCGGTCAAAGTACACCAGCTCTTCTTTGTTTGTGGCGCCCATGCCAATGAAATATTGATCTTGCTCGTCAATGATGATCTTGTCACCACCACGCACCGTCACATTTTTTGTCGGATCATGTAGAAGCGAATCCACCGGAATTTCGTACCGCTGGCCATCTCGCATTAAGCGGACTACCGGGTTCTGCACACTTTCCAAAATCCCGCCCGATTTAGAAATTACGGAAAGAATAGAGGTATTGCGGTTAGTCAGTTCGATCGTGCCAGGCGTTCTGAAACCTGAAACCATGTCCACCGAATTTCGTTGACCTGATTTCACTTCGATCTGAACCTGTGCAGATGGTGCAATTGCAGTAAGTTTGTCCTGAATAACTTGCCTTGCTTGGTCGGGTGTCATTCCGCCAATAGTAACCTGGCTAATATAGGGAACAAAAACTGTACCCGATGCGGATACTTCGATTGGGCGCACCTGAACATTGCGCCCTTCCAACGCAATCAATAGCGAGTTGGCCTGATTGTCCCAAATCGTCAGAAGCACTTTGTCGCCAGGCTTCAGCAGAATGGATTCAGGCCCTGAGGCGCGGGCAAACCAGTGATAATGTCCGTGCCAACCTGTCGAAGGCCACTTGCCAATCTCATTAACATTGTTTCGAGTAACTTCTTGAACCGTAATATCAGGTAGCTCGTCTGTATCACCGGTAATCTCAGCTTTCACAGCGGAGCCACGAGGTAGTGTGCAAGACGCCAGCAAGGCACACACAATGGTTGCCAAGACAAAACCAGCTATTTGTCGCATTCAAGACTGCCTCAATGACCTTTTTGACCGTTCTAACGCCAAGTTGCCCTCTGGAACAACACATTGTTGCCCTAGTTTGAGCGATTGATGTGCGCACGCCACGAAAAGCGACTGAGTTTCATGAACATTGACGGAGAATCAGCGCATTCTTGCCGAAATTAGTCCTGAAAAACGGTAGCGGGCAACTAGATTTAAGGAAATCACGCCCCTTCGTACAACATCTGGCGGAAAGACTGGACAGTTCAACTAGAATTCATGGACAGTATATACGATTGATCAAATCGGTGCTATGAGTTCCTAGCAAGGCAGAACAATCATATTCTACTGCATTAGGCGCAGGCAAACTATTTTCAACACTCTGGCAGAGTATCAGCCGGGAATCAAAATATGCTCTACAACTTGCTCACCTCTATGAGCCGTGGTCAAAAAGGCCATATTCTGATGGGTCTGGATGTTCTCTGGGTCATCCTCGCATTCACGCTTTCGCAAGTCATGCTCGCGTCTGAAATCCGCCCTTCGGATCTCTGGGCAACCGCTTGGTACCTTGTTCTTTTTGCACCTTTGGCTGCTGGCGTCATTCACTTTTTTGGGCTTCATCGTATTAAGCTGAACGCTTATGGCATGGATGATATCGTCAAAACGATGTACCTTGCTTTATTGTTCTGCTTGCTTGGCGCATCGGTAAATCTGCTCGGCGGCATCAACCCTAAAGTTCCATTCGCCACATTTGTTACTTTCAGCCTTCTGTTCATTACGATTTCTATTTCCAGCAGAATTCTACTGCGCAAAATAGTACTGCGCATTTACGCATCCAGCAAACAACGCAAACGGGTAATGATATATGGTGCGGGACAGACGGGTCAGCAACTCGCCGCCGCCCTCCAGACCGACGACGAATTCGAAGCGGCCTGTTTTGTAGATGACAATGCCGCGCTTCACAAACTGACCGTCGCCGGGATGCGGGTGCATGCTCCCAAAAATATCCGAATGCTAGTACGTCGCGTGGGTATTGAACGCATTATCCTCGCCATGCCCTCTGCGGATCAATCCGTTCGCATTCAAATTGCCAAGAAGCTGGAACCTCTAGACTGCGAAGTGCTTGCCCTGCCATCATTTGCCGACATGGTCTTGCGCGGCGAAGAAGCCGCTCGCACGGCGCCAGTTGAGCTTTCCAGCCTCCTTGGCCGCGACGCACTGGAATCTGACCTACCCGCTGCCAGCAGCACTTACCGAGAACGACGCATCCTTGTAACCGGCGCAGGTGGTTCAATTGGTTCAGAACTCTGCCGGCAGCTCCTAGAGTGCGACCCGGACGAAATTGTTGTTTTTGACCACAGCGAAATCGCGCTCTACAATATAATCCGCGAGCTACAGGATCATTCAAGCGCGGTGCGGCTTGTTCCGGTACTTGGGTCCGTGACACAACCGGAGTTGGTCCGAGAAACCCTCGAAGCTTATGGTATCGAAGTGGTTTTTCACGCAGCCGCTTACAAACACGTCAATATTGTCGAAACCAACAGTTTTGAAGGCGCGCGCAACAACATTCTGGGTACTCGCATCGTCGCCGAGGAATCTATCCGAGCGGGCGTTCGCCGTTTTATTCTTGTCTCCACTGACAAAGCCGTTCGCCCCACCTCCATAATGGGCTCAACCAAGCGTATGGCAGAACTTGTAGTTCAGGATCTCGCGACGCGCAGTCAGAACACCAAATTATCAATGGTGCGCTTTGGCAATGTCCTTGGCTCCTCCGGTTCTGTGATCCCCCTCTTCGAAGAACAAATTCAGAATGGCGGCCCTGTCACCGTAACTGACCCAGAAGTAACACGCTTCTTCATGACCACCTCAGAGGCTGTACGCCTCGTTTTGCTTGCAGGTAGCTTCTCACGCGGTGGTGACGTTTTTGTGCTGGATATGGGCACCCCTGTGTCGATCCTCTCCGTCGCCCGAAAAATGATTAAAGGAGCGGGCTATTCCATCCGCGACGAAGGCAATCCAAATGGCGATATTCCCATTCTTTTCACCGGCCTCAAACCCGGTGAAAAGATGCATGAAGAGCTGCTGATCGGCAGTGATATGCTAACAACACCGCACCCAAAAATTCTCAGGGCTCAGGAGAATTATTTATCCGAGCTAGAGATCGTCAACGCTCTCAACGACCTGCGTCGCTCGATCGAAGCCCGCGATATTGAACTTCTGCACGCCACCATGCAGCGGTGGGTCGAGCCAGCAGAGAAGCTGGCCGAGATCCTGACTGTAGTTGGCGAAAGCTAATTCCGGCAAGAAAGAAAGCCATATCTTTCAAACGCTTCTCGGTTTACGGAACGATTATTATCGCAAGCCTGCCGCCCATCAACCTTAGCGTACAATCCATATTGAACCCTTGATCCGCATTACATTGCCAAGCGGCGAGGTTCAAAACCGGCCAGCTTTCGCCAGCGACTTGTCGCTCGAACAATTATGCGAGTATCGATTGCGCCGGATTAATACACTTTCCAACGCACATCGTTCTGGAAACACGATGAACTAAAAGTCCACTTACAACGGTCAATGGAAGGCACACATAGCGTGCAACATTCAGATTTCGTCAATTAGCGGCCAAGGGTCATGCCCCAATTCAATCATCGCAAAGTGCACTTTTGGTGACACCTTTAGCAATTGCCGCCCTGACATTGACGGCATTCGAGTTATTGTCGAAGTCTCCTGTGGTTCTGATCAACGGTCGTATTCACAATCCAACGCTACGCAATTTGCAGATGGTACGCGGACTGCAACGTTTCCCGCTGCCGAGAACTGCGCCTGTGGCGTGCCGTTTTCACCCGTGCATTCTGCGCAACCAACCGTGGCTGCCAAGATGAGATGCAGATTGAGTCGCTGGGTTGCACCTTCTGCCCGGATGTAAGCGCGGGTGAGCTCGACGCGCAGGTCACAGTTTTCCCATGTAAACGCGACGGCACACGCGATGTGCGCGTGTCAGCATTATTCTTCAACAATACGGACCGCATCCATTGCGTGGTTCGAACACGGCCATCCCGACGCGGTCCTTGCGCCGGGTTCGTCACCTCAAACGGTTGGCGTTACACCCACGCGGTCTTTCCTAAACGAAGTTGTATTTCGCTATCCTACACCCTCGTCCCCTGCGCATATTTTACGCCTAACAGATTTCGACAGCGAACCAGTGGGCTGCGAACATCTTCCCATTCAGGTGCCGCCACTTGATGCGTGCCGTGCCTGCCCGACCCTGACAGACCTTTCGGTTTCAGTATTAGGTTGCGCCGGCAACGACCTTTCTGAACCGTAACAATCACCTCCGCACTCGTGCCACCCGAGGGTGGATGAACCTTTGGTAAGGGATTTTGTAGAAAACGTAACAGCCACAACCAACACCTAGTCATCCACAAATACATGCGATGCGCCCTGCGATTACCTAGTCGCGAGGGCGCCGGTTGCCGCGGCTGCCCGCCAATCCCCAAATCGATCATGGTCACAATTCCAGCCTGCCCGCCGACGGATGATGAGGGAGAGTCGGAAAACCCATTATGTGGTGTTCTGACTTATGCGATCGGCATCCTTTCAGGTGTCGCGATTGTTCCGACACTTCTCGCCACTACATTGGACTCGTGCACAAACATTCCGGTGTAATCTTTTGTCTGGTCGCTAGTCATTGGCGCTTGGGCCGCCGTCACACTGAAAATCACGGTGTCATTTTTCTTGTGCAAAGTGCTCGATTTCTATCCATGCCTCAGCAAATGCGACTGGTTCGTAATCCTTTGGATGGCCCTTATGATCGGTAGTATTTTTGCACTCCATATCGCGGGGTGTTGCGGAGCAGCCATGTTGGTTTCAGGTATTGTAATGGTACTGTTTGCGCTGTTTTTCCTGACCTTGTGGATCGTCGAATGCAAGCCGAAGCGCTCAACAGTTGTAGAAGTCCCGATACCACGCCACGAACTTCTGCACACCGGTTTCAACTGGCGTGGCAGGGCGTTCGCCTGTAAGTGCCTCCAGCAATTCTGCTGAGGCCCATGTCGCAGGCACATCGCCGGGCTGCATATCCATGAAGTTCTTCTTGGCCTCCATGCCAAGAGCGCGTTCAATCGCACTAACGAAATCCATCAGCTGCTCGGGCCTGCCATTACCAATATTCACCACCCGCCAAGGCGCAACCGCACTCAGGCTATCATGCTCCACAACCTCGTCTCGTGCATCAACCAAGGGCGGGACACACTCTGCCAGTGCAACAATCCCAGTCACCAGATCGTCGATATAAGTGAAATCCCTCCGCATATCACCGTGGTTATGGATATCAATCGTACGCCCTTCCAAAATCGCCTTAGTGAACTTGAACGGCGCCATGTCCGGGCGGCTCCACGGGCCATATACAGTGAAAAACCGGAACATTGTGACCGGCAGATCGTAGAGATGCGCATAGGAATGCGCCATCATCTCGTTTGCCTTTTTTGTTGCCGCATAAAACGACATCTGCGCATCTGCCTTGTGCATTTCGGAATAAGGCATTTCGGTATTCGCCCCGTATACAGAGCTGGTCGACGCCAGCATCATATGTTTGGGGGGATAAGCCCGTGCTGCCTCCAGCAGATCAAACGTCCCGATCAGGTTCGCTTCGACATAAGATCGCGGTGCCTCTATCGAATAGCGCACCCCGGCCTGGCCCGCCAAATGTACGACCAGGTCCGGGCGATGTTTCTCAAACAACCGTAAAAGCACCCCCGGTGTTTCCAGCCGGTCAATCACCGCCTCAAAACCCGCATTCTGCAACAACGTCGCGTGACGACGCTCTTTCAGCGACACGTCGTAATAGTCGGTCATCGCATCCAACCCGATCACCCGCCAGCCTTCATCCAACAGACGTTTGACCGTGTGAAACCCGATGAACCCTGCCGAACCTGTCACCAGCGCTGTGCGTTGTATCATGCTTGTATCCTCTCGCCCGAAATCAGGTCTTCAATCACCTAAAAAGCGCACTTTCGCAACCCGCTGAACCTCTCTTTTGACCCGGCTGGAAAACCGGGTCAGTCGCACCAGCCGCCCAGCGCGCTCTGACCGACCGAACAAACCGCCACGCTGCACCCAAAACCCGCGCGGATCATACTTCACACGGTGATAGCGTGCATTAGGCCGGAACTGGAATACCGACGGCACCTTGCCGTCGCCCACCAACCGAACCGCCTCAGCCTCAACCTTGCGCCACCGCCGCCCGGCAACAACCACTCCCGCCCCTGCCGTGACATCAACCCGGCGAAACCCATCCGCCGCCCGCACAATCTGAGCCAAGCTGCCGAACTCGCGGGCCAGCCCGTCTTTGTACCCTCGTGAAAGACCGCGCATCAGCCGTCCGACATCACCGGGCATTGCATCGCCGCGCACCATATGGCGCAACATGCGCTGTCGCTGTTCTGTTCGAAATGCCTTCCAAACTCCGGCGCGCTCGGATTCAGGGCAATACTTGCGCAGATACACCGCCAAACTTGCTCCGATCTCGCTCAGGTCACGCGGCACCCGACCGGCATTTCGCTGCACGTTTGCCTCAAACCCGTGATGCACCTCGGCCAGCGGTACAATCGCTGTCGCCAGCCCGCGCTGGGCCAGACGCATATTCAAATCGGTTTCATCTAGAAAAAATCGATATGCGGTATCAAACCCACCCAGCTCGGCCAACACATCGCGGCGGACCGCCATATTGGTGCCTTCGGTCTTGATCGCATGACCTGCGCGCCCGTGTAGCACAACGGAGCGCTCCCCCTCCAGCGCAAGCGGGCTGGCCACACCGGTATAGTCCACTTGCCGCGCGCGCCACTGCATCGAGATTCCGTTGCGCCCACGCACAAACCCGCCCGCTGCGGCCACCTCGGCTTCCGCAAAGGGCGCGATCAGGTGGTGCAACCAGCCGGGTTCCGGCACTGCGTCATCATCAATGAACGCAACCACCTCTCCCGCCGCCATCGCGATCCCATGATTGCGCGCGCCGGATATATTTGGGCGTTCATACGGGGCAATCTTGATCTGTTCCGCAAAGGGATGCTTGGCCACCGCGTCCTGACCTTCGCGATCCGTCACAACCACAATCTCAAACGCGCCATACACCAGCTGCGAAATCCCCATCAAGCATCGCTTCAGCGCCTCAGGTCTTCCCCGGCTCACCACCACGACACTGACAGGTATTGCGCTCACGGCGTGCCCATCTCGGCCATCATTGCCTCAAGCTTTGGCACATCCTCGGGGTTATTCAGTTCCCAGAACTGTCGCGCCCGCGCTTCAACCTCGACGCATAAAACAGGCCGCCCATGTTCCATGAACCGCAACTGTTCCAGCCCTTCCAGCTGCTCCAGCGGGCCAGCTGGCCAAAGCGGATACGCGCCCAGCGCCGAAGGTCGATAGGCGTAAACGCCGACATGGTGAAAAACCGGCGTCTCGGCCTCATCGGCGTAAACTTCGGACGTGAACGGCACCACTTCCTTAGAAAAGTAGAGCGCGTGATGATCCCGCGTGAACACCGCCGTCGTACCGCCTACGCGCCCCGCCATACGATCTTCCAAAAATCCGTTCAGCGCGCGCCCGTCGCAGCGCAAAACAGGTGTCGCCACTTCGGCCGTGGGATCGGCTTGCAAGCCTTTGACCAAATCCTCGACAAACCACGCCGGGGTCAGGGGCGCATCACCTTGCAGATTGACTACAATATCATACCCGCCCCCTAGATTATCATGCGCTTCGGCACAGCGCTCGGTGCCATTCCGACACTTGGACGAGGTCATAACAACTTCAGCCCCAAATGCCTCTGCCGCGTCTTTAATCCGAACATCATCCGTGGCCACAACCACTTTATCGATACCGTTCACCGCGATGGCCGCATTCCAGGACCGTTCGATCAGGCTCTTGGCCTCACCGCTCGCACCGCGCAGAACAGCCAAAGGCTTGCCAGGATAGCGCGACGATTCATAGCGCGCCGGAATGACAATCAGAACAGACATGACAGCCTCTTACGCTTGCTTCAGAGCTACACCCGGAGCGTATGCGATAAAGTAGGGATTTGCGAAATCCTCTTTGCCATAGGCCAGCGGTGTGTGGTCATCAAAACGCACAACTCTGCCACCTGCACCCAGCAATACTGCATGTCCCGCTGCCGTGTCCCACTCCATCGTGCGGCCCACACGTGGATAGATATCCGCCTCACCCGTCGCAACCAGGCAAAACTTGAGCGACGAACCCGCGCTTTTGAAATCGGCCACTTCGTACTTGGCGATATAGTCCTTGGTCTCGTCCGTCAGATGCGATTTAGACGCGACAACCAAAAGCGCCGCATTATCAGAGTCCGCGACTGTCATAGGCTGAACTTCGCCCACTGTGTCGGGGTCAAATGCGCCGGTTTCTTCGACGGCCCGACCGTCCGCTTGGGTAAAAAACATGCGGTTCTTGGCTGGCGCATAAACCACGCCGCGTTGCGGTACACCGTTTTCGACGTAGGCGATGTTCACGGTAAAATCGCCACGGCGGTGAATGAACTCTTTGGTGCCGTCCAGCGGGTCGACAATCAGGAATGTGTCACCCTTGGCCGTATGGCTTTCCGCCTGTTCCTCTGTCACCAACATCACATCCGGAAACGCCGCACGCAAACCTGCCGAGATCAGCGCATCCGCGGCTTCATCGGCGGCGGTTACAGGACTGTCGTCTGACTTGGATTTGACGTCAAAATCGTCCGAATTGTAAATATCCATAATGACTGCGCCGGCATCAATTGCCAGCTTACGGATAACCGGGATGAGCGTTTCGTAGTTCAAATCTCTTCTCCTGAAAGGCATTTGTTGTATTGCGCTTGCGCGCCCCTTATGATGCGTCGGTAAGGGAACGGCAAGAATTCCCTGACATAACTGCGTCATTCCGCAATCGGCGAGAGCAATGTTTCAGCAATCCGTCCCACGAACGAACTTTGAGTCGGCAATTAACATTGCTGAATTGATCTATCATTCAATCGTGCGCAACATCCGCAAGAGCCACGGGAACGCGGTTCTATCCATCTTGGTCAACATGCTTCAGGCGTTCATCTTTGTGATCGCATTTTATGTCATGTTCACCGTACTTGGCTTACGCGGGGCGGCCCTTCGTGGGGATTTCCTGCTGTATCTGATGTCTGGCATCTACCTCTTCCTGACCCACACAAAAACGCTTTCTGCCGTGGTCGGATCAGAGGGGCCAAGCTCCCCTATGATGAAACACGCGCCGATGAACACGATCATCTCAATTGCGTCGGCGGCGCTGGGCACACTTTATATTCAGGTATTGTCGCTCTTTACGATCCTGTTCATTTACCATGCCGCCTTCAAACCGATCACGATAGAACAGCCCATTGCCGCCTTTTCCATGCTACTGCTGGCGTGGCTTGCCGGTATCGGCGTCGGCACCGTGTTCCTCGCAATCAAACCTTGGTTTCCCACCTTCGTCAGCATCGCCAGCACAGTTTACCAACGGGCCAACATGATTGCATCTGGCAAGATGTTCGTCGCTAACACACTGCCTTCCTTCATGTTGGCCATGTTTGACTGGAACCCGTTGTTTCATTGCATCGATCAAGCGCGCGGGTTCATCTTTATCAACTATTTCCCGCGAAATAGCTCCATCACCTATCCACTTCTCGTGGCTGTGGTGCTGATCATGATCGGGCTGATGGGTGAATTCTACACACGTAAGCATGCCTCTGTTAGCTGGACGGCCAAGCGGTGATCCGCGCATTCGCATTCTTACTCGCATTCTCGCCTGGCGCGGTTATTGCCTCCGAATTTCCAGCTCTATACCATGTTATCGACGTGGCCGAAGATGACAGTCTCAATATCCGCACCGACCCCAACAGCAGCGCGCCAATCATCGATACGTTCCCGCATGACGCTCAGGATATCGAGGTGATCACAACCAACCAAACCCGCAGCTGGGCCATGGTTGCTTTACCCGAGGCGACAGGCTGGACGTCACTGCGCTATCTCGAACGCAGCCACCCTAATTCATGGACCCACAGCAATACCGGCCTGACCTGTTCAGGAACCGAACCATTCTGGCTCGCGACACTTGCACCGGATCGTAAAGCACTGACCTATCAGTTCTTTGACGATCCCCCGCGGGATATTGAAATCAGCTGGATCATTACGCCGGAAAACTACACTGGCGGTTCGCTTGGCCTTTCCGCGTCTAGCGCCAAAGCCCATGCATTTGCCTCCCTTACCGCTGGGATATGTAGCGACGGGATGAGCGATCGAAGCTATGGCATCTCCATAAACCTCTTCCTAACCGATCCTGCACACACCATCGGCTATACCGGGTGTTGCAGCCTGCAAACACGCTAAACCGGCGGATCCACAAATTCCAGCCAAGCAAAAAACCTCCAGAAGCACTGATTTTTAAACGAACCCCGACAATTGGTGGCAAAAATGCTCGAATTAACGGCCCGCACGCCTATCGAGACGCTTGCAGGGACTTTTTGACCTCCCTATATACCCATCGAAGCGCGCGGGCCCGCAAGGGCCAGTCGTAAAGTGGATCAGGGCAAGGATGCCAAAACGGGTCCGGACCTGAAAATCGCCTTAAGTTAGAAGGGATCGAAAATGAGTAAAGTTATCGGTATCGACCTCGGTACAACCAACTCCTGTGTGGCCATCATGGATGGTTCTCAGCCCAAAGTGATCGAAAACGCGGAAGGTGCACGCACCACCCCGTCCATAGTCGCTTTCACAGATGACGAGCGCCTCGTAGGCCAGCCAGCAAAACGCCAGGCCGTCACCAACCCAGAAAACACCGTTTTTGGCGTCAAGCGTCTGATCGGCCGTCGTTTTGACGACGCAGATCTGGCCAAGGACCTTAAGAACATGCCGTTCAATGTCATGAACGGCGGCAATGGCGATGCATGGGTCGAAGCCAAGTCCGAAAAATACAGCCCGTCACAAATCTCTGCCTTCATCCTCGGCAAGATGAAAGAAACCGCCGAGAGCTATCTTGGCGAGGACGTGACCCAAGCTGTCATCACCGTGCCTGCTTACTTCAACGACGCACAGCGTCAGGCCACCAAAGACGCTGGCAAAATCGCCGGTCTCGAAGTGCTGCGCATCATCAACGAACCAACTGCAGCCGCTCTGGCTTATGGTCTGGACAAAGAAGAAACCCACACCATCGCCGTTTATGACCTTGGCGGCGGTACGTTCGATGTGACCATCCTCGAAATCGACGATGGCCTGTTCGAAGTAAAATCGACCAACGGCGACACCTTCCTAGGTGGCGAAGACTTTGACATGCGCATCGTCAACTACTTGGCTGATCAGTTCAAAAAAGAGCACAACGTCGATCTGACCAAAGACAAAATGGCTCTCCAGCGCCTCAAGGAAGCTGCTGAAAAAGCCAAGATCGAACTGTCCTCCTCGTCACAGACCGAAATCAACCAGCCGTTTATCTCGATGGACCCGTCCTCGGGTACGCCGCTGCACATGGTCATCAAAATGACCCGAGCCAAGCTGGAATCGCTGGTTGGTGACCTGATCAAAGCATCGATCAAGCCATGTCAGGCCGCTCTCAAAGACGCGGGCATGTCTGCAAGCGAGATCGACGAAGTTGTTCTCGTCGGTGGTATGACCCGTATGCCGCGCGTCATCGAAGAAGTGACCAAGTTCTTCGGCAAAGAGCCCCACAAGGGTGTGAACCCTGACGAAGTGGTTGCGATGGGTGCCGCGATTCAGGCCGGTGTTCTGCAGGGCGACGTCAAAGACGTGGTTCTGCTCGACGTGACACCTCTGTCGCTCGGCATCGAAACGCTGGGTGGTGTGTTCACCCGTCTGATCGACCGCAACACGACGATCCCGACCAAGAAGTCGCAAATCTTCTCGACCGCCGAAGACAACCAGAATGCAGTGACCATTCGCTGCTTCCAGGGTGAACGCGAGATGGCTGCCGACAACAAGATCCTCGGCCAGTTCAATCTCGAAGATATCCCGCCAGCCCCACGTGGCATGCCTCAGATCGAGGTGACCTTTGACATTGACGCCAACGGTATCGTGTCGGTCGGCGCTTTGGACAAAGGCACCGGAAAAGAGCAGAAGATTACGATTCAGGCGTCGGGTGGCCTGTCGGATGACGACATCGAAAAGATGGTCAAGGACGCAGAAGAAAATGCTGAGGCGGACAAGGAACGCCGCGAGCTGATCGAAGCGCGAAACCAGGCAGAATCGCTGATCCACTCGACCGAAAAATCCGTGGAAGAGCACTCCGACAAGGTCGATCCAACAACCGTGGAAGCCATCGAACTGGCCATCGCGGCTCTGAAAGACGATCTCGAGAAAGAGGACGCTGCAGCAGAGAAGATCAAATCAGGTATCCAGAACGTGACCGAAGCGGCCATGAAGCTGGGCGAAGCGATCTACAAAGCTAGCCAGGAAGAGGCTGGTGAAGAGCCCTCCGCCGCCGACGCGGGTCCGGCAGATGACGACATCGTCGACGCCGACTTCGAAGACCTGGACGGCGACAAGCGCTAATGGCGCACCATCGGAACTGAAATGTGGGCCGGTCCGGTTGCCGGATCGGCCCTTTTCATTCCGTGCCAAAGGAGTAACCCATGGCAAAACGTGACTTCTACGAGGTGCTTGGCGTCAGCAAAGGGGCTTCCGCGGACGAGATCAAAAAGGCCTATCGCAAAAAGGCCAAGGAACTGCACCCCGACCGCAACGCCGACAATCCCGCCGCCGAAGGCCAATTCAAAGAGGCCAACGAAGCTTATGAAATCCTCAAGGATGCCGAGAAAAAGGCGGCTTACGACCGCTTTGGCCATCAGGCGTTCGAGGGCGGCATGGGCGGCGGGCAACGCGGTGGCCATCCCGGTCAGGGTGACTTTGCGTCGGCCTTTTCAGACGTGTTTGACGACCTGTTTGGTGACTTCATGGGCGGACGCGGCGGCGGTGGTCGCCAACGTGCCGCACGCGGCGCCGACCTGCGCTATAACCTGCGGGTAACGCTGGAAGATGCTTTTTCCGGCATGCAAAAAACAATCAATGTGCCAACGTCGGTACAATGTGAAAAATGCACTGGTTCCGGCGCAGAGGGCGGCGCAGAGCCAACCACTTGCCCCACCTGTTCCGGCATGGGTAAAGTGCGCGCACAACAGGGGTTTTTCACCGTTGAACGCACCTGCCCCACCTGTTCCGGTCTCGGCCAGATCATAAAGAACCCGTGTGACGGTTGTTCCGGTCAGGGGCGCGTCGAAAAAGACCGTTCTCTTTCCGTGAACATTCCCGCAGGTGTGGAAACTGGCACGCGTATCCGCCTCGCAGGCGAAGGCGAAGCGGGCATGCGCGGCGGTCCTACCGGCGACCTCTATATATTTATCGAGGTCTCCCAGCACCGCATTTTCGAGCGTGAAGGCCCAAACCTTTACTGCCGTATTCCAGTGTCTATGACCAGTGCTGCATTGGGCGGTGACATTGAGGTGCCCACTATAGATGGCGGCCGCAGCCGGGTGAAAATCCCATCCGGTTCGCAATCAGGTCGCCAAATGCGTTTGCGCGGCAAGGGTATGCCGGCCCTGCGTGGTGGTGGCTCAGGAGACATGATGATCGAGCTCTCGGTTGAAACTCCTGTAAACTTGACATCACGTCAAAAGGAACTCTTGCGCGAATTCGAGGATCTTTCTTCCGATAACAACCCTGAAAGCAGCAGTTTCTTCAAATCGGTCAAGAACTTCTGGGATTCGATGAAGGGCTGAGCATCGATTAACACTTAAGCCAAAAATACAAAAAGCGCGCCCAAACCGGCGCGCTTTTTCCTTTCAACACGTCAGGCCGCCCACTGGGCTGCCAAACGAACGCACATTCAATCCAAGATCGGTGCCACCATATACAATGCCTGCAACGCAATACCCGGTGTCAAACTCGGGATCGCTTCTTTTAGAATGCTCTGCATTTGTCCATTTGCATACATTTGCGAGACGGCCTTATCTACCACGTCACGCAATTCGCTATCGCCACGCGCCATCACAATACCCTGTTTTTCTACGGTCAGGATATCTGTGGACATCTTGAACTGATCGCGCTCCGGGCTGCTTGCATATAGGCCCACAAGGATCGACTGATCGGCAAAATAAGCGTCAATCTCTCCAGATTCCATCGCTGCCATACCTGCTTCATGGTCTGCAAACCGCACCACTTCGGCAACGACGGCAGCTCCGGTCAGTGAATTAACCAGTGCGTTTTCGGTGGTCGTCGCTCGGCGTACACCTAGCTTCTTTCCTGCCAGATCGGAAAACTGTTCACCTGCATCCTTGCGCAGTATCAATGACGTGCCATCGATAAAGACTGGAACCGAAAAATCCACCATTGCTCGTCGTTCCATCGTGATCGTTGCAGCGCCGCAATGCAGATCCACTTCGCCGTTTACGACTTTCTCAAAACGATCCGTGGAGTCCACGGGCACAAACTGCACCTGCAAATCGTCCAGCTTAAGATGATTGGTAATCGCCTGTGCCACGCGCACACATACCAGCGGCGTGTAGCCAGCTGGTTCGCCCGTTTCGAGCGCATAGGACATCGGCTTGGCGTCCAACCGGTAGCCTAGGTTCAATTGTCCCGTTTCCTTGATCCGGTCCAACGTTTGGGCTGTTGCTGGCAATGCCAGCGACACGGCAGCGATCATCGTCAAAAGGGTCGTACGCATAAGAATGTCCATTTCCGAAAATGTGAAAGTCGCGATGGCGGTTTGAGGGCAAGCTTCCCACCAATATGCCGCACTCACAACCCCAAATGCCAAAGGTTAAACTTCGGCCCCAATTTGAATTCCGCACCGACGCGATACCGACGTAACACCGACGTTCCAAAGCGGCGTTAACTCTTTTCAGATTAACAGAATATTCACCATATTCTGGCAGGACTCTTGCATGTCGGATCGCCACTCATTTTCAGAGATGCCGCTGCCCCTCTTTGACAAAGAAGAGGTCACGCTGCGCCCCTTGGCGAACGGAAAGCTGCCGTCATATATTGCTGATCACCGCAAGCGTTTGCGCGCGCGATTTGTGTCCGGTGGCGCGGATGCAATGCCGGATTACGAGCTGCTTGAGCTCGTTCTATTCCGTGCAATTCCGCGACAAGATGTTAAACCCATTGCCCATAAGCTGTTGGAAACATTTGGTGATTTCAACGGCACGTTGTCCGCGCCACGGGCACGCCTGAAACAGGTTAGCGGTGTCGGAAACGCCGTGATTACCGAACTTAAAATCGTCGAGGCGGCTGCGCATCGTCTCGCGAGATCCAAAATTATGCAGCGACGCGTTTTATCCAGCTGGGATGCATTGCTCGACTATTGCCACACCACAATGGCGCATCGCGACACCGAACAATTCCGCGTTTTATACCTCGATACCAAGAACACTTTGATTGCTGACGAAGAGCAAGCCACGGGAACTGTTAACCATGTTCCGGTCTACCCTCGAGAAGTGGCAAAAAGGGCTTTAGAATTGAACGCTAGCGCTTTGATATTAGTGCATAATCACCCGTCTGGCGATCCAACACCTTCTGACTCCGATATTACCATGACCGAACAAATTCACCGCGCGCTCGACGCGTTAGGGATTACTTTGCACGATCACATTATTATCGGAAAATCCCAGGAACTCAGTTTTCGATCAGAGGGTTATTTGTAAGTTACTGTACCCAGATCTCCACGCGTCGATTTACTTGCCGGCCCCAGGCACTGTCATCACACGCCATCGGCATCGCCTCGCCATAAGCTTGGACGTCGATCTTCAACCGGTCCAGATTCGCCGTTTCGGCGGCATCCAAAACGGCATCCCTAACCGCCACTGCTCGTTTCATCGCAATTTCCCGGTTAGCCGCAGCCGGCCCCGCTCCATCGGAAAATCCAACAAAAACAAGGCGCCGCGTGTCATAATACCCAGCTTCCAAAGCCCGCGACAATTGTTGAACGTTGGAACGAGACTGGGCGTCCAGACGTGTTGATCCCGCTTGAAATCGGAATGATGTTGTCAGTCGTTTCATCCCAGCCAGCGATTTCGTCATGGCTTGCAGTTGTTCCAGTTCGATCTCGGGACCAGCGACAGAAATCGCATTCACAAAGCGATCACCTTGAATATTTGCCGGGATTTCCTCTGCGGTCTGATCCACAAAACCCGCCCGCCGGATCACAAGTTGCGCAGAAGGGCTGCGCGTATAGGTCAAAAAATCTCTCGCCAATTTGGGTAACCGTCTCGCAGGAAAGTACAGGAACATGGGTGCATTAAGCGGATAATCCTCAGTCTTGATGGTTCTACGAGATGCCGACAGCGAAAACCCGCAACTGCCCGTCAACGTCAACCCACGAGCCGAACCTGTCTCCGCAAAACTTGCAATCCCTATAGAAAACGGGTCTCTTTCAATTGCAGAAACCAGCGCGAGATTCCTGCTGTGCCGAACAATATCTAACGAAAATGTCAGCTGGGCTCGCTGCATCAGCTGATCTTCAACCGCTTGAGCCAGTCCGGATTGAGCCTCCATCATATGAAGTGTGATTGGCGCATTTGGCCCGCCAAGGTCTTGCCAATTTGTAATATTTCCAGAAAAGACGTTCGCCAACTGTAACGGCGAAATCGACAAAACTGGGTTATCTACGGCAACAATTGGCACCATTCCATCTAGCGCCAGTACACGGCTGCGGTTTGTCTCGCTCATGTCACCTAGGCCGGCTTCATAACCCAGTTGAGATTCACGTGGTCGGATTTCACGCAAGGACATGGCAATGTCAGCCTCGTTCGCCAATAGATCCGCAAAACCTTCGTCTGCATTGCTGGCGTGGAACCGAAACTTGGCCACTTTTGCTTCAGTTTCCGCGTCTATCAGGTGGTATTCGAAGCGCATCGGGTTTTCCCTGAATCGCTCGACAGAGTATCCTTCGCGAAGCGCAAAAGCCTCCAACAAGGCGGGCATCAAGATTTCCGCCATTGTCGCAGATCCGGAAATCGAAATATCAGCAACATAGTTGATCAGGTTCGGACAACCTGGCCCCTCGCACAACACTCCAGTGCCGTCTACTGTCAACTCGCCATAAATCGTTTCAACTCGATAGAGCTCTCCATCAAAGCCCAAAAGCGTTCCGGAGATCTCAACCGATCCATCTCGCGATGTGAGCGTCACATCTTGAGCGAGCGCGGAAAATACCGAAGAAAAGAGGAAAAGTGCGGCGCAAACCGCCGCACGAAACTGAAACATTTTGGGCCCTGACCTTGTTGATCAATTCTGGGCGATTGTCAGGTCTTGCAACAGGTTTTTCAACACCAGAAATTCACCTATCGCGTCACAATCAGGCATGTGCAGCGAATACTCATGAACTTCTTTGATCTTGCCCTCAATCATCTCAATGGACTGGCCCGAAACGTGCTGACCACAATTTGTTTCCGAGATTTCGGCCTCAACCGTCACTCGTATACTCGCTTGTTGTGGCAAGCTCCCAGAAGGAAATGTATAAACTTCCGCTGTGTTCGCATTTGGAATTCCGGGATCGCCCAACTGTATCAGGAATCCGCCTTTTCCATCAATGACTGCTGTAAGTTCTCTTGGAGTATCTGCCGAAACATGCCCGGAAGTTCCATAACTCGCGCCGAATTCGAGCGCGTGGAGTTGAAGCCCCTCAATGCCGCTACCCTGCAGAACTGCTCGCTCATACAGCACAGCGCTGTCGACAGATAGCGAGGTAACAGCATGGTCGCCGTTCGCAAATGTGGCAACCACATCGACCTCCTCTGACAAGGCGGGAACAAGAACCTGCAAGTACCCTTCAGCACCCACTATTTCGGTAAACCGCAAGCCTTTGTGCTCAAACGTTACGCGTTCACCAGCTTGGCATGGTGCCGTAAGGTATACCTCCAACATCGCTGCCGCTGCGGTCTTGGCATCGAGCAACACATCACACCCAAGAGCAGGAGAGTGCTCCTCTTGAGGCAACATGCCTACCGGAACATCCTTTGAAACGATAAGGACGAGCGGTTCTTTGGGTAGCTCTGCCTGCAATGTCGCATCCTCTGGCATGGGGGGCAATGACTTGGCTGCTTTCGATTGTGGTTGCGTCAAACCCGTAGACAGGCTGGTTTCTTCAATGTGGTCAGAAATGGCTGCACTGTGTCGGGCTGAAACAGCAGGGGCTTGGCTTGCCTCACTTGACTGCATGAAAAACCCTATGGAAATGGCGATCGAAAAGGTTGCACCAGCTAGTGCATACCTACGATATACATTTTTCATTTTCGACATTTTGCGCTCCATTCCTCTCCTTCCCCACGCAGCGGTTTTCGCAATAAAAAAGGGCACCCATAAGGCGCCCTTTTGATCATTGTCTGACTGAATTCGGTCAGGCTAGCCGACCATGGCAATGTTTGAACTTCTTACCGGATCCACAAGGACAAGGCTCGTTGCGCCCCGGATTTCCCCAGGTTATTGTGTCGTTTTCGTCAAAACCATCTTTGGCGTTCTCAGGATTGGAAACCACCGACGGTTCCGCAGATGTTTGAGCAGCCTGCTGCAGTTGCTGCTGCTGCGCGGCCATTTCCATTGCCATTTGTTTTTGTTCTTCTTCTGACATTGGTCGTACACGGGACAAGGTTGTCGTCACCTCCTCACGCAAACCATCAAGCATAGATTCAAACAACTGGAACGACTCATTCTTGTATTCGTTCAACGGATCACGTTGTGCATACCCGCGGAAACCAACAACAGAGCGAAGGTGTTCAAGCGTCAGAAGGTGCTCGCGCCATTTGCTGTCGATTGTCTGTAGCAGGATTTGCTTTTCGATCATCCGCATAGATTCCGGCCCGAATGCCACAGCTTTCTTAGCCATTGCTTCATCGCCTTCTTTTTCCAAACGCTCACGAATGTCGTCGTCATCGACACCTTCTTCATTCGCCCATTCAATCACAGGCACGTCCAGGCTCAGTTTTTCGATGCACGCCGCATACAAGCCTTCGGTGTCCCACTGATCGGCATAGGATTTCGGTGGCATGTACTGCTCGATCAAATCCGAGATCACGTCATGACGCATGTCCTGGGCGATTTCAGAAAGGTCTTCGGCTTCCATGATTTCGCGACGCTGGCTAAAGATCACCTTGCGCTGATCATTCATCACGTCGTCGAATTTTAGAAGCTGCTTACGAATGTCGAAGTTTCGGCCTTCGACCTTGGCCTGAGCCCGTTCTAGCGACTTGTTGACCCAAGGGTGCACAATCGCTTCGCCTTCTTTCATGCCAAGCGTAGAAAGAACTTTGTCCAACCTCTCAGAACCAAAAATGCGCATCAGGTCGTCTTCAAGGCTTAGGAAAAACGCTGAACGTCCGGGATCCCCTTGACGGCCCGAGCGGCCACGAAGCTGGTTGTCGATGCGACGACTTTCATGACGTTCCGTCGCCAGAACAAACAATCCACCGGCCGCCTTCACAGCTTCTTCGTCAGAATTATGAGCTTGCTCAATCTCCTTGCGGATCGCTTCGTGATCCCCCTCAGGATTGTTTGCAATCGCCTCCAGAACTTTGAATTCGACGTTGCCACCCAATTTGATGTCCGTACCACGTCCAGCCATGTTGGTGGCAATTGTGACTGCGCCAAGTTTACCGGCATCGGCAACAATCTGCGCTTCTTGCTCGTGTTGACGAGCGTTCAGAACGCTGTGTTTAACGCCTGCATTGGTTAGCAAGTCGGCCAGGAATTCCGACTTCTCGATCGATGTCGTCCCCACCAAAATTGGCTGACCTTTACCGCTGGCTTCTTTGATGGTTTCAACGACCGCTTCATATTTTTCTCGCGCAGTACGATAGACGGCGTCGTCTTCGTCTTGCCGAGCAATTGGACGATTTGTTGGAACTTCAACAACCCCAAGGCCGTAAATCTGGGCGAACTCCTCAGCCTCAGTTACAGCGGTACCTGTCATACCCGCCAGTTTATCATACAAACGGAAGTAGTTCTGGAACGTCACCTGAGCCAACGTCACGTTTTCCGGACGGATGTTGCAATCTTCTTTGGCTTCAATCGCTTGGTGCAAGCCCTCAGATAGGCGACGACCTGCCATCATGCGACCAGTGAACTCATCGATCAGCACAACTTCGCCATCCCGCACGATGTAGTCTTTGTCACGTGTGAACAGTTTGTGGGCACGCAGGCCTTGGTTTACGTGGTGCACAAGCGTAGTGCTCTCGGGATCGTAAAGGCTCTGTCCTTCGGGGAGCAGGCCGCGCGCCGAAAGATGCTCCTCCAAGAACTCGTTACCTTCGTCAGTAAAGGTGACGTTCTTGGTTTTTTCATCGACAGAATAGTGTCCTTCTGACAGCTCAGGAATAAACTTATCAATGGCTACATAAAGATCAGAGCGATCTTGCGCCGGTCCTGAGATAATCAGCGGCGTCCGTGCTTCGTCGATCAGGATCGAGTCAACCTCATCCACGATAGCAAAGAAATGATCGCGCTGAGACATCTCACGAAGATCGCTTTTCATGTTATCGCGTAGATAATCAAAGCCAAGTTCGTTGTTTGTGGCGTACGTTACGTCACAGGCATAGGCTTCGCGCTTTTCGCCATCTGGCTGGTTCGGATAGACAACACCGGTCGTCATGCCAAGCGCGCCGAAAACCTTACCCATCCATTCAGCGTCACGGCGGGCGAGGTAATCGTTCACAGTCACGACGTGAACACCCTTGCCCATCAGGGCATTCAGGTACGCAGGGAAGGTAGCAACAAGCGTTTTGCCTTCGCCAGTTTTCATCTCCGAGATATTACCCTGGTGCAGAAAAATACCGCCCAGCAGCTGCACATCAAAAGCACGCAAGCCCAAGGCACGCCGAGCGGCTTCGCGACAGTTTGCAAACGCTTCGGGCAACAAATCGTCCAGACTCTCGCCACCCTGCGCGCGCTCAGACAATTCATTTGTCTTTGCTATGATCTCTTCATCAGAGAGTTTCTCGAAATCCGGCTCCAGCGCGTTGACCTTGGCCACCAACGGACGCGTCGCCTTTACCTTGCGATCATTCGGCGTTCCGAAGACCTTTTTGGCAATTTTTCCCATTCCGAGCATTTAACATCGTCCTTCGTTGACACTTATGTGCGAAGCAGTTGCTTGCTGTCCTGATGTACTACTCATACAAACAGACAACCAAACAGTTTGCCCTAACCTCACAGCGATGTAAGGGGCGTCAAGAACAGTGTCAACGCCGCCAGCCAGCGCGGCCTATGCCAAGGACCAAACGATGTCAAAACAGCTCAAATTCCTGTGCGCAACTGCGCTTTGCGCAGCGATCTCTATGCCTGCCGCAGCACAAGACACGCCAGACATCAATTCGGTTGTTGCTAGCGTAAACAGTCAAGACATCACGTTGGGTGAAATGATTGCCGTGCGCGACGCTTTGCCGGACCAGTACAAGTCACTGCCAGCAGATGTGCTGTTCAACGGAATTCTGGACCAACTGATACAACAAACTGCCTTGGCGCAATCTATTGGCGACGCGGTGCCTAAGCGCATTGAACTGGTACTTGTGAATGAGCGCCGTACCTTGCTGGCCGCAGACGTTATTGATCACGTGTTGACCGAAAACGCGCCGACCGAAGACGATGTGCAGTCAGCCTATAACGAAAAATATGGAAATTTTGAGGGGGCACCCGAGTTCAACGCGTCACACATCCTGGTGGAAACCGAAGAAGAAGCCAATTCCATTCGCGAAGCCCTGAATGCAGGCAGTGATTTTTCCGAAATGGCCAAAGCCAAGTCAACCGGCCCTTCTGGCCCTTCTGGCGGCGCACTTGGCTGGTTTGGCCTTGGTCAGATGGTCCAACCGTTTGAAACAGCGGTCACTTCAATGGCGGTCGGAGAGATTTCGCAGCCGGTTGAGACGCAGTTTGGCTGGCATTTGATCATTCTAAACGACAAACGTCATCAGGCCGCACCCTCGCTTGAGGACGTGCGAGCAGAATTGCAAACTGAGTTACAAAACAAGGTGGTAGATGCCTACGTAACCGAACTGACGCTGAAATCCGAAGTTGATCGTTCCGGCGCAGAAGGCGTGGATCCATCTGTGATTTCCCGTAGTGATTTGCTAGACGTCGAATAAGCTAGAGAACGACAATGGCCGATATTTTACATATTTCTCCGTTAGCGCCCAAATCCTTTCCCGATCTTCCACGGGTTGCTGGGGCTGAATTTGCGGCCATTGAGGCCGGTATAAAATATGAGGGTCGCAAGGATGTGACCCTCATACGATTGGCACCAGGCACAACGATGGCGGGCGCTTTCACCAAATCGTCAACCCGTGCGGCTCCTGTTTTGGATTGTCAGGTCAAAATCAGCGGCGATAGCACCGATGGCGCGGCCATTGTCGTAAACGCGGGTAATGCAAATGCGTTTACTGGGAAGAACGGAATGCAAGCCACTGAGGCCACAACAAACGCGGTTGCGAGATGCCTTCAACTCCCAGTTGAGAGGGTGTTTTCATCTTCGACGGGGGTTATTGGCGAACCGTTACCTTACGAGAAGATCACAACAAAACTGGAAGAGTTGAAGACCCAGTTGTCGGAAACGTCCATTCATGATGCCGCAGAAGGTATCCGGACAACTGACACTTATGCAAAGGGCTCTGGCCAAACAGTGCTCATTGACGGTGTTTCTGTGAACATCGCCGGTATCGCAAAGGGTTCGGGGATGATCGCTCCGGACATGGCGACGATGCTTGTCTATATTTTCACAGATGCCGAAATTGAACGTGCCACATTGCAGGAAATGGTATCAGAACTGACCGAAAAAACGTTCAATTGCATTACCGTAGACAGTGATACGTCAACGTCAGACACATTACTTGTAGCGGCGACCGGCCGATCAGGCGCTCGAGTAACAAGTGACAACGGACAATTCAAAAATGTTCTGCATGAGGTCATGCTGGATTTGGCTCATCAAGTTGTAAGAGACGGTGAGGGCGCTACCAAGTTTCTAGAAGTGAGGGTCACGGGTGCGGCGGATGCAAAGGACGCAAAGACCCATGCAATGGCAATCGCCAATTCGCCATTGGTTAAAACAGCAGTAGCTGGCGAAGATCCAAACTGGGGTCGCGTTGTTATGGCGATTGGCAAAAGCGGAGCAGCCGCGGATCGGGACAAGTTGTCCATTTGGTTTGGTGAAAATTTAGTCGCCGAGAATGGCTGGATTTCTCCCGAATATCGGGAAGATAAGGGCGCGCAGTATATGCTACAGGAAGAGCTTAAGATTACGGTTGATCTCGGTTTGGGAGAGGGCAACGCGACCGTCTGGACATGCGATCTGACTCACGGTTACATAACTATTAACGCGGATTATCGCTCATGAAGACGGTTCTTGTTTCGGCAGTTGTCCTGGTCGACACTGACGGTCGCATTCTGTTGGCACAGCGCCCAGAGGGTAAATCGATGGCTGGAATGTGGGAATTTCCAGGCGGGAAAGTTGAGGCAGGAGAAACTCCCGAGGGGGCTTTGATCCGGGAGCTCCAGGAAGAACTGGGCATAGATACCTGGGAAAGTTGTCTCGCTCCACTTACTTTTGCGTCACACAGCTATAGTGATTTTCACCTGTTGATGCCCGTCTACATTTGTCGAAAATGGAACGGCATTCCCACGTCCAACGAGGGGCAGGCGCTCCGCTGGGTGCATTCTGAAAACCTCAGAGATTTCAATATGCCTCCTGCTGATTTGCCTTTGCTGCCCATGATTAGAGACTGGGTTTAAGCTAGTTGCATAGTTTTTTGGCACTAGTGTTTAGTTTTTTCTAAAAATGCGAAAAGTTTATTCTTCTCTGGTTTGGCGGGTTACGCTAACGTGAAGTTAATGTGACGTCCGATACGGTTTCACAGAGGTAACAACGAACTTATATCTAACCTGTCAATCAACTGGGGAGTTTTGACATGCTTAGGACTATAACAGTGGGCAGCAGCGTCTCTATCCAAGGGACATTTGTTCGATCGCTACCTTGCGGTCGAATATCTGTTCGAGTTGGCAATACTGTTTATGCTTGCTTGCCAATATCCGCGACAGCTTCCTAATGTCCAGAGGTGTTCGCTCTTAGATCAAGTAAAAACAGGGGTTGCATTCAGCAACCCCTGTTTGATTTTGGATACACTACTAAGCAATTTAGTCTAAGCTTCTAGACACTTCTTCGCGCTCAAAGATCTCAATGACGTCTGCAGGTCGAACATCGTCATAGTTTTCAAATGCCATGCCGCATTCCTGACCAGACTGCACTTCAGAAACCTCATCCTTGAAACGTTTGAGTGTCTTGAGTGTACCTTCATGAATAACTACGTTGTCACGCAGCAGGCGAACACCCGCAGAACGTCTTGCAATACCCTCAGTTACAAGACATCCCGCTACTTTTCCGACGCCGGAAACTTTGAACACTTCCTTGATTTCCGCGTAGCCGATGAAGTTTTCACGGATTTCCGCAGACAGAAGACCCGACGCAGCAGCTTTGACGTCATCTACAAGATCATAAATGACCGAGTAATAACGAATTTCGACACCCTTTTGGTTTGCCGTATTTCGAGCAGACGCGTTTGCTCGGACGTTGAAACCCATAATCGGCGCACCACTTGCTTCGGCAAGCCCAACATCTGTTTCGGTGATCGCACCAACGCCAGAGTGAAGAACGCGAACGCGCACTTCGTTATTGCCGATCTTTTCCATGGCTTGAACGATTGCTTCGGTTGAGCCTTGAACGTCAGCTTTGACTAAGATTGGCATTTCAGCGACGTTCTCGTCTTCCTTAGCTTTTGCCATTAGCTGTTCAAGCGTAGTCGCAGCACCGGCTGCGGCGCGCTTATCTTTGGAGACTTGCTCGCGGTACTCTGCAATCTCTCTGGCCTGCGCTTCAGTTTCTACGACGTTCAACACATCGCCCGCTTCTGGCGTACCGTTGAGACCAAGAACCTCTACCGGAACCGAGGGTCCTGCTTCCTTAACGCGATCGCCCTTGTCGTTGATCAGCGCACGGACCTTACCGAACTGCTCACCAACAACAAAGATATCACCTTGGCGCAGCGTTCCATTCTGAACCAAGACAGTCGCAACCGGACCACGACCAACATCAAGCTGGGCTTCAATCACCGCACCTTGAGCGGAGCGCTTTGGATTCGCATTAAGCTCCAGGATCTCAGCTTGAAGCGCGATCGCCTCCAGCAACTCATCTAGGCCCTGACCAGTGATCGCAGACACCTCTACGTCCTGAACTTCACCCGACATTTGCTCAACGATCACTTCATGCTGAAGAAGCTCCGCGCGCACCTTGTTTGGATCAGCTGCAGGGCGATCAATTTTATTGATCGCCACGATCATCGGCACACCAGCTGCCTTGGCGTGGTTAATAGCCTCGACCGTTTGCGGCATCACCGAATCGTCTGCGGCCACAACAAGTACAACAATATCAGTCACCTGAGCGCCACGAGAGCGCATCGACGTAAACGCCGCGTGGCCTGGTGTATCCAAGAAACTCAACGTCACACCTTCATCGGTGGTCACCTGGTAAGCGCCGATGTGCTGAGTAATGCCGCCGGCTTCTCCGGACACAACCTTAGCATCTCGAATAGCGTCAAGTAGTGATGTCTTGCCGTGGTCAACGTGACCCATGATCGTGATTACCGGAGGACGGGACACTAGATCATCTTCGCTGTCTTCAATCGCCGCGATAACATCCTCAACATCAGAGTCGGAAACGCGTACAACCTTGTGTCCGAACTCTTGAATGATGAGTTCTGCAGTGTCAGCATCGAGCGACTGGTTTTGCGTAACCATCATACCCATCTTCATGAGTTCTTTTACAACATCAGCCACGCGCTCTGCCATGCGGTTAGCAAGCTCGGAAACGACAATCGCTTCAGGCAACTGAACGTCGCGGATAACCTTTTCCCGCTCAACAGAGCCACCCATCGCTTTTTGACGAGCGCGTTCCTGTTTACGCTTCATCGCTGCCAGCGATTTTTGACGCCCACCTTCTCCGGAAAGCGCTTGGTTCAGCGTCAGCTTGCCTGAACGACGTCCGTCATCCCGGCCCTTACCACGGTTCTGCCGCTGCTCACGTTCCTGCTTGCGGGGCGCTGCTGCTGGCATGGGTTTGTTGCTAGGAACACGTGCCGGCGCTTCGGATTTGGGCTGAGCTGCGGCGGCTGCAGCCTCAGCTGCAGCACGTTTCGCGGCTTCCTCAACCTCAACGCGCTTACGCTCTTCATCTTCTGCCTTTTTGCGAGCTTTTTCCTCAGCTTCGCGCTGTTCGCGCTCCTTGGCCTCCGCTTCGCGGCGACGACGCTCGCGATCTTCCGCACGGGCCTTTTCTTCAGCCTCACGGCGAGCCGCTTCTTCAGCCTCACGCGCTTTAGCTGCTTGCAGAGCTTTCAGGCGACGCTCCATTTCCGCATCGGAAATTCCAGCCGGGCGACGAGCAGGGTCCCCACCGCCTTTTGCAGAAGAAACACCTGTTTTAGCCGCACCTGGTTTGGGAACCACAACGCGTTTACGTTTGGTTTCCACCACGACATTCTTGGTTCGCCCATGGCTGAAGCTTTGCTTCACGTTACCAGGGCGGTTTCCGCCGCGCAGACCCAAGGTTTTTTTACCGTCGTTATCGCTCATCTAGCTGTCTTTTCCTTCCCGGTGGCCCCTGCCACCGCAATTCCGCGTACGCCTTTTAATCTTTGAGCTTCCTGTACAACACGTTGAGCGAGTCCACCAGACGCAAGCGCCCCATGTATCACAGTTTGTCGTCCAAAAGCCAAACCCAATTCGTCTGCCGTAAGCCAGTCAATGTGGGAACCGCCAAAAGGGGGGCGCAGTTTGCTTTTTCCTCGTTCGGACCCATCGGCCGCCTGCAACAGGATTTCCGCCTGTTCTTTGACCAACCAATCTTTTACTTTTTCGAATCCGGTCACAGCGTGACCTGACTTTCGCGACAGGCTGATCAATTCGATCACCCGTCGTTTCAGCTGTTTCTCGACCTGATCCGCTAAATCAGGCGAGGCCGTTACTTTGGTTTTGGACGCACGCGAAAACAGGCCTTTAGTCGCGGACTTTGTAATCGCATCGCGGTCGGCGCTGACCCACATGCCACGTCCTGGTAATTTCCCAAGCACGTCTGGCACGACTTGGTTTTCCGGGCCAACCACAAAACGCACCAAAGTATCGCAAGCCGAAATTTCGCCGGTTGCGATACACTTGCGTTCGGGTCCATCCGCCCTGTCGCTGGGTCGTCCACCGCGCCCCATGTCGAGCCCCCGAGGCCTGAAATCAGGCCTCGGCCTCCTCTTCACTGTTAGTTTCTACGCTGTCTTCCGCACCTTCTTCTGCGGCAAGCTCAGCCGGATCAACCCAACCCAATACGATGCGCGCGGTCATAACCATGTCTTGCGCTTCTTCCAATGAAATACCATGGGGTTCTAGAAGCCCATCATCCTTAACTCGCTCGCCATCCACGGTTGTCCAACCGCCGGCCAGCTCCCAATCAGCACAAGTTGCGAAGTCTTCTAGGTTCAGAACGCCGTCTTTCGCCAACGCTTCAATCATTTGAGGTGTAAGGCCCTCAAATGCAACTAGGCTATCTTCGACACCCAATTCCCGTGCCGCATCCAGTGCTGCACGATTCTGAGCTTCAATATAGTCGCGGGCACGAGCTTGCAATTCATTCGCAGTATCCTCGTCCACACCATCGATAACCAAAAGCTCGTCGACCTCAACATAGGCGACCTCTTCCAGATTGGTAAATCCTTCTGATACCAGCAGCTGGGCAAAGAACTCGTCCAAATCGAGCGTATCCATGAAGAGCGCTGTGCGCACTTCGAATTCTTTCTGGCGGCGCTCGGATTCCTCGGCCTCGGTCATAATGTCGATGTCGAGCGCGGTCAGCTGCGATGCGAGTCGCACGTTCTGACCACGACGACCAATCGCCAGCGACAGTTGTTCGTCAGGAACAACAACTTCGATTTTGCCAGCTTCTTCATCCAGAACAACTTTGGACACTTCTGCTGGCTGCAATGCGTTCACAAGGAAAGTTGGCTGATCTTCGTTCCAAGGGATAATGTCGATTTTCTCACCCTGAAGCTCATTCACAACGGCTTGAACACGGCTGCCGCGCATACCAACACAGGCGCCAACGGGGTCAATCGATCCGTCATACGAAATCACAGCAATCTTGGCGCGAGAACCAGGATCGCGCGCAACTGCTTTGATATCAATGATGCCATCATATATTTCAGGCACCTCCATCTTAAACAGTTCCGCCATGAATTCAGGTGCCGTACGGCTCAGAAAGATTTGCGGTCCGCGGGTTTCGCGGCGCACATCCTTAATAAAGCAGCGGATGCGATCATTTGGACGATAGCTTTCGCGGCCAATCTTCTCGTTGCGGCGCAGGATACCTTCGCCTCGACCCACATCGACGATGACGTTGCCGTATTCTTCACGCTTGACCACACCATTGATAATGGTGCCCGCACGATCCTTGAATTCTTCGAATTGGCGATCACGTTCTGCTTCGCGCACCTTTTGAAGGATAACTTGCTTGGCTGACTGCGCCGCAATACGGCCCATTTCTACCGGCGGAACCTCCTCGACAAAGGTATCACCGACAACAGGATCAGCCATATATTGTTTGGCCTGCTCGACCGTGAATTCGGACTGATAATTTTCCAGTTCTTCGTCTTCGACAACTGTGCGAACTCGAGTGAACGTAGCTTTACCGGTACGGCGGTCAATCGACACGCGAATATCCATCTCAGCGCCATAGCGGGATTTCGCAGCACGCGCCAACGACTCTTCCATCGCTTCAACGACCAAAGACGGGTCGATCATCTTTTCGCGGGCAACCGCTTCGGCTGTTTGCAACAGTTCAAGCTGGTTTGCAGAGGTAATTGCCATTTCTATTCCTCCTCGGACTTTTCAGTCTCGATCTCGTCAAAATCGTCTTCGTTCAGTGTGCCCGCGGCTTTTCGCGCCTTGAGCATTTCCTTGACCAATTCGTCGGTCATGACCAGTTTGGCTTCGGCCAGCCAGTCGAAATTCAATCCAACCGTTACGGTCTCGCCCTGATCGACAATGTTGATCAGCACTTCATCACCCTCAACACCCGCCAATACGCCTTTGAAACGTTTGCGTCCGTCGATCAGCTCACTTGTTTCAAGCTTGGCGTCATAGCCTTCATACGTGTCAAAATCCTTGAGGCGAGTCAAAGGCCGGTCGATGCCCGGGCTGCCCACTTCTAGCGTATAGCTATCTACCAATGGATCTTCTACGTCCAAAGTTGCGCTGATCGCATTCGAGATTTCAGCGCATTCATCCACTTCGATCCCACCATCAGGACGCTCGGCCATGATTTGCAAAGTGTGGGTTTTACCCCCCATCAGACGCAGACGCACCAATTCAAAACCCATGTCTTCGATGACAGGGGCAACAATGTCGGCCAGCTTGCGGTCGATCGCCGCTTTGGCAATAAGGTCACTCATCTCACGTGCTCCAAGCACAAAAAAACGGGCACGCGGCCCGTCGATCTTTCTCGGTGGAGCGTTGAAGCTTCCCTCAACACGCCGCTGTTGATTGGCGATATACGTTGCATTGATCGAAACTGCAAGAGACAACTTGGCTAGCCGTTAGGCATGCCACCAGCGCTCTGCTATTCGCGCATTATCAAGGGTACGCATATTGCCAATCGTCGAAGGCTGCATGACGGTTTGACGAGAAGCAAATAGGTGGTCGGCAAAAACAGGAATAGCCATCGGTCCCGTTTCTTGCATCACAACCTGGATATCCTGATACAGAGTACGTCGGCGCCACGAATCCATTTCCGAGCGGGCGGCTGAAATCAACGTGGAAACGCTGCTGTCCAGCCCGCAAACCCCGGCCTTGGTCGCGAAAGTCGAAAGCGCCCAATCCTCGATGATGCGACCAGAGGAATGTCCCAGTTCAACGTTAGTGCAGACGCCTTGCGAGCTCAATGCTCGCGCGTTGCGATCATGAACTGGCAGAGAAAGTGCGCCTGTGTTCATCTCATCAAGCCCATGCTTTCGTAGGAAAAAGCGCGCCTGATCCGGGTCATATGTCGACGACTGAATGTCACGCGCAAAGTATTGGTTTTGAGGACCAATTGGGGTGTCTTGCGCCACTCGACCGTAGCCCAACAAAACTTCGTCAACCAAACCCTGCCGGTTAATTCCCACCCTCAACGCCCGCATCAAGTCGTTCTTTTGGTCTGGCCGAATATCGGATGACAGCGACATGCTAATATACTGATTGCCTTGTGCACGGTGCAGCTTGACCCTACGGTTTTCGACGCTTTCCCGAGCCGTATGTGCAGACAATTGCGAAATGACGTCGACGACCCCGGTCTCGAGCATTTCGGTTCGTGCATTCGCCGCAGCTTCATTAAGAAGCGTAATTTCACCAAAGAACCCTGAGGAGTTACCTTTGTAGTGCTCCGAAACACGACGCGCTAACAGGCGTTTGCCGGGTTCGAAATGTTCAACCTGATATAGTCCGGTGCCAATCCCCTGTACCATCGCCAATTCTATCATACCAGATGGGTAGATAATCAGGTGATGGTCAGCCAACAGATAGGGGAAATCCGGGTTTGAAGACCCTAGTATGAACTGTATCTGGTGATCTGTGATCACCTTGATTTCTGCCAGGGGCGCCAAAAGCGGTGCCGCTGGAGAAGTGTTCAACACACCGCGATGCAGCGCCAACGATTCAACAACATCCCGCGCGCCGAATTTCTTTCCATTGTGAAATACAACACCCTTACGCAAGTTGACCGTCCAGACGCGGGCGTCAGAACTGGCTTCCCAGCTTTCGGCTAACTCTCCACGCAAAGCGCCATCGGGTCCGATTTCAGTGAGGCAATCAAAAACGGCGCCATGCGCTGCGACCTGCATAAACAAACCAGAATGCGTGCGTGCGTCCCAAGAATCGTTTGGCGTTGCACCTGCCAGCGCGACACTCAGCGCACCACCACTGCGAGGCGCCGCGTTAACAGACATGCCAGACGCCGCCAAAACACCAGCGGCGGCACCGCTTGTCAAAAGGCTACGTCGGCTGATTCTGGACATAGTGTCCTGCTCCGTCCAAGGATTGCGGACAACAGCAGACGGTTTTGCCGTGCCATTGTCCAGCCATTTTACTAAATCTCGGCGATATCATCCATGATACGCACCAGTTCCGCACTAATTCCCGGCTCACTCAATGCATGGCCAGCATTTCGGATCATACGCAATTTTGAGCTCGGCCAAGATTGTGCAAGCTCATAAGCTGACAGAGGCGGGCAAATCATATCGTAGCGACCCTGGACAATGTGCCCCGGAATATTTTTCAGCTTGTACATATCTCTAAGAATTTGGCCGTCCACTTCAAGGAAACCTTTGTTCTGGAAATAGTGATTCTCTAAGCGCGAAAAAGCTCTGGCGTATTCCGCTGGTGGCTCGCCCCCAAAACCGTTTGAATAGACTGACGCCAAAGCGTTTTCCCAACTCGCCCAAGCTCGTGCGTACTTGACCTCAGTCGCATGATCGCCCGAAAACAATCGGCTGTGATACGCTTTGATCATGTCGTCACGTTCATCTACTGGAATCAACTCTTCAAAACGCTGCCATGTCTCTGGCCAGAATCGCCCGGCACCACCTCTGTAAAACCAATCCAGCTCGGATTGACGCATCAGAAAAACGCCGCGTAACACCAGACAGACAGACCGTTCCGGATGGGTCTGAGCGTAAAGTAGAGACAGCGTTGCCCCCCAGCTGCCGCCGAACACGATCCAATGATCAATTCCTAGATTCCCGCGGATCATTTCCATATCCGCGATCAGATGCCATGTTGTGTTTGCCTCGACACTTGCGTGTGGGCGCGAACGACCACAGCCGCGCTGATCGAATAGGATAATCCTGTATACCTTGGGGTCAAAATACCGTCGCATTGCCGGACTGCACCCTCCACCGGGGCCACCATGCACAACAACAACTGGCAACCCATCCGGATTGCCCGTTTGTTCGTAATAGACAATATGGCCATCGCCCACGTCCAAGTGTCTCTGGTCAAATGGTTCGACCGGAGGGTAAAGATAATGCACTGCGCGCTTTTGGCTCAAGTTTCTGTCCATGTCCTTCCTATACTGGTTGTGACAGCCCAAATGAACACGGATTATCAAAAATGCAAGCAACTCAGACCACTGTCGATCCCGCTGAAGTCGCTAAATTCGAAGCTATGGCTGCGGAATGGTGGGACCCAAAGGGGAAATTCAAACCGCTCCATATGCTGAATCCGTGCCGTCTCGACTATATTACGTCTCAGATCGCCGCAGAGTTCAATCGTGACCTGAATGTCGCGCTGCCATTCGAAGGGTTGCGAATTCTCGATATTGGATGCGGCGGCGGTTTGCTTTCTGAGCCCATGGCCAGACTCGGCGCGACTGTTGTGGGCGCTGACGCCGCCGAGCGCAATATTCCGGTGGCGCAAGTTCATGCCGAGCAGTCTGGGCTTACTATCGACTATCGCCACACAACCGCCGAGGCGATGGCGGCAGATGGCGAGCAATTCGACGTCGTTCTGAATATGGAAGTTGTCGAACACGTCGCTGATCCACTGTCCTTTCTCACCGCTTGCCAAGAGCTCTTGAAGGCAGGCGGCCTACACCTGTGCTCGACGATCAATCGCAACCCTAAGAGTTTCGCGATGGCTATTGTCGGGGCTGAATTTGTCATGCGCTGGTTACCCAAAGGCACCCATGAATGGAACAAATTCATTACACCTGAGGAGCTTTTCGCACTAATCGAACAGGCTGGGTTGGAACCCGTTGATCGAAAGGGTTTCGTATTCAACCCGATAACTTGGGGGTGGTCCATTTCCGCGCGAGATCTGAGTGTGAACTACGTAACAAGTAGCCTTAAATCGGCGTGAAATTAGGCACTTTCGTCAAGTTGCAGCCGCAATTCACGTAAAATTGGAAGAGCGGAACGAACCCGCTCTTCGCCTAGTTTCTCCACGATATCGCTAATCATCGGCGCAATTCCCTGAAGAGCAGCATCGCGCGCATTGCGCCCGGCCGGGCTGATCGCGACCATTTTTCGGCGTGCGTCGTCCCAATCAGGGCGAATATGAACATATCCGGCCATTTCCAGCTTGCCCAATGTGTTTGTCATTGCCCCTCGTGTAACGTGAAATGTTTTGGCGAGCTGAGCAGGGCTCCGCTCATCTTGGGCTCGATCGAGATGGTTCAAAACCGAAAAATGAGAAAGTTCCATTCCTTTGGGAAGGACTTTGGACAAGCGTGAACGGGCGAGCTGATCCGCCATCAGGATCTCGCCAAACAAGGTAATCGCTAGGCCGTTTTTATCGTTCATCAAGGTCCGTCAAAGGGGCGATCATGGGTCAGCGCCGGAATACGACTACGTGCCTTGTCTACTTCTTTGAGGTCAAGATCAACAAAAGTTATTCCCGGTTCATCGCCAGCATCTGCCAACACCTTTCCCCAAGGGGCAACGACCATGGAGTGACCATGTGTGCGCCTTTTTTGCCCACGACTTGCAGCGTGTTGACCAGTTTGGGCGGCCGCGACTACGAAACAACCTGTCTCAATAGCGCGCGCGCGCAACAGTGTCTCCCAATGTGCAGCGCCGGTCACATGTGAAAAAGCTGCAGGAACTGTAATTATTTGCGCACCAGACTGAGCAAGCGCCCTGTGCAAATGCGGGAAGCGCACATCATAGCAGATTGTAAGTCCTACTTTACCCCAAGGGGTTTCCGCCAAAACGGCATTTTGACCAGGACGATAACCGTCGGATTCACGGTACGTCTCTTCCGAAGAAACTTCAACGTCGAACATATGGATCTTGTCATACCGAGAGACAATTTCACCACGATCGTTGACCAAAAATGATCTGTTTGCAAATCGCCCATCAGCATCTTGAGTTTTCAGACCCAGACTACCAATTGAAAGCCACAGTCCAAGCTCCGCACTCAGCTCGCTAAGTGCAACAAGCGTTTGGTCATTCTCTTCCGTTTGCAGAACTGCATTCTGATGAGCTCGACTAGTTGAAATACAATTGGTTACCTCCGGTGTAAACGCAAAATCCGCGCCACCAGCTTTGACCTCATGCAACATTTGAGAAACCAAACCGAGGTTTTTCTCGGGGTCGTCCGAAGAGGTGATCTGCAAAAGGGCCAGTCGCAAAGCAGTTAGGCCGCCAATAATTCGTCAAGCTTGCCCGCGCGCTCTAGTGCGTGAAGCTCATCACAGCCGCCGACATGATCCTCACCCACAAAAATTTGAGGCACAGTTCGTCCACCATTTGCGCGCTGGATCATTTCCGGCTTTCGTTCGGGATTGCGAAAAACATCAATCTCGTTGAACTCGACGCCCTTTTGGCTCAGCAGACGTTTCGCAGCGTGGCAAAATCCACAAAGCGGGCTGGTATAGATTTCTACAGGTTTCATCACATTTCCCTAAATCGGCAACTTGTTTTGGCTGATTTAGGCATCCTTTGCAACGCGCGCTAGTGTTATGATGATCACTTCCGTGGCATGGCCAGCAAGACATGCTTGTGTACACGCCTCTAGCGTCGCGCCAGTTGTCATCACATCATCGACCAACAAAACCGAGCGACCGGCCATCCGGTGCAGGCGCTTAGGGTGCGCTTGGATGGCACCGATAAGTGCCGATATGCGCTCTGCGCGACATTTTCCTTCGCTGCTCTGTGTATGCTTTGTGCGAACCAAAAGGTCAGGACAAAAAGACAAACCAACCTCTTTCGATAATGCTCCGCCAAGTAATGCTGACTGATTGAATCGCCGCTTAACCATGCGTCGCCAATGCAAAGGTACGGGCGCTATTATCGTATTCTTTTCGAGCAAAGGGCGAATTGAATTGGCCATCCACTTTGCTGCCGGGGCAGCGATATCCTGTCTGTCGCCATGCTTTAAAGCAAGAATCAGTTTTCGCGCCGAGTCGGCGTACACCAGCGCGGCGCGCCCGCGCTTCCAGCTGCGCGGATTCTGCATGCAGTCATCGCAAAGCTCCCGATGCCCGTCACCGCTTCCTGGAAGCTGGGTGCCACACGCATCACATACCAACCCGCCAATAAAAGGCGTATTTGACCAGCAAGTTCCACAAAGCCCAAAGTCACTGTCAACCATTTGCCCGCAGCCTACACACCGGGGCGGGTACACCACTCTTAGAGCTGTTTGAAACTTCGAAATCATCGCTCTATTGTCCGCCATATGCAGGACACCCCCTTGATCACAGACCGAACAGCGCTGCTTAGAAACCGGGCGCGCGCAAACCTTGCGCAAACTGGGTTCCTTCACGATGCCGCCTTTGAGGACATTCAGGATCGCCTGCGCATGGTTAATAAGTCGTTTACGGCGCCAGCGATTGTCACTGGGTTTCCAGAACATTGGAGGGTTTGTGTTCCCGGTGCGAAGGTTGTGTCCGACGAAGACACACTTCAGCTTGAGCAAGGGGCGCATGATCTGATCATCCACGCCATGTCGCTTCACTGGGCCAACGATCCTGTTGGGCAAATCATCCAATGTCGACGAGCGCTCAAACCTGATGGCTTGTTCATGGCGGTGGCATTTGGTGGACAGACGCTTAACGAATTACGGGCTTCATTGGCGCAGGCTGAAGTAGAAGTGACAGGCGGGCTTTCTCCGCGCGTGGTTCCGATGGGCGAGATTCGCGAACTTGGCGCGTTGTTGGAGCGCGCAGGATTGGCCTTGCCTGTCGCAGACTCTCTACCGTTAACTGCCACTTACGAAACACCTTGGAATTTGATGAAAGAGCTCCGGTTAATGGGTGAGACCAATGCCTTAACTGGTCGTCAACGCACCATGACCCAGCGGAAATTAATGATCCGTGCTGCAGACATTTACGTAGAAGAATTTATGTCTTTCGGCAGAATACCGGCGACATTCGAACTCATTTTCCTGTTGGGATGGGCGCCAAGCTCGGATCAACCGAAACCGCTCCGGCCGGGATCTGCAACTGCGCGTCTGGCAGACGTGCTGGGATCCTCGGAATTGAAACTTCCCGGCGACTGACGCCGGACTCACCCACGGAATACAAGCGACCATGAACCAAGCTATCTGCCCCCGGCACGCTCCTGCGGATCACCCCAAAATCGCACCCTCAAAAACAGGCATTTTGTTGGCGAATTTGGGAACTCCTGACAACTATACCTATTGGCCGATGCGTCGTTACTTGAACGAGTTCCTGTCTGACCAACGCGTCATCGACTATCCTAAATGGAAGTGGCAACCGTTGCTGCAACTGATCATTTTGACAAAACGCCCCTTTTCAAGTGGCAAGGCGTATGAGTCGATTTGGGACAAAGCGCGCGGCGAGAGCCCACTGATGACCATCACCCGTAACCAATCGGAGAAAATTGCAGCCGAGATGGACAACCGGTTTGGCGAACAGGTGATGGTCGATTTCTGCATGCGATATGGCAACCCTTCGACGATTTCCAAAGTGAGAGAGATGGTCGCCGCAGGCTGTGATCGAATTTTGTTTTTCCCTCTCTACCCTCAGTATGCAGGCGCGACAACCGCGACAGCAAATGACCAGTTTTTCCGCGCGTTGATGGAAGAGAAACGGCAACCAGCCGCGCGTACTGTTGCGGCTTATTGCGACCACCCCTCGTATATTGAAGCTTTGGCGCAATCTGTAGAGAAAGCCTATGCATCATTTGAGAAACGTCCAGATCTATTGGTCGTCTCCTATCATGGGATGCCAAAGCGGTATCTGATGGAAGGTGATCCCTATCATTGCCAATGCCAGAAAACGACCCGCCTGCTTCAAGAGAGATTGGGGTGGGGCAAAACCGAGCTTAGAACAACATTCCAATCACAGTTTGGTCCAGAAGACTGGCTGCGCCCTTACACAGTGGATGAGGTTGCCCGATTGGCAAAAGAAGATGGGAAAAAGAACATCGCCGTTGTTGCGCCAGCTTTCTCGTCGGATTGCATAGAAACACTTGAAGAAATCAATGAAGAGATCAAGGAGAGCTTTGAGCACGCAGGTGGTGAGACATTCCATTACATCCCATGCCTGAACGATAGTGCCGAACACATTGACGCGCTATCGAACATTATCGCGGAAAACCTGGGCGGCTGGGTCAAATAGCTGCCGGGCTGCAATCAGTTTGCCCAGCTTAGCATATGAAAAAGGCAGAGCCAAAGCTCTGCCTTTTCCTACTTTAAAAATCTGTTTCCAGATTACAGTGCAGCTGCACCTGCGGCTACGATAACCAGCAGCAACAGTGGAACCCAGATGTTCGAAGACGAGCTGCTAGCAGCTTCTTCGATTACGGGGGGTTCAACAACCGGATCTTCCAACGAACCTGCGAACGCGGTCGAAGCGGCGGCGGTCATTGCAGCAGCGAGAACGAGTTTCTTCATAGTATCCTCCAGAATTCGCTTAACGTCACAAATGAGGACGACGTTAAGCACCCAAGTCTTACCTCGTGTTTCTGTCTAAACAGCAAAAAACATTGATTGCAAACCCAAGTTACGGAGAATCAGCGCCTTGCTGTGCAAATGTCGTCAAATTAGCAACACTTGAGTGCCTACATTGGTCAGCGCGAACAGCTCGGAAATGTGTTCATTAAACAGACCGATACAGCCATTGGACGAACGACGTCCGATTTTCCGCGTATCGTGTGTTCCGTGGATCCGATAATAAGTCCAACTCAGGTACAACGCGTGCGTCCCCAATGGATTATCAGGACCCGGACCAACATAGTCAGGCCATTCAGGATTGCGCTTTTTCATGGAAGGCGTTGGGCGCCAGCTTGGACCTTCCACTTTCCGCACAACTTTTGTTCGCCCAAGCCGAGTCAGGTCTTCTGTCAGGGGTACCGAAGTTGGGTACAGCTTGTATGTAGATTGATCCGCAGACCAATAATGTAGGGCCCGAGAAGTGGTATCGACCAAAATGGCACCACCATTCAGGTTCGAAAAGTATGGTTGCCAATCGAGTGACCGGAAACTGGAAATGTTGCGCACAACCGATTCGCTAAGATCACGCTCAACTTCAGTTGTCTGAGATTCTGATTGTGCAATTGCGGGAGCGCCGAAAAATGCGGCTCCGGTTGCGAGAAACGAACGTCTCCCAAAATTTCTTTTCTTGTGATCTGCCATGACTCGCTCCAAAAAACACTGCCGGATTTGGTGGCAAAGGATATTGCGAGAATATCGCAGTCGCAAATCAATCTACCGTTAAATGGGCAAGGTCACGCCTAAGTGGGTTTCCAATGCAACGTCTCGACGCTAAGACCAAAGCGAACATAGCTAAAAAAGAGACGGAAAAACATGCGCTCCATTGCCATTTTGTTGGTTGCCGCACTTGGTCTGGCAGCCTGTGGTGCCCCAGGTGGTGGCGGGACCAAACAGTACAAGATTTCGTCCGGCAGTACGTCAAAAATTCAATTCCGGATATTGGACTCTGTAAATGTGCTGCGACAGGCGGCTGGCGCGGCGCCCGTGGAGCTCAGCGCTCAGCTCAATGCGGCTGCTGCAACGCATTCGCGAGATATGGCGTTGCAGAACCGGCCCTGGCATTTTGGGTCTGATGGATCAAGCCCATTGGATCGCGTCGCACGCGTTGGATACAGCGGCACACTCGCGGGTGAAAATATCTCCGAAACTTACGAAACCGAGATTGAAACCCTGGGCGCATGGATGGAACAGGATGACACACGCAATGTTATTTTGGACCCGAATGCACAGGATATGGGATTTGCCTGGTTTCAGGAAAACAACGGCAAAATCTGGTGGACCCTCGTCATGGGTAGCCGCTTGGGCAATGTTCAGTTAGCCGACGTTCAAGGATAAATGGAAACGCGCGTACCGTTTTTGACCATTGCATAAACGTCGCGCATTTCTTTGTCTGAAACCGCAATACAGCCCGCAGTCCAATCGCGTTTGCCGTTTTGGTAGATCCTTGGACGTCCGTGAATAAATATATCGCCGCCGGGGGATTCACCGAGCGATGCGGCATAGGCGCGGTCTGCTACATTGGGGTATGAAATACCAATCGACAAGTAGAACTGGCTGTTGGGATTGCGGCGATCAATATAATATTCGCCTTCGGGTGTACGCCCATCCCCTTCGATTTGTTTATGGTGTTCCGGCGCGAAGCCAAGACCAATATCGTAAGATTTCAGCGCTTTGTGGTGATGCATCAAGTGCATCTTACGGTCTTCTTTGAAAATTATGACCCGCGTAACTTCGGGGCCGTTGTAAGTTTTGAATTTGGACGCACAGCCAGAAATGCTGAACACTAGCAACATAGTGGCAATAATTGATATCCAACGCATCGATAGGCCCTCTTGTCCGCTTTACGGCTTCTTACGAATGATGTCTTAGCAAAGAAACGATCAGATAGCCCTTCACGCCTATGTGAAGCGGTCAGGTTTTCGAGAACCGTGCCGCCAATTCCACATGCGAGGACCAACGGAACTGGTCTACTACCTGTATCCAGTCCAAGCCATAACCGCTTTTAACAAGGATGGCTGCGTCCCTGGCGAAGGTCACCGGATTACAGGAAATATAGGCAATTTCGTTTATTTTGGATTGCGCCAACTCTTTGATCTGAGCCTCAGCCCCTGCGCGCGGCGGGTCGATAACAGCAAAGTCGTAACCCAGATCAGCAGCTATGATGGGATTGCGAAACAGATCACGAGTTTCGACCGTGACTTGTTTTAGTCCCTGCGCCCTGCGCCAGCCTGCGTCTAGCGCTTTTGTCATGGCGCCATCGACTTCAACCCCATGCATTTGTGCACGTTTAGCCATAGGCAGGGTGAAGGTGCCGCAACCTGCAAACAGGTCTATACCTCGTTCGCCTTGGGTGATGGCACCCAGAACGGCTGCCAACAGCGCTGATTCACCATGGGCCGTGGCTTGTAAAAAGGCCCCCGGTGGAGGAACAACATTTGCATTTCCAAAGGTTTGATAGGGCGGCGATCGCATGGCGATCACTTCGCCATCCCAGCTGAGCCGCGCTAGCATGAAACGCTCAGTCGCCTGTGCCAGAACGGATTGCAGCGGGCCGTCCAGCGATTTGCCCCCTGTCACGGCTAGATCAAGCCCAACAGGGGAAAGTGTCGCTGTGACGCTCAATTCGCCCTTGCGAGAACCACCAATCTTGGCCAGCTCAATCGCAATTTCGGTCGCTGGCAGCAAAGCCGGGTCGACCAGTTTACAATCGGTAATTTCCGTAATGACCCCAGAGGCCCGAGCATGAAAGCCGGCCATCGCGCCCTTTTTAGTACGTTTTGCCGAAATGACTGCCCGACGGCGAGAGTTGGGCGGAGAGGTCTGGATCGGCTTGAGGTCAGCTTCGAGCGATTGCCCTGCAAGGGCAGAACGAACCACTTCAAGTTTCCAGTTCGATACAAAATCGTCAGAAGCGTGTTGCAGGAGGCACCCGCCGCAAGCCTTATAGTGCCGGCAAGGTGCTTTCACCCGATCACCCGAAGGCTCAACAACGCGCATATTCGTCAGGCGATTGCCTTCGACATCTCCACTCACCACCTCACCGGGCAGGGCCATCGGCACAAAGATCGGCCCAGCTGCAATACCATCGCCTTGGTGACCCAAACGTTCAATTACATATTCTGTCATGCCCGGCACCTATACCGACGCCGGGGCATTGGTCAAACCCTACTCGGCTGCTTCGTCGGCATTCAGGAATCCACCTGATTGCCGCTGCCAGAAACCAGCATATAGTCCACCTGCCGAAAGAAGCTCGGAATGGGTGCCCTGTTCGACGATACGTCCTTGGTCCAAAACGAGAATTCGATCCATCTGGGCAATCGTTGAGAGACGGTGCGCGATGGCAATTACGGTTTTTCCTTGCATCATGCCATATAGTGTTTCCTGAATGGCGGCCTCGACTTCACTATCCAACGCGCTGGTTGCCTCGTCTAGCAACAAGATTGGCGCGTCTTTGAGAATAACACGAGCCAACGTAATCCGCTGGCGTTGTCCACCCGAGAGCTTTACCCCACGCTCCCCAACATGTGCGTCGTACGCTTTCCGTCCCTGAGGGTCTTCGAGATCTAGAATGAAATCATCGGCTTCGGCCTTTTTGGCAGCGGCGATCATCTGGTCTTCGCTGGCATCAGGCATACCATACAGGATGTTGTCGCGCACAGACCGATGCAGCAGAGAGCTGTCTTGTTGCACCATGCCAATCATATCGCGCAGGCTGTCTTGGGTCACATTGGCGATGTTCTGATCATCTATCTTTATCTGACCCTGCTCGACATCGTAGAACCGCAAAAGCAGTTTGACCAAGGTCGACTTACCCGCGCCAGAACGTCCAATGAGGCCAATTTTTTCACCGGGCCGAATAGTCAGGTTGATCTGATCCAACCCACCGGCACCGCGGCCATAGTGGTGCGAAAGGGATTGGATTTCCACTTTACCTTCAGACAGTTGCAGAGTCCGAGCGCCTTGCGAATCAACAAGGTCAATGGGTTGCGCAATCGTCTCCATTCCCTCCGCCACCACGCCGAGTTGACGAAAGAACGACGTAAGCGCCCACATGATCCACCCGGTCATCGCATTTAGGCGCAGACTGAGCGCCGTGGCCGCAGCAACGACGCCAACTGAGGCGCTGCCCTGCATCCAAAGCCAAACAGCCCAACCCACCACAGCCACAATCAGCACGCCATTCAAAAGCACCAATGTGACATCCATTATCGTGAAAATGCGCATTTCGGCCTGAAAGGTTTCACGAGCCTTTTCAATAGCATCCTTGGCGTAATCGAGTTCGCGATTGTTATGCGCAAAGAGCTTTACCGAGTGGATGTTGGTGTAGGCATCAACGACGCGGCCCGTCACCTGGGAACGCGCATCCGATGCAGCCTTGGAAGCTGGACCGACGCGTTTGACAGTCCATCCGACAAGGCAGCCGTAAAGAGCTACCCAGATAAGCAGAGGCAACAGCAAACGCGGATCTGCGTCCATCAGAAGAATGCCCGCACCAATGAAGTAAGCAAGCGAGAATGTGATGGCGTCAAACACCTGAAAAACCGCTTCTCCGGCGGCAGGTGGGGTCTGCATGATACGATTGGCGATACGTCCGGCGAAGTCATTTTCAAACCAGCCAACCGATTGACGTAAAACATGTTTATGGGCACGCCACCGGATCAACGTCCCGAAATTTGGCAGCACTGTGTTGTTCAAAAGCAAAACATCCAAAGCCTGCAATGCTGGCCGCACAAGCAATACGAAAGCAGCCACACATATGAATTCAACGCTGTGAATTGCCCAAACTGTTGTTGGGTCTGTGGACAGCAAATCGACGATGCGACCCATATAACCAATCAGGCCAACTTCGACCGTTGCGACCACGATCGACATAATGGTCGCTAAGAAAAATACCTTGCGAAAAGGACGCATATATTGAGCCATAAAGGGCCACAGACGCGTCGGAGGCGTATCCGCCTCGGGATAGTCGCAATAGGGGTCAACGAGGTTTTCGAAATATTTGAACATGGAGATACCAGAAGAAAAAGGAACAAAATGGTGTCGGCAAGCCAGCCGGCTCGCCAGCGCGGTCGGATGGGTTTAGGTGAACCAAATCCCGCGATACATTTTGCACCCTCCATGTTGTCGTGCACGGGCAGGTTGCCGCAGACAACGTAGCCTGTCAATCGGTGTGGAATGAAGATTTTGTTAAGTACTCCAAGCATTCTATGTCGGCGCCTATGCCGAATCATTGGTTAACGCCCAATTCTTAGGGATATGCCACGTCGGCAGCGCGTCGGTATTACGTCGGTATTGCGTCGGTGCTGTTTTTCCAAACCCCGACATTAAGAGTTGGAACTGAACAACAATAGATTATCAAATTGTTGATTGATCTGGCGCTGGTTCGGCGTGAGTCGGCGGCCGCCGCGCGGCCAGCGGCGCGCGCCGCCGGGCCCAACAATCCAAGCCACGGCTTGCTGTGGTTGGGATGGACGGGAGCACGCCGGGAGCGGATCAGGTCTTAAGGCTGGCCAAAAGTGCTGCGCGGTCGAGTGAGAAACTGGAAGCGATCCAAATCGCTTCAAGATCTTTGAGCGCCGCGCCGAGTGCAGGGCCCTGCAATGTGGGCATCAGATCGACGGGCTTGATCGGAAAGATGGCGCGCGCTCCGCTTTCTATGTCCTTGCGCAGATCTGGCAGCAAGGACGCTTCCAGTACTGCTGCTTGCAGAGCTGCGATAGACAGAGCGAGGTTTGAGCCATGTCGATAGCCCAGCGCGGCCGGGCTTTGCATAACACCTATTGCGTCACGCATTGTCACAAAAGAATGCGTTTGCTTCCTGGACAACCGTAGCGCTGTTGGCACGTCCTCTCCGCCAATGGCAGCTAGGCGGCGCATTGGGTCGGGTTCTAGCTCAAGAATGCCCTCGATATGTATAAGCGGTGCAAGAGCCCTGTCATCGGTCCCGGTCAATACTGCGCCCAGCGCGCCAACGCTGCGCATCGCGGCCACAGCGGGCGCAGGATCGGGTGCGCCAAGCAATCGGAGGACTTCATAGCCGATACGTTCGCGGGACAAACCGGATAGGCCGTCGATGTTATTCGCAATCGCAGACAATGCATCTGCATCCATGCCGCTTTCTGGATCACCGTAAAAAGCGTGGAACCGAAAATAGCGCAGGATGCGGAGATAGTCTTCGCGGATGCGCTGATTGGCGTCGTCGATAAAACGTACATGGCGCATTTCAAGGTCGGCCATGCCACCCAATGGGTCCAAAACCAGACCGTCTGCATCTGCATAAAGGGCATTCATCGTGAAGTCGCGGCGGCGCGCGTCGTCTTTGACGTTTTTGGAGAATGCAACAACGGCGCGGCGCCCGTCTGTTTCTACGTCTTTGCGAAATGTCGTAATTTCGTGCGGGATGCCGCCAGACACGACAGTGACTGTGCCGTGATCAATTCCAGTAGGAATGGCGTTAAGGCCAGCAGACTTGGCAAGCGAAATCACTTCGGCTGGCAGGGCATCCGTTGAAATGTCGATGTCATTCACCGGTGCACCAAGCAGTGCATTACGCACACAACCGCCGACAAAAAACGCCTGATGACCAGCGAGGGTCAACATCGCGCAGACATGCTGTGTCGCGGGTTTGGTCAACCAGTCCCCGTTAATCTTCATTGGGTGTGCACCCGTTCAGCCAGACCGCGCAAGATGCGCGCGGTGGCACCCCAAATGTAATAAGGGCCGAAGGGCACAGTGTAGTAATATCTACGGCGGCCCTGCCAACGACGGGATTGTATCGAAAAGAATGCCGGATTCGTTACGTGAGACAGCGGTACAGAAAATACCTCTTCGACCTCTCCCGGCTCGGGATTGACGTCAAATACGTCTCTGACCCGGCCCAAAACGGGCGTCATGGAAAAACTGGTGACGGTTTCATGTGTCGGGAGTGTACCGATTACGTCGACAAGTTCGGTCGGCAGGCCAATTTCCTCGCGCGCCTCGCGCAGCGCGGCGGCAATCACATCCGCATCGTCTTTGTCCTGTTTGCCACCCGGAAACGCGATTTGGCCGGGATGGTGTTTTAAGTGAGAGCTTCGCTTAGTCAGGATGACATGCGGCACGTCACCGAGCATTTGGATTGGCACCAGCACACCAGCGGGGCGCAACTTGCGCCCCTCGGGCATTACGACATCCGGGTTTAGGTCGAAATCAGAGGACGTTCCCGTTTGCCGCGTCAAGGCGCGCTCGAGTGCTAAAAATGGATCAGCCACTCGTCGCTCCGGGGGCGTCCTTGCCCACGGTGGCTGGATCAAGGTCATAGTGTGAGCCGCAGAACTGACAGTCTGCGGTGACGCGCCCTTCGTCTGTAGTCATGTGCTCGATGTCCTTGGCCGAGTAGATCGACAAGCTTTGACGAACACGCTCTTCAGAGCAAGTGCAGCCGAATTTAACCGGCTGCGCGTCATAGACGCGTGGCTGTTCTTCGTGGAACAGGCGCACCAGCAGATCTGTTGGCGCGACATTGGGGCCGATCATTTCCAGATATTCGACCGAGTCGAGCAATATGTTCACGCGGTTCCAGTTTTCGGAATCATCTTCGCTTAACACGTCCTCGGCCAACAAGATGCCGCCTTCGCCGCTACCGCCCTCGCCCGTCACGTGGGGTGAAGCTTTGGGCATGTGCTGCAACATCACGCCGCCCGCACGCCAATGCTCAGGCACCCCCGGTTCAGTGGATTTTCCAAAGCGGAGTGAGAACCGTGTCGCGAGCTGTTCGGATTGAGCGAAATATGCTTCTGCTGATGCCTGGAGCGAGCCGCCCGTGAGGCCGGAAATACCCTGATAGGGTTTTGTTCCATTGCCCTGATCAATCAACACCGCGAAATACCCTTTTCCGAGTTGTTCGAAAGGTGCGTCATCCGTCAAACGATCGGGATCAAAGCTAGCATAGGCACGAATACGCGCGGGCTCGCCCTCTTCTGTCGGGCCGTAATAATCGGTTGCGATCATGCGTACAGGGCCGTTGGTTTGCACTTGCAGCGAGAGCTTCCAGCGCAATTTGATCGTTTGCCCGATCAATGCGGTCAGCAACGCCATTTCGGCAACAAGCGCTTCGACCTGCTCGGGGTAGTCGTGCTGTTTCAGCACACCTGAGAGCGCGCCATCAAGACGGGCGACCCGCCCGCGCATATCTGAATTGTCCAACTGGAACGGCAGCACTGTGTCGTCCCAGGCGATTTGAGTTCCAAGTGTCATGGGGTTTCCTTATCGGCCTTACCTTGCCATACCGCGACAATAAATGAGCGGCAAGGCCATCAAATAGGGGGCAAACGTATGATTGCAAGGTTCGGAGAGCCACCAAGGCAGGATCAAACGTACAAATTGCGGCCCGGGGCATATGCGGTGCTGTTGCAGACAGGATTGCGCGGTGATCGTATGTTGATCACCTATCAAGCTGCGCCGGATGATGAATTTCAATTGCCAGGGGGCGGCATTGATCCGGGCGAGTCGCCGGTATCCGCCTTGCATAGAGAGGTTCTGGAAGAGACCGGCTGGACCATGGGACGCGCGCGGCGTGTTGGGGCATATCGGCGTTTCACGTTTATGCCGGAGTATGACATGTGGGCGGAAAAGCTGTGCTCTATCTATGTTGCACGCCCAGCGCATAGGGTTGGCCCACCAACCGAAAACGGACACACAGCACATTGGGTTTCAGTTGATGCGGCATTGGGGTTATTGGCCAATTCCGGGGATCGATTTTTTGCCGAACAGTTCCTGCGCTAAGCACCGCGGAATTCGAACAGTATACCGGAGATATCATCTGGGAACCCGGCGCCACCACTGAATTCATCCAGTTGCCAGACAAGCGATTGCAGAGTGCTTTCCACGTCGTGACCAACAAAATCGGCAATCAGGTTTTCAAGCCCCTCCTCGCCAAGCATTCCACTTTTGTCGTCAGGGCATTCGGTCACACCATCAGACAGCATGAACAACCGATCGCCGGGAGCCAGTGTAAACTCAAATTGGGAAAACTCGGCCCCTTCAATCAAACCGACAGGCAAGCCACCGGGGCCGTCTTGCTCTAACGTACCATCAGACCGTTGGATCACCGGGTGCGGGTGACCGGCTTGGGACATTACGACGTGACCTGTTTCGAGGTCTACATCCGCGAGGAGCATAGTGAAATAGTGCTCAGTCTCCATCTCGCCTAGGGTAATTTCGTTCAGTCGAGCGATTACCTCGCGTGGTTGCAAATGGATATGTGAACCATCGGCAAGCACCTGCATCGCGACATTTTGTTCAGGAGAGGACGAAGACAGATAACCCGCAAGGCGCGCTGTTATGAGTGCGGAGCTGATGCCGTGACCGGACACGTCGATGGAGAACAGCCCAATGCGCGTGTCGCTGATTTTGTAATGCCCGACAAGATCACCACCAACGTGACCGGAAGATTGCAATAGAAGCGAAACGGCAGCAGAACCAAAATCGCGGAACCGATCGGGAACAAGGGATTGCTGGAGCTTTTTTGCCTCAATCAGATCCATATCAAGGGAGTCATAGACTCTTTGAAGTTCATCAAGTGTATCGGAGATGACACGGTTCTTCTCAGTCAGCTCTCTTTGCATACGAAGGATGCGTTCCCCCGCGCTGATGCGCGATCGCAATTCATATGCATTGACCGGCTTGGTTAGAAAATCATCGGCACCGGCATCGTACCCTTGGGCAACATCCGCCTTTTCGCTCTTGGATGTAAGAAGGATGAAATAGCCATATTTGTCATCCGGGAGTTTTCGGAACTCGCGACAAAACTCCAAACCATCCATTTCCGGCATCACCCAATCAGACAGGATCAAGTCGGGCAATTCCGATTGGCAAATCTCCAACGCCTCCTGGCCGGAAGACGCCTCAATCACCTCATACCCATCACGTTTCAACGACACGCTTAGAATTCGGCGCTGGACGCGCGAATCGTCAACCAGCAACACGCGCTGAACCGCGCCTGTTTTTGCACCCTGTTCCGGGGTCGGAGTGGTGACCGGAGCTGGAGACGGTTGCAAGAGTAGTACCTTTTTTAACTTTCAATGAGTGTCCCATTCGTGTGTATCGCCCAGCCTGTTAACGGTGTGTCAAACGTAAAATTGAGATTATTCAAATCCAAGACATCCAGACTTTGTTAACGAAAACCCGCCAGTCTCGCGCAGAGGCGAAGGAGAATACTGTGATAAGCTGGGTTCGTGTTCAGGAGCTTAAGGACGAAATCGGGGAAGAAGATTTCGACGAGGTGGTCGAGCTGTTTCTCGAAGAGGTGGAAGAGGTCATCGATAAGCTAAAGAACGCACCCGATTTGGGCGCGCTGGAAGCGGATCTGCACTTCTTGAAGGGAAGCGCGCTGAACCTTGGGTTTCAGGCGTTTTCGACGCTGTGTCAGGCAGGAGAAGTGGCCTCTGCCAGCGGCAAGGCAGAGACGGTGGATCTGCCGAAAATATTGCAGTCATTTGCGGAGTCAAAAACTGAGTTTCAGCTAAAAACAGCGGCGCGGTAACATGATCCGCGCCGCCGGATTGTGGAAGGTTCAGTCGATTGTACGTCCCTCAATCGCAACGCCATAAAGCGTTGTCAGGAAGCTGATGCCGAGGAGGATGTAGAACCAGTTTGCAAACAGCAACAAAACGCCCCCCAAAATTGGAATGAACCCGCCAATAAGAGCACCTACGAACATTAGAACAAAGATTGCAACGACATAGATCACCATAGCACCGAGGATTGCGCCGGACAGCGGCTTGGTTGCCTCCCAAGCTTCCTTGAGTTTCATGCTGTTGCCGATGGCCGCCGATGGCAAGACAGGCGACAAGCGATAAAATGCCCAGCTTGCGCCGATGGCAACAACAGCCAGACCCGCAATCATGAGAATGGGTGCCCAGACAAGGGCAAATCCTACAATGGCTCCGATCACTCCCGCCGTAAGTGCAATTATGAGAGCGAGAAGTAGGCCATATCCGAAGTAGGCAAGGATGCGACCGCCATGAAAGGCGGGTACGACACCACTGGGGTATTCCTCTAAGAGGACAAAGCGATGCCAGGCGACGGCGACCCACAAAGTGGCAATTGCTACCAACAAGTTCAGCAGAACAGACTGTCCTGAAACCTGAGTTGCCGCTTCTGGAGATGTTTCTTGGACGAAATAGGAAGGGCCCACGACAATAAGCGCGATCAAAAGCAGTGCCGCCAACGGAGAAGACAGGCGTAGCGACTGGGGCAAGTTGCCTAAGATAAGGCCCAGTGAATGATTGAGGAGCTTGAAGCCCATAACAGATCCCTTTTTAGAAATATTCTTGAACTGAAGCGATTTTGACAGCCATTTGCAAGTCGATACCCTGTCTCCCTTGCCCTAATGGGTAAAACCCGCTATCGCGCCTGCGATACACGTATAGGGGAACAAGACATGTCCGCGCCCAAAAAAGTAGTGCTGGCCTATTCCGGGGGCCTTGATACCTCGATCATTCTAAAATGGCTTCAGACCGAGTATGGTTGCGAAGTCGTGACTTTTACGGCCGATCTGGGGCAAGGCGAAGAGCTGGAGCCAGCACGTCAAAAGGCCGAATTGCTGGGGATCAAACCCGAGAACATTTATATCGAGGACGTGCGCGAAGAGTTTGTTCGTGATTTCGTATTCCCGATGTTTCGCGCCAATGCGCAATACGAGGGGCTGTACCTCTTGGGGACGTCGATCGCGCGCCCGCTGATCTCAAAAAGACTGATCGAAATCGCAGAGGAAACCGGCGCGGATGCCGTGGCGCATGGCGCAACGGGCAAGGGTAACGACCAAGTGCGGTTTGAGCTGGCTGCATACGCGCTGAACCCTGACATCAAGGTTATTGCGCCTTGGCGTGAGTGGGATCTGACGTCGCGTACGCGCTTGATCGATTTTGCTGAACAAAACCAGATTCCGATCGCCAAGGATAAGCGCGGCGAAGCGCCATTTTCGGTTGATGCGAACCTACTGCACACCTCATCCGAAGGCAAAGTTCTGGAAGATCCGGCCGTTCAGGCACCTGATTATGTGTTCCAGCGCACGGTGCATCCAGAAGATGCGCCCGACACGCCGGAATATATTGAAATCGGTTATGAAAAGGGCGATCCCGTCAGCATCAATGGCGAGGCGATGAGCCCGGCGACGATCCTGACAGCGCTGAACGAATATGGTCGTAAGCATGGCATTGGTCGCCTTGATTTGGTGGAGGGTCGCTTTGTCGGCATGAAGTCGCGCGGGATTTACGAAACACCCGGCGGCACGATTATGCTGGAAGCGCATCGCGGGATCGAGTCGATCACAATGGACCGCGGCGCTATGCATCTGAAAGATGAACTGATGCCGAAATATGCCGAAGCCATTTACAATGGCTTTTGGTATTCGCCAGAGCGCGAAATGTTGCAGGCTGCGATTGATTTGAGCCAAGAGCATGTGACCGGCACAGTGCGTGTGAAACTGTACAAAGGTATGGTTTCGACCGTTGGTCGCTGGTCAGATCACTCGCTGTATTCAGAAGAGCACGTAACCTTTGAAGAGGACGCAGGTGCCTATGATCAAAAGGACGCGGCGGGCTTTATCCAATTGCAGGCGCTGCGGTTAAAGTTGATCGCGATGCGCAACAAACGCGTGAAGTAAGCGGAAGCAACGTCACCGTTGAGAATTTGGAGCGACCCGCCTAGCAACAGGCGGGTCGTTTTTTTTGTTTGGGGGCAGGCGCATGTTGGAAAAGATTATCGAGCGGATGCAAGTTGAGTTGGCGCGGAAGAGTTTTGACGGGTCTTTGAAGTTTGATTGCGGAGATGAGGGTGTGGTTGTGCTGGCCGATGGGACAGCGAGCGGCGTGGATCAGGAGACAGATTGCACGATCCGAATCACTACAGAGAATTTGGTGAAATTGCTGGCTGGCAAGTTGAACCCCATGACTGGCGTTATGTTGGGCAAGCTTAAGGTGTCTGGCGATATGGCCGTGGCCATGAAGCTGGGCAAGCTTTTGGGGTGACCCGCATTCGCTCATGCAACTGCCTTTGATAGGTGATCGCGCTGGCTTTTAGCGATTCGAAAAAGGGCAAGGCATCATCAAGCACGGGTTGCAGGTGATTTGGAATCTTGGGCAGGGGCCCTTCGGCCGAGGCGAAACCGGTGGATTTCCAAACAGCGCCATACCAGTGCCTTGCCCAAATGCCGTCTGATGGATGACCACCAGCGGGCCAGTGCAGCATCGCGTCATCGAAGGGCAGCCCGATTGCGGCGCAAAGGGCGTTAAGCGCGTGATGTGGATTTGCGCGGATGTCGTGGCTGTCGATCACGATGGGCTTTTGCCCCCAACTGGCGACGAGATCAAAAAGTTCAGCCTGTTGTCGGAAACCGATGTCGGCGAGCGTGGGGTTTTCCCGTTTCGCAGCATAGCTGGCGATCACACGTGCCGGGTGGCGAATTAGGAAAACATTAACAACGTCGCGCATCCAGTCTCGAGGCACACCTGCGATCATGTGCTGTGTCATATGTTTTTGGTAAAAGTGTTTATGGCCGTGGGGGTTAGGACCGACCAACATTTTGGAAACACGCTCTGGATCATTGGGTTGGCTGGCCAAAATCTCCTCTCGCATCGGATGGTTGAGGCCTGTTTGCGCGAGATAGCTGGCATAGAATGGCTCATCCAATACGGCACAATCAGGTCGGTTGGCAAAGCTATACATCAATGCCGTAGATAGATTGCGAGGGCCGCTCCACATCGCGATCTTCATTGTCTTTGTCCTGCTCGTAGTCGCATTCGTCAGGGCGAAGCTAGGCAATGGGTGAGGACGTGCCAAGCGGTAAAACGTATTCACCAAGGCGTGACAATTGATTTCTTACGATTGCGGTTTGGTGAAGAAGCAACCAGCCTTGGTTAGATACAGGAGGTCGTTCAATGTCTATGATCCAAAATCTGAAGTCTGTTGTGCTTTTTTCTCTTATTCTTGTTGGTGCTGCTGTCCAAGGGCACGACGCGCGGGCCGCTGAAAGCGAATCCCTGATTGTCGCGGGTGGCTGTTTTTGGTGTGTGGAGAGCGACTTTGAAAGCGTTGCCGGGGTTAGCGAAGCCGTGTCAGGGTACACTGGAGGCACAACAAAGAACCCCACATACAAGGATGTAACACAGGGCGGATCCGGACACTATGAGGCGGTGAAGATCACGTATAACCCGAACAAGGTCAGCCGGGATCAGTTGCTGCACATGTTTTTTCGCTCAGTCGACCCGACAGATGCTGGTGGCCAGTTTTGCGATCGTGGCGACAGCTATCGCACCGCGATCTTTTATTCGGATCCGGCGCAAAAACAATCAGCGGAAAATGCAAAACGCGAGGCGCAAGTGGCGTTAGGCACCAAAGTTGTCACGCCAATTTTGCCTGCTGCAACCTTTTATGACGCCGAAGCCTATCATCAGGATTACTACAAAGGCAGCAAACTGGTGCTCACTAGGTTTGGCCCAAAAAAACAGTCCTCGGCATACAAGCGATATCGCAAAGCATGTGGTCGAGATCAGCGGGTTGAGGAACTTTGGGGAAATGCCGCGCCGTTTGTCGGCCACTGATATCCGTTCGTTTGAAAATCCAGTCCGAACGCCTTAGATAGGGGCGTTTTCAGCTTTTCGTGAGACCCCCATATTTGCTAGAGCTTGAGGCCAGTCACCTTGGGGGTTGATCAGTTGAGTGCAGGCAAAAGCGGCGTCACGCCGATGATGGCGCAATATCTGGAGATCAAGGCGCAGTATAAAGATGCGCTGTTGTTTTATCGGATGGGTGACTTTTACGAGATGTTTTTTGATGACGCGGTAGCGGCAGCCGAAGCGTTGGATATTGCTTTGACGAAACGCGGCAAGCATGAGGGTAGTGATATCCCCATGTGTGGTGTGCCGGTTCATGCAGCGGAAGGGTATTTGCTCACCCTGATCCGCAAAGGGTTTCGCGTGGCTGTAGGTGAACAGCTGGAAAGCCCAGCGGAGGCCAAAAAGCGCGGGTACAAAGCGGTCGTGAAACGCGATGTCGTGCGGCTGGTGACACCAGGAACGCTGACCGAGGACTCGCTGTTGGACGCGCGGCGGCACAATTTTCTGGCCGCCTATAGCGTTGTTCGGAACGAAGCTGCGCTTGCGTGGGCGGATATTTCAACCGGCGCGTTGTCAGTGATGCCGTTAGCACCGGTTCGGTTGGGTGCGGAATTGGCACGACTGGCCCCATCAGAGGTATTGGTCGCGGAGGGGATTGAGACAGATGTCCAAGCGATTGCGGATGACATGGGAGTCTCTCTGACTTCTGTAACTCGCGGTAGTTTCGACTCTGTTTCTGCTGAAAAACGCGTTTCGGCGTTGTTTGGAGCATCTTCTCTTGAGTCCTATGGGACCTTTTCCAGACCCGAAATCGGCGCGTTGGGGGCGATTGTTGATTATCTAGAGATGACCCAAAAAGGTAATCTGCCACTGTTACAGCCACCTGTGCGAGAAGCATCACAAGGGGTGATGCAGATTGATGCGGCAACACGGCGGAATTTGGAGCTGACTCATAGTTTGTCAGGTGGTCGAACTGGATCGCTTTTAGCAACGATTGACCGCACTGTTACAGCGGGTGGAGCACGGCTTTTAGAACAAAGATTGTCGTCACCTTCTTTGCGATTAGAGGTCATTCGAGGTAGGTTAGACTCGGTTTCTTACATGATCGAACAGCGTTCAGACGCGGCCAACGTGCAGGATGCTTTGCGCAAAGTGCCTGATTTGGATCGCGCTTTGTCACGTCTGGCTTTGGATCGAGGTGGACCACGGGACCTGGCGGCTATTCGCAATGGTTTGGGTCAAGCGGCGGACCTGGCGGTGGCTGACTACGGCGCGGAACTTTCGAACGATCTTCAATCAGCATTGCGTGCGCTGTCAGGTCATGAAGCGTTGCTGGAGTTGCTGGATGCAGCGCTGGTTGCTGAACCGCCGTTGATGATGCGCGATGGCGGGTTTATCGCGCCGGGATATGAAGAGGAGCTGGATGAGAGCCGGCAGTTGCGCGACGAAGGTCGGGGCGTAATTGCGAGGATGCAGGCCGATTATGTAAACCAAACCGGGATATCGGCGCTCAAGATCAAGCACAATAATGTATTGGGCTATTTCATTGAGACAACGGCAAAACATGCGGACGCGATGATGTCAGCGCCATTGTCCGAAACGTTTATTCATCGTCAGACGACGGCCAATCAGGTACGGTTTACAACCGTTGAGCTGAGCGAGATGGAGACAAAGATACTGAACGCCGGAAACCGGGCGTTGGAAATCGAAAAGAGGCTCTATTCTGGCCTGAGAGACGCTATTCTTCAACAATCTGCGCGTATTACGCAAGCATCTCGGGGGCTGGCTGAGTTTGATGTAAGCTGCGCGCTGGCTCGATTGGCGGTGGATGAGAATTGGTGTCGACCAGACGTCAATGAAAGCCGCGATTTCGCTATTGAGGGCGGACGGCATCCCGTGGTTGAAGCCGCTTTGCGCAAGACTGGTGAGCCGTTTGTGTCCAATGACTGCGGGTTGTCGGGTGGTGATCAGGCAAGCATCTGGTTGCTAACCGGTCCGAATATGGCGGGCAAATCAACTTTCTTGCGGCAAAACGCTCTGATCGCGTTGCTTGCGCAAATGGGCAGCTTTGTTCCAGCAAGCGCCGCTCGTATCGGGTTGGTCAGTCAATTGTTTAGCCGGGTTGGCGCGTCTGACGATCTGGCGCGTGGTCGTTCAACTTTTATGGTTGAGATGGTCGAAACGGCAGCTATCCTGAACCAGGCGGACGATCGGGCACTGGTCATTTTGGATGAAATTGGGCGCGGAACGGCGACATATGACGGTTTGTCAATTGCTTGGGCCACTTTGGAACATTTGCATGATGTGAACAAATCACGCGCGCTGTTTGCGACGCACTACCATGAGATGACCCAATTGGCAGGTAAGATGGTTGGGGTCGACAACGCGACCGTGACGGTTCGGGAGTGGGAAGGCGAAGTGATCTTTCTGCACGAAGTAAAACGCGGGGCGGCGGATCGGTCTTATGGCGTGCAGGTGGCGCAATTGGCCGGATTACCGTCGCTTGTTGTTGACCGTGCGCGTGTTGTGCTTGAAGCGCTAGAGCAAGGTGAGCGCGAAGGGCCGACGCAAAAGGCATTGATCGATGATTTGCCGTTGTTTGCGGCCAGCCAGGCACCTGCGCCCATCGCCAAGACAAAGCTGAACAAGCTTAATCAGAGACTGGATGAGGTTCATCCAGACAGCCTTAGCCCAAGAGAAGCGCTTGAGTTGTTGTATGAGCTAAAGGCGCTGAGAGAAGGGGCATAAGCCCAGCATCACCAGCTACCCGAGGCCCCTCCGCCGGATGAGGACCCGCCGCCAAAAGACGATGAGGACAACGATGATTTTGTTTTCATTGGGATCGTACGTGTAACGCTCCATGCGTCGCTGCAATGGCGACAGGAGTAGTCTATGCGCTTTTTTCCTGTGGAGCTGGTAGTGGCGGATGTGAGGATTGTAGTATCAGATTCAAGCGTTTTGTAGCCGCAAGATCGGCAGGCACCATATCGCGAAAACAACGATTTGTATGATTCAATGGTTTTGTGATCACATTTTGGACACTCCCAAACGTCGTAATCCACGCTTTTGAGTCTTTCTTCAGTTATTTGTCCTTCTTTTAGGTGATCATCTTCCCATTCCTCGTTCAAACGGACCATTTTGGTGCCATCAACGGGTCAGTTACGCAGTTTGTTTCGTTGCCAGCGCCGGTAAAGTTTCACGGGGATGGCGAGGAATGGAGCGAGGAACAGGAATATCCATTCGCCCATATTGTTAATAACTCGTTTCACTGTGGCAATGGCTTTTTCGAAACCGCTCATTCCGTATTCACCGGGACGAGAACCGGTCAGGTCAAAGATTACCGCAGAAACCCCTTCGGCTATGCCGTCAGCGTAGTTGTCTTCGCGAAAATTGGGCAGGATATCGTTGTCGATGATGGATTTCATGGAGGCATCTTTGGATCTGCCGTAGCCTGAGCCAACCTCAATTCGGATCTTGCGATCGTAACGGGCGACGAGCATCAGCACGCCATTGTTACGCGTCGCGTCGCCAATGCCCCAGGTGTTGAAAAGCCCGGTAGAGAATGGCTCGATTTCACCATAGTGACCGTAGTCAGACATTTGATTGATGGTGACGACAGTGAATTCAATGGCCGTTTCGTTTCGCAGTTCCCGAAGCTTGGCGCGAATGTCGGATTCTTCGGATACCGAGAGTAGGTCGGCAAAGTCATTAACGAAAATTTCAGTGTAATCTGGACAGGGCTGTGCATTGAGTGATTTCGACAAGGCCAAAAACACAGCCTTCAGGTGAGTTAGGAAAATGCGCAAAAGAAAAAGCTCCCGAAAATTCGAGAGCTTTTTATCATCAGAATGTGCGTTTGTTTAGCCGGGGTTGGACGAAACGCCAACTTTGGCAGGACGCAAAAGACGATCATGAAGCATGAATCCTTCGGCGGAGACCTGAATAATCTCGCCGGATTTGGTTCCAGGCACAGGAGCTTCGAACATAGCTTCGTGCATCTTGGGGTCGAACTTGTCGCCAACTTCGGGCGAGACAACTTCGATGCCATGCTTGGAGAACGTGTTCAAAAGCTCGCGCATGGTGAGCTCAATGCCTTCGATCAGAGCGGCAGATGCCTCTTTCTGCTCGTCCGTTATCGATTCAACGGCGCGTTTCATATTGTCGAACACGGGCAACATATCGCGGGCCAGTTTGGAACCGCCGTATTGCTCGGCTTCGCGACGGGCGCGTTCGCCACGTTTGCGGGCGTTTTCGGCATCCGCAAGCGCACGCATCCAGCGATCTTTCAACTCGTCACGTTCGGCGCGCAACTCGTCAAGTTCGACAGCTTCGTCTTCGAGCTCGTCCAAGCTTTGCGCAAATTCTTCGGCCTCGGCCGTCTCGATGTCGTCCAGAAACTCGTTCTCTTTGGGTTCTGCCATCTCTTTACCTCTAACCCCGGTCTGAAATCAGTTTTCCGACCAGCTGTGCCGTGTAGTCAACGATCGGCACAATACGTCCATAGTTCAGGCGCTTGGGTCCGATGACGCCAACAGCACCTACGATCTTTCGATCAGCGTTCATATAAGGGGAAACCACCAAAGAGGAACCCGAAAGTGAAAAAAGTTTGTTCTCTGAGCCAATAAAAATGCGCACACCGTCGCCTTGTTCCGCGAGTTCCAGAAAATCAGCTATGTCGCGCTTGCGTTCAAGGTCATCAAACAGAGTTCGAATGCGGTCCAAGTCCTGCTCTTCTTCTTCGGTGCCCAAAAGATTCGCTCGGCCGCGGACAATCAGGCGCTCGTTCTGGTCGCCTTCCTCCGCCCACAACGCGAACCCGTTTTCTATCAGATCGCGCGCAAGCGTATCAATTTCCTGACGACGGTTTTTTATTTCCTCGCGGACAGCGGATCGGAGTTCGGACAAGGTGCGGCCTTCGGCAACCGCATTTAGGAAATTCGCAGCTTCTCTCAAAGAGCTGGGTGTTTGACCGGGCGGTGGCGTAAACAGGCGGTTTTCGACATGACCATCAGCGAAAACCAATACGACAAGGGCCCGGTCAACTCCGAGGCTGACAAATTCGATGTGTTTTATTGGCGCTTCGTGTTTGGGCGCGAGTACGAGAGAGGCTCCTTGGGTTACTCCGGATAGTGCCGTGCTTACGCGATCGAGCATGGTGCCAACGTCGGTGGAATTATTGCCCATGGTGGCATCAATTTTTTCCTGATCGTCGCGATCAAGATCCCCGACCTCAAGTAAGCCGTCGACAAACATGCGAAGACCTAATTGTGTGGGAATGCGACCGGCAGAAATGTGCGGGCTGTCCAGAAGACCGAGAAACTCCAAGTCTTGCATGACATTACGTACTGTGGCAGCGCTTACTTTTTCATTCAGCGTTCGTGTCAGCGTGCGAGAACCGACAGGATCGCCCGTGTCCAGGTACCCCTCGACGACACGCCGAAACACTTCGCGTGAACGATCATTGAGTTCTTCGAGGATTTTTGAGCTGTCTGTCATTCACGTACGCTTTCTTACTGCCATTAAAGGCCCCCAGCGCCAAAGGTCAATCGGGGTTGCACAGCCCCTACCCGCCCTAGTATGCCCGTTCGTAAATAGTGAAAAGGAAAAGCCCTATGCGCCCGTCCGGAAGACAGTTGAATGAAATGCGCCCCGTATCGATTGAAACGGGTGTTACGAAACATGCCGAAGGGTCCTGCATGATCCGCATTGGCGATACGCATGTTTTGTGTACAGCAACTATCGAAGACCGGGTTCCACCGTTTATTAAGGGCTCTGGTCTTGGTTGGGTCACTGCGGAATACGGTATGTTGCCTCGGTCAACTACATCGCGGATGCGCCGCGAGGCATCGGCGGGCAAACAAGGTGGACGAACAGTTGAAATTCAACGCCTAATCGGACGGTCGCTGCGAGCGGGTGTTGACAGGGTTGCGCTGGGTGAACGTCAGATCACCGTGGATTGCGACGTCATTCAAGCCGACGGCGGAACGCGGTGCGCGTCGATCACCGGCGGTTGGGTAGCGTTGAAGTTGGCTGTGAACAAGTTGATGAAAACGGGTTCTGTCATCTCTGATCCGCTTGTTTCGCCGGTCGCTGCGGTATCTTGCGGGATTTATGCGGGCCAGCCCGTGCTTGATCTGGATTATCCAGAAGATTCAGAGGCCGGCGTTGATGGTAACTTTATCATGCTGGGAAACAAACAAATGATTGAGACACAGATGAGCGCCGAAGGATCGACCTACTCGCGCGCGCAAATGAACGAACTGCTCGATTTGGCGGAAACGGGCGTTGAAGAACTGGTTGCGGCGCAATTGGCAGCAGTCGCGTGACACGCAAGTTCCAAGGGGACCGGTTGTTGGTCGCGACCCACAACAAAGGCAAGCTTGAGGAGATGGCGCATCTCCTTGAGCCCTTTGGCGTTTCGGTTGTGGGTGCGGCGGACATGGATTTGCCGGAACCTGAAGAGACCGAAGACACGTTTGTAGGAAATGCCCGGATCAAGGCGCATGCGGCGGCGAAGGCAACTGGCCTACCTGCCCTGTCGGACGACAGCGGGATAACAATTGACGCACTGAATGGCGCGCCCGGTGTCTATACCGCTGATTGGGCAGAAACCGGGAACGGCCGCGATTTTCTGATGGCAATGACCCGCGCCCACGATGAATTGATAGCGAATAAGGCGGAACGCCCTTGGGTAGCACAGTTCCGCAGCACGTTGGTATTGGCGTGGCCTGACGGTTATGACGAGGTTTTTGAGGGCATCGCACCGGGCAGTTTGACCTGGCCTATCCGGGGGAAAGACGGGTTTGGGTATGATCCGATGTTTGTTCCGGACGGACATGACATAACTTTCGCGGAAATGGATCGCTGGGAGAAGAATAAGATTAGTCATCGCGGTCTCGCCGTGAAAGCCTTTGTCGCAGGCTGTTTTGGTTGAGGATTGGCAACACGGGGGCTTTGGTCTCTATATTCATTGGCCGTTCTGCGAGGCCAAGTGTCCTTATTGCGACTTTAACAGCCACGTTGTGCGGAAAATTGACCAGTCACGGTGGCTTAGAGCCTATTTGGGCGAGCTTGACCGCGTCGCATCTGAAACGTCGGACCGTGTCCTGAACTCTGTCTTCTTTGGCGGGGGCACGCCAAGTTTAATGGATCCTGATGTCGTTGCAGCGATCCTTGTGCGCGTGCGCAAACTCTGGCGCATATCCAATGACTTTGAGGTTACGCTAGAAGCGAATCCCGGTTCTGTAGACGCAGGACGGTTTGTTGCCTATCGTGCCGGAGGCGTAAATCGTGTCTCCATGGGCATACAGGCACTGAATGATCGGGATTTGTCGCGACTTGGTCGGATTCACACGGTTGAAGAAGCACGAAAAGCATTTGAAATTGGTCGAAAGGCATTTGATAGGGTCAGCTTTGATCTGATTTATGCACGACAGGATCAAACTTTGCAGGATTGGACCGCCGAGCTAAACGAAGCGCTGTCGATGGCGATAGATCATTTGTCGCTCTACCAGTTAACCATCGAAACGGGCACTGCCTTCGGCGATCGATATGAGCGTGGAAAACTTCGCGGCCTACCTGAAGATGATCTAGCCGCTGACATGTACGAAGCAACTCAAGAAATCTGTGCGTCTGCGGGAATGGACCCTTATGAAGTGTCCAACTATGCGGAGAAAGGCTCTGAATCGCGACATAATCTCATCTATTGGCGATATGGAGACTATGCGGGGGTCGGCCCCGGTGCCCACGCGCGGTTGACAATGGACGGACAAAGATACGCTATTGAAAATTGGCGCATGCCGGAAAAATGGCTAGAACACGCGGAAGCAGGAAATGGAGAGTCCTTGAGAAACGTAGTTCCTCAAGTGGATCAAGCGACAGAGTTCCTTCTGATGGGCTTGCGACTAACAGAAGGTGTTGACCTTTCGAGGTATCGAGCGCTGTCTGAAGTTGAATTGTCCGAGGATAGGATTACGTACTTGCAGGACATTGGGACTATTTCCATTGATAGACAAAGGCTTAGAGTACTTCCAAAGGGCCGCATGGTGCTGAATTCGGTGCTCGCCGAACTGTTGGTGGACTGAGTGCGCTTTTTGTGGGCCAGTTTTGGGGTATTTTGCGTTGGATTGGCTGTAATTGGCATTGTATTACCATTACTTCCCACAGTCCCGTTTCTGCTTTTGGCTGCGTTTTGTTTTGCTCGGTCGTCTGAACGGCTTCATTATTGGTTGCTTTCGCACAAGACCTTTGGGCCATTGATCCGAGATTGGCAAGATAGTGGTGCAATTCGTCCTGCTGCAAAACGCGCAGCGACGATTTCGATTATCTTTGTGTTTGGATTGTCAACCGCTCTCGGCCTTAAAGCCACCGTGCTGATTATTCAGGCGGTGGTATTGTCACTGGTCATGCTATTTATCTGGACCAGACCTAACGATTAGATGTTAAGATTCGGCAAAGTTCGTCCAGTTCATCGAGTGTTGTATACTGGATCGTCAACTGCCCGCTTTCACCGCCAACCTTATGGTTTACAGCAACCTTCATGCCAATATTTGCGGACAAATCCCCTTCGAGAGCAACAGTGTCGGCATCTTTGTTAGGTTTTTGTGATCTAGGTTTGCTATCCGATTTTGGTACCTGAGTTTTCTTAACCAATGCTTCGGTTTGCCTGACAGAAAGACCGCTGCTGACGATCTTTTTAGCGAGTTCGGAAGCGTTTTCCGTGGTGATCAGTGCCCGAGCATGTCCAGCGGTCAGGTCTCCTGATTTCAACATACTCTGTACATCTTCTGGCAGCTGCAAAAGTCGCATCAAGTTGGCGATATGGCTGCGGCTTTTTCCGAGGGCTTCGGAAACTCTTTCTTGTGTGTGCCCAAATTTGTCCATCAATTGGCGATATCCCATCGCCTCTTCGACTGGATTAAGATCGGCTCGTTGAATGTTTTCAATAATCGCGATCTCAAGCACCTCGGTATCGTCATAATCGCGGACTACAACTGGCAATTCATGCAATTGCGCCATCTGGGATGCCCGCCAGCGGCGTTCACCAGCAACGATTTCATACCTACCGTCCTCTTTGGAGCGGACGATCAAGGGCTGAATGACGCCTTTTTCGCGAATAGAGTTTGCCAAGTCATCCAGTTGTTCTTGAGTGAAGTCGCGCCTTGGCTGATCCGGGTTGGGCACTATTGCTTCGATAGGAACCATGAGACCAGCCCGTCGAGACGCGCCGACATCCTGTGGATTCGCATCCTCAGTTACATCTGCCATCAAGGCGCTCAGGCCTCGGCCAAGTCCGCGGGGTTTCTTTTTGTCAGCCATGATTTGCCTTTCTTAAGCGGCGATTTTCATATGTTTGGTCAAAAGCTCTTTGGCGAGAGCGCGATATGCCTCTGCCCCTTTTGACGCAGTATCATATTCCAACACTGGTTGTGCATATGACGGTGCCTCTGACACGCGAACGTTTCTGGGAATCTTGGTTTCAAAAACAAGCTCGCCAAGGTTGTCGCGCGCATCTTGTTCGACTTGCTGCGACAAGTTATTGCGCGCATCAAACATTGTGAGAACGACTCCTTCGATTCTCAAACCGGAATTAGCGGTTTGACGGACTTCGCGAACTGTCAGCATGAGCTGGGACAGACCTTCGAGTGCAAAAAATTCGCTCTGCAGTGGGATCAGAACAGAATGCGCGGCGATCATAGCGTTGACTGTCAACAAATTTAGTGACGGTGGGCAATCTATGAGAATGTAATCAAACTCGTATTTGTCCATCGCGAGTTGACGTAGCGAATCATGAAGCAGAAAGCTGCGCTTCTCATTAGAAATCAATTCAATATCTGCCGAGCTTAGATCAACGGTTGCTGGGATAATGCACATTCCCTCGATTTCAGTCGGCAGAATGACGTCTTCCAGTGGCATATCTTCAAGCATCAGATCGTAAGTTGTGTATTTTCGGTCAGCCGTATTGATTCCTAGTCCAGTGGAAGCATTGCCTTGGGGATCTAGGTCTACAAGAAGTACACGACACCCCTGTTCTGCGAGCGCCGATGCGAGGTTAATTGTGGTCGTCGTTTTGCCGACTCCACCTTTCTGGTTAGCAACTGCAATGATTTTTGGGCCCATTGGGCGAATTGGATCAGACACGCCTGATATCTCCGACCTTCAATATTACTGCTTCCGGCTCGGTCACACTTTGCACCACTTCGACGTTGAATGACCACGTTTTACGCGCTTCATCTGCTTCTTTTTTCCAGTTAACTCCCTTTGGAAACAATCCAACACCATTTTCGCCTAAATGACGTTCACCAAATTCGAGCAATGTGGTCAGTTCTGACAGTGCCCTAGCCGAGATAACATCTGCGCCTTCCGGTTCAGTTTGCTCGATGCGTTTGTTCTTCACTTTAGCAGATATGCCTGTCTCTCTGATGACGGTACGAAGGAATGCACACTTGCGTTGGTCACTCTCAATCAACGTTGTTGTTTGTCCTGTACGCATTTCCGCCGCCAATATTGCGACCACGAGACCTGGAAAGCCACCGCCGCTACCAATATCAACCCAATGTGTGCAATCACTTCTCGAAAGATTGAAAATTTGAGCTGAGTCAAGGATGTGTCTGGACCACAAGTTTGCCAGAGTTGTTTTAGATACCAGGTTTATTCTGGAATTCCACTTTTCCAGTAAGTTGGCCAGGATATGTAGTCGATCAGTTGTTTCACGTGAAACATTCAGAGCGTTGAGTACAAGTTCAGATTCGCTTTTCATGCAGTTTTCTTGCGCCCATTACTGCGCAATCTCGCCAAAATTAGTGTAATTGCAGCGGGAGTCATACCATCCAACCGCCCTGCCTGCCCCAAATTATCTGGCTTTGCCGTTGCCAATTTGTGCTTCAATTCGTTGGACAGCCCGTCAATGGACCGATAGTCGAAATCAGATGGGATTTTTAGCAATTCATCTTTCTTTAGCGCCTCTACATCCCTCTTCTGGCGCTCGATGTAGTTCGCATATAACGCATCACGAGAGAGTTGTTCTCGAGTTTCGAGATCGACGCTTTCATACTCCTTGCACAATGGCAGAAGATCGACGAATTCTACGTTAGGAAACGCAAGAACTTCAAAAGACGTACGCTTAGTGCCGTCTTGATTGACGGCAATTCCAGATTCTTTCAACTGCTTCGGTGAAAATGCAGTCTCGGTTAACAATGAATGAGCGTTTTCCAAGCGCTCTTGTTTCTCCAGAAAGTGTTTTCTTCGGTGTACCCCGACTAAGCCCAGTTCAATACCCATGGGAGTAAGCCGCTGATCAGCATTGTCTGCGCGTAGAGATAGCCGGAATTCCGCTCTTGACGTAAACATCCGATATGGTTCCGTCACTCCGCGAGTAATCAGGTCATCAACCATGACGCCTATGTAGCTGTCCGTACGGCTGAAATACTGAGGTTCCCGCCCTCTCGACAAAAGCGCGGCGTTCAATCCGGCGACCAGCCCTTGGGCGGCTGCCTCTTCATAGCCTGTAGTACCGTTGATTTGACCCGCTAGGTATAACCCCGGAACTGTCTTAACAGCGAGCGATGCGTCCAACGCGCGCGGGTCGACATAATCATACTCGATCGCATAGCCGGGTTGAATTATTTTGACTTTTTCAAGACCGTAGATCGAATGAAGGTATTCATCCTGAACATCGACCGGTAGCGACGTTGATATACCATTCGGATAAACAGTAGGATCATCAAGCCCTTCTGGTTCAAGGAAAATTTGATGAGAAGTCTTGTCAGCAAACCGAACAATCTTGTCTTCAATCGAAGGACAGTATCGAGGCCCTACACCGTCTATGTGGCCTCCATACATAGCCGATCTGGAGAGATTTTCTCGGATGATGTCGTGCGTTTTCTCATTTGTATGCGTAATCCCGCAAGAAATTTGTCGTGTTGCAGGCGCCTTGTTCATGAAGGAAAACATCGTTGGGGTTTCATCACCTGGTTGTGATTCCAACGCATCCCATTCGATTGTTCGACCATCTAAACGGGGTGGCGTACCAGTTTTCAAACGACCCAATCGTACATCAAAACTATCAATCCGCTCTGCAAGCTTGACCGACGGATTATCACCCAAACGACCACCGGGTCGCGCAACATCGCCAATATGAATTATGCCGCGTAAGAAAGTGCCTGTTGTGAGCACGACGGATTGTGAGGATACCTCATTTCCGTCGGCAAGGATAACGCCACGTACGGCGTCACCTTCAATGCGGAAATCAATTGCCTCGCCTTCGATGATCGAGAGGTTAGGTGTCCGCTCAATCTCAGACAACATGGTTTCACGATAGATTTTGCGGTCTGCTTGAGCTCTGGGACCTTGGACCGCCGGACCTTTGCGTCGGTTCAACAGACGGAACTGAATTCCGGCCTTGTCGGCAACACGCCCCATTAAACCGTCAAGTGCGTCAATTTCGCGTACCAGATGTCCCTTTCCCAAACCACCGATAGCGGGGTTACACGACATCACGCCGATGCCAGATTTTTTTAGTGTTATCAATGCAGTGTTTGCACCTACACGCGCCGCGGCGTGCGCAGCATCTGTACCGGCGTGACCGCCACCAACAACAATGACGTCAAAATGTTTCACGTGAAACACTCCTCATTTCCCGATACAAAAACTCGAAAATATCTCGTCCAACAGATTCTCAACATCTACGCGACCGACGAGAGAATCCAAAGCCCGAATCGCACTTCGCAACTCTTCAGCGACCAAATCATAGTGATCTACCCCCATATCTAACAACTTCTGAGCCGAGACGAGATTTTCCACAGAACGGTTCATAGCAATCCGATGTCGCTCACGAGTTGCAATGCCGGACTGCGCACCCCGAGACGACAACAGCGCTGAAACGTGGGAAATGAGTTGATCAACGCCCTGCCCGGTTTTTCCTGATACGGCACCTTCCTGATCAACCAACGTGTCCGCTTTTGATCGAAGAACAACATCGCCTGCCAGAGGTTCGATTTCAGGTTTTTTACCATCCTCGATCAGGAAAATCCTGAGATCAGCAGATTCGGCGCGCTGCAATGCACGTTCGATGCCAATACCTTCGACGTGATCATCCGTATCACGCAACCCGGCTGTATCAAGTAACGTTACAGGCAAACCATTGAGATCCATCCGTACCTCAATCACGTCGCGAGTGGTGCCTGCAAATTCAGACGTAATTGCGGCTTCGCGCCCAGCCAAAGCATTGAGAAGTGTAGATTTTCCAACATTTGGTGCACCAAGAATAGCTACCTCGAACCCTATACGAATACGTTCCGCAGTAGAAACTCCGGCTATTTGACGCGCGAGGTCAGTACGCACGTCTGACAGTAAATCAAGGACTTCTGGTGTCACATCTACAGGGACATCTTCATCGGCGAAATCAATTGTTGCCTCTAACAATGCTGCCGCTCTGATGAGTTTCGTTCGCCATGTTTCCGCGAGATTTCCCAGATCGCCAGAAAGCACACGTAACGCCTGACGGCGTTGAGCTTCGGTTTCAGATTCTATGAGATCCGAAAGTCCTTCGACTTGGGCGAGATCGAGACGACCATTTTCAAGTGCACGTCGGGTGAATTCTCCAGCCTCTGCGAGACGTAACCCGTCCATGTCGGCCAGTTCTCGCAGAACCGCATTCACAACAGCGACGGAACCGTGAAGATGCAATTCGACAACTTCTTCGCCGGTAAAACTATTTTTTTCCGGGAAATACATTACCAGCGCTTGGTCCAGGCGGATGCCCTTGCGATCAATCAAGAGTCGCAGAGATGCAATTCGTGGTTCGGGCAAACCACCAAAGAGCGCTCTACCCGCCTCGGCAGCCAGCGAACCAGACACACGAACGACAGCGACCCCCGCTTTACCGGGGGCCGTGGCCAACGCAAAAATTGTGTCAGGCACGTATGCCATCGCCAACCCTTTAGGTGTTCATCGAGTCAAAGAACTCGGAGTTTGTCTTTGTCTGCTTAAGCTTGGACAGCAAGAACTCGACCGCGTCCGTGGTACCCATTGGGTTGAGAATGCGGCGTAGGACAAAAGTTTTAGCCAGGTCATTTTTGTCGACCAACAGATCTTCTTTTCGCGTACCAGACTTAAGGATATCAATGGCAGGGAACACGCGTTTATCTGCAACCTTCCGGTCGAGTACGATTTCAGAGTTACCCGTGCCCTTGAATTCTTCAAAGATCACTTCGTCCATGCGGCTGCCGGTATCGATCAGTGCTGTTGAGATGATCGTGAGCGATCCACCCTCTTCGATATTACGGGCTGCACCAAAGAAACGCTTTGGACGTTGCAAGGCGTTTGCATCCACACCGCCGGTCAAAACCTTACCCGAAGATGGGACAACTGTGTTGAAAGCTCTACCAAGTCTTGTGATCGAATCGAGCAAGATAACAACATCTCGTTTATGCTCAACTAAGCGCTTGGCCTTTTCGATGACCATTTCGGACACGGCGACGTGGCGCGTTGCGGGCTCGTCAAAGGTTGAGGAGATTACCTCACCTTTGACCGAACGCTGCATGTCAGTGACTTCCTCTGGGCGTTCATCGATCAGAAGAACTATGAGATAGCATTCGGGGTGGTTGGCCTCGATGCTGTGCGCAATGTTTTGTAGCAGAACGGTTTTACCAGTGCGTGGAGGAGCCACGATCAATGAACGCTGACCCTTACCAATCGGGGAGACCAAATCGATGATACGGGCAGAACGATCACGGATCGTCGGGTCTTCGATCTCCATCTTGAGGCGTTCATCTGGGTAAAGTGGCGTGAGGTTGTCAAACGCGATCTTGTGCTTGGCCTTTTCCGGTGCCTCAAAGTTGATCAGCGTCACCGTGGTCAGCGCAAAGTAACGTTCGTTGTCTTCAGGTGCCTTGATGACGCCATCAATCGTATCACCGGTGCGCAGCGAGTGTTTACGGATCATTTCGGGCGAAACGTAGATATCATCAGGGCCGGGAAGATAGTTGGCCTCTGGCGAGCGGAGAAAGCCGAAACCGTCCTGGAGCACTTCCAGAACACCGTCGCCCGAGATTTCCCAGTCATCATCTGCGCGTTCACGCAGAATCTGGAACATCATATCGCCTTTGCGCATCGTGGACGCGTTTTCGATTTCTAGCTCTTCGGCCATCGAGAGCAGATCTTTAGGGCTTTTGGCCTTGAGCTCGGCGAGCGCGAGTTTTTCTTGTGTCATGGACATTTCCTGTGGCTACCCGTGAAAAGGCAGCGCGCGTACTTTCGTGTATATGAAGGCACATAGCCCGGCCGGGCCTGTTGGGTGGTTATGTAGGGGTTTGAGTCACCCGAGTCAATTCTCTCAGAATTTTATGACAACAGAGGCCACAATGACAATCACCAAAATTGTAGGAACTTCGTTCATCAAGCGATAATGACGCCCTGTCAAAGTATTTTCACCGCGACCAAACTGTTTGCGCTTTTGCATAAGCCAGTGATCAAAAATCGTCATGGAAATCACTCCAGCGGCCTTTGTATAGGGCCAGAGAGCGCTCCAATCTACAACTCCAGGGGTGATGATTAAAATTAGGCCAGCAACCCATGTTGCGACGCTGGCCGGGGCCATGATGTAGCGCTGTAGTTTGAACTCCATAATGCGCAAAGTTTCGTCGAGCTGATCGCCATTATTGGCCCGTTCTGCATGATAAACGAAAAGACGTGGCAGATAGAACAACCCGGCCATCCAAGACATCACTGAAATGATGTGGAATGTCAAAACGTACGGGTAAATGTCAGTGAGAACGTATCCCATCGCTCTGATCTCTCGCTTTGGTTCATCTCCTCTTAAATAATAAAATATATATAGAAAAGGATGATGATTTCGTTGTGCAGCGAAAAACGGTGGATACTTTTGTTTTCCAAACACTTATCCACCTTGGGATAGTTTGATTCACTAAGCTGGGAAATCTGATCAGGTTCAAAAAAACATCAAGTTTTTAAGGAATATTTTCAAAGTCGGGATAGGTAGCATTGTGGATAACTCTGTGGGAACAAATGTATGATGATGAGTCGTCCCGCGCGAAAAGTTATCCTCATCCACTGTGCGGAAAAATCGTAACAAACCGTGAAAGTGGGCTAGTTTCCAGTGGTCAGTAATGAAGCCTTAACTTTCCCGAAAGAATGCTTAAGAAACTCCTAGGCTTTTCCACGGGGTTATCCACATGGGTTCAAAATTGGTTCTTGCCTCCGGTTCGTCAAGTCGGGCGCAAATGTTGCATAATGCGAGTGTTGATTTTGAGGCGATTAAGCCACGGGTCGACGAAGAGGCGGTCTTGCGTGCGTTACAGCTAGAGGGCGCCTCGCCGCGCGACATTGCCGATGCGTTGGCGGAATCTAAGGTGCGCAAGGTGAGTGCCAAGATGCCAGGCGCAGTTGTTCTGGGGTGCGATCAGGTTCTGGACTTCAAAGGCGAGATTCTCACGAAGCCCAAAACTGTCGATGACGCACGTTCGCAGTTGCAAAAATTGCGCAGTGAGCGGCATATGCTGTTATCTGCGGCGGTAATTTATAAGGACGGCGAACCACTGTGGCGGTTTATCGGTACTGCACGATTGTTCATGCGGTCATTCAGTGATGAGTTCCTGGACGCCTATTTGGAACGGAACTGGGATGAGATTCAGCATTGTGTTGGTGCTTATATGCTGGAAGCAGAGGGTGTTAGGTTGTTCGAAAAGGTCGATGGAGACTACTTTACCGTTCTCGGAATGCCTTTGGTTGAAATACTGTCTTATCTGACATTGCAGGGAGAGCTGCCAAAATGACGTTGCCATCCATTCCTTTGGCCGGCGTAATCGGAAACCCGATTGCGCATTCCAAGTCGCCGCGGCTACATGGATTCTGGCTAAATAAATATGGGCTGACAGGCCACTATATACCTTTGGAAGTTGCGACGGATGATCTGGAAGCAGTGCTTAGGGCGATGCCAAAAATGGGATTTGTTGGAACAAACGTAACCCTGCCCCACAAAGAGCGAGTGATGCAATTTGTGGATTCTGTTACGGATCGGGCAACGCTGATCGGTGCGGTAAATACTATCATTTTCCGGAATGATGGAACAATTTTAGGTGACAATACAGACGGTTACGGTTTCATCGAGAATCTTAGGCAAGGCGCGCCCGCTTGGAATGCCAGCGCAGGCGCTGCCGTCGTGCTGGGCGCGGGCGGCGCGGCGCGCGCCGTTGTGGCCTCGTTGTTGGATGCAGGTGTGCCTGAGATATTGTTGACCAATCGCACCAGGGCCCGCGCTGAGAAATTGCGGGAAGATTTTGGCGCGCGCGTAAAAGTGGTGGAATGGGTTCAAGCGGGCAATGTTCTGGATCAGGCGGCGACTTTGGTAAACACGACGTCGTTAGGAATGACTGGAAAGCCGGATTTGCGGGTGCCACTTGACGGCCTGCGAAAGGAAACCGTTGTGACGGATCTCGTCTATACACCAATGCAGACACAGCTTTTGGCGGTGGCGGCTGAAAAAGGATGTGCCACCGTGGACGGGCTGGGTATGTTGTTACATCAGGCGGTTCCGGGGTTTGAACGTTGGTTTGGTCGACGACCGACAGTGGATGAAGAGGCCCGTCGGGCCGTTTTGTGACAGTGTTCAGATTAGGGCTGACCGGTTCGATTGGCATGGGTAAGTCAACCACTGCCAAGATGTTTGCTGATGCGGGCTGCGCTTTGTGGGACGCGGACGCAGCTGTTCATCGTTTGTATGCCGAGGGGGGCGCTGCTGTGGAACCGATCCGCAAGGTTTTGCCAACAGCAATTGTGGATGGTGCTGTGTCGCGCGACGTGCTGAAGCAGTTGATCGCGCAAAACAAAGATGTCCTTAGAGTCTTGGAAGACATTGTTCATCCACTGGTGGCGGAGGACAGGGCTGACTTTGCCGAAAGAGTAGAAGCTAAAATTCTGGTTTTTGACATCCCCTTGTTGTTCGAAAGCAATGGCCACAAAGAGGTAGACGCAGTTGTTTGTGTCTCTGTTTCACCAGATCTCCAGAAGAAACGTGTTCTGGCGCGTGGTACGATGAGCGAGGCGCAATTTGAGAGAATACGCGCGAGACAGATGCCGAATGATCAGAAATGTGCTAGGTCTGACTACGTAGTATCAACAGATACATTGGACCATGCGCGCGCGCAGGTGGACGCGATAATTGCAGAGATTAAGGAGCGAATTGCTGATGCGTGAAATCGTATTGGATACAGAAACCACCGGATTTGATCCTCAGAGCGGCGACCGTATTGTCGAAATTGGTGCGGTGGAGCTTTATAATCACTTGCCGACTGGGAGAACGTTCCACGAGTACATGAATCCACAGCGATCCATGCCAAAAGAGGCATTTCAGGTGCATGGAATTGGGCCGGATTTGCTTGAGCCGCCGCAGGATCCTGAACCTGGAGCCGTGACACTACGGGACAAACCGCTGTTCGACGCGATTGGGCAGAAGTTCTTGGACTTTGTCGGTGACGCAAAACTGGTTATCCATAATGCAGCGTTTGATATGAAATTCCTGAATGCCGAGCTTCGCTGGATGAATTTGCCGCAGCTGCCTTGGGAGCAGGCGCTGGATACGTTGGCGATGGCGCGGCAAAAATTTCCCGGCTCACCCGCGACACTTGATGCGCTGTGTCGACGTTTTGGGATCAATAACTCGAACCGAACGCTACACGGTGCGCTATTGGACTCGGAAATTCTGGCCGAAGTATACTTGGAGCTTATCGGCGGGCGACAACCAGATTTAGTGCTGGCTGCAAACTCTGGAAAATCGGGATCGTCTCAAGCTATGGAGGATTGGCGACCTAGCAAACGCCCGACTCCACTGCCTTCTCGATTGACTCAGGAAGAAGCTAAAGCACATCGTCAGTTTGTTGAAGAAATGGGAGAAGACGCCCTGTGGACGAAGCTGGGATAGGCGCCACCAAAGAGTGGCGCCAGAAGCCAGATTAATTTGTAACAGCAGGTTGCTGTTCAGCTGCACGCCGCGCAATTTCCGAACGATAGAGCGCCATAAAATCGATGTTGTCCAAATTCAGCGGTGGGAAGCCACCGTCGCGGGTAATGTCGCTGACAATGCGACGTAGGAATGGGAACAACATCCGCGGACATTCGATTAGAAGGAATGGATGCATTTGATCGTCCGGCACGCCTTCAATGTGGAACACGCCAGCATACTCAAGTTCAAAGATGAACATTTCCGAGTCATCTTCTTTGTTTTTGGAAACGATGTTGAGTTTTATGGCAACTTCGTACTGATGCTCGGTTGAGCGCTTTTTGGCGTCGAGGTTAACTTGAACCTGAACGTCAGGTTGTCCGTTTCCCGCGGCACCCTTTTGAGCCAGAATATTCTCGAACGACATGTCGCGAATAAACTGAGCCAGAACGTTCATTTTCACCTGCGGCGCCTGTGCTTGTGTTTCGGCGGCGCCGTTTTCATTTTCCGCCATTATTTTACTCCCAAAAATTGACTTTGCCTGCTTTAGCAGGTCGATGGTGGGGTCTCAATGCTTTGTCCAGCCGGAGGGAGGGTGTGTTGGTTTTTTTGAAGGGTCAACCTCGGTGAACTCGCCATCTATCACGTCGGCCTGTGAGGATTTAGGACGCTGTGCAGTGTAGGTTTGATGTGTGCTTGTGGATCCCATGGAAAAAGATTTCACATGAATTCGCTTGCGCAAGTATCCGAAGACAGCCACGCGAACAGGTGGCATCAGAAGCGCAAAACCAACGGCGTCGGTGAAGAATCCAGGAGTGAGCAGCAAGGCACCGGCAATCAGAATCATAGCGCCATGCGCAAGTGGTTCCGTGGGATCATCAAGTTCAGAAAAGGATCTTTGCAGATTGCCAATCGCCATGGCACCTTGAGTTCGAACGAGCCAAGTACCCAGAATAGCCGTGATCAAGACGATCAAAAGAGTTGGCCAAAGCCCAATTGTGCCACCCACTTGAATAAAAAGCGCGATTTCGATCAACGGAATGGCGACAAATGCCAACAATAGCCACATGTTTACGTTACTCCATTAGACTTTCGGGCACGGTGGACTTGACCCGGCTGGTGACTTACATAAGTGCCTTAGACATGTCTTTCCATGCCCAAGCTGAGGTCCCGATGAATTCACCCCTTTTACAGCTGCTGGTTCTGGCCGGTATCGCCGTTTTCCTGATCCTGAGGCTAAAAAATGTTTTGGGTACTCGAGACGGATATGAACCGCCGCGTGAAGCGGGTCCGCAACCTGCCGAGCGAAGGGGGCCTGAACTTGAAGTAATAGAAGGTGGTCCGGATCGCGATATTCTGGATCATGCGGAAGAAGGCAGCGTCACGGCAAGCGCATTGGCGTCAATGAAAACTGCTGATCCGAGCTTTGGCGTGAGCGATTTTCTGGAAGGCGCTCGTGGCGCTTATGAGATGATACTGATGGGATTCGAGAAGGGCGACCTTGCGTCTATCAAACCGTTCCTTGCGGACGAAGTGTATGAGACATTCGCGGAAGTGGTTGAGGCGCGAGATAAGCAGGGTTTGACCATCGAGAGCGAATTTGTTGGTGTGCGAGAAATGGCGCTTCACGAGGCGATTTTTGACGACGAAACACGTGAGGGTGAAATCTCTGTGCGGTTTATTGGCGAACTGACCTATGTTGTGCGCGACAAAGCCGGTGACGTTGTAGAAGGCAGCGAAAGCCAGATCAAGCGGCAGAAGGATATTTGGACCTTTGCGCGCGCGATGGGATCTGATGATCCCAACTGGCAGCTTGTTGCCACGGGCGAATGATCCGAGTGTTTCGGACGGCAATGGCGGCTTTCATCTTGATGGCCGGCAGTGCAGCCATGTCTGAAACAACTTTGAAAATTTTGTCTTTCGAGGAACTTGACGGGTGGGCGGAAGATGATCACGAGGCTGCCCGACAAGTTTTTCTAAATACGTGCATCGATTTTGATGAACCTGATTGGCAGGTTTTGTGCGGTGCCGCGACCGGGATTAAGGACGCGCGAAACTTTTTTGAATTGCTGTTTCGACCAGTATTGATCGAAGATGGCGCACCGGGGTTGTTTACGGGTTACTTCGAGCCAGAGCTTGATGGTGCACGTCGACCAGGTGGGCCGTATCGATATCCGGTTTACAAAATGCCGCCAGAGGCACGAAATGTGACCAGGTGGCTGACACGGCGTGAGATTGAAACATCAGGTGTGATGAGTGGGCGTGGTCTGGAAATCGCCTGGATTGATGATCCTGTTGAATTGTTTTTTTTGCAGATTCAGGGGTCTGGGCGCATTCGGTTGCAGGATGGATCACATATTCGCGTCGGGTATGGCGGCGCAAATGGGCACCCGTATCGCTCTATTGGGGTTGAGCTAGTGCGACGTGGGATATACAGCGCGCACCAAGTTAGCGCACAGGTCATCAAGAATTGGGTGCGAAGAAACCCAACAGATGGACCAGAGCTTTTGCGGCACAACGACAGTTTCGTTTTCTTTCGTACGGTTAATCGCGTGTCGCCCGAAAAGGGGCCACTAGGCGCCATGAACAGATCTATTACGACGATGCGTTCGGTGGCAGTGGATCCGAAATTCACGCCTTTAGGTGCTCCGGTCTGGCTTGAAAAGGACGGTGAAATTCCGCTGCGGCGTTTGATGATCGCTCAAGATACTGGATCGGCCATAAAGGGCGCACAACGGGCCGATGTCTTCTTCGGCACCGGAGAAGAAGCTGGTCGCGCTGCCGGTAGGCTAAAGGATGAGGGCCGTATGATCGTTTTGTTTCCGATCCAGCGAGCCTATGCGATGTTGCCGGAGCCGGTTCTGTGAGCAAGCGTCGATTGACCCGTGATGAGATCGATCTATGGCGCAAAGTGACGGACTCCGCGCAGCGGTTACATCCGGAAAAAAAGATCCACGATCTACCACTTCCCAAACCCAAACCAGTTAAACAACCACGCGCGACAATTCCTGAGTTTAAGCTGGGGGGAAAGTCGGCCACACGCCTGCCCGCGCATGATTTATTGGCCAGCGTGTCCGAGAGGGTGGCTAAGCAGCCCTTGCAGATGGATAAGAAGAAGTTTGCGAAGTTGAAGCGCGGAAAACTAGTGCCTGAAGGAAAAATTGACCTTCATGGCATGACCATGGATCAGGCCCACCCTGCGCTGACCAGGTTTTTGATGCGTGCCCATGGAGAGGGCAATCGGTTGGTTCTGGTGATCACGGGTAAGGGGAAGTCCAAGCCTTATGAGGGGCCAATTCCAACCCGGCGTGGGGTCCTGAAGCATCAGGTACCACAATGGCTATCGTTGCCGCCTCTGAGATCGGTGGTGTTACAAGTTTCCGAGTCGCATTTGAAACACGGCGGCGGCGGGGCCTATTATGTATATTTGCGACGCTAACGCGCCGGTAGATTGCCGCGCTGGGCAGAGATCCCAACAAGCATGAGAGCGGTGGTCAGGAGAAAATAACCTGATACTCCAAGAAACTGCGGCAACAAACCAATTCCCATATCGATCAAGCCGCCAGTTATCGCGGGGCCGATGGCGGATCCGAGCACCATAACAGCAGTGGCGGCAGATTTGATCGCACCGATATGTCGGGTGCCGTAAAATTCCGCCCAGAACGCCGCGACAAGCGTCGTGGATGCGCCAGATGTGATTCCTTGGAAAACCAAGGCGATGAGTGTGCCTGCCAGGCTGTCCGTTATGGCAAAAAGCGAGAATGAAACCACCATTGGCAGCTGTGACCATGGCAACAGGCGCGCTGTTCCAATTTTGTCGAGTGCCCAGCCAGATAGAAGCATGGCACCAATGCCGGTAAAGGTGAAAACCGGGAAAAGCGCGACAAGTTGGCTGTGATCCCAGCCTTTGATTTCGGCGAAATGCACCTGTTGAAAGAAGAAAGCAGTGTTGAAGGCCGACGGACCCAAGAGTGCAGGCACCATAAACCAGAATAAGCTGTGTCTTAGAGCCTCGTGCCGGGTCCAGTGGCGACCGGACATGCCCAAAGCCTCGGTCGCATTGGCCATGGATTGCGGTGTGCGTTCTTTGGCAAGCAAGAACCAAAGGGTTGGAATACCGGCAAGGGCTATTGTTGCACTTATCCACCATAATTGGTGCCAGTTCTCCGCCGTCATTATGGAGACGACGATGATGGGCAGGAAGGCTTCTCCGATGGAAAATCCAAGTGACGCAATCGCGAGCGCCCTGCCCCGTGTTGCTACAAACCAGCGCGCCATGGCCACGACGGCGATGTGGGTCAACATGCCCTGGCCTGTGAAGCGAAGCGCAAAGATCAAAAATGGCAGCGCCCAAGCAGAGTGAGTCTCGGCCATCCACACACATGCGGCGGCCAATAGCGCAAGCACCACGGCTCCCAACGCACGAACGCGGAAATGGTCTGTCATAACACCCGCCCAGACCATGACAATTGCTGAAGCCGTCGTACCAATTGAGTATATACCACCCCATTCACCGTGGGTGAGGTTGAACTCGGTCCGGATGTGACCAGCGAAGAGGGAGATGAAGAATGTTTGCCCGAAACAGGATAAGAATGTCAGCAATACACCGGGTAAGAGCCAGCGAAAGTTTTGCTTCAGAAAGGTCAGCGTGGCATTCATTGGCTGACCTTTCTGCGGATCGAGTTCTTACAGGACGTAGCGGCTGACATCGACGGATTTGGACAATTCGCCGAGGTTTTTGTCCACAAAAGCAGCGTCTATGGTGATTTGCTCGCCTGAGCGATCAGGTGCGGAAAAGCTCAACTCTTCAAATACACGCTCCATGACGGTGTATAGTCGCCGTGCGCCGATGTTTTCGACTGATTGATTCACGTCTGCTGCAATTTTTGCCAACGCTTTGATCCCGTCTGGAGTGAAACCGACAATAACGTCTTCGGTACCCATCAGTGCGGTGTATTGCAGCGTTAGCGCGTTGTCCGTTTCGGTTAGGATACGTACAAAGTCTTCTTCGGTCAGCGCCCGCAGTTCGACACGTATTGGCAAGCGGCCCTGTAATTCAGGCAAGAGATCAGAAGGTTTGGCAATGTGAAACGCGCCCGACGCGATAAAGAGAATGTGGTCGGTTTTGACGGGTCCGTGTTTTGTTGAAACGGTGGTGCCTTCTATCAGCGGGAGCAGGTCGCGCTGTACGCCTTCGCGTGACACGTCACCGCCACGAGCCTCTTGTCGGGCGCAGACCTTGTCAATCTCATCAAGGAACACGATGCCGTTTTGTTCAACGGCCTCTAATGCGGCGCGGTTGACGGTTTCATCATCCAACAGCTTGTCAGCCTCTTCCGAGATAAGCACTTCGTAGCTCTCGGCGACGGTCAATTTGCGCTTGGTGGTACGCCCCCCAAGAGCTTTGCCGAAGATATCGCCAAGGTTCATCATGCCCATCTGGCCACTGGGTTGTCCTGGGATGTCGAACATGCCGCCCATTGGATTGGAGGTGTCGGCGATTTCCAGTTCGATGATCGTGTCATCTAGTTCGCCGGATTTGAGTTTCTTTCGAAACATTTCACGGGTCGCGTCGCGCGCATCTTCGCCGGCAATCGCCTCGATAACACGTTCTTCGGCTGCTGCGTGGGCGTTGGCTTTGACCTCGTCACGCATATTTTCGCGGGTTTGCAAAATGGCCGCATCGACCAGATCGCGGATGATCTGCTCTACGTCCCGGCCAACATAACCCACTTCGGTGAACTTGGTGGCTTCCACCTTAAGAAAGGGTGCCTTGGCCAACTTTGCCAGTCGGCGGCTGATCTCGGTTTTACCAACACCGGTGGGGCCGATCATCAGGATGTTTTTGGGATACACCTCGTCGCGCAGATCATCGGAAAGCTGTTTGCGACGCCAGCGGTTACGCAGTGCGACGGCGACGGCGCGCTTGGCGTCATTCTGGCCGATGATGAAACGGTCGAGTTCGGAAACGATTTCGCGGGGTGTCAGATCAGTCACGACAGGGCCTTTGTGTAAATTTCGTCATGCATCATGCCGTCGAACCATTCAGGATAGCGACGAACGGGTACGGCGGCAGCGTCGATTGCGGCAATTTCGGCGCTAGACAGTGTGATCTTGGCCGCCTTGAGGCTGGATTCAAGGTGTGAAACTTTGCTTGCGCCAATGATGACAGTGTGGTTGCGGTTTTTGTTCAGGATCCAAGCTTGCGCGACTTCCGCCGGAGTGGCGTTATGCGCAGTGGCTGCGGAATCGAGTGCGGTAAGTGCCGTTTGTGCCTGTTCATTGGCGATGTTTAGGAAATTGCTTTCGCTGAGACGGCCGCCAGAGGCGTTGATATCGTTAAGATTGTACTTTCCGGTAAGCAGTCCACCCGCCAAAGGTGACCACGCCATAAGGCCTACACCCATCGTATCGCCCATTCGCAGCACATCGACCTCGATGTCGCGCGAAACGGCATTGTAGAGGTATTGGCCTGCAACAAACTGGTCCAACCCGTTGTCACGTTGGAATTGGATCGCTTGGGCGACCTGCCAAGCGGGCCAGTTAGAGCATCCGATATAACGCACTTTGCCGCTGTCGATCAGTAATTGAAGAGTTTTCAGCGTTTCTTCGAGAGGTGTCGTAAAATCTGTCTTGTGCAGAACGAGGAGGTCGATCCATTCGGTACCCAGTCGGTGCAGGCACCCTTCGACAGAACGGATTAGATGAGACTTGGATAGTCCCGCATCGTTGAAACGATCGGACTGACGAAAGCCAGCCTTGGTGCAAATCACAGCTTGGTCGCGCTTGCCCACAAGTGACTTGCCAAGAATATCTTCGGCTTCGCCGTTTGAGTATCCGTCAGCCGTGTCAAAGAAGTTCACACCTCGATCCAGCGCCATATCGACCATGCGTTGCGCATCGTCCAGCCCAGTTTTAGCGACACCTGGAATCCAGTCGGACCCGTGAGTGAATGTCATCGTGCCAAGAGCCAAACGTGAAACAATCAGGCCTGATTGACCCAGGCGTGTGCATGCCATTTCATTCATTGCGATATCTTTTCAACCGTCAGGTTTCCGTTTGTGTAGACACAGATATCAGATGCAATGGCCATAGCCTTGCGGGCGACCTCTTCCGCGGAAAGATCTGTGTCCATAAGAGCCCGGCCAGCGGCCAGAGCAAAATTTCCACCCGACCCAATTGCGGTGACGTCATGTTCGGGCTCAAGCACGTCCCCTGCCCCGGTGATCACAAAGATATCTGCACCATCTGAAACGATCAGCATCGCCTCAAGCTTTTGCAGGTATTTGTCGGTGCGCCAGTCCTTGGCGAGTTCGACGCTGGCCCGGGCCAGTTGACCGGGGGTCGCTTCGAGCTTAGTTTCCAGTCGCTCCAGAAGCGTGAATGCATCTGCCGTGGAGCCTGCGAATCCTGCGACGATCTCGTGGCCGCCTGGCTTGATACGGCGTACTTTGCGGGCGGTCCCTTTGATCACGGTTTGACCAAGTGAAACTTGGCCATCGCCTGCGATTACAACTTCGTCACCTTTTTTGACACCAATAATTGTGGTGCCGTGCCAACCGGGGAACTGGTCATCTGCCATCTGGCTCTCCTGAATGCTTGAAGCCCTATATGAGCCTGTGGACGCGCGGGCACAAGGGTGGGACTTGTTCTGGCTTAGGCTTGCCCGTAGCGTCCGTCTTATGACAGGCGAAAAACACATTCGGTTCTATCTGCCCGGCGAGCTGCGAGACAGCGCAGCGGAGGGGCGGCACAACTTCATGAATAAAGTTGTCAGCGTTCTCAAGGCTGCTGATTTCACGATGGAGTTCTTGGATGCGACATTGGTTGAGCCAGTCGGCTCCGAATTCTCACTTTTTCACATGCAAGAACCGTTTCGCCAGAACTCTGTAACGGTGCGTCGGGCTTACTATTATCCGTTCTGGCAGATTGAGCGAACGAACGAGCGCTGGCATTGGGATGTTGCCCGGGCGGATTTTGATCCGGAAGTTGTGAACGCAGACAAGGCGCGCAAGTTTTACCAACAATGGCAAAAACGACTGTATGAGACGCCATTGAAGGATGTGAGCAATGACGGGTTTGTCTATGTGCCATTGCAAGGCCGCTTGACGCAGCATCGGTCGTTTCAAACGTGCAGCCCGGTAGAGATGTTGCAAAAGACGATTGCCTTGGTCGAGGGCCGGCGGGTCATCGCCGCTTTGCATCCCAACGAGATTTATTCGCAATCAGATTATGACACGCTGGAAGAAATAGAGCGTCGTTACGAGGCGCTAGAGCTGCGGATGGGCGAGATGGAACAGCTTTTGCCGCGTTGTGAATACGTTGTTACCCAGAATTCTAGTGTTGCATTTGCCGGGTTCTTCTTTGGCAAGCCATGTGTGACGTTTGCCAAGATCGACTTTCACCACATTGCGGCAGACGTGGAACGAATGGGGATTGAAGGGGCGTTTGAGGCTGTTCAGGGGTCATTGCCGGAGTTTGAAAAATACGTCTGGTGGTTCCTGCAACAGATGTCGATCAACGCTGGACGGCCCGAAGCCGAAGAGAAAATTCGTGCCCGACTGAGCACGATGGGTTGGCCAGTTTGATGAAAAAAGGCGCCTCGATTGAGACGCCTTTCTGAATTATCAGTTGTGCAATTGGATCAGATGGAATCTTCGATCCAGCTTTGCAGAGCTGCTTTGGGTGCAGCGCCAGCGCGGTTTGAGATAACCTGGCCGTCCTTGAAAATGAACAGCGCAGGAATGCCGCGAACACCCATAGAAGCGGCGGCGTTTGGATTGGAGTCCACGTCGACCTTGGCGATTTTGATTTTGCCATCCATTTCGGCAGACAGCTCTTCGAGCGCTGGGCCGATTTGTTTACATGGGCCGCACCATTCGGCCCAGAAATCCACGACGACGGGTACGTCGGAATTCTTTACTTCTTCGTCAAAGGTGGCATCGGTGACAGCGACAGTTGCCATGAGGGATCTCCTGAGTGGAATTTGGTTGAGTGAACCTAGGGAGCCTCGCCCTCAGCGTCAAGGTGCCCGCTGTTTGCCAGAGCATTTGTCACAACTTCGTGTGGCAACGGCATGAGGATGGCGGTTTGGGTCCAAAGGATGGCTGTTTCGATGCGATGATCCGGAAAGATTTGGGCCAGCCCATGCGCATAGGCTCCCATTTGCCGCAAAATCCCGTTGGGTATTTGGTTGGCTGAGTTGGGCACAATGATATTAGACTTGAAATCCACTGCGGTTACATGAGTTGGCGCTATGATCAGGCGATCTATGACACCGTGCAGCCGATGGGCGCCAAAATCGGCAGCCAAGGGAACCTCGGCAAGCGTGTCAGGCGCAAAGAGATGCGCCAGACTTTTGTCAAGTAAGACCGATGTGCATTCTTCAAGAAGTTGATCGATGATCGCAGGCGTCAATATAACATCGTTGATTAGGTTGTGTGCCGCCTCACGCCAGTTGCCTTCAGGTATGGCTGGTAGATGTTCGAGCAACAGATGGATGGCAGTCCCGCGGGCTTTGGCAAAATCTTCGTCCTGTCCCGCTTCGCCCGCGAGAGCCTTTGCCCCGCCAAGATCTGAGGGGCTGATTGCAGAGATGGGCAAATCCGGGGCCGGTGCTGGTTCTGCAAAAAAGTCGGGGAGTATAACGTCGGTTTCGGTAACGGCATCAGTTTGGCTTTCTACTTCACCGGTCCAGTCGCCAAGCGAATATCGCAAGCCATCGCCAAACGCGTAGCGTGTTGGTTCAGCGCCGATGTGGACCATGCCATCCCGGACAATGTCATACCAACTCTGGCCATCTTTTCCGAGATCCCCTGCAGCAGCTACGATCAACCACTTTTCTGCGCGGGTCATTGCGACATAAAGCAAGCGCAAGCGTTCGGCGCGCTGAGCTTCGGCCATTTCTTCACGCGCTGCAAGCAAAGCCTTGGGGGCCGAATCGGCGGACATGTTCCAGATTGCCTGATCCCCAATCGGCACTATGGCTGCGTCAGTTTTGACCAAGCGTTTAGCAGTATCGGGCATGATCACAACAGGTGCTTCAAGCCCCTTTGATCCATGCACAGTCATAACTCGGATACGATCGCCGGCGGCATCCATTTGGCGTTTTATCTCGAGGTCGTCTGTCTCCATCCAAAGCAAGAAACCGGTGAGGCTTGGTACGGCACCAGATTCGTAAGCGAGCGCTTGAGAAAGTAGCGCGTTTATTCCGTCCTCGGCTTCTGCTCCCAAGCGAGCAAGAAGATTGCGGCGACCGTTATGGCGCGTCAAAATACGTTCAATCAGATCGTAGGGGCGCAGGAAATCGGTTTGACCAAGTAGGTCGTCGATGATGCTGAGTGTTTCGGGAAATGCATTCCGCTGTGTGCGCAGGGCTTCCCACAGGAACAAAGAGGTGCGGCGATGGGCGAGTTCAAAAACCTCTTGCTCTGTCCAACCAAAGAGCGGTGAGCGCAAGATGGTGGCAAGTGATAGATCGTCCTCTGGTGTGCTAAGAAAAGACAAAAATGCGGCAAGGTCGCGCACTGCCATTTCCGCGCCAACCTTAAGTCGGTCGGCGCCAGCAATTGGCAAGTTGCGGGACTTGCAAGCGCGTATGATCTCGTGGAACAGATCCGACCTTCTCTGCACGAGGATTAAGAAATCACCAGCGCGAGCCGGGCGTTGAAAAAAAGTACCGTTTTCTCCCTTTTTCGCCGGAATAGTTTCTTTCTTATCGATAAGATGCTTGATCTCGTCGGCGATACGCTCTGCCAGAATCACGTTGTGATGCACCTCGCTGAGGCGGTCGACTGGGTCAAACCATTCATCCTTCTCGGGCTTCTCCTGTGGTTCAACCACTGGCCACAAATCGACACGGCCCGGCATATCCGCATGAAAGGCGCGGTGCAGGTTTTCACGTGGAAATCCGGCGCTTTGCTTTCCCATGAAGCAGGTGTCCACAAGTCCCAGAATGGCGGAGGAAGAGCGGAAAGAGTATTCCAGATTGAGGCTTTTCAGACTGTGTCCCAGAGGTGCCATGCGCTCCGCAAATTCGTCCTTCATGCGGTCAAATTCTGCTGGATCCGCCCCCTGAAAGCTGTAGATCGACTGCTTTTTGTCGCCAACGACAAAGATAGTCCGCTCGACGTCAGATCGTGCTCCGCTGCCGCTTGTGAATTCTTGGGCGAGACGCTCTATCACCTGCCACTGGGCTGGGCTGGTATCTTGTGCTTCGTCCACCAGAATATGATCGATGCCCCCATCAAGGCGGTAGAGTACCCATTCTGCGACTTCTGGCTCGTTTAGCAATGCGCGGGCGCGCAAAATCAGATCATCAAAGTCGAGCCAGCTGCGCAGGAGTTTTTGTTCCTCGTAATGGTGCAAAAAGCAATGCGCAAAGGAGTGAAGCACCGTGGTTCTATTCAACGCAGCAAGAGCGAGCCGATTTTCGCGATTATCCTCAATGCGCAGCATAAAGGCTTCGACATGTGGCATGAGAGCGGCGTGGTTGGCTTGTACTTTTTTAGTAGGAAACGCACCTATTTTGGCGGAGAAAGGGGACTTAGCGGATTTCCCAGTAAGGAAAACACTTTCCAAAATTGGGATAGATGCGACCGTTAGTGAGCTAATTGCAGACAGCTTATCAGCGGCTTTGTTATCGTTTGCGCCGCCCGTGCTCAGCGCCGCGATCAGATCACTTAATGTATCGTTTTCGCTTCCAAGAAAGACGTTGGCGAGGAGTTTTTCCTCGGTCAGGTCGGAATCTACGCCCAATGCTTTGGCCAGTTTCTGGCGATCTGGTCGGGTGCGAAACCGATCTGCATTACGCACTATCACACTGGTAAGATCCTCGAGAGAGTCTCCAGAAAAATAGTGTGCGATCGCCTGTAATTCAGCGGCATCGGACCCTTCGGCCATTTGATCGGTAATGCTCTCGCGAAGAAGAGCACCGGCGCGATCTTCCATTTCGGTAAAGAGCGGTGAGACGCCTGCCTCGAGCGGAAACCGGCGCAAAAGAGCAGCGCAGAATGAGTGAATGGTCTGAATTTTGAGCCCGCCTGGCGTTTCGATTGCGCGGGCAAAAAGTGTGCGAGCCTGCTTGAGGTCGGGTGCGGCAGGACCGTCAAACACTCCAAGCTCGCCGAGCTCTTGGTGTAGTGCAGCATCGTCCTTCATGGCCCAATCACCAAGACGTTTGAAAAGGCGGTTTTGCATCTCGCTTGCAGCTGCCTTCGTGTAAGTCAGGCAGAGAATATGCTGCGGCAGTACGCCATTGAGCAGAAGGCGCGCTACACGATCGGTAAGGACGCGGGTTTTGCCTGAGCCAGCATTAGCTGAAAGCCAAGTGCTGTCGGTTGGGCTTGCAGCCTGAACTTGTCGTTCTGTGGCGTCGTTGCTCAGCATTAACTGAGGTCCTCGCTGTTGGGAGTATCGCTGGCGTTCCATTCTCCGAACCGTGCGAGTTGATCGTAGTCACCTGTATCTGTGTCCGAGTGCATTGCGCGGCGTGATGTAAATCCTTTGCCTTCGACCTTATAGCACGTAATGAGGGTCACAAATTCGTCCCAAACCTGAGACGGTGTAACAGCATCGAGCGGAGCGGCGACATCTTTGGGAGAATTGCCAAGGCCGATAAAGATGGCATCGGCCACGTTTGACGGATCAAGATCAGCAAACCCACCCTGCTCTGCCATAGCGGCTTCCAGCAATAGTTGCTTGTCAAAATACAACTGCTCATCGCGGCTTGGAGGCGCCCCGGTTTTGTAGTCATAAAGGATTAAGTCGCCATTGGCGCCTTGGTCGATGCGATCGGCTTTGGCGGTTAATGTGAAATCTAGTTCACCTATCCGCGACTTTGCCTTACGTTCAAACGCAGTGGGCACGGCGCGTTTCATGCGTTTGTGTTCAGACGCGACAATGTATTCAGCGACCCGATCGAGACGTGCGGCCCAAAGCGCTCTGGCGGTGGGCCACGGAACGTTTTTAGCCAATACAGTCTCTGCTATGCTTATCAGCCGTTCGCGTGTGATAGCATCATTGCCATCTGCGCAACGTATGAATTCTTCGAGTATATCATGTATAATTATTCCCCGCAAAAGCGCATCAGGAGTACGCATGAGTGGGTTTAAGGGCCTCAGGCGCAGAACATGTTTGGCGTAAATGGCGTAAGGATCGCGGATCAGTCGTTTGATTTCCGTAACCGAAAGGTGGTTGGGACGTGAGGCCTCCGGAGGTGTCGGTGAGGGTCGCAAGGCTGGCGGCATAGGTTCGAAGGTCTCTAGTTGCGCCGCAATCGCGAGCCATTTGTCTCCTCGTCTTTTCATGTCCTCAAGTGCGCGATGTCCTCCTTGCTCGGAAAGCCCGCTAAGCAAGTTGCTAAGTCTGTTAACCCAGCGCGAGGGGACAGTCTCGGCCTCATCTGTGCGGATTGCGCGTGTTAACCAAACTTCGGGCGCGCCGATTGCTTGCTGGAAATCATGAGCGGAAAGGCCAATGCGGCGTTCTGGCAAAAGCAATCCTGCGTCAAAGCGCATTTTGCGGTTTAACCAAGGATCCGGGCTTGGAGCTTCCGGCCAACTTCCTTCGTTGAGACCGCCTAGGATGACCAAGTCTGCGCCCTGCACGCGCGCCTCGAGTGTACCCCAGATCAGGATGTTGGGATGCCCACTGTCGCGGTCGCGAACTTCGGCTCGGGCGAGAATGGCGCCAAAAAGATCTGAGTAGTCATTGGCAGAAACAGCCCCGGCGATGCCAGCGTTTTCGGTGATGTCATCAACCACTTTGCGCGCTTCGCGACCAGCCTTTTTCTGCCAAAGCTCCCCGGCTCCGTCGCTTGACCCCTGAGCAATGAGTTCGGCCAGTCGAATATGCGCCGCCAAACGGTCTACAAGTGGTTGGTCACCAGGTTGTTCATAGCCGCAAAAGGCTGAGGTTAACCATGCGACCCAGTTTTCAGGAGGCTCTTTTTGTGCGGCGCTCCAAATTGCGAAATCTTGCGGGTCGGGGAATGTGATGCCCTTTCTGCGAATCCAAAGCTCCAGTTCACGGGTATTTCTGAGATGCGGACCACGGTTTTCGCCGCTGTGAGTTAGCGGATGTTTGAGAAGAGTGAGAAGTGTTTCGGATGTTAGTTTATTCTGGAAAAGTGAAACAACATGTCGCAAAAACCGACCGGGTGGAGATAGTTGCAAAGGTGTACCGGCGCTATCGTCGGGCTCAATATCCCAGCGATCCAATGCAGTAGATACTTGGCGCGTCAGCATTCGGTCCGGTGTAATGAGCGCGGCTGTTAGTCCTTCTTGTGCCGCTTGGCGTAATCGCGCCGCAATTGCGAGCGCCTCTAAGCGCATTGAAGGGGCTTCGATTAACGAAATGGATTGGGTTGCGGTATCGAGGCAAGTGAGTCTTGGGCCGTCTGTTCGCCATTGATCAGTGACAGGCGCTGGGCGCAGCGCAAGTGAAACAAGGCGATTGCGGGCCGGATTGATCGGTTTAGAATTGCGCCACCGGATGACGGCTTGGTGATCAAGGTTCAGCAAGTCGAGCAATTTTCGAAACCGATATTGCGGATGATCTTCGCTGTTCATGCCGTCAGAGAGAGAATCCCATGTGGAACTTGGCGTATCAAAATCGTAGCCGGGTAGTATCAAGGCGCCCTGAGGAAGTTTAGCAATGGCCTGCATAAGAAGCATGGTTGTCCCGCGCGAACCAGTGGACCCGGCAAGGATCACTGGGTGCTGCGGCGGTGCCGTTTCCCAGTCAGCGGCAAGACGCTCGACGATCATGCGTTGGCGCAATTGAGCATCTGGAGCTTGATCAGTACCCTCGACGAAATGGCGCACTATGCTCAGGAAAGTTTTGGCGCGCGCCCAGTGGCCAGATTGATCCGAAATGTCTAGAGCATCGATGGAATCGAATGAAACACCCTCGCCTTGCATCTCTTCCATCAGTCCGGCGAGACTATCAGCGAGATCGTATATAGAAGCGCGCGATGCGAGGTCTGGTTGTTGTTTAACGAGATGCGAAATCAGTTGGATCAACTCGAGGCGCCGGCGCAACGGTGAGACCGAAGGTGTGTATTCGGCTGCGACTTGTGCACCGACATCGCTAAGTAGTTGGATGCGGGGAAAAAGGGTTGCGGTTCCAGTGTCAAAAAGTGATTTGATTCGACGGGCCATGCGCGAGGTGTTCACGATTAACTGGACTTGTGCTATATCTTGTGGCGGATAGTTAAGCAGTTTTTCACGTAGGCCTGAAACAACTTCTTGGGGGAAATCTGTTCCAAGCGGAACAGCAAATACGCGTGGATTTGATATTGGCTCAAACATGAGTGTCCCTAAGGAGATTTTCTGCGAGAGCTATACCTTCAGCTGAGCCAACGTCGCACCATTTTCCGGGGTAGATGACACCATAAAGCGTTCCGTTGGCGATCATATTATCCCAGAGCCTGTTAAGCGAGAAACTGGCCTCTTGTATTCCAAACAAGCCATCTGTTTTGAGGATCTGCACACCGCCATAGACTACGCCGGGTCCACGTGAAACCTTGCCTTGCGACGATAAGCGAAAGTCTCCTTGCCCGGAATGCCCAATAGCATTCTCCGTCGGAATGCAGACGGTGAGAGCGTCCATCGTTGAGGGGGCCCAATGCGAGAGCGCTAGCATAAATGGGTTCGGCCCTTGCCAGATTGCGTCAGTGTTTGTGGTAAAAACCGGACCCTTTCCAAGCAGTGGTAACGCGTGTTTTAGACCCCCGCCCGTTTCAAGAATATCCGGTGACTCGTGCGACAGGGCAACTTCGCTACCGCGAAAATGATTGACGAGCGCATCAGGCAGGTAGTGGACATTGGCGACGATGTGATCAGAATTTATCTCGCGAACGAGACAAAGCGTGTGGTCGATCAATGGAACACCTGCGACCCTGATCAGGGGTTTAGGGGTATCTTTGGTTAAATTTCCCATGCGCCTACCGAAACCGGCTGCAAACATCATAACGGATTTGGGTATTTTGCGCATTGCTCTCGCAGATTCCTTAGATTTTCCGTTGAAGGTTCAGGCAAGTTTTTAAGCAGGGTTTCGCGCAAGCCAGTTAGGGACTGGTGCTGAAGGCACCGATCCAAATAATTCCAGACGCGTGGTATGAAATCAATATATTCTGGCCGTCCCGCTTGGAGAGACAGGCGGGCGAATATCCCTAAGATCCGCAGGCTACGCTGTGCCCCAAGAGCATAGTAAGCAGCCTCAAACTCAGCTTCGTTTTCAGAAACGTGAGACTGAAACTTGGTGAGCATAGCTTTTTCTACGGCAATGGGAACATCCCTTCGGGCATCCTGAAGCAGTGAAACTAGATCGTATGCTGGGTGGCACAACACGGCATCTTGAAAATCCAATAACCCCACGCGAGCGATGCCTGTACGATCCGGCAACCAAATCATGTTTTGAGCATGGTAATCGCGGAGCGATAAAACAGGAGTTACGTTTGTAGTGATCTGTAGTGCCCGTTGAAAAGAAGACACTATTGCGTCTTTGTTGTCATCCAGCCTACCCAATATTCCAAAGGCGAACCATTCAAATGCCGGTAAAATCATCTCCGAAAGGAGTGCTGGGGTAAGATGTTCAAGCCCATTCGGTGCTGCATTTCGACCAATTTGCAACAGGATATCTGTAGCACTTTCGTAGAGCATTACCTCATTTTTAGGTTGCGATTGGATGATTTCCGTCAAGAGATTGTCGCCAAAATCCTCAAGCAGAATGAGACCTTTCTTTTGATCTGCGTTCAGAACGATCGGAGCTGAAAGGCCGATTTCTCGGAGATGTGAGGCAATTCTGACAAACGCTTTGTTTGATGCGTTGCTCTCAGGGGGGGCATCCATCAATATCGCACTTTCGTCGAGGGCGTTTGTCAGTCGTTCGTAACGACGATTGGAAGCGTCGCCCGCCAAAGGGACCCTGCGCGCATTTCCCCAACTGGAATCGTTCAAAAAGCCCTTTATCTGCTCCTCGCGTGCGCTCATGTCTTCAAGTTGTTCAATAATTGGTTCCACCGGCTGTTGTGCCACGACGCATTGAGTTTTCGGCACCCTTCTACGGGTTGTATAGAAAAATCCAGGCTAAGGGCATTGTCGGGTTCTAGTTCTGCCAGCCGGTCCGGCCATTCCACGAGGCAGATTGCGTTTTGAAAGGCATCTGTGAGACCAAGTTCAATAACCTCATCGGGTGCTACGATGCGGTAAAGATCGGCGTGCCAGATTTCACAAGTACCGGCATCATAAACTTGTACTATTGTGAAAGTGGGGGACGGCACCTCTTCTGTCTCAGTGAGTAGAGTGGTAATCAAAGCCCTTGCGAAGTGAGTTTTGCCAGCGCCAATTCCACCAGATAATAATAGAACATCACCTGCTCTCAGTTGCGGCGCGAGCCATTGAGCGAGATGAGTGGTGGCATCTGCAGAGTTAAGTTCTATTGAGTGAAAGTTCTTTGGCATGGCCGCATGTTTACAGTGCTCCGCAAGGTCCGCAAGAGGTGTTCCTTAGGCTGGTGTCGGTAGTTTAGACTCAGTTGGTAAATCAAATTTCCTAACAATCCTTAAAGCCACAAATGTTGCGCCGCGATTTGCGGGTTTCACCTTTACCTCCAGCAAGTTTCCCGATGGCAATTGAATTGTGTCTGTCCATTTGGAACGATCATTGGCGTCGATAACAGTTCGGCGCAGCCGATCCCAGACTGAGTTTGGTCCGGATTTTTGACGCCACACTTGCATCGCGTCCTTCAATGTGTATTCAGCAAAGCTCAAATCTGGGTCCGTTTGCCACATTCTTTGGTACGCAATGTTTGATAATACTAGTTCGCCAGAAGATGAAAGTACTGCGACCGCACTATCAAGTGCGTCGATGACGGATTGCCCGAGTTCGAGCTCGGCTCGAAACCTACGGGTTAAGGAAATTTCAGCGCTGATATCTTCGAATAAAAAGGCCACGGCCCCGTCTGGGTGTGGGCGACCGGTTACTCGATATGTCAACCCTGATGGTAAAGTCCACGTCTCGGCATAACGTCCATCGACTGCAGCAACGACAAGATCAGAGATCTATGCGCGCCAGCTGGCGTAATTTTTTGGCTCCGGCATGACTTGCTTGTCACGCATATGATCGAAAAATGCGAAAAGGTTTGGCCGACCAGACAGAAAATCTGCAGGCAGAGAGGTGAGATCGATCAGTGCGGGATTGAAGAGGGCAAGTTGTCTGTTGCGGTCAAAAATTGCCAGACCAATGGAGAGGTGCGCGAAAGTCTTTGTGAGGGTTTGCACAAAGTTTCTCTGAGCGATTTCGGCATCGACGATCGCGCTCGCATCGGTTGCATAGTGCATAGTGCGGTTTTGTGAGTGAACATTAACTACGTCGAACCAAAACACTTTTGATGCATTTTTGTCTGAAACCCCAACCCGAGCAGGTTCATTGGTATTTGCGGTAGATTGTGCATCTAGAATGGGTTTGTCTATCTCTTCGTCTTGAGACCTGAATTGAGCCGCAAGTAGTTCATAAGCGGCATTGCTCCATGTGACGCGTCCAGTTTCGTCGGTCTGCCAAATGGGGTTTGGGGCGTCAAACCCGGCTTGCCATTTTAAATCGTGAACAAGCGGCGCTTCTCCACGTTTAAATTTCAGCGATACCTTGGCTGACCCATCGCTTTGCGAAATGGTAACTACTGCGAGGTCAGATGGATCCCGGGCTGGCAGGACAACCGTTTCCGAGTTTTCGTCAACACCTTGTAATTTGGGGAATCCGGGAAAGCGCGCACCCAACAGATTGTGGAGATCACTCCAGACAAAGTCAGCGATGTTGAGTGGACTGGCACATTCTCTGGCCCGCACATTTGCGTCAATGAGTTTGCCATTCTTAAACAAGAAGATGGCAGCAGAAATATTGTCGCCGATATTTTGTGCTCTGGATGCGTTCGGGCGCGACCTGATAATCAGAAGACCGGCCAATACCGTCACCGCGCTGAACAGCGAGGAGGTCAAAATGATAACCATCGGAAATTCAGACATTCCAACCTCTGCTGCAAAAAATTCAGATAGAACACTGTCAAAGCTAAGTTAATATCTGGTTAACTAAATCAGGCCATTGCTTGCGATCAGCTTGAATTGACCGGATTTTTTCCCATTTTGATGGCAAACTCTCCGGTGTCTGCATCAATCAGTTTCCGTTGCCAAACAGCGTGGACGACTGCCCCGGTTGCCGATGGCCCCATATTTGAACTCGATGCGGAACCAGAGCCATTGGCAAAACTCAAGTCAGCCCCGGAGCGTTCCAACAAGGTTTTGGCGATGAACAATCCAAGCCCCATGCCTTCGTATCCGGGGCGTTGTTTGCGGTCTCTGTCGGATTTGCGGCGCCTAACGAATGGATCGCCGATACGACCAATCACATGTGAAGGGTAGCCGAGCCCGTCATCCATGATGCGAACCGAGATCCAATCTTCCCCCCATTCGGATTCAATCCAAACTGTAGTTGATGCAAAATCAACTGCGTTTTGGATCAGATTTCGCAATCCGTGAATAATCTCTGGTTGCCTTAGGATGGTCGGAGCATTTCCAATATCCTGGTGCTGAAAAATGATTTGTTTGTCGCGGCTCATATGCGGTTCGGCGGCTTCTTCCAATACAGCCGAAAGCGGTGCTCTTCGTAGGTGAAGATCGTCTTTGCCTGCGCGCCCCATGGAGTGCAAAATGTCACGGCAGCGTGCTGCCTGTTCGCGGATCAACGCGGCGTCTTCGTATAGTTCTGGGCGATCATCCAGCTCTTCCATCAATTCCGCACTCGCCAACTTGATCGTCGCCAAAGGCGTTCCAAGCTCGTGTGCGGCAGCTGCGACGACACCCCCCAGATCGGTGAGTTTTTGCTCGCGAGCAAGGGCCATTTGTGTTGCCGCTAGCGCCTCGGACATAGAGGCCATTTCGGATACCACGCGGCGGGAATAAACAGCGCTAAAGGCGATTGCGATTACGATTGCGGCCCAATTTCCGAACAAAAACACGTCGGGAATACGTAGGACAAAGAACTCTCGGGTCCGAAGTGGAAAGTGAAACTCGAGCATGATCGATACCAAAACGATAGCTAGCGACGCAATAAAGGTGGTGGATCGCACCGACAAAACCGACGCCGAAATTGTGACAGGGCCGACAACGAGAATGGAGAACGGATTGTTCAGGCCACCGGTTAGGAACAAAAGAACGCACAGCTGTAAAAGATCAAAAAGTATCATGAAGGCGTTTTCGGATTCCGACAGCAGCTTATTCTCTGGGAAGAGGAAAATGGCGATCAAGTTGCCAATGACCGAAACGCCGATCGTTAGGTAGCAAAGCCCATATTCAAGTTCCAGATTGAACGCGAACTGGGCAATGACAAGCGCGGTGATCTGGCCAAATATGGCGATCCATCGAACCAGAATTATTGTGCGCAAGCGAATCCAGTTGCTACGCTGTTCTTCGAGCCTGAGCTGCGATGAAATGTCCGTCATCTGCGTGCCTTTCCGCTTGTCACTGGGCCATCAATTGTTAGGTCTGTGACGAATATCTTTCAACATGCCACCGGAAAGGGACCTAGATGGCCCGTACAGCCGCAATCATTGCCGTGTTCACAACCATAGTCGCACTTGCCGGTATTTGGTTTATTTCCCGAGATCGTGGTTCGCAAGATCAGTTCGCGCAATGCCGACAAGGCCAAGTCGCGGGTGGTGCTGCGGCTATTGGAGGACCGTTCGAGCTGATAAGTGAGACCGGAGAAACTGTAACTGACAAGGACATTCTGGTTGAGCCGACCTTGATCTATTTTGGGTATACGTACTGTCCGGACGTGTGCCCAATGGATGTTGCACGCAATGCGGAAGCTGTTGAAATATTAGAGGGAAATGGCCAATCTGTGCAGCCTGTCATGATCTCGATTGATCCGGAAAGAGACACGCCAGAAGTGCTGGCCGAGTTTACCGACTATTTGCACCCGCGGATGGTGGGGCTGACCGGATCTGCTGCGCAGGTTAAAGCGGCCAGCCAAGCATATCGTACGTATTACAAAAAACAGGAAGCCGAAGATGGAGATGACGAATTTTATCTCGTCGACCACTCTACGTTTACTTATCTGACACTGCCCGAAATAGGGTTTGTAGAATACTTTAAGAGAGACGTGACACCAGAGGATATGGCGGTCCGAGTCGGATGCTTTCTGGAAAACATGTAAATTCTGTACATTGTTTGACCCTGAGACGGTGGCAAGCTAAAACTTGGAAAATCAATTTGAGGGATAGAGTATATGCCAGATTCAGATCAAACCGAGATCGGACCAGACAAATCTCTGCTTTTGGTTGATGATGACGAACCCTTTTTGCGACGTCTGGCTAAGGCCATGGAAAAGCGTGGATTTGAGGTTGAAACGGCGTCTTCGGTTGCGGCTGGGCGTGCTATCGCAACAGCGCGTCCACCTGCATATGCGGTTGTTGATCTGCGGTTGGAAGATGGCAACGGTTTGGACGTTGTTGAAGTGCTGCGTGAGAAGCGCGAAAGCGCACGTGTCGTTGTTTTAACGGGGTATGGGGCGATTGCGACAGCGGTTGCAGCGGTCAAGATCGGTGCGACAGATTACCTGTCGAAACCTGCTGATGCGACGGACATTACCAACGCGCTTTTGAGTGGTGAAGGTGAGCTGCCTCCGCCGCCGGAAAATCCGATGAGTGCGGACCGTGTTCGGTGGGAGCATATTCAGCGGGTATATGAGCTTTGTGACCGGAATGTCAGCGAAACGGCGCGGCGTTTGAACATGCATCGGCGTACTTTGCAGCGGATTTTGGCTAAGCGCTCGCCGCGCTGAGCAAATGGTTAACACGGGCCAATTTCCGGCAATTTGGCGTGTCGGTTTCACGTCGGTATAACGTCGGTATTTGGTCGGTACGGATTTTGAGGTACAGCTGTTAATCTTTGCCGCCACAATAGCGGCCGTTTAGTGCGTCAAATCGTACCGCTTACTGATACGGTCAACGATCTGGCCGCCGTCCAACGTTTCACCTCGAACATGGTTGTAAGTCTCGAAGCTGCGGCTTTGGTAGTAGGCAAGGCCACCTGAATTGTCAGCGCGGATGGTGGCGTTTATCCAGTCATAGCCAAGTACGCGTGCAGCCACTTTGGTTGTTTCAAACAACAAAGAGCCGGTGCCAAGGCCAGTGCGCCCCGTGCGGACGAATGTTGCAATGTCGCAGGCTTCGGGTGGCAAATTAGGATTGGGTTCGATCCATTGAAACCCGAGGAGCGTACCTGATTGATCCTCGGCTACTGTCCAGACAGAGCGATCCCGGTATGCGGTGAGCCATTGCCGCATCTCGGCGCGTGACACGGGTGACGTGATGGCGGTGGTGCCGCCAATTGTGATAATTTCGTTGAGTAATTCCGCCATTGCGCCAGCATCAAATATTCCGGCGGGGCGGATTATCGGGATCATAACAGGTCCAGCAATTCTGCGTGGCGTGTAGTATAATCGGCGCGCACAGCCAATGGGGGGCGCAGATCGATTGTGAGGCCATCAATGTGACCTTCGTCAGGTTTGCCGAACAATTTGTTGGCCTCGGTCACCGTAAAACCTGCTATCTGTACGGCCTCCATCCACGCACTTACCCGGTCTGCGCGTTTGATCTGGGCCTTTATACGTTTCGGCGTTTCGGCTGGCAGGCCAAAGCGAATGTGAATAGCCGACGTTAGCCGTTTGTCGAGTTCGCCGTAGTCTGGGCCAACGGCAGTCTTTACCGGCGAAATCATGTCGCCGATAACATATTCGGGCGCATCATGCAGTAATGCCGTTAGTCGCCATTTTGGTTCGGCCACAGGATACATGCGAGTGAAAAGGCGCTCCACCAACAACGAGTGCTCGGCCACGGAGTAAGCATAGTCTCCCTGTGTTTGGCCATTCCAGCGCGCAACAAAGGCAAGGCCATGAGCAATGTCTTCGATTTCGATGTCGACCGGAGTGGGATCAAGCAGGTCGAGCCTGCGACCAGAGAGCATACGTTGCCAAGCACGTGCCAAGTTAAAATTCCTTATCGTGGTTCGTTACGTCTTGGTTAGCCGATTGCTATAGTTTGGCGCAATGTTCAGAGGATTGCTTTGTATGGATCTGGGTATCGGGCCAAGAGGCGCCGAATGCGCGGTCCTGCGATGAGTTGATCAACTTCGTACTCAATCCGGGTTTTAAGAGGGTATCGAACCCAACCGGTTTCGGGTTTCTGAAATTGTCCGTTCAGATTGTGGCGTTGAACAAAGCCTCGAAACTCTTCGATGATGGTCTGGGGGTACCAGCTTGGCTTTTCCGCGGCGTGCCAAGGTTTGATAATTCCAGTGTAGTGTAGGATCGCGGGGTCAACCTGTCTGGTTATACGTCGAAATGAGTTTGGCCATTGCCAGTTCCAAACTGGGCTGAGTTCAGCGATTTTCCCTAAGAAAGTGAGATTCAGCAAGGATTGATCGTGAAACAGATAGTCGGGATTGCGGTTTTTCTCATCGATCAAATGCTGGAGCACATTCTGGGAAATCCACTTTTTTGTGTCGATTAAAAGCACACCGGAGTTGAAATATTTGGTGCAGTCAATTCCACGCTCCTCGAAGTCCAAAACGGGTTTTTCGAGAGATAGCCACTGCGTTTTGTCGAGAACAGCACCCAAAACAAACGGTCCCAAGTTTATGTCAAACAACTGCGAAAGATCGGCGTTTGCAGGGTCTGTATCGGTGTCAAGATAGACAAGCCTTTGATACTTTGTCGAAAGGTGGTCGGGGAGACAAAGGCGAAGATAAGCCTCAACGGGCAACCACCCAAGCGACAGCTTTTCCTGTTCAAGCGTTTTGCGCAAATCAAGAACTTGGTTCTTGATCCCCAAGTCGGTAAGAGCCGAAGGAATTTTCAATGGCTCCAACGAGCAAATCAGGATGTCGAAATCACGGTTGGGAGACATTGCGGCAGCGCGTGAAGCGGAAAACAGAGCAAAGGGCAGGTCCTTTTCATCAACACAGTAGGCAAGCGCTTTGTGATTATTGATGCCGGTTTTTGAAGCGGCGATAGGATGTACTGTCACGGTTTCAATCCGATTTGGGCCTGAAGTTTGAATGAAGTTCATAACGATAGGTGCTGGAAGGGGAAAGAAGTTCTGCTTGATGTTTGATGCGGAAATTTGTGCCCAGAAATTGCCACATTTCCGTGGCATCCTTATTTTTATGGCGGATCGCGTGCTGCCGACGTGAACGTGATGGGTCGTGTTTTGTAAACAGGGCCGGCGATACCGACATCTGTAACGAGGGGGGCACGATTTTGTTTCCTCCCCCGTGCCCCTCTCTTACGGAAAACAAACGTAGGAGATCGTTATGTTCAAGAGACTTGTCGCACCCGCCCTGTTGTTTGGCATGGCCGCAACTGCACCCCCCGCATATGCCGCAAACTGTGCAGCGAGGGACATTGTTGTAGAGCGTCTGGAATCCAAATATTCGGAGCATCTATTAGCCGGAGGGCTACAGCAGACGCGAAATGCATCTACCGTGGTCGAAGTTTGGACTTCGGAATTGAACGGCACATTTACCGTTATCGTAACTACGCCGCAGGGGATTTCCTGTGTTGTGGCGGCCGGGACGGACTGGTTCAGGGCGCATAGAGTTGCCGAGGTTCCCGGAACACCCAGTTAAAGTTCGTTCTGGAGCTTTTTCACCGCCATTGTAGAAGCGCCCGCTCAGTGTTATCTGGACGCAAAGATAATGCGTAAGGAGCTGGGCGCGATGGCGACCGATTATATCGTAAAAGACGTCTCACTGGCCGAATTCGGTCGCAAAGAGTTGGATATTGCTGAAACCGAAATGCCCGGCCTGATGTCGTTGCGTTCTGAGTATGGCGAAAGCCAGCCGCTGAAAGGTGCGCGTATCGTTGGGTCGCTGCACATGACTATTCAAACGGCTGTTCTGATTGAAACGCTTGTGGCCCTTGGGGCTGATGTGCGCTGGGCATCGTGCAACATTTTCTCGACGCAGGACCATGCGGCGGCGGCGATTGCGGCGGCTGATATTCCGGTTTTTGCGATCAAAGGCCAGACACTGGAAGAGCATTGGGATTACCTGGACAAGTCGTTCATGTTTGCGGATGGCCCGAACATGATCCTTGATGATGGCGGTGACGCCACGCTGTATATCCTGTTGGGCGCGCGCGCCGACGCGGGTGAAGACATTATTCCGGTTCCGGGATCGGAAGAAGAAGAAGTGATCAAGAAGCAAATTGCCAAGCGGATGGCTGCCAGCCCTGGTTGGTTCACGAAGATGCGCGATCAGATTCAAGGTGTTTCCGAGGAAACCACCACAGGTGTAAACCGTCTGTATCAGCTGGTGAAAGAAGGCCACCTGCCGTTCCCGGCGATCAACGTGAACGACAGTGTGACCAAGTCGAAATTCGACAACAAATACGGCTGTAAAGAGAGCCTTGTGGACGGTATTCGCCGCGCCACAGACACGATGATGGCCGGCAAAGTTGCTGTTGTGTGTGGTTATGGCGATGTGGGTAAAGGATCGGCGGCGTCGTTGCGCGGCGCGGGTGCGCGGGTGAAAGTGACAGAAGTTGACCCGATCTGTGCATTGCAGGCAGCGATGGATGGTTTCGAAGTAACCCTGTTGGAAGATGAAGTCGCGAATGCGGATATCTTTATCACCACAACCGGCAACAAGGACGTGATCCGCATCGAGCATATGCGTGAAATGAAGGACATGGCGATTGTCGGGAATATTGGCCATTTTGATAACGAGATTCAGGTTGCGAGCCTGAAGAACCACAAGTGGACTAACATCAAAGAGCAGGTGGATATGATCGAGATGCCGAATGGCAATCGCTTGATCCTGCTGTCCGAGGGTCGTTTGCTGAACCTTGGTAACGCGACGGGCCACCCATCCTTCGTGATGTCGGCTTCGTTCACCAATCAGGTGCTGGCTCAGATCGAGCTGTTCACCAAGGGTGATGAATATAAAAACGACGTCTACATTCTGCCAAAACATCTGGACGAGAAAGTAGCGCGCCTGCATTTGGATCGGATCGGTGTGAAGCTGACCAAAATGGATGATGATCAGGCGTCCTATATCGGGGTTAACCCTGATGGTCCGTTTAAGCCGGAACACTACCGTTACTAATTTCTGGGCTAAGCGCAGATAGGAACCAAGCAACACCCCCGCAGTATGCTGTGGGGGTGTTTTCATTCACGGGTCGTTGTTGAGTTGCGACGATTTTGTCACGAATGTCGGTGTGAATGCTCCAAAACACTCAATTGCTTGATCTGAAAAAGTCATTTTGGTCTTCTGGCGGATCAGGAGTAAAGACGTGCTCTTGCAAGCCCTTTTTAGCCGAGATGCCGGATCGCATCAGCAGTGACTTCATGCGCTGGTAGAATGGAACGTGCCAATGAGATACAAAATAGTGTCGGCCTTAGTGATGGCTCTGGGGCTTCAAGCTTGTGACGAAGCATCGCAACATTCGGGAACTATTAGTCGTGCGAGCACGGCGAATTTTGATATTGGCGACCTTCCCAATCCAAAGAGATGGGATCGGGATGCAATGTGGCGCTATTTTTTCACGGGCACGCCGTCTGAAGTAAACAAAAGAATGCATGCCAAAGGGTATCCGACACGTTACACACAGAATTTGGTCACCAGCACGGAAGAAGCATGTGACACGATCGCGCCCCCTCGTCCGGGTGCCTCTAGCAGCACAAACGAAAAGTATTATCGGGAGAAGCTCGCTGATCTGCCGCGGTTCTCAGAGTGCTTTATCAAAACCGGGCCAACTTTGGTTGAACATCGCATAGCAGAGCTGGCATATCTCAACGAGATCCTGTCAGAGATGGATAGCGCTACTCCGCCGCAATGGATGCCAGCCGGAAGACCCTCCAAGAGCGAACGCGAGAGCACTCGCAAGGCCCTTACGATCGATTCTGAACTCAAAACCTTTGAGCGCGCGGTCAAGGCGTTGCCGAAAAAAGCGGAGAGTTATCGACGCTTTATTGCTGCTTATGGGGGGCTTGCAAAAGAAAGCAGAGAGAGTTGGGCAACTGCATGGAACCAAGCGGTAAATGAGTTTGCACAAGACAACCCATATATTCGACCAGGGCCCGGACAAAGCGGATCAAACCTGACGCTAACAACAGATATGATCTCGAATACTTCACCGGGGGTGCGCGCGGCACTGGTAAACCTTGATGTGAACGGCGGAGCAATACTCGTCCACGGTAGCGTCGGCGTTGTGCCGTCGCGGGCGGCGTAAAAGTCGTCCACTTTGGCCCTTTCGATATTCG
>NZ_PYGJ01000012.1 GCF_003014475.1 Shimia abyssi | reverse complement strand
TCTGTCGGCTGAAATGCCGATCTCACGCCAAAACGGGCAAAAACGCAGGTAAAGACAGACGGGCATCGCAATCAGCCGAGTTTCCACACAGCCTCTCCGCAAAACAACCAAGGGCAAATTTCGCTCCTCTCATGGGCCAGTGCGATAATTCAAGCGACATCTATGAGCCTAAAATCCAAGCAACGTCTTGAAAACAGTCATCGTTGTGCAACCGACGTCACCCAGTCCTCCGCTTGTCGACCTAAACCCAATTGCGATCATTTTGGTTTGCTCCTCAAACCACGCCGCCTCATACTGTTTTCGTGTGCACCAAGCCCACTCCACGACCCAAACCTGTGCCCAAGTAGTCAACGGAGTTTCACATGCAGATCACCGCCAACGGCATCAAACTCGACATAGAGACATTCGGCCCCGCCGATGGCATCCCCCTCATCCTGATCCGGGGGCTTGGGTCGCAGTTGATCCACTGGCCCAGTGAACTGACCCACGGTCTTGCCGCGCGCGGCTATCGTGTCGTGATCTTTGACAACCGCGATGTCGGGCAGTCAGAACGCTGTCCAGACCCCGACGTACCCACAAAGGCCGAGGCTTTGCTCGACATCGCACAGTCCGCAGCCACGGTTCCAACCGCTTATGCGCTTGCCGACATGGCGCGCGACGTGACCGGCCTAATGGACGCGCTCGACATCAAAACGGCCCACATTTTTGGCATATCCATGGGTGGCATGATCACTCAGCTACTCGCCATCCATCACGCAAAACGTCTGCGCTCTGCGTCCATGGTCATGACGTCTGCCCGCCCCGAAAACGACCCGCGAACTGTTCGCGAACTGCTGGCCTATCCCACCGATCAGGCCGACTACGTCGAAGGCTGGGTTCAGGAACACGCGCAAAATGGCAGCCCCGGCTATCCAATGACCGAAGCCGAAATTCGCGATCAAGCGGAGATAGCATGGTCCCGTGGCGTCGATGCAGAGGGGATTAACCGCCAGCTCCTCGCTATTATGGCCGCATCGGATCGCCGTCCGGACCTGCCCTCGATAACCGTGCCCTGCCAAGTCATTCACGGCACCGATGACGCCCTGATCCCACTTGATCTTGGTGCAGAAATCGCCGGGCTCATCCCAGGGTGCCATTATCACGCAATCGACGGCATGGGCCACATCATCACGCCCGCCCTCGCGCCTTTGATCGTCGGCCTCATCGACGATTTCATTTCCGGCCTTTCCAACCAGGCCCCACCCTAGACCGCATATGGACGCAGGTGTTCTACTTCACTTCGATAGGGCATCGCCCCTTCCGGCAATTCCGGCACAATCACGGCCTCATGGTATCTCAGTTGTTTCCACAACACCGGCAACAAGCGCCGATAAGCAGCAATGATCGACGGATCCGCTGTTGGCACGTCATGTCGGATCAATTCATGCAACTTGGGCAGGTTATAATAGGGCACCATCGTGAACATGTGATGCTCCAGATGATAGTTCATATTAAGGTAGATAAACCGGCTAACCGGGTTCATCAGAACCGTGCGCGTGTTCAAACGGTGATCCGTCACGTTCTCGGCTAGCCCCAAATGCTGCAACAGGCCAGTCAATACGTGGTGCCATGCGCCATACACACGCGGCAGCCCCACAACCATCAAAGGCAGGATCGACCCTGCCCATAGCGCCGCGGCAATGACAAAGCCATAAATCACCACCCAAATACGCGCGACCCAGAACACGCGCCCCTGATCAGCGTCACGTACATACATCGCCTCTTCAGGATGCAGCCGTCCGCTCGCGTGCAATCCCATCCGCCCAAGGGACTCGATCGTGTCATTCACACCCAGAAATTTCAAACTGACTTTCACAAGGTCCGGCGGGCGCATGGCCACAATCTCCGGGTCGCGCCCTACAATGATCGTATCGGTGTGATGACGCACATGGCTGGCTCGCCATACAACTGGATTACGCATAATCATAAAGCTCGCGATCTGGTAGACGACGTCGTTCATCCAGCCCGTTTTAAACGCTGTCCGATGCCCGCACTCGTGCCACCGTGAATCCGAGGCGGATCCATAAAGAACCCCGTAGGCCAGCCAAACCGGCACTGCCCACCAAGACGGCCACAACGCAACACCGACCCAAGCCAGCAAAACCATCGCGCCAAGCCAGATCAACGTATCTCGCAGCGCAGGACCATCGGATTTCTGCATCAGCGCGCGAATGTCCTGCGGGTTCACCTTGGGGCGAAACCAAGAAGGTTCGGCCACCCCACGCGCCACGGCGTCGCGCCCATAGTCACTGGTTAACGAATAATTTCTGTCCATTCGACAACGCTAGTCGAGCAGCTTTGCTCGTTCAACCGGTTGGGCCCAATCGACCTAGTCGAGCTTGGTCAGCGCCAAAAAACCTTGGTGGGTTGCTCGATCCGCGTCTTCCAGCGATTTGCGCAAATAATACGTCACCGTCTGAACGGTCCGCACTTCGCCAATGGTCAGCGTGTTAAGGAACACAACGTCCAGACCGTTTATTGCACCGCCATAAATTACCGTCTCCGCCGCGTGCCCTGCGACCTCGGTTTCTTCGACATCGTAAACAACGACGTCTTCAGCAGCGATACCTGCGCCCAATGCAAAATTTTCAAGGATCGCATCGCGCATAAAGGTAAGTGTCGTTCCCGAAGATGCGCCAACCTCTTCGGTGATAAACATCCCATAAGATTGGTCGTTCAGGCGGAACATGGCGGCAATTTCGGGATCATCAGACCTCAACTGCTCCCAACCACTCCCTCGGCCACAGAAGGCAACCCCAACTGAGACATTTACACAGTCTCCCGCGGTACCTGCCGACACTTCCGTGTAAGCCCAGGTATTGTCCTAAAACAAGGTGACTTTCTTACCGTCAACCACGGCGGAGCCAACCTTTGACTGCGCATCAACACTGGGCGCACCCCCAAACGCCAGAATACAAATTACCGCCAAATGCCAAAGTTTCCGCACCATACCTAACACCCTTTTCTCTGGCCCGCCGCCGTCAGCACGCGCCAAAACCTTCAAATCAAAATACCCACCCATGATAACCCTACAGACCAAGAGGCAAAACCATGAATCGGACACACGTCTTGATCAGGCGTTACCTTGGCCGAATAAACGGCGTCACACTCGCCCCGCGCAACCGCCCATCTTCATCAAAGTCCACATCCGCATTGAACCGCATCCTAACGTGCGCATCAAACCCCGACATGACATCGGCCTGCCCGCCCAAAACACCCGCCAGCCGCTGCTCCAGCGCGGCTTTCCCCGCGCCCTCATGATAGCCATGCACCCCATGCACAACGACCGGCTCCAGCACCGCCATCCCGAGGTAGCGCAGCGTATAAGCCGTTGGCCACAAAAGCATATCAACATTGCCCTCCTTGCCATCCGGCCCACTCTCAATATCCGTCGCGCCGGTTGTCACACAAAACAGCGCCGCCTTGCCCCGACACCGCCCACGATCAAACCGCTCATCCACAGTATGCAGCGCGCCATGCATCAGCACCCGGTCGAACCACCCTTTCAACACGGCAGGCGGCGCAAACCACCACATCGGAAAATGAAACACGATCCGGTCAGCCTGCTGTATCTTGGCAATCTCGCGCGCGACATCCGTTGGCACACTACCCTGTTGCGCCGCCATTTCCTGAGCCTTGAGCGGATCAAATGCCGCCGCACCGTTGTAATGCCCTGCGCCTTCAACCGCATCAAACCCCAGTGCCACCAGATCCGACCAGATCACCTCATGGCCCAGCGCCTCGCACGCTGTCGCCGTCGCTTCGGCCCACGCACCATTAAACGACGCCCGGTTCGGATGGGCCAAGACTATCAAAGTTACCGTCACTGTCTTCTCCTCCCGAGAACAGCCCGCAAGGGATGGCAGAGGGCCTCACTCTGCCAACGCCGCCACACCTGCCTCACTTAACATGTACACGCCGGTCCCCACTTTTTCGAACCAACCATAGTGATTGTCCCGCATCATCTGTGTCGCCTTGGCCACCCCGGCGCCTTTGGCAACCACCGCACCCCGGCTCGCGCCGTGCTCCGCCAAAAACGCCGCACATCGCACAGCATCCTGCCGATAGGCCGTCACCCGCGCACCGCGACTACCACCAATATTGGGGTCTCCCTCCAGGCGCTCAAACGCGCTCAGCAAACGCTCTTTACGCCGCTTTGACTTCCTCGGCTGGAACGGCCCCGGATCGGCGTGCACCTCGACAAATCCATCCTCCAACCGTACCGACAACACACCAACACCCAGCCGCCGGCACAGCCCCACATTGCCCTTGAACGCCTTATACCCCGTGCGCCCCTTCCAGCGCGGCACCGCGACATAGACCGCATCCGTCACCGACTGCCGCGCAACAGCCTGCTGCAACAACGTCAGCGAAAACCCGACCTTCATCTCAATCAGCACCGGCTCATCACCTTCGCGACACGCCATAACATCTACTGCGCCGACTTCGGATTTCACCTCAAACCCGCGTGCCTCAAGCCACCCCTTGACCGGCGCGTAAAGATCCGTTTCGCTTACCTTGCTCATACCTCCAGACCTAAACACCTGTGCACCACCTCGCAAACGCATTCGACACTTGCCTCCGCCCCACCCACCGCTAAAGTCGGCCCCAACCCGCACCCGCGAAACACACACATGACCCGCATTCTCCTCGCCATCCTCTTTTTCATCACTTCCTTGCCAGTGCACGCCGCCTGCGATGGCCCGTCCGAATTCGACGCGCTACCATCGGAGCGCCGCGCAGAGCTTGAGGCACGCGCCGCCAACGCACCATTCCATGAGGGCATTCTCTGGCAGGCGAAAAAGAACGGCCATACCTCCTACATCGTCGGCACAATGCACATCCCCGATCCGCGCCACAGCATTGTGATGGACAGACTCACGTCGGAATTGGATGCGCCAGAGCAACTGTTCATGGAACTCTCGCATGCGGACCAACAGGCCTTTCAGCACCATCTAACGGCCAACCCCGCGCTGACGTTGATCACTGACGGCCCGTCCCTGATTGATCGCTTGGGCGACGAAAACTGGGCCAAACTGCAACCACATCTCTCTGCACTTGGTCTGCCAGGGTTTGTTGCCGCCAATTACCAGCCATGGTTTCTTGGCATGACACTGTCCATCCCACCTTGTGCCATGACTGAGCTGCGCGAGGGCAAGCCCGGTCTGGATCGTCTTATCGAACTCTGGTCGACTGAGGCCAATGCCCCGGTCCAGTCGCTGGACAACACCAAATCCCTGCTTGATCTCCTCGCATCCGATCCGCTGCATGAACAGGTCAGTGATTTCAAGTGGTCACTTTCTCTGGGCCTGCCAATTGCAGGAGTTGACTCGAACGCAACTCTCACTGCCCTCTATTTTCAGGAGAAAATTCAGCTTTTCTGGGAGTACACCCAAGACAAAGCCCAAGACTACATCACCACACCCGAAGACAAAGCGCGGCTCGACGCGATCACAGCTGAATTGCAAGCCGAGCTCATCAATGCCCGCAACCTTGCGTGGGTCGATACGCTTGCACCAGAACTCGCCGCTGCTCCTGCCGTAGTTGCCGTCGGCGCGCTGCATCTTCCGGGTGATGACGGCGTGCTCAACCTGCTATCCCTGCGTGGCTTTGCCCTGACCCGTGTGCCGCTAGTACAACAGTAGCGTACCGCCCGCGCCGCGTGGTCGCAGGGCAAACCCAATGCGTGACAATCCCCCACACCCCTTCTATAACGCGCGCAAAATCACCCGAATTCCTCATTTTCAAAAGGTTGCGCGTTATGACCACCCTCGTCTTTGGACACAAATCCCCTGACACCGATTCCACCGGCTCCCCGCTGATCTGGGCGTGGTACCTGACCGAGGTGCTGGGCACCCCGGCCAAAGCCGTACTCCTTGGCGAGCCAAACACCGAAGCCGCCTTTGTTCTGGACAAATGGAACTTCGACAAGCCCGAGATCATCACCAGCGTTGCCGCAGAAACACCCGTCGTGATTGTTGACACCAACAACCCCGCTGAACTGCCCGACGCGATCAACGATGCCGACATCACCGCCATCATCGACCACCACAAGCTGGTCGGCGGTCTGGAAACCAAAGGTCCGATCGACATCACCATCCGCCCGTTGGCCTGTACCGCAACCATCATGCACGATCTGATGGGCGACGACGCGGCCAAAATGCCCGACAACATCAAAGGCGCGATGCTGTCCTGCATCCTTTCGGACACGCTGGAATTCCGCTCGCCCACCACTACCGACCACGACAAAGCGCTGGCCGAAAAACTGGCGGCTGAATTGAACCTCGATCTGGGCGCCTATGCCTCAGAAATGTTCGAAGCCAAGTCCGACATTTCCGCGTTCTCCGACGCCGAACTGATCCGCATGGACTCCAAGGAGTATGCCGTCGAAGGCACCAAATTCCGCGTCTCGGTTCTGGAAACCACCGCGCCCAAACTGGTGCTCGACCGTCAGGCCTCGATCATGGAAAGCTTCAAGACCGTTGCTGCCGAAGACGGCGTTGACGAGGTGCTGCTGTTCGTTGTGGATATCCTGAACGAAGAAGCCACCTTGTTCGTGCCCAACGATGTGATCAAAGGCGTCGCCGAAAAGAGCTTTGCCGCTACAGTGAACGGCGACTCCGTCGTCCTCCCCGGCATCATGAGCCGCAAAAAGCAGATCATTCCGAATTTGAAGGTCTGATCAGCCTTAAGCGCGATTTTCTGGGCGTCCCATTTCGGGGCGCTCTTTTTTGTTTCGGGCCAAACGTGTCAACACACCAGTCCAAGGGCCGCGTCACTCGGCGAAGGCGCCCATTTGTCTTTGGGCGGCCATGGGCGGCTCCGCCAATCAGTGTCAAAGGTAAAGCTCGACACTTTGCGCCCCTCTGGCAACGCCCCGTTGCCCCGCCCTAGCGCGTAGTCGTAATACAGCTTCACGATCTCTTCCTTCGTGACCTGCTGCGCCGCAGGATGTGCCATACAGGCGGCCCGCCACGCACGGGCGCGGGCATATTTCGGGTCGTCTGGCAGGTCAAAATCCTCGAAATACTCTAGGAACCAAAAACGCATGAACATCGGTGTGAACACCGCCTCGGCCAATCCAAAGTTGTCAAAAAGGAAAATGCCGCCCGGATTCTGCCAATCGAGGTAGTCGCCCAGATCAGCATAAAGGCCCAGTATCTTGTCGCACAATCCCGCCCGCGCGTCCTTGTCCTGATTCATCACCATGATGTAGCCGGCCATGGTGAACGGTGCCTCTTTGGCGATGATCATCCGCTCGATCGCCCGCTCCATTGGATCAGTCCGGGCCACTGGAACCCCCAGCACTTCGTCAAGATATCGCAGGATCACCAGCGACTCCTTCAAAATCCGTCCGTCAGACAATTCCAGAACCGGCAACGCGGTGGTCCCGCGGGTTTTTTCCAGCAACTCTGGATCACGCGGCTTGGTGATGTCGACGACGTGAAAGCTGACAGCGTTACTCATGCCCTTCAACGCCAGCAAAATTTCCAGTCGCTGCGAAAACGGGCAGACGGGAATGTGGTAAAGTGTGGGTTTCTGCATATCGAATGATGTCCTCGCGCAAAGGTCGTCGTCTCATCCATGGATGTTGGCATAATCACCCGCACCTGTCACCAAGCCGTCTTTTCGTGAACTACAGCAAATGGCTCTGATCCATCTTTCAACGCCAAGCCTCCAATCGACAAACCGCCTCCAATGCACCCAACTCTTGACACGATTGCGCCCACGGCGCTCTCTATAAGCAGGCAAGAACTCCATACACAGGCTGTTTCATGAGCTTCCCAGATCTGTTTGACTGGTTTGACCAAGTCTACATCGTCAACCTGCCCCACCGCGATGACCGGAGGGCCGAGACAATTGCCGAGTTTGCCCGTGTCGGCGTCACTGTCCCCAATGCCAAAATCAACTTCTTCGAGGCCACCCGCCCCACCGAAAAGGGCGAATTCCCGTCGCTTGGTTCCCTTGGGAACTTCATCTCGCAAACAAATGTCCTCAAAGACGCCATCAACAATGGCCATTCCCGCATCCTGATTTGCGAAGACGATCTGCAACTCAATGATCTGCCCGCCGACACACTCGCCGCTGTGCTGACAGACCTACGCCAAACCAGCTGGAACATCGCCGCACTTGGCTATCTCGAACCCTACGAACCGCCCAGCGACCACACCGGACTTTCCGCGTGGACGGGCGGTACACGCGGCACACAGTTCTGGGCCATTCAGGGCGACGCCATCGCCGCCTTCCACGACTATCTCAACCTCGTGCGCTCCCGCCCTTCGGGCCACCCCGAGGGTGGTTCGATGTTCTTTGACGGTGCCTTTAATATGGTGCGCACCATCGTGCCCGGCGTCACCTTCCGCATCGCAACCCCCTGCCTAGCAGGCCAGCGCGCCTCTCGCACGGACATACACGACCTCAAATTCTATGATCGCATCGAGCCTTTTCGCAGTATCGTCGGTGCATTGCGGAAACTGCGAAATCGCACCCCGCGTGCTTGATACTGGCCTTCTGCGCACAGCTTTGCCATAGAGGCTGCACCCCTCTTTCGCGCAGGATAACCCATGACCCAGATCATCAACGCCCTCTCCGAGATTTCTGATCGCTACGACGCCCTCTTTGTCGATCTCTGGGGATGCGTGCATAACGGCATTACCGCCCATCCAGAGGCGGTGGCAGCTCTCCAAGCTTATCGCGCACGCGGCGGCATTGTTGTGCTTGTCACCAACTCCCCAAAACCGCGCGCAGGCGTAGCCGATCAGCTCGCTGATTTTGGCGTACCGGCAGACGCCTATGACACAATCGCAACCTCCGGCGACAGCGCGCGTTCGGCGATGTATCGCGGCGCGATTGGCGAAAAAGTGTATTTCATGGGCGAACCAATTCGCGACGCTGGTTTTTTTGAGCCGCTCGAAATTCTCGACAACCCAATCAACATCCAGCGCGTGCCTTTAGCCGAGGCCGACGGCATCGCCTGTTGCGGCCCGTTCGATCCGATGGCCGACCCTGAGGTCAATCGCGCCGACTTTCTCTATGCCAAAGCCAAGGGTATGAAGCTGCTCTGCGCCAACCCGGACATTGTCGTCGACCGGGGCGAGGTCCGCGAATGGTGCGCCGGTGCACTGGCTCGACTCTATACCGAAATGGGCGGCGAAAGCCTCTATTTTGGCAAACCCCATCCCCCGATCTATGATCTCGCCCGCCGCCGCCTTTCCGCGTTGGGAAAATCCATACCGGACAGTGCGATCCTTGCCATTGGCGACGGCCCGCACACCGATATTCTGGGTGCCATGGGCGAAGACATTGATTCCCTCTTCATTTCTGGTGGTCTTGCGGCAGCCGAGACCAAAACGACGCACCAACCGGACAAAAATGCGCTAACCACCTATCTTTCAAAGGAAAATGTGGCTCCACAGTATTCAATAGGTCAACTTCGCTGACATGAATAACAATTGACTTTCTGCGATTGCGAAGTAATAAAATTTCGAAATACGATATGATCGGGTCGCAATATTACGTCGCAAATCTCTCTCGGAGGGTCAAATGTTGGACAACCTACCACGCGGAACCATCTGCATAGAAGACATCGAAATGGGTATGTCCCGTTACCTGCGCAAAGTTGTGACCGACGAAGACATCGAGATGTTTGCGCAGGTTTCAACTGATCGCAACCCGGTGCACCTAGACGATGACTACGCCAACGAGACCATATTTCAGGGTCGCATCGCGCATGGGATGCTCACGGCAGGCCTCATTTCGGCGGTGATCGGCGAACAGCTTCCCGGCCACGGCACGGTCTACATGGGGCAATCCTTGAAATTCCTCGCGCCCGTGCGTCCCGGAGACATGGTTTATGCAGAAGTCAAAGTGACGGATATCGATCATGCGAAACGCCGCGTGCGACTGGATTGCCATTGCGCCGTCGAAGGCAAGAAAGTCCTCGTTGGCGAGGCTACTGTCCTCGCCCCAAGCCGCAAGTTCGACTGATCCCTGCGCAGAGGGCTGGCTTTCTCACCCCTCGTCTTTCTATGTTCACAAAAAGCTAAAATGCCAGAACATCAGGCATGGCCCGCCGTCGCGGACAGGCTCAGCGCATCCACGCCAATACTCCTGAGCGCTTCGGGCCATTTTTCCGCATTAGCGGCATCAAATACCAGTTCCGGGTATCCATCACAGATCAGCCAGCCATTGGCGGCAATCTCGCTTTCCAACTGGCCCGGCCCCCAGCCGCTATACCCCAATGCCATCAACGTACGATCCGGCCCCTTGCCACAGGCCATGTCCTCCAGCACATCCAATGTCGCCGTCATCGAAAACGTACCACTTACTTCAAGCGTAGATAAATCCGACGAGTAATCAGTTGAGTGCAGCACAAATCCACGCCCTCCCTCAACTGGCCCCCCAAAATATAGGTTTCCATCATTTTCGGGCTGTTCCATCGTGATCGACAACTGTTTAAGCAGGTCAGACACCCGCATTCCGTCGACTGTTTTATTCACAATCAACCCCATCGCGCCTTCCTTTGAATGCGCGCATAGGAAAACCACCGAATGCGCAAATCGCGTGTCACCCATTCCCGGCATCGCGATCAGCATTTTCCCGGTCAGTTCAAGCTCAGTACCCGTGGCGTTTGACCCTTCCAAAATAAACCTCTCTCGGTTTTGCCCTTACTAACAAACATGTGTGTACAAACCTTTAGACGCAAGCCTTTCCCGCGCCATCGCACCCTCTGGCACATTCTCGCCGGATTGTGAGTTGGCTTTGAACGCGCGATGTACCAAATGTAAACTATGATCAAACGAATGCTCTCCGCCCTGTTGGCTCCGCTCATCTGCACCTGCCTTGCCGTGCCTGTTCAGGCGCAATCTTATGATCAGGTCGTACAAGCCGAGATCCTGCCCGGCTGGCGCAACTCCGATGGCAGTCACATGGCAGCCATCCGCATCACGCTCAATCCGGGGTGGAAAACCTATTGGCGCGCACCGGGCGACGCGGGGATTCCTCCACAACTTGACTTCAGAGGTTCGCACAATCTGGCAGGTTTTGACGTGAACTGGCCTACACCCGAGGTCTTTTCGCAAAACGGTATGCGCTCAATTGGCTACACCGAAGAGCTCGTGCTGCCGGTCCGCATCACCCCTAAATCCGCCGGCAAACCGGTTCGGCTCAAAGCCGCACTCGACATCGGAGTTTGCCGAGATATCTGCGTGCCCCAACAGCTCACAGTCAAGGCCGAACTGCCAAGCCAGGGTAAACGAGATGCGCGCATTGCTGCCGCCATTGCCGACCGCCCGCTATCTGCAAACGAAGCAGGCGTGCGCCGTGTCACTTGTCGACTCAGCCCGACACAAAACGGGATCAAGCTGACGGCAAAAATCGAAATGCCCAGCGCGGGTGGTGGCGAGGTTGCCGTGATCGAGGCCGCCAACCCCGAGATTTGGGTGGCCGAGGGCACCTCGAAACGTCAAGGCAACGCACTTTTGGCCGAAACCGAATTGATGCACGTCGATGGTGCGTCATTCATCGTTGATCGCTCTACGCTGCGTTTTACGGTTCTGGGGGCAAATCACGCGGTCGATATCAACGGTTGCACTGGCTGATCATCCGAACAGGCACGGGCGCGCTGATGCGCACCCGGCCTGATCGCAGGTGATCTCAGGTCTCAAACGTCTCCAGAACATAGCCATTGTCATAGCCGCGGCTGGAAATCCGCTTCAACCGGACCGGTTCGGATATCCCGGAAAACACCGGAACCCCGCCGCCCAGCACGACAGGCGCGCGTTTAAAAATCACGCGATCAATCAACCGATCCCGCAGCAAGGCCCCGGCAAACACGCCGCCACCGCACAGATAAATCGGCCCGTCACCTTGCGCTTTTAGTCGCAAAACCTCGTCTTGCGCTGCTCGCGCCAACACACTGATTTCGCAGTTCTCCGGCACCTTCAGGCTGTCCGAAAAGACAAAGGTCGACATGTGCGGATACGGGTTCTGCCCGGGTTGCATTCCATGCGCATAGCCAATCTCATAAGTGGCCCGCCCCATTATGGCACTGGCATACCCCGCAAGGCGCTGTTGATAGTCTTCGACCACCTCACCGTCATGAGTAAATTGTGAAACGTCCCCGCCGGGATCGCAAATATAGTCGTCAAGAGAGACAGCAACGTCATAGATAATAGGATGCATCAGGTGCTCCAGATGTAAGGGAACCAATCAGCTCGACAGGCTGAAAAACAATCTGTTCTCTTACTTGGTCACTGGCAGAGCACTCCTCTTTCCATCCCTTGTTATCCGGATCATTCCGGCCTGGTCAAGCCGCGCGGCGACGGCGCGCGACCAGTACACCGAACCCACCCAGAACATACGCGGCAACCGAAATCACCAAAGCTCCTAGCGCAAAGACCGCCACCGTTGGTGCTACCCCTTGAACCACGTTCAACGCAGGCACCAAGGCCAGCAATTCAGGGTGCATTCCGCCCGTCAACACTGTCCAGCCCAACGTCACCGCCAGCCACCCCAGTACTGCGCCCCATGCCGCAATCAACACGCCACGCAGCCCCGGCGCGTGCAATCCACGCCGCATCGCCGTCACCTGTCGCGCAACATCCGATTGCATCGCGATCAATGCAGGCACCACAATCAGCACCAGCACCATGCCAAAGCCCAACCCATAAACCAGCGTGATCACGGTCGGCTTCAGGAACTGCGCCTGCTGGCTACGTTCAAACAACAGGGGCGCAAGACCCAGCACGGTGGTCGCCGTGGTCAGGAACACAGGCCGCAATCGGTCTGCCGTGCCTTCGATAATCGCCTGAAATATCCCGCGATCCCTGGCGTAATCGTCAATTGTCGTTACCAGCACAATGGAATCGTTGATGATAATCCCGGTCATCCCAATGAGACCAATAACCGTGAACATGCTCAGCGGCACGCCATGCATGTAATGCCCATAGATCGTGCCAACCAACCCAAACGGAATGATGGCCATCACCACCATGGGCCGGGTCCAGCTGGAAAACACCCAAGCCAGCACAAGGTATATCCCCGTCAAACACAGGATCAGACCATTGCGCGCGTCGGTCAGGAACGTGTTTTCCTGCTCCGCCAGTCCGGCCATCTCCCACTCAATCTGTTTCTCACTGGCAATCGTGGGCAGGATATCCTCCTGCAACCGCTCCATGATAAGCTCGGCGCGGGCCGGGTCATCCTCTGAAATATCCCCCGTGACGTTGATCAACCGAAGCCCGTTTTCGCGCCGCACCGTGGAAAATCCGGTTCGGCTCTGCACCGTCACCAAATCAGCCAGCGGCACATATTCCCCAGCCGGGGTGCGCATCAGGCTCCCCTCCAGAAAATCTGCCGTCAACTCGCCCTCAGGCAGTTCCACACGAATGCTCGCGCTCCTTGGCCCATCTGGATATGTCGCGGCCTCGAGCCCGTTCAGACGATGGCGCAGCACCCGGCCCAGCCCATCAATACTGAACCCAAGCGCCTGCCCCTGCGGCGTCAACTCAAGGATCAGCTCTTCTTTGTCATAACTCAGGTTGTCTTCTATCGCGGACACTTCCGCAAACTCTTCCAGCGCCGTCTTCAACGCCTCGCTCGCCGCCTTCAGCGTATCGCTGTCCGCCCCGTAAAACTGCACATCCAGCGCGTCGCCGCCCGGCCCGGACCGCCAACCGCGGAACGAGATTGTCTCGACCAGTGGATGGCGCGCCACCCGGTCCTGCAACTCGCCCACAAAGGCAAAACTGGAATAGGGCCGCAAATCCGCATCAATCAACTCAATCGCGATACCGCCCAGCAGATCCGGGTCAAGCGACTCTGATCCCGGCAGCGACCGCCCCGAATTGCCACCAATCTCTGCAATCACATAATCCAGCGGATTGCGCCCGTGGCGTTCTTCGTATTCCTTGCCCAGCGCCTCTGTCGCGCGCTGCATTTCGCGCATCATCGCAAGACTGTCTTCGCGTGTCGCACTGGGCAGCATCGCAAAGTTCCCGGTCACCGATCCGCGCTCGGGCGCGTTAAAGAACCGCCATTTCACATCGCCACCAATGAACAGCACCATCTGCGTTGACAAGATCACCACAACGCCGGCCATCACCGGATAGCGCATCTTGACCACCAGCCACATCAAACGGCGGAACACCGCCTCGCGAAACCAGCGAAAGCCGCGATTTACCACCCGGCTCGGGATATCGTACCAATGTTCCTTGGCCTGATGCTTCAATGCATGGGCCATGTGATTGGGCAGGATCAGAAAACACTCCACCAGCGACGCGGCCAGCACCGCAATCACCGTGAATGGAATATCCGCGATCAAATCACCAAACCGGCCCGAAATCACAGTCAGCCCGAAAAACGCAATGATCGTCGTTAAGGTCGAGCTGAACACCGGCATCGACATCCGCCGCGCCGCGTTTTCAGCCGCCACATAAGGCCCCTCGCCCAAACGTCGCGCGCGCGCATCGGCGTGTTCGCCCACAACAATGGCGTCATCCACCACGATCCCCAACGTGATGATCAACGCAAACAGCGAGATCATGTTGATCGTCAAACCGCCCACATACATTAACGCAATCGCTGCCAGCATCGCGGTTGGAATGCCCGCCGCAACCCAGAAAGCAATGCGCGCATTCAGGAACAGGAACAACAGAATGATGACCAGCCCCAGCCCCATCAATCCGTTGTCCAAAAGCAGGTTCAAACGCCCCGTTATCGCCTCGGCGCGTGTACGGATCAGCTGGATATCCACCCCTTGCGGCAGGGTCGCCTGCATCTCGGCGCTGACCTTTTCGACAGTTTCCTGAATGCTGATCGCATCGCCCTTGTCCGACCGATCCACCCGGATCGAAATCGCCGGGTTTTCGCCCACGAAATAGGACCGGTTGCGGTTCACACCTTCTACCCGAATGGTGGCAACATCGCCCACGCGCAGCTTGGTTCCGTCCGGGTTAGACCGCAGAACAATCCCCGCAATCTCATCGGGCGCACGTTTTTCAACACCCGTGCGCACCCGCGCAAACGCGCCTGTCACATCACCTGCCGGGTCTGCATTTACCTCTTCCGCAATGGCTGCGGAAATCTCGGCAATGGAAATATCATGGGTGATCAATTCGACCGAGCTCACCTCGACCAATGTCTCCCGTTCGGCCAGCCCGCGAATTGTAGTGCGCGTGACCCCTTCGGCATATAGGCGCGCGACATATTCGTCCGCAAAGCGCGCGATCTGGTCGATCTCCACCGTTCCGGTGATCACCACATCCGTCACTCGATCACGCCAGCGCCCGCGCCGCACCACCGGGTCCTCTGCCTCATCCGGCAGGGTTGTCACCGCATCAACCGCGACTTGCACATCATCCGTGGCCCGCGCCATGTCCCAGCCGGGCTCGAACTCCATGGTGATGCGCGCGTTACCTTCGGTCGAACGGGACGAGGTGCTCTCAACACCCTCAACCGCCAACATCGCAGGCTCCATAACCTGCACAATGGCCGCATCCACATCTTCCGCGCCGGCCCCTTCCCACGCAACACTGACGGTGACATTGTCAATAATCACATCTGGGAAAAACTGCGCCCGCATTCGTGGAAACGCCACCAGCCCGGCAATGATCAGCACCACCAACAGCAGGTTCGCCGCCGTGGCGTGGCGCGTGAAATACGACAGAATACCCCCGGCGCGTTCCCCAAGCTCCCGCATGGTCTAGCCCCCCATCCGGCCCTGAAGCCGCTCAATCATCTGCGCTGGCACCTCAGGTTGGTTCAACTGCGCAATCAGGCGTTTTTTGACATTCTCCGGCATCCGCTGATTGCCCTCGACAAACGCCACGTATTTCGCCCGATCCTCATCGCTCAATGATACCATCGCGGGGGCCTCAATCGGGCCGCCTGTGTTGGTCACCGGCTTAACCGCGATCCCTTCGCCCAGCAAAGGCGTACGTCGTGACACCACCTGACGCCCCGGCAATCCCTGCCCGCGCACCAACACACTGTCGCCCTGCCGCCGCAACAGCCGCACCTCCAACGCCTCCAAACGGTTGCCCTCGCCCACGACAAGCACACGCCCCGCCGCATCCAGCGCCGACGCGGGCAGCTTCACAACTCGCTGCAACTCCGGCTCAGTCACGCGCACAGTAACAAAATCTCCGGGTTTTAGGCCCCGTGCCCCATCCAGCCGTGCAAACAGAACCCGGCCTGTCTGACCTTCGCCCACCGCCGCCGCATCTCGCGTAATCACGCCTGTCGCGGTCAAATCCGATCCCATCACATCAAGCGAAACCTTAACTTCGGACTGATGCAATCGATTGTCGCCATCCAACAGCCGCGCATATTGTGGCGTCGACACCCGGAACGCCACTTCCAATGCCTTGGCGTCAATCAGCTGCGCCAGCTTTTCGTTCATCGAAACAAGCCCGCCCTCGACCGCGCTCACCTCTGACAATGTGCCGGCGAAATCTGCTGTGATAACGGTATCTTCCAGATCCTTCTGCGCTTCGGCCAGCGCGATCCGGGTGCGCGCAAGCCGCGTGTCCGCCTGATCCACGCGCGCCTCGGCCTGTGCCAGCGCGCGCCGATTTGACAAAACCGCCTGCCGCGCACCTGACTGCGCCAGCTCAGCGGTCTCAACCGCAGCCGCCGTACCAACACCGCGTTCGCGCAAATCCACTTGCCGCTCAAACGCCTTGGTCCGCAGATCCAGCTGCGCCTCGGCGGCGTCCAACTCGTCTAACGCCAGTTCCAGCGTGCGGATCGCGTCGCGCTCCTCGGCCTCGGCGTCCAGCATATCGCTGCTGACCCGCTCCAACGCATAGCGTGCCTTGGTCGGGTCAACCTGAACCAACACCTCACCGGGGCGCACCTCAGCGCCTTCTTCAAAATCCTCTGACAGCTTTACAATTGTACCCGCGGCCGCCGCCCTGATCTCAAGGCTCCGGCGGCTCTGGATTTCACCAAACGCCACCAGCTCAGGCGCAACTGTTCCCGGCTCCGCCGTCACCACATTCACTGTAAACACGCGCTCTCGGGCGGGTGGGCCGCTGCTATCATCAGCGAACCGCGCCTCGATCGCGTCAAAGATCATCGACCCGGCAACCCCCAACAGCCCAAGCGTCAGGGAAAGCAGAAAAAGCCCTGTTAAGCTCTGTCGCATAAACCGCATATGTCGGCCTCTCCAATCGACGCGTCCCCCACAAACCTAATGGCGGAGGAGCGAAATTGCCAAATCAACTCAAGACTTATACGGGTTGCCCTGCAAATTCCGTCACAAAAAAACGATTTTTTCGGTCGAATTCACCAAAAGCACTACTTGCGCCGCATATGCTCGTCCAGGCGCGGCATGATTTCCACGAAATTGCACGGGCTGTGCCGATAGTCCAACTGCCGCTTCAGGATCTCGTCCCACGCATCCTTGCACGCGCCGGGACTGCCCGGCAGGGCAAACAGATACGTGCCCTGCGCAACCCCGCCCGTGGCGCGGCTCTGAATGGCGCTGGTGCCGATTTTCTGCATCGAAACCATGGTAAAAATCGTGCCAAAGGCATCGATTTCTTTTTCATACACATCCCTATGCGCTTCGACACTCACGTCGCGCCCGGTCAACCCGGTACCTCCGGTCGAGATAATCACGTCAACACCGTCATCCGCGCACCATCCGCGCAGCTTGTCCGCAATGGCTGCGCGATCATCTTTGACGATATCGCGCGCCGCCATCACATGCCCGGCATCCTCAATCCGCGCCACCAACGTATCGCCCGATTTGTCATCCTCCAGCGACCGCGTGTCACTCACCGTCAACACGGCAATCCTCACCGGAATGAACTCTCTCTCGTCGCTCATCCTGCCTCCATTGGTCCAATTTGATAACAGGCTGACCCCGAAGCGCCCCCAGATGCAAGAGGACCCTTCGGCGCAACCACAGGCATTGACGAAACTGTGAGCATTTGCCGCTGTTTTAAGCGTTTCCCACGCCGATTACTCGCCCAATTTAGCCTTCAGACTCAACAAATCGGCCCACGCCTCGCGCTTTGCGTTTGGTTGTCGCAACAAATAGGCCGGGTGAAACATCGGTATCACCGGCTTGCCAAACGCTTCTTGCCAGTTGCCGCGCAGCCGCGTGATACCACGTCGCCCCAACACCGCGTCACAGCTGATATTCCCCATCAGCACAATCACATCCGGGGCCACAATCTCCACATGGCGCTCCAGAAACGGGCGCAACATGGCAATTTCTTCGGGTTTTGGGTCTCGGTTCTGCGGCGGACGCCATGGCAGCACATTGGTGATGTAAACCGCATCCTTGGACAGCGGCACATCCCGCCCCATGTCAATCGCCGCCAGCATCTTGTCCAGCAATACACCCGCGCGCCCGACAAATGGTTTACCTTCACGGTCCTCGTCACGTCCCGGAGCCTCACCAATGATCATCACCCGCCCCGCCGGATTGCCATCGGCAAAGACCAGATTGCGCGCGCCGCGCTTCAATTCACAATGTTCAAAAGCTGCCATCGCAGCGCGCAGCGCATCCAGATCCCCGGCACCCTTGGCCGCCTCCTTGGCGACCTGCACCGGGTCAACCTCGCGCTTGGCCACAACGACGGGCGCATCATCAGCGGGCAATGGTGCGGCTTTGGGCTTGGGCGCTTGCTTGGGTGTCTCATAACGATCCACCGGCGCGTCCAGAATGGCCTCGGTCACGCCCAGTTCCACCTGCCATTCCAGCAGTGCCAACGCCGAGTGATAATCCAAAGCCGATTCCATAGGGGCTACCCTATCTTTGTGTCGCGCCAGATGAAACCAAAGACCCCGGACCGCCGCGCAATCGGGATCACTTACGCCTCAACTTCATTTGGCAACGCCTTGCCCTGATCAAACGCCACCAGATTGGCCACCGCCATCATGCCCATCGAGGTGCGCACCTCCAGCGCTGCGGTACCAAGATGCGGCAACAACACAACGTTCTCTAGCGCCTTCAACGCTTCGGGGACTTTCGGTTCCTGCGCATACACGTCCAGCCCAGCACCGCCGATCAACCCTTCTTGCAAGGCCTCGATCAACGCGGGTTCATCGACCACGTCCCCGCGAGAGATATTGATGAATCGCCCATGCGCCTGCATCGCGGCAAACACGGACGCGTTGACCATGCCCCGGGTCTCGGGCCCACCGGGCACCGCCGCGACCAGAAAATCCACCTTTCCAGCCAGATCTTCCAGTGTGTCACAGCGTTCAGCGTCAAATTCCATACCCTTGGCTGAGCGGTTGAAATACTTCACCGTCATCCCGAAACCAAAAAAACAACGCCGCGCAATCGCCTGCCCTATCCGGCCCATGCCGATGATACCGACGGTCTTGCGCGACATATGCAAACCCAGCATTTGCGTCGGATGCCAACCTTCCCAGTTACCGCTACGCACCAGCCGCTCGCCCTCGCCCGCGCGACGTGCGCTCATCAGCATCAGCATTACTGCAATATCCGCCGTCGCATCTGTCACTGCGCCGGGCGTGTTGCTTACTGCAATTCCAGCCTTGGTGGCAGCGGCCACATCAATGTGATTATACCCGACCCCAAAATTCGCCAGCACCTTACAGCGCGGATCGTCAACATCTTCAAAGACATGCCGATCAAACATATCCCCCAGCGTTGGCATCACCAGATCATAGTCCCGCAAAACATTGCGCAGATCGTTCCCTGTAAGCGGTAGGTTACTCTGACGTATCGTCACATCAAAATACTGTCGCGCCTCCTTAACCACCGGTTCGGGCATCGGGCGTGTGAACAGAACCTTTTTCAATGCATCCGCCCCCCGTTTGGAACATCGCCATCCGGCACAGCCAGCTTGATTTCGCCATCAACATCCGGCAGCCCCAACAACAACACCTCGGACATAAATTTACCAATCTGACGCGGCGGGAAATTCACCACTGCCATAACTTGCCGCCCAATCAGGGCCGCCGGGGTGTAATGCTTGGTGATCTGGGCCGAGGTCTTTTTCTCCCCCAAATCACCGCCAAAATCGACCCACACTTTGATCGCGGGCTTGCGCGCCTCGGGATAGGGCTCAGCCCGCACCACCGTGCCAACCCGCACATCCACCTTCAGGAAATCATCAAACGATATCTCATCCATTGGCCAGCTCCCGCGAGCGGTCAGATGCGGCGCCAACCGTCTTGATCATCAACGGTGGCAGGCCCTTGGCCGGATCCATAAGTACTTCCAGCCCCGCCTGTGTTGTGCCGTTCGGGCTGGTCACATTCACCCGCAACTGCTCCGGGCTTTCGTCTGCTGCTTCAGCCAGCGCCCCCGCTCCGGCCACCGTGGCCTTGGCCAGCGCCATGGCCATCTCGGGCGACAATCCTTGTGTCTCTCCTGCGGCGGCCAGCGTCTCGATCAAATGGAATACGTAGGCCGGACCCGACCCACTGACCCCCGTGACCGCATCCATTTGCGCTTCGCGGTCAAGCCGGACTACCTGACCAACCGCCATCAACAACGCCCCTGCCAATGCAACACCGACCTCGCCCGCCGGGTCATTGCCAATCACAGCCGTGATCCCCTTGCCCACAGCCGCTGGCGTATTCGGCATCGCGCGAACAATCGGCGTTCGCTCACCCAGCATCTCTTCATAAGTTGCGATGGAAATGCCCGCAGCAACAGACACAAACACAGTCTCGCCATTGCCCATTGCCTGTAAACTCGGCAGCGCATCCGCCATCATCTGCGGCTTCACGGCCACCAGAACAATCGCAGGCGCTTTGGGCAACTCTGCGTTCACATGCACGCCCGCGCCCTGCACCCAATCGCTCGGAAACGGATCTTGCACCCAGACGCTCGTGGCAGGCAATCCATCCGCCAACCAGCCCTGCAACATGGCCGACCCCATCTTGCCGCATCCCAGCAGCACGAGGCCCTTTTCGGCCACAACATTCATATCCATTAAGTTTCCCCCAATTGCGCGTCTTCGGCGTTTGGGGAAAGTGTTACGCGCGCCCGTAAGCCTCTGCAATGGCAACCTGCATTGCATTCTCTACGTCGCGGTCACCCCAAACCACCAATTGGAACGCCGGATAAAACCGCTCTGCGCTGACAATCGCAGCGTTGATCATCATGTCGATCTGGTCTGCGCTGGCCACCTGCCCGCCCGCCAAAACCAACCCATAACGATAGATCATCAGCTTTTGTTCGTTCCAATAGGTGAACGCCCCAGCCCAGCACTGATCATTTACCGCATTTAGTGCCTCATGCAGCTTGGGCAGTTTCTCCTGCGGTGGTTCCATTTCGAACGAACATACCAAACGCAATGTCTCGTCATAGGCAGACCAGGCAAGCGTGATCGAATAGGTCTTCCACTGCCCTTCGATTGCCATAGCAATCTGGTCATCGGCAATCCGATCAAAGCTCCAATCATGGTGCTCTGCGATATGCTCGACGATGTCGATAGGATGAAGATCTTCTTCCAGAATGTGCTCTGACAATGCCATGGCGCCACCTCTTTATGTTGTGCGCTCAGGGAATGGCAGCGCCCCTAGCGCTTGGTGCCTGCTCTAGAAAGTGCGGCGTTTCCTCACTTCCTTACCAGATATGGTGGTGTGCCAAGCGCGTCCTGTAAAGCAAAATATCTGTGGATAACGCAATAAGTTGTGGATTAATCGCGCGATAGCACAAGTTGCAGCATAACTAGCGCACCGCTGCCTCGATCGACATACCGGTTCAATTTGACCCCGCCTGCCACGCCTTGCGCGACACTCAGACGGCCAACAGCACCTAATCTGTATGGCGTTTTTCTCAAAAACCATTGCCGCGCGAAACGGACCACATTGTGCTCAAGGCGCCTCTCCGTAAAACCCACCCAACGCGACATTCAACTTGACGTAATCAACGGCAAAGTTTCGCTTGTCCAGCGCCAGCGCATTTTCGTTCGCCAGCAATGCCCGCTCTGCGTCCAGTACCTGAAGAAAGCTCGCCTCGCCGCGCGTATATCCCTTTCGGGCCAGATCCAGCACGTTTCGGGTCTGCTCAATCGCCTCAGTCGTATAACGCACGGCATCCTCGTGGTTCTTGAGGCTGACCAGCGAATCTTGCACCTCTTCCACAGCCTCAACAACTTCTTCTTCCCAAACCAATCGGAATTCATCCACACGGGCCTCTTGATACCGCACTTTTGAGCGCCGCTCTGGCAGATCAAATAGCGGCACATCCAAACCCAGCCGCAAGAACCCTGCCGTGGGTATCCATTCTGCGCCTGAATAATTGACGTTGATATTTCCCGTCAGCTTTAGTTCAGGATATAATTCAGCCTCCGCTACACCAGCCAACGCGACCGATTCCGCCAGCCGTCGCTCTGCCAAAACCACGTCCGGCCGATTGCGCACCAGATCTGTCGGAATGCCTGTGCGCAGCCCTTTAATTGACGGCACTGGCTGCGGGGCTGTCCGATCCAGCCCTTCACGGGGTCGCTCCCATGCCTGGCCCAACAACGTTCCAATCCGCGACACCGATTTAAAAAACAAAATGCGGGCTTCGGGCAATTCCGCCTTGGCCGACGCAACCAAGGATCGCGCCTGCGCCACATCCAACTCGGACACAGCGGGCAACGCTTCTTTCTCAACCGCTGATGAATTCAGATCCAACTGCTTCGTCCGGGCGTTTTCAGTAGCCTCTAGGGTTTGCTCGCGCGACGACACAACCCGTTGGTTGATCCGTATCAGTTCTTGGTAAAAACGGGCGTCCACATACGCCGTCACCAGTTCGTCCAGCAACGTGGCACGTGCCACGTTGGCATCGGCAAAGGCCCCCTCTAGCCGATAGAACGCCGCTTCCCGTTCGCGCTTCAATTTGCCGTACAGGTCCAATTGCCATGTGGCCTCGCCCCGCACAAACCCGGAATCCGAACGGCCATCATTTCCCCCAACCGACGCCCGCGCCTCTGAAACACGCGCTACACCATCAATCGGATAACCCGCCCCGGCAAGGATCGCGCGCGATTGTTCGACGCGTGCAACAGCCTTTCGAATGTCCAGGTTTTGCTGCAAGCCCAGCTCGACAAGCCGGTCAAGCTTTTCGTCATCAAACGCGCGCCACCATGTTTTGTACTTCCGTTCAACCGGCCCAGCGCCCTGCTGGGTCAGGAACTGCTCTGGCACGTCCGTCTGTGGTTGACGAAATTCTTCGCCAACGGTGCAGGCTGCAACCGTCGCCAATTGGGCCCCCGAGGCCATCAAGAACGTTCGCCTATGCATTCACCGCCCGAACCTGTCGACGCTTTGCGCCTGACGTACTTTTCGGATGATGATAGTGCATTCACGTCATTGTGAATACCGTGCTGATTTCAGGCAATTTCCGAGTGTCGCAATTGCAACTCTCTCTATTTCCCTTCAAGCGCCTCAATGCGGGATTTGAGTGCTTCATTCTCTTCGCGGGCCTTCTGTGCCATGGCGCGCACCGCATCAAACTCTTCGCGGGTCACGAAATCACGATCCGCCAACCAGCGATCCATCAGCGATTTCATGGCGGTTTCCGCCTCGTCTTTTGCGCCCTGAGCCACGCCCATGGCGTTGGTCATCAATTGCGACATATCATCCACGAATTTGTTACGGCTCTGCATTTGTCTCTCCGACGTTACTTTCAGGCGTTGCTTTGCACCTATATGGGGCGCATCAGCAGCAGACACAAGGTTGACACTAGCCGCACCTCAGGTCCAAAAGTTGTCCCAAATGCGAGCACAAATCCCCTTCCCCGATATCTCACCCGAGCTCTTTTCGATCTCGATCTTTGGCTTTGAATTGGCACTGCGCTGGTATGCGCTGGCGTATATTGTTGGCATTCTTGTCGGCTGGCGCCTCGTGGTGGCCGCCGTGCGCGCCAACCGCCTCTGGCCCGCCAACAAAGCACCGCTCTCGCCTGAACAGATCGAGGATTTCCTCACTTGGGCGATCCTTGGCGTGATTCTCGGCGGGCGTTTGGGATATGTGCTGTTCTACAAACCTGCGCACTACCTCCAGAACCCGGCCGAAATCCCGCAGATCTGGACCGGCGGCATGGCCTTTCATGGCGGCATGTTGGGTGTGGTCGTCGTCGGCTGGCTCTATGCCCGAAAATACGACATCCCCAAACTGCAAATGACAGATGCGGTCGCCCTTGGCGTGGCGCCGGGCCTTCTCCTTGGACGGCTGGCTAATTTTATCAATGCCGAGCTGTGGGGCCGCGCCACCAGCGTCCCTTGGGGCGTCACCTTCCCCGGTTTTGACGCACAGGATTGCGGTCAGGCTGTCGGCACCCTCTGTGCCCGCCATCCCAGTCAGCTTTACGAAGCCCTGCTCGAAGGGCTGATCCTCGGCGCGCTCCTGCTTTGGCTCGCTTGGAAACGCGGCGCACTAAAAACACCCGGCTTCGTCGCAGGCACCTTCTTTGCAGGCTACGGGCTGGCCCGGTTCCTTGTTGAATTCGTGCGTCAGCCAGACGCCCATTTTATCACCCCTGACAACCCGCTCGGCCTTGCGCTGCACGTCAATGGCGTCGGCTTCACCATGGGCCAGCTCTTGTCGCTGCCGATGATCCTGCTCGGCCTCTGGCTCATCCGACAGGCCCGCGCATGAGCGCTATGCGCGACCACCTGATCCGCCGTATCCGCGCGTCCGGCCCCATGACCGTCGCCGAATACATGACCGAAGCGCTGTTGCATCCCACCTTGGGCTACTATCCCACCCGCGACCCCCTTGGCGCTGCGGGTGATTTCACCACCGCGCCCGAGATTAGCCAGATGTTTGGCGAAATGATCGGCCTTGCGCTAGCGCAATCCTGGCTCGACCAGGGCTCGCCCGCGCCTTTCACCCTCGCTGAACCCGGCCCCGGACGCGGCACGCTGATGGCCGATATCCTGCGCGCCACCCGCGCCATCCCCGGCTTTCACGCCGCCTTGCAACTCTACCTGATCGAGGCGTCGCCCACCCTGCGCGCAAAACAGCGCGAAACCCTTGGCGACACCGCCACATGGCTCGACGCGCTTGATCAGCTCCCCGAACAGCCGCTCTTTCTTGTCGCAAACGAGTTTTTTGATGCCCTGCCCATCCGCCAGTTCCTACGCGGCGAAACCGGCTGGCAAGAACGCCTGATCGGCCTGCGGGACGATGCGCTTACCGTCGGCCTTGGCCCCGAACAATCTGTTGCCGCGCTCGATCACCGCCTTGCCGACACGATCCCCGGCAATATCGTCGAACTCTGCGCACCCGCGCCCGCCCTCGTGCAATCCATTGGCCAACGCATCCACGATCACGGCGGCGTCGCCCTGATCCTCGACTACGGCGACTGGCGCTCTAACGGCGACACATTGCAGGCCCTGCGCGAACACACGCCCGTTGAACCGCTCGCCTGTCCGGGAGAGGCCGACCTGACCGCCCATGTCGACTTTGAGGCACTTGCCGCAGCCACCCCTTCGGCCCACTCGTCCCTGACTCCCCAAGGCGTCTTCCTCGAACGGCTTGGCATCACCCAGCGCGCGCAATCGCTTGCAAGCAAACTCACGGGCGACGCGCTTTCCAGCCACATCGCCGCACATCGCCGCTTGACGCACCCGGATGAAATGGGAAACCTGTTCAAGCTGCTCGCCCTCTTCCCGGAAGGGACCACCCCACCACCCGGATGTGACCCATGACGCTCGAAATCCTCACCTCAGACAGCCTTGGCCCTGTACGGCACGGTTTCTTCACGCGTCGCGGTGGCGCATCCTCGGGCATCTTTTCCGGCCTAAACTGTGGCACCGGCAGCTCTGATCAGGCCGAGGTCGTGAGCATCAATCGCAACCGCGTGGCCGAGGCGATGGATGTTCTGCCTGACGACCTGATCGCCGTCTATCAGGCACACACTGCAGATGCCGTGACCGTCGATGCGCCCATCATTGGGAACAAACCCCGCGCCGATGCTATGGTCACCGCCGCGCCCGGCCTTGCGCTCTCGATCCTGACTGCCGATTGTCAGCCGGTTCTGTTCTCTGACCCAGAAGCTGGCGTAATCGGCGCGGCCCATGCAGGCTGGCGTGGAGCACTCGAGGGTGTACTCGAGGCAACCCTCGACGCAATGGAAGCCTTGGGTGCCGCCCGTGCCAACACCTCCGCCGCGATCGGCCCTTCGATCTCGCAAGGCGCCTACGAAGTCGGGCCAGAATTCCTCGACGCCTTCCTTGCGCAAGACCCGGACAACACCCGGTTCTTTGCCAATGGCAAGGATGACAGAATGCAGTTTGACCTGCCCGCCTATGGGCTGCATCGTCTCCGCTCTGCCGGGATCGGCCACGCCGAATGGATCCGCCATTGCACCTACTCGGACGCGGACCGGTTTTACTCCTATCGCCGCGCCACCCACGCGGGCGAGGCCGACTATGGCCGCCTGATATCCGTCATCCGCCTCTAGCGGGTCGGGATTCACCCCATTTGGCTGGCATGACCAGCAAAGAGGAGTACCCCGTGAACATAATGTGCCTCAATGGATGGGGCGGCAAACTGCACACATCCCTGCTGCCTTATCTCCAATCCACCGCTCCGGATATCCTATGCCTGCAAGAGGTTGTGCACAGCCCAGCCTCGGACAAAGATTGGCTAACCTATCGAGATGGCGACCATATCTTGCCCCAACGGGCGAATTTCTTCCGCGATGTTTCACGCGCCTTGCCTGAACATACGGCAATTTTCTGCCCCGCTGCTCAGGGTGTTCTGTGGGATAGAGATCGCGCCGTGCCCTCGCAATGGGGTCTGGCGAGCTTTGTTCATAAATCACTCCCGATCATCGGCCAAATTCAAGGTTTCGTTCACAAATCCTATTCACCCGATGGTTACGGCGATCACCCGCGCTCTCGCTGCGCGCATGGAATTCGGGTGTATGACAATGCACTGAATCGCACCATCAGTGTCACACACATGCACGGTTTGCGCGACCTTCGGGGTAAACTCGACACACCAGAACGCGCCACGCAAGCATCCCGCCTGCTTGACCTATCCCGGCAAGTATCCGAGGCAGCGGACATCGCTGTTATCTGCGGCGACTTTAACGTCGAACCCGACAGCGAAACGCTAACACTGCTCACCGATGCCGGGTTTGTTGAACTGGTCACAACACGCGGCTTCACCAGCACGCGAAATTCCCAATACTCCAAACCCGGCAGGTTTGCCGACTATATGCTGATCAATGATACAAAGGCGGTTCAGCGCTTTGACGTAATCTATGATCCCGAAGTATCGGACCATTGCCCATTGCGGCTGACGCTTTAGTGCACTCCCGCCAAAACCTGCCCCAAAAACTCTGCTGTATTTTCCTCAAATCTGACCAATCCTGCCCCATCTCTGCCCCAATTCGGGAACAGATTGGTGTCAACACGGAAACAATGAGATCCCCACAGGGATCAACGGTCAAAGGAGAAACCAAAATGAGCAGTCAGACCCGTTTCATCAAATCCATCGTCGCAGCGTCCAAGGCTGAGGCACCCGAATTGCCATGGGCCCGTGGTGCACGTCGCGCTGCCTTCATCGCCAAACGCAACGGCGTGCTCCTCAAGAAAGTCGCCTAAGCTTTCCTTCCCCAAGACCCCTCGCAAACAGGGCCGTGCCGGACACTTCGGCGCGGCCCTGTTGCCGTCACGAGAACAGCCCGCAAGGGTTGGCCGAGTTCGCGCCCCGCTGCGGCGTTAACAAAATTACGCCAGTATTTTCCGCACCGACGCAATACCGACAGAATACCGACGTGACACCGACGTGCCAAAACGCCCCGTCGCGCCCGTTAACCATTCAGCAAGTCAAACTTCGAATTACGCGGCAACGCCGCAACCCGGTCATGAACGTGGCACCCAACAAGGTGATCATTCACCATCCCCACGGCCTGCATAAACGCATAAACAATTGTCGGACCACAAAAGCGAAATCCGGCTTTCTTCAAATCCTTTGAAATTTGTAACGACAATTCCGTCTGTGCCGGAACATCTTCATTTCGCATCAATCGGGTCTGCAATGGCGCAAAATCCACATAGCGCCAAAGGAACACATCAAACCCGTCCCGCGCCTCGATTTCGCACCATGCGCGGGCATTCCCAATGGTCGCTTCGATCTTGCCGCGGTGGCGAATGATACCCGCATTGCCCAGCAAACGGGTCACGTCCTCCTCGCCCCATTCTGCAATGACCCGCGGATCAAACCCTTGAAACGCCTCACGAAAATTGCCTCGCTTCTTCAAAATCGTGATCCAGCTCAGCCCCGCCTGAAACCCATCCAGAACAAGCTTTTCCCACAGCGCGCGCGAGTCGTATTCGGGCACGCCCCACTCAGTGTCGTGATAATCCAGATAGATCGGATCCGGCCCCGCCCAACCGCATCGTTCGCCTTCTTTCTCCATCATTTCCCGCGCCTCTCAAAATTGTTTCGAATTGTCACCTTAAGGTACTCTTCATCTCTTTGGCAGCAATCTGTCATCGAATCCAAAGCTGCTTGGAATATCCGCATGAACCGTCCGAAAGATAAAAAGAAGCGCCGGGTCGGCACACCACGTGAACAGCGTAACGCGCTGGCTTATGCCGTGGCATCCCGTGATCAGAACACCATGCAGATGGTCGAGGCGGCGATACGGCACAAACAGGTGATGCTGGCATTTCAACCCATTGTCAGCGCGCAAAACACTGACCGACAAGCTTTTTACGAAGGGCTCATTCGCGTGCTGGATGAAACCGGCCGCATTATCCCTGCCAAGGAATTTATGTCCGCCGTGGAGGAGACAGAGCTTGGTCGCCAGCTTGATTGCCACGCGCTCGACCTTGGTCTGGAAACCCTTCAGGCGCAGCCCGGATTGCGCCTGTCGATCAATATGTCCGCCCGCTCAATCGGGTACAGCCCTTGGATTGACAGCCTGAAACGCGCCGTAGGCGGCGGCTCCACACTGGGCGAACGTCTGATCCTCGAAATATCTGAGGCATCGGTCAATCAGGTGCCCGACATTGTGCAAAGCTTTATGACCGACATGCGATCCCAGAACGTCAGTTTCGCATTGGATGATTACGGGGCTGGGATGACTTCATTCAAGGTGTTCCGGGAATTTCCTTTTGATTTCATTAAGCTGGACGGCGGTTTCAGCCGTGAGATCACAACCGACCGCACCAATCAGGTGCTCTCAAGCGCCATTGCCGCCATCGCGGAAAAGCTCGATATCATGACCATCGCCAGCCGCATTGAATCGCCTCAGGACGCTCAAATCATGGCCGCGCTTGGTATAGACTGCCTGCAAGGGTTCGCTTTCGGGGCCGCGACGGTCAATCCACCATGGGCACGCGCGGCCTCGCAAAAAAAGGCGGCCCAGCGATAACGTCAAACCGGGCCTTAGTCACTGGACCGAATGATCGCATCGCCATTGCGCCAAATGGATGACGCGGTGTTCACCGGCACGTCCATCCAATCGGTTTCCAACCCATCCGGCCAGATGACCCGCACGCGCACTGCTTCTACAGCGCCTAGTCCAAAATGCTCCGGCCCGAACACGCCGCCAGCATGTCCGCCACCCACGGTGATTTCCCGTGCCAGAACACGATCGCCCTTGTCCACCTCCAGCCACGCGCCAATCGCATTCCGGTTCGCGCCGCTTTGACCAATCAAAACCGATATCCAGTTACCTGTCTCTTCAGTTTCGTTCCGATACACCCGCAACGGCGCACGACGGTTCACCACCACAAGGTCAAGTCGCCCATCCAGGTCCAGATCGCTCATCGCCGCCCCCCGGCTGCGCGCCATGTCTGCCAATCCGGCGACGCCACCAAATTCCTCAAACCTCCCGTCAGGACCTTGAATCAAAAGGTTATTGGGATCCTCCATCGCGCTTCCTGGCATCTGCTCCACATTGCCCTTGGTCACAAAGATGTCGTCCAAACCATCGTTTTGCACGTCGCCAAAGCTGACATGCCATCCGGTAGACGGGCGCCCATCGCCACCTTGATAGGGGCGGTGGGCGGTTGTGCCCATCTCATATGGCACATCCTCAAAACTCGGTCCTGTTCCCGATAACCGTTGCAACCTCTGGTCCCCCATAGAGGTCAGATAAACCTCTGACATCCCATCGCCATCCAGATCGCGCGCGGCAATGCCCATGCCCCACAGCTGGTGATCTCGCCACCCATCCTTTGCGCCATAAAGCCGCGGCACAGCTTCCATCGCCCAAAGCTGCTCTTGCCCGCCGCGTACATAATAGTGCCGGTCATTGCTCACCCGCAGGTCGGCGCGCCCGAGCCGCCCCCAATCACTGAACAGCATCGACAACGGGCAATAACCCGGCTCCAACACGGTCATCTCGTAACCATCCGCGCCGGGCCGGAATATCTCACTCGTATCACAGGCCTCAAAAGGCCCTTTGGGATCATCCCGATCCACGTAGTTTCCAAATGCCAACGTTGGCAATTCGTGGTCCGCTTCCCATGTGGCCGAAAACGCTGTTGTCCAACGGTCGCGCCCATCGAACCCAGCCATCTCAAACGGCTGAAACCCGCACGCGCCGTCCCCTTGCAACAGCAGATTCTCACCCACACGCAAAACCGCCAAATCCAAGTGCCCATCGCTGTCTACATCCAGCGGATAGGCACCGACCACGCCGCTCAGCATCAGCGCATCAGGTGTTTCGGCCTCAAACACCATATTACCGCGATTGCGCATCAAAACAGCCGAGTTGCTGCCCCCTGCTGCAAACACATCAGGCAGATGATCACCATCGCAATCAAACACCGCAACGCCGCCACCCACGAAATGTTCCCATCCGCCCTCATAACGATGCTGTGGCACATCAACGAGTGTGAACTTCGGGTCCGCAGCTGCAACCGAACCGACCACAAAGCCACCGAGTATCAGCGCCCTTTCAAGCATGCGCCGCCATCCCGGCCAAAGCACGTTCTGACACATTGTCCAGTGCATACGCCGCCGCGCCCAGTGCCCACATCGTATTGCCCCATTTGTGAATCACAACTTCGGGCGGTGCCTTGTCGATCTGCACGATCGAGCCGCGAATGGCCTCGATCACTTCTTCTGCATAAAGATGGCTCGACTGCATCTGCGCGCCCGCCAGAATAATCAGTTCGGGATCAAAAATATTAACCAGATTGGCCAACCCCATTGCAAACATGCGCCCTGCGCGATCAGCAATTGACTTGGCCACCGGATCGCCGCGCCGAGCGTCCTCCAACAGCGCCTCAACCTGCGGCGCGCCGTCCGCGCTACCTGCGATGTTCGCCTCGCGCAGCAATGCGTAGTCCGCCACGTACGCTTCCAGACATCCGCGCTGTCCGCACCTGCACAATGCCCCGTCCAAATGTACCTTGGTGTGACCAAACTCCGCGCCACACCCTCGTGTGCCCCGGTACAGCTCATTGCCAATCACGATCCCCATCCCAACACCGCTCTCGATAGTGACAACGATAAAGTCCGAATACCCCTGACCACGGCCAAAGGCCTGTTCCGCAATCGCTACAAGGTTGGCGTCATTGTCCACGAACACCGGGATCGACAAATGCTGCTCCAGCAACCGAGCGAGCTCTACATTGCGCCGATCCAGCGACGGCGACCAATGCACGAACCCCTGCGACGCATCAACAATGCCGGCAATGCCCAATCCAAACCCGGACACATCCGTCACATGTCGCCCAATCTTGCCCGTCAACGCGGCTAGGCTGTCGCCCAAAACAATTGCCAACGCATCAGTGTCGAAAACTGTCTTATCAAGGGCCAACTCATGCTCAGCAACTTGTTTGCCTTCAAAGTCCATCAACACCAAAGAGATCGCCAGATTCGATATCTTGGCCCCCGCAATCAAATGCGCTTCACCGCGAATCTTTAGGTCCACAGTTGGGCGTCCCCGACGTGCATCCTTGTCACTTGGCGCCGACGCGACCTCCTCTATCAATCCCTCTTTCAACAGTTCCGCAGTGATAGTGGTCACTGTTGCGCGACTGATTCCCGTACGTTCGGACAGATTTATCCGCGCAATCGGCTGTTGACGCCGGATTTCACTCAACAGCGTATGGCGACCAATTTCTCTTTGATTCACAGACATCTAGTAGTACCGTCCCTCCCAGGAACCCAGAAAACAGGCACGCAATTGCATTGCCATGTTGATGCTCTACCTGTTCCGATCCAAGCAATTTTAGCAAGCTTACTCAATTTAATTTGATTTTCAAATTTAATGCTCTAAAATGATTCCACGGTCCGCAAAGTAAACTTTTACAAGTGGCCGGAACTAAACGGGAGAGAAGAAAAATGAAATTATTTGCATCCGCAACGGCGCTGGTCGCCGGTGCCATTATCGGCACAGCCGCGATTGCCGAAGACATGATCGTCGGCGTCAGCTGGTCGAACTTTCAGGAAGAGCGCTGGAAGACAGACGAAGCCGCGATCAAGTTCATCCTTGATAAAGAAGGCGTTCAGTATATTTCGGCAGACGCACAAAGCTCGTCGGCCAAGCAATTGTCCGATATCGAAAGCCTGATCGCACAAGGCGCCGATGCGCTGATCATTCTGGCACAGGACGCTGCCTCTATTGGTCCAGCGGTTCAGGCCGCAGCCGATGAAGGTATTGGTGTCGTTGCCTATGACCGCCTGATTGATGACGAACGCGCATTTTATCTGACTTTTGACAACGTCGAAGTTGGCCGTATGCAGGCACGCGCCGTGCTCGCCGCGCAGCCGACCGGCAACTACGTGATGATCAAAGGTTCGCCCACCGACCCGAACGCAGACTTCCTGCGCGGTGGCCAGCAGGAAATCCTGCAATCCGCCATCGACAAGGGTGACATCACCATCGTCGGCGAAGCCTACACTGACGGCTGGGTTCCTGCGAACGCACAGCGCAACATGGAACAGATCCTGACAGCCAACGACAATAACGTCGACGCCGTTGTCGCTTCCAACGACGGCACCGCAGGCGGTGTTGTTGCGGCTCTGACCGCACAGGGCATGGAAGGTATTGCTGTATCCGGTCAGGACGGCGACCATGCCGCGCTGAACCGCGTTGCCTTGGGCACCCAAACTGTGTCTGTGTGGAAAGACGCACGCGAGCTGGGTTATGCCGCTGCAAAAATCGCCGCTCAGATGGCCGAAGGCCGCGATTTGGCGAAAATCGACAGCTCAAACATCTGGACGTCGCCCTCAGGCACCAAGATGTATGCACGTTTCCTCGCTCCGGTTCCGATCACTCAGGATAATCTGGACGTTGTGATCGACGCCAAGTGGATCAACAAGGAAGCTGTCTGCGCCGGCGCGACCATTCCTCTGTGTAACTAAGCATTCCCTCTCCGGCGCGGCGCATCCCCCGTGCCGGAGAGACCCCACCTGTTTCCTGGAAATGCGAACCTCTGACGTGTGACGGCTTGGACCGTTGCAAACATTTGTATTGTGCGCAGCCCAGAAGTTGACTCTTGGAGAGCCCTGAAATGGACAACTCGGCAAAAAACCTCTTTGCCAAACTTGGTCTGGACGTCCGGCTGCTTGGCATGATTGCCGCGCTCGTGATCATCTGGATCGTATTTGGCATATTCACCGACGGGCGCTTCCTGTCGCCACGCAACTTTTTTAACGTCAGCGTTCAAACCGCCTCGGTTGCAGTCATGGCAACAGGCATGGTTTTTGTCATCGTGACCCGCAATATCGACCTGTCAGTCGGCTCGATGCTGGGCTTTATTGGCATGACCGTAGCCGCACTTCAGGTACAATGGTTGCCCCAGGTTCTTGGCCTTGGCCACTGGTCGATCTGGATCATTGCCGCCTTCTTTGCAATCTTCATGGGCGCTGTTCTGGGCGCTTTCCAAGGCTGGATCATAGGCTACCTTACCGTTCCCGCCTTTATCGTCACGCTCGGTGGTTTCCTCGTTTATCGTGGGGCTATGTGGTGGGTGACCCAAGGCCAAACTCAGGCGCCACTCGACCCCAATTTCCGCCTGCTTGGCGGCGGTGCCGAGGGTACGTTAGGTGAAACCGTCAGCTGGATCTTTGGCCTTGTCGCCTCCGTCGCAGCCGTCGTGCTCATGCTTCTCAGCCGTCGCAACAAATCCAGCCACGGTTTTACCGTCAAACCAGTCTGGGCCGAAGGTATCCTGATGGGCATCGCCGTGGGTCTGATCATGTGCTTCGTCTGGATCATGAACAGCTACCCAGTGCCCAAAGGCGCGATCAAGCGTATCACCAAGTCGCAGGGTGTCGAATATGTCGAAGGTATGGGCTGGGATCACGGTGTCGCCATACCCGTGGTGATCTTGCTGATCGTCGCCTTGGTCATGACAATCATCGCCCGCCGCTCTCGGTTTGGTCGCTATGTCTATGCCACTGGCGGCAACCCAGAGGCGGCCGAACTGTCGGGCATCAACACCCGCCTGCTCACGGTCAAGGTTTTTGCCCTCATGGGCGCTCTGACCGGAATTGCCTCGATCATCGCATCAGCACGTCTTAATGCCGTCGACGTTGGTCTTGGCACGCTGGACGAACTGCGCGTGATCGCTGCCGCCGTCATTGGAGGCACTGCCCTCTCCGGTGGCGCTGGCACGATCTATGGCGCCGTCATTGGCGCGCTGATTATGCAATCTCTGCAATCGGGCATGGCCTCGGTTGGCGTGGACGCGCCGTTGCAGAACATCGTTGTCGGCATCGTTCTGGTCTTTGCCGTCTGGGTCGACATCGTCTATCGCCGCCGCACTGGCGCATAAGGGAGAACCGTTATGGACAAACAAACACCTCTCGTCGAAATGCGCGACATGCATATTGCCTTTGGCGGCATCAAGGCGGTCGACCACGTGTCGGTCAATCTTTATCCGGGCGAAGTTGTCGGCCTTTTGGGCCACAACGGCGCGGGCAAATCGACCCTGATCAAAATCCTGTCCGGTGCTTATGCTGCGGACGGCGGCGAAATCTTTGTGAACGGCGAAAAAGCTACGATCAACAACCCGCGCGACGCTCGACGCTATAACATCGAAACCATCTACCAGACGCTTGCGCTGGCCGATAACCTCGATGCGGCCTCCAACTTGTTTCTCGGGCGCGAACTGACCACGCCGATGGGAATGGTCGACGACGACGCGATGGAGGCCGAATGCCGCAAGATCATGGGACGCCTGAACCCGAACTTCCAAAAGTTCTCCGAGCCGGTCTCGGCCCTCTCGGGTGGTCAGCGCCAGTCGGTCGCCATTGCCCGCGCGGTGTATTTCAACGCCAAGATCCTGATCATGGACGAACCCACTGCCGCCTTGGGCCCACATGAAACCCAGATGGTTTCAGAGCTGATTCAACAGCTGAAATCCGAAGGTATCGGCATTTTCCTGATCAGCCATGACATCCACGACGTCATGGAACTTTGTGATCGTGCCAGTGTCATGAAAAACGGCCAACTGGTCGGCACGGTCGACGTCAATGACGTCACTGATGACGACTTGCTTAGCATGATCATTCTGGGCAAAAGGCCCGAAAACGTAAACGTCGACGCATAAAGGACAGACTGTCATGAAATTTCTTGTAGGAGATGTGGGCGGGACAAACACCCGACTGGCTTTGGCAGACGCCAGTGGCCTGCGTCTCGACACCCTCATTCGTGCACGTAACGATGACCATGACAGTATGCTAACCGTCGTTGACGCCTATAAACAGGCCGTAGATTGCAGCGACGTATCCGCGGTCTGTATTGCGTTGGCCGGTGTTATTCACGATGGCATCGGATCGATGACAAACCGTGACTGGCGCATCTCTGCGCTGGATATCGGCCAGAGCGTTGGCGCGCCCCGTGCGGTACTGATCAACGACCTTTCTGCCTTGGGCCACGCTCTGCCAGACCTCACCACAATGCCCGTCTGCAAGGTCGAAAGCCCGGCAACCAACGGCCAAAGCCTGGTTGTCGGCATGGGCACAGGCTTCAATGTCAGCCTTGCCAAGAAGACCCATGATGGCGGCACGGTTGTGATCGAGGCCGAGGTCGGCCATGCCGAATTGCCCGCCTCGATCAAATCCATGCTCGAAGTCGAATTGGGCTGGAGCGCAGGGCGCTTTCGCACCATCGAAGATGCCTTCTGCGGCAGTGGTCTGGAACGATTGTTTCACGCCACCACCGGTCAGACTCTCTCTGGCGAAAAGATCATGGCCGCTTTCACCGACGGCCGCGATACCGGCGCGATCCGCACGGTTAACCTGTTCGCGCGCGGCCTGGGCCTCTTGGCGCGCGGCTTAATCTGCCAATATCTACCCCGCGACGGGCTGGTCTTTGCCGGCTCCGCCTCCCGTGGCATTCTCGACTCCACCGCACTCTCCGCGTTTTCCGACGCCTTTCTGGCGCCCGGCATGGACGTGGTGCTCCCCAACAGCATCCCCGTGTCGCTGATCACCGAAGACGCCGCAGCCCTCTTCGGCTGTGCGCATATGCTGAACGCAACCTCCTGACGGTTTCGAAATCGGATCAGACCGGGAAAATCACATTGGTTTGCCCGGTCCCCGAAGACGGAAAGTAGTCGGTCACGACCTCGCATTTTCCGGCATAGGCGTCCCAGCCCAGCGCACCATACAGCATAGCCGTGTCATGCATTGACCCTTCGCCACAGCAGAACTGCGCATACTCGCCCAGCATCTTCAAAAACGTTGCATGATCACCGCGCTGCCACATCTCCAGCACATGCAAATCCATCTGCCGGTTGAATTCCGAACTGATGGTGAAAGTGCCATTATTGGCCGCGTAATCCTTGTTCGCCCAGATCTTGTGGCTCAGTGATCCTGACGCGACCAACAGCACCTTACTGTCGCTTGCCTCCACCGCCGCGCGGATTGCTTCGCCAACAACACGGCTCTCATCATGATCATGCACCGTCGCCCAAGCCGCGACCGATACCACCTTCATGTCATGTTCGCGGCTCATGAAACGCATTGGCACCAGCGTGCCGTATTCTAGCTCTAAACTGTCCAGCTGATGGCACAGCGTATAAGCCCCCATATCACTCGCCGCCCTGGCAATCGCATCGCCTAGCTCCGGGTTGCCGTCATAGGCATATGGTAGGTTCTGAATAAACTGCGGAAACTCGTTGCTGGTAAACAACCCTTCAAAACGCGCGTTGGCGTTGATGTGAAAGCCGGCATTGATCACCCAATGCGTATCACAAATCACCACTGTGTCCGCGCCCAACGCCTTGACACGCCGCGCAATCTCTCGGTGGCCGTCAATCGCGGCCTGCCGCTTGCCACGAACCGGCCCATCCTGTTCGGACATCAGCATTGTCGGCACATGTGTCATCTTGGCCGCAAGGACTATTTCTCCCATAAGGTTCCCTCCCCTTGGATACCTCAACCGTGCCCCGAACCTGATCCGGGGCCTTTACCGCGCGTTTCCTATGACCTTTTGGCCAGGCCTCTCAGGCCCCAGACGCATTATTTTGTGCTGCCCAGTGGCAAAGCCGACATGTTTCTGTTCCATATAAAACTCAAACGACCAATCGCCGCCATCCCGGCCGATCCCGCTGGCCTTGACCCCGCCAAACGGCGTCGGCAGATGGCGCACGTTTTCTGAGTTAACCCAGATCATTCCTGCTTCCAGCTTGTCAGTAAAGCGCAGCGCGCGCGTCAGGTCGTTGGTCCAAAGATACCCAGTCAGCCCATAGGCCGTGTCATTGGCCATCGCCAACGCCTCGTCTTCGGTGCCAAACGGGATCGAGGTCAATACCGGGCCAAAAATCTCTTCCTGCGCGATGCGCATATCATTGCTTGCATTAGTGAAAAGGGTTGGGCGCACAAAATATCCGGCATCCCCAACCACTTCGCCACCTGCCGCCACGGTGGCGCCATCTTCTTTGGCGATGTCGAAGTAGGACGTAACCTTGCTGAAATGCTCCTGTGTTACCAACGGCCCCACTTCTGTATCCGGGTCCAACGGATTGCCAACCTTGATGTTATTCACCCGCTCAACTAGCCGCGCTTCAAACTCTTCACGGATTGTATCTTGCACCAACAACCGGCTTGATGATGTGCATCGCTCACCATTGATGGAATAGATCATAAAGATCACCGCATCCAAGGCGCGTTCCAGATCAGCGTCGTCAAACACGATCACCGGGTTTTTGCCACCCAGTTCCAGATGCATCCGTTTAAGCGTATCCGCTCCCTGCTTAGTGATAATTGACCCTGTCCGGCTCTCACCGACAAAGGCAATCGCCTTGATCAACGGATGTTCGGTCAGCCGTTTTCCCGCCTCTTCACCATATCCGTTCACACTGTTCAGCACACCGGGAGGCAGGCCCGCCTCTTCTGCGATCTCCACCAAGAGCCGCGCAGTCAATGGGCTGGCCTCAGCAGGTTTGTGCACCACCGTACAACCCGCCGCCAACGCGGGAGCAATTTTCCAGGTCGACAGCATAAAAGGTGTGTTCCATGGCGTGATCACCCCTACCGGGCCAATTGGTACGCGTGTGGTGATATTCATCAGCGTCGGAGACTTCAGATGCTGCCCATCCCGCGCCTGCACCACCTGATCCGCAAAATAGCGGAAATTCTCCGCCCCGCGCAGTGCCGCCTTGGACATGAACCGGATTGTCTGGCCTGTGTCCCAACACTCACACAGCGCAATTTCCTCGGCCCGCGCCTCAATTGCCTCCGCGACATTGATCAGGATCTTGCGTCGTTCATTCGCTGGCATATCCCGCCATTCTGCAAAAGCCCCATGCGCCGCTTCGGCTGCGGCGTCGATGTCGGTCGCCGTACCATGGGCAACGTCGCAGATAACGCTCTTGTCCACTGGCGAAGTCGACTGGAATACCCCCCCGCGCCCCGCCATGTCCTGTCCCGCAATTCGGTTTGGAATTCCGTTCGCGCGAAACCGCGCCAGATAGCCGTCCAGTTTCTCAAGGTTTTGCTCTAGCGCATTCATCATGGGTCTCCGGCATGTGACAGCGTGGGGGCAAGATTCTGCACTCCACCAATTTAATTGCTATGTTAAGCAATTTGCCGAATACATGTCAACTCCCTCGCCAGTTCCCCACCAAACGCGCCACGATTGGGGCTCCCAGGATCACCAGAACGATCCGCGTCAGATGATGGGCGATCACATAGCCAAGGTCCGCCCCCGAAACGATCGCCAGTACCGTCATTTCGGCCTGCCCGCCCGGTGCAAAAGCCATGAACGCTTCCAGCGGTTGCGCGAGGCCCAGCGCCGTCACAAACTGCGCGAACACCGCCGTCAAGACTGCCAAAACCAGCATAAATGCCAGCCCAGACAGCACCACCTGCCGCAACTCGCGCAGCGTGATGCCGACATAATGCACCCCAATCACCATTCCGATGAAAAACTGCGCCGTCAGAATCGCCTCGGCTGGCGGGCGGGTATGGATCAACCCCATCATCGACAACGCCGCCGACACGATCATCGGCCCCAGTATCGATGCGCCAAATAGCCCAACCCGCTCGCCACCCTTCCAGCCTACAATCGCGGCCAGAACCATCAACACCATCTCGCTCAGCGGCAGGTCCGCCGCAGGCTGTCCAATCGGATTGCTCAGCGTCACGCCGTAGACCGACGTCAACAAGATCGGGGCAATCGACACGATCACCAGTACACGCGTCGCATGAACCAAAGACAGAATACGCGGGTTAGCTCCAGCTTCCTTTCCGAACACAATCATGTCCTGCAAACCGCCCGGCATCGCAGCATAGTACGAGGTGGCCGGATCAAACCCGCATACTTTGCGAAAGAACGGATATCCAATGGCGCCAATCACCGCGATGTAGAGCGGCACCAGCGCGACCGACCCCGCCATCTTAGGCAGCTCACTCACCACTTCCGGAGTAATCGATGTCCCGACAGCCACACCCAATATTGTGCGTGCCGCCGCCGACACTTGGCCAAAACCCTTAAGCTTGGCCCCCAATAGCGCGGCAATCAAACAGAACATCATTGGTCCAAACAGAAACGGCAGCGGTAGGTCCAACGCCCAGAAAACGCCCGCGCCAACACTGGCGGCGACAAAGGTCTGTGCGCGTTGTTTGAACAATTCCATGTTGTCTCCACGGGGCCATATGGTCCACCGAACAGGATTGACCAGATTGCATCCATCTGTATACAAATGGATGCAACTTCGCAAGACAACGCCGCCATGCACCAGTGGCATACGAGGCCCAACCAATGCGCACGTCCCAATCGCCCGATGGTCTGCAAGGCAACACCGTCTATGAAACCTTGCTCAATCACATCCAGGAAGGGCAGTTGGCGCCCGGCGACCGCTTGCGCGAAACCGACCTTGCCGCGCGCCTGGGGGTCAGCCGCACCCCTATCCGCGAAGCCATTCGCCAACTTGAGGCAGACGGTCTTGTTACGCACTTGCCCCGTCAGGGCGCCAGCATCCGGCGGCTGGAATACGCCGAGGTGATCGAACTTTATGAGATGCGCGCCGTCCTTGAAGGCACGGCCGCCCGCATGGCCACCCGGGCCGCATCTGAAATCGAACTGGCAGAACTCTCAGCCATCAACGACGATTTACGCCACAGCTCTTCCGCCGCCGACGCCTATCGAGTCAATCGCATGTTTCACTCAGCCCTTCTTGATGCGGCGAAAAACCGGTTCCTGATCAAATCCATGAACAGCCTACATCGCGCCTTGATGATCCTTGGCCCGACAACCCTTGCGGAAGAATCCCGCATCCAGATTGTAGCTGATGAACACGCACGCGTTCTGATTGCCATGCGCGACCGCGACGCAGACGCGGCGGAACGCCAAATGATTGCGCATATCGACACGTCACAACAGGTGCGCATTCGCGCCCTGCGCAGCCTTAGCCCTTACGCATCCTGACAGGCGCTTGGACATCCGGCACCAGCCGGTCGCGCACCAGTCGCGCCTCATATGCCCGCAACACTTGTCGTGCCGGTGGGCCATAGCTTTCGGGCAATGCCCTGAGTTCGGGAAACAGCGAAAACAGCTCTTCACGGGTACTGTCGTGGAAGCGATCCATACCCACATGTCCGGGAAAGAAGCTTTCACTGGCGCACCCCGAGGACATCACCACCTGATGGGCGTCAAACAACAGGTGATGATAGATCACCAAATCTCCGGGCTCTTGGACAATCGAAAACCCGTTCACCAGATGATGCGCCGCGCACAGAACCTCTGAGGCGCCAAACAGCAAATCCATATCCGGGCGGTCGATCAAAATCCGGTGCTGTGGTGATACCAGCAAATCGCGCTCTGGCACTCCCGGCCCAAAGGCCCCCGCCCTGATCCGCACCGGGCGAAGCTGCTCTGCCCGCTCTTTGTTGCGCGTATCTACCGCGCTCGCCCCAATCCAGCGGATCTGTTGCGGTCCCTGATCGCGCGTCAGCACCCAGTCCCCGGCTTGTAATTCTTCGACCGCTCGCGCCCCGGCGGGTGTTTCGACCAATGTACCACGCACGAAACACGGCGGATCGGTTGTGCCATTGATCGTGATGGTCACCGTCGTTGTTCCACTGGTTGACGTTACGGTGAACACCTCAACCAGCGTCTCGCCATCGTCCAGCGCCTGAATAGTCGCGTTGCTATTGTCTGCCTGATAAACCCAGTTCCCAGCCGAATTGATCACCAACTGGCTGCCATAGGCCCCGGTTATGGTCTCCGCCGTCCACGTCCCTTCGACCTCAAATCCGAAAATATCAACATTGGCATTGCCCGACGTCGAAATCAGACCACCAACGACGTCCTCGTCCTCGGTCACTTCACCAGTTTCGGGAATAGGAACGCCCATCTAACGCGCAGCCTTTTGGGTAGACACACGCTCACCGGCTGGCGCGGATGCATCCCCGCGCACCACCTTTCGCAATGCGCCTTTGTCATCTATCCGTGCGAACCAGAACGGCTCTTTAGGTGGATTGCGCGCGATTGTCCTTGCCACATGCCGCCCATGTCCGAACGGCGCGATCAAATCCACGAACCACAGCCGCTGCCCCCCTGCCCACTCGGTTTCACTTGGCAAACGGCCCGTTTGCGTCAACCGCTCCGCGACATCCTCGCTCAACCGCGCCCAGATCAGCGCCGCCGCCGTCTTGCCATGCTCATTCTCGAAAAACCGAACACATTCGTTGTTTAATGCAGGGTAAAAAATCCGCGCAAGCGCTGCCTCGGGCAAGCGCCGATGCAACGGGCAAAAACTCGCCAGAAAATGCAGCTTTCCTATGGAAAGCAGCTCTGCGTCGGTGGGCCCGACGCGTGCTGGATCGTCACGCTGCGACATTTGCTCTTTTCAACCTGCCAGCCCCAGTTGCTCCGGGGTCTCGTCCTCCCAGAGTAAAGAATCACAGGTCTACTGTCAAAAAAGCAAAAGGCCCGCCACTCTGGCAGGCCCATCCCGTTGCAACTTATCCACAAGGCCAAGCCCCGCGAAAAGCCGGCCTAATGCGTCCACGGTCCCTTGCGGTTGGTCGCAAAGTTTTCACCATAGCCACCGGCGCGGATGTTGGGCTTTCGCTTGTGAGGTTCCACAACCTCCACCTCAATACCCTTTTCACGGGCATATTCCAGCGCCGCCTTCTTGGTCGGAAAGCGCAGCGTGACCTGACTCTGCGTATCCCCTGATCCGGTCCAACCCATCAAAGGATCAATATCACGCGCTTCACCCTGAGCATACTCCAACACCCAATCCCGGGTCTTGGCACTACCCGAAGACATGGCGGTTCGGGCTGGCTGGTAAATACGCGCAATCATCGCAAACTCCTTGGCTTACGGGCTTTATCAAGGATTCGGCTCGCCGCGACAAGGGCCTCTTTGACGCAACGTTTACGGACCCGCCCTCCTGCCTCGCGGCTTATGTGGTCGAAACAGAATGTCAGTTGGTCACTGACATCGCCTCACGTACACAAAAGGTGCAAGGCGCAGTTAGTGACCTTTGCAAAGTTTAGGCGATTTTCCGGAAGCGGATTTTGATCCTGATCGCGGCCAATGACAGCTCCGAGCCCGAAGTGGTAATTTGACCTCTCGAAGCTTGTATATTGCCCGCAGGATGAAATCAGCAATCCACCAATTGCATCGGGCTAACTTCTCTCAACCCGGCAAGCCAGCCTTGCGCATGCCTTCGGCCATGCGTCGCCGATCCTCAGGCCGATAGTAAAGCACGGTCTTTTCAATCGTCGATGCCAAAGCCGTAGGCACCAAAGCAAGGTAGGTTGAAAGCGCCGCTTCAGCCATTGCCTGCTCGCCACCCAGCGCCAAGGCAGAGGTCCTGAACAAGTGAGAACTCGCGTGTCCTGGCTTGATCTGAATCGCACGCTCCGAGGCCAGGGCCGCTTCGGCGTAGCGGGCCGCCTGAAACTCCGCTATGGCAAGGTAGAGATAGAATTTGTCGATGAATGTATCGCGAGGACTGAGCGCAATCGCCCTCTCAATATGGGTGCGGGCAAGGTCTGCGTTTCCGGCATAAGCGTTGGAAACCCCAAGCAACGCTCTTGCGTATGCAAAGTTCGGGCTAAGATCGACAGCCCGTCCGTAATTCATGATCGCGGCGTCCTCTTCGCGCGCCGTGATTGAGACATAGCCGCGTCCGATGGACGCCCAAGGATCGTTCGGGTCTGCCAGCACAGCTTGATCCGCCGCGTTGCGTGCGCGTTGCAAAGTTTCATCGAACGGCTCCCATCCCTGGATCACCCGCCATGCCAGCGTCGTCGCATAAAGCCCCAAAGCTTGCGCATACTGTGGATCGAGTTCAATGGCGCGCTCTAGCTGCCCAACAGCACTGGCGCTGCTGTCTTTGGACTGTTTGCCGTACTCATGCATCGCGTGTACGAAGCACTCCCAAGCATCCAAGTTTTGCGGCCGCCGTCGCTTCAACCGGGCATGTTCAGCAGCAAAAAGTTCAGGTGAAAGCCGGGCAACGAGGCTCTCGGTCAACTCATCTTGAAGTTCGAAGATATCGGTGAGATCGCGGTCATAGCGTTCGGCCCAAAGTTGGGCATTAGTTTCAGTATCCGTCAACGATGCGTTGACGCGGATTCTTTGCCCGGCTGAACGCACAGAGCCCTGCAAAATGTAGCGCACCCCCATCTCATCAGCGATGGTGCGCGGATCGTGGCTGGCATCTTTGAGTGCAAAGGTGGTGTTTCGGTCGGTGACGAAGAAGCCCCTCAACTTTGACAGCGCCGTCACAACATCTTCAGTCAACCCGTCGGCCAGAAAGCGGTGCTCGGGGTCGATTCCACCATCTGCGAATGGCAGGACCGTCAACGATGGAACTGAGGGCCGCTCGACAATCAGGGTTTCCGCTATGGCTGGCCCACTGTCCAAAAGCTTCGCCACAAAACGATAACCTTTGCGTGGGATGGTTTTGATAATCTCCTGTGTCTCGCCCGTGTCGCCCACAGTTTTGCGGGCGGCATTGATGCGGGCGTTCAACGCGCTGTCTGAAATCGCCCGCCCACCCCAGATCGCGTCGATGAGTTCGTCTTTCGACACGACTCGATCAGAATTCTCGACAAGAAACAGGAGGAGATCGAGAACCTGAGGCTGCACTGCAATCGGCGTGCCGTCGCGCGTGACTTCCTGTAAATCATCGTCAATGCAGATGTCGCCAAACTCATAGATCATCAAGGGAAACCTCGCGGCAATGGAAATTAAGCAAACGGCAAGCAAATGGCAAGGCGGCGATCAAGCGCGCCGCAAGGACAGTCGTTAAGCTTAGATCATACTCCAATGCCCAAAACGAGGTTCAACATGTCAAATTTTCAAGCCACACCGCAAACTCAAGAATTAACAGAAAAAAAGACGCTCGAGTTGAGTGGATTGCTACGGCGCGCGTTTAATTGGTTTTGGAAGGTGAGCGATGACGCCGGGGACATGAATACAAAGCCCTTCAATGGCATTTTGTGAACCTAAGCCAACGCCAGCTAAGTCCCGTACAGCAGACCTTAGTTCCGAGCGCCGCAAATGGCAGGAAAGAGTCCTTTATTGAATGCTGCGATTGGCTCGAACCGGATGTAAGGGCGGAGAACCGACATCCGTTTCTCCCCAAATGGACGACGGCTCTTGTAGTTGGTCAATCAAAAAAAGCGACAGGCGGTTTCATTTGTCGATCCACAGACAAACTGAAAACATCCGGGCACGCATAGTGACCAGAGGCGTCAAACTTGCGACGTGATGCGCGGGCTTCCTCCACATTTATCTCCGCCGTTAAGAAACCCTTTTCACGACGCATCGGCCCCGCACAGATTCCACCGAAAGGTTTGTAGATGACGACGTCACCGGGATTGATCCATTCGTCCTTGTTGGGAAAGAGTTTATCAAAATATGGGATATCGGTCGGAATATCAGAGGCTTCCAGCGCGGTGGCGCAATCTATCACCCAATAACCGCCTTCCCGTGCAACATGTTGCATCGTTGCCTGCCAAGTGTCGCCACAATCCCAAGTCGGCGCGACATAAATGTCGATATTCTGCGTATAGAGTGCATAGCGCGCCAACGGCATTTAGCTTTCCCAGAAGATAAGCGAACCGATCCGCCCCACGGCTGTATCAACGACTTTCAGTCCGGACGCGTCCCCAAACCATTCGCTCCGGGTTGGTTGGCATCAGCTTGCGATGGTTGTTCACGATCCGCCCATCCGCGTCGATGATCGTGCAGGAATTGTAAAGAGTAGATCCGGAGATCGCACCATCAAGTTCTTGATACCCTACCACCAGTAATATCTCGTGCTCGCGAGCCGCTTCTTGCAGGGGCATCATTTGTTTCTTGCTCAAATCGATCGAGTTGGCTTGCAGCCGCGTAAACAATTCGTCCGTTTTTCCAATTCCTGCCCCGGGTGAGAGACGCCACAGGAATGTCGGGTATCCCGGAAACCAGGCTTCGGGAAAGACAAGAAGGTTGGCACCCTCCTGAGCGGCCTTTCCGTCAAGCTCAATGGCACGCTCCATGCTGGGAGAAAGATCAAGATAGACGGCGGTTCCCGAACGATTGCAGTTTTCATGGCGTTTCCTTTCAATTGCGACCCGAAGTGACAACCAACTCGCAAGGGCCCTCAAAACCATCCGCTGCTTCATATTTTGTCAGCGCGACGGCGACTTCCTCCCAAACGGTGTTCTGGTCTTTGGCGGTTAGGCCGGACAGCATCTGATGCAGGGCCCCAAAGCTCTCGCGTTCGAACCGCAGACAGTCCGCAGCCAACGGCAATCGCAAGGGAGGATGGATTACGGTTTCTTTTACCTCGGTAAATCCAGTACGCTCCAGAAGCTCGGCCAGAACCCCGGGGCCGCCCAGGCTGAACGGACCAGGCTGCCCTGGCAAGGGTGGCGGAAGGGCGGCACAATCCAGACTACTGACACCGGTACAGAAAAAAACCGTTGTTCTAAGGCGTGGAAAGGACCATCGCTGCAAATCGCGAACCTGGCTTCAAAGCCGTGCGAATACGCGCAAGCGCGGCCATTTGATCAGGAAAATAGATCAACCCCACACGGGAAATGGCGACGTCAAATGAGGCTGGCGCAACGTCCAGCGCCTCAGCATCAACGACCATGGTGTCCAGATTTTCATACCCTTCCGCGCGTGCATTTTCTGCTGCGAACTCCAGTATGTTTTCTGAAATATCTGTGGCCAGCACCTGACCCGTCGGGCCAATTCGGGCAGCCGCGCTTAGCGATTGCTCGCCGGCTCCGGCCGCCACATCCAACACATGGGACCCGGTGGTAACGCCCGCCATGTCAAGCATCGTTTGGGTTGCCGGTCCTAGCCATTGGTTAAGCACCTGCCCCCAATCGTTCCAAGCTTTTGCTGCATCTTGCCATTGGGCGTGTGTCGTCGTCTTGTAACCTTTCGGACCAAATACTGTCATGCCATGTCCTAACATTTAATCTGCTCAAAGCCTGATGAACACGACGAAAAAAGTCCCAACCGTTTTCCAACGATTTTCCCATTTTTGCGGTATGATGAGGAAACTAGCCTCGAAAAGAAAACTCTTAAACGTGCTCCGCTGCTTCCTCTGACAGATACCTAGTGCATGGCCATACAGTGACCCCGGCAACCTGTGAAATGGCAGTGGAGATACTGTCACTCGTATCGAACCCAAATCCATTGAGGTTCTGGTGTAGCTATTTGCCCATCAGGACAGAGTAGTGTCACGAGAGCGGATCCATGACGCCATCTGGGGCGACGTTGTCGTGGGTGACAACTCTTTGACCAACGCCATAATAATCCGCAAGGCTTTTGGAGACAATGCGCGAAATCCCAGCGTGATCGAGACAATCCCAAAGCGTGGGTATCGGCTGATCGCCGAAGTCACGACCCTAAAACCACCCGTGGCAAAGCGAAGTTTCGGCTGGGTCTAGGTGTCGGTTGTTTTGGATCTGTTGCTTCTTGGAAGTGTTGCCATAACCTTATTCCCACGAACCGAAGCTGCAGCGCCTCAAATCAAACTGCAATCCGACGCCCAGCCGCGAATTGTGGTGTCTCCCTTTGTGAACCTGTCCGGTGACGCCTCGCAGGATTATCTCGTGCGTGGCATGGAGCAGACAGTTGTCACTGGATTGGCTGCTATTCCCCATGTTTCAGCTATACAGTCTCATCCACGCATCAATCAGGCTGACTATCGCCTTGAAGGAAGTGTATGGCCCATCGAAAACCGCATCCTGATCCATACGCGACTGCTAGATGGTGAGGATGGAACAGTGTTGGCCATCCACCGCCATAACCGGGCATACTCCGATCTGCTCACTGTGATGACAGAAATTGAGACGACCATTACTTCGGACCTTTCTCTTGAAATCGAACAAGCCAATCTCAGCGCTCAGGCACGAGGGTATACCGACAGCGTGGAAGCATTCGATTTGTTCTTGCAGGCTCAGGCAGCCCTTTTGCCTCGCGACCGCTCGGGAACTTCGTTGGCGCGAGCTCTGTATGAGCGCGCAATTGCCCGCGATCCGCGTTTTGCTCGAGCCTATGGACGGTTGGCTTTGGATCACGCTGCCGAATACCGAAACGATTGGGCCGAAGATTGTAGCCTAGCAATTAACCGGGCTCTGTCCATGGCAGGTACAGCCCTAAGCATTCAGCCCAATTTGCCGGAACAGTATTGGGTGATCGGATATGTTCACACCCAAAGACGCCAGCCGGAAGATGCGGAGACCGCATTACACAAGACTTTGGCGCTGGCCCCGAGCCAAGCGGATGCGTTGGCCTTGCTTGGTGGCATCTGGACTTATGCGGGGCAGCCCGGCAAATCGATACCTCTATTACGGAAGGCAGTGCGGCTGGATCCGGGTGCAGGCTACCTTTATTTCATGCTGTTGGGACGGGCCTACTATTATCTTGGCGACTACGGTCAGGCTCAGATCAATCTCCAAGGGTCCGCTCGCCTTGATCAATCCAATTTGGAATCCCGATTGTACATAGCGGCCTGCCGAGTACAGTTTGGCGAACCGGACGAAGCAGCCTGGGAGGTCAAGGAAATCCTGGGACAAGATCCTGAATCCTCCCTGACTGGTTTTCTGCGCACCTATCCGATGGAGGACGACGGACAGACAACAATGCTGACCCGAGATCTGAAGTTGGCAGGGCTACTCTAATCTGTCCAATATCGGACCAATCGTTTTCAAGTTGGTAAAATATTGTGATTTATTCTGAAAAGGTTATCCGGATCATATTTGCCCTTGATCAGAGACAATTTATCACCGTTTTCACCATAAGCACCCGCCATGTGATCCGCTTCATCTTCGGGCATGAAATTCACATAAGCGCTGCCAGTTGAATAGGGCTTCATCCGATCATAGAGGGTGCGCGCCCATGCGATACACTCATCGTCCTTTGCGGGATCTTCCCAGCGAGTGTGCACATTCATGATGAAATGCGATGACCGCTCAGGGTATGCGGTCTCACCTGCGCCAACCCGTGCCATTTCACCACCCACATGAGCAATGAACACTTCACAAGCCGGATCCGGCAATGTGGCAATTCCTTCCAGAAGTGTTGCTATCGCGTCTGAAGAAAGAGCCGCGAAGTCATGGCTCTTCCAATAATTGCGGGCACCGGCGGCCAGAAGTGGATCAAAGGCGGCCTGCCAACCAACGAATGGATGCGGGGAAATGACATCAACGATCGGGTTTCCAAGGCCACGCAAACCCGCCATTGCCGCTTCACCTTCATCCATGGGCCCGGCATAGCAAGCGGCGAGAATGAGAACCTCACGTCCGTGCCAATCCTCGGCAAGAAATGGCAAGGGCGGAGCTTTGCGCATCACGCTCCAGACTGTCAATTCATCCGGCGCACTATCAGCAATTTTTGTGACTTCTGCCAACAGACCAGATGCCTCTTCGATCGGATGAACGATCAATCCAGACAAGACCTCGGGCCCCAGAGAGTGCAATTGGAATTCAAAAGAGGTAATCACCCCGAAATTGCCGCCGCCCCCCCTTATGGCCCAAAAAAGATCCGGGTGACTGGTCGCTGATGCTGTGACGATAGATCCATCTGCTGTCACCACTTCGACTGACAAAAGATTGTCGATTGTCATTCCAAATTTGCGGGTGGTCCAGCCAAAGCCACCACCCAGCGTGAGGCCTGCAATACCAGTGGTCGAGTTTATACCCGATGGAACGATAAGCGCGTGCGCTTGGGTTTCGCGATCCACATCGCCCAACAGTGCGCCGGGTTCCACACGGGCAGTTTTGTTCATTGGGTCCACATCCACAGAACGCATTTGCGAAAGATCGAGTAGAACCGTTCCGTCGGCAACCGCATGTCCGGCGATCTGGTGGCCACCGGACTTCACTGACATAACCAGCCCGCCGTCCCGAACAAAATTCACCGCTTTTTGTACATCGTAGGGCCCCATAGCTCGGATCACAAAGCCTGGATGCCGGTCAACCATTCCATTCCATATCGTTCGGGCGTCGTCGTATTCGGCACTGCCCTTAAGATGCACCGCCCCCTTGAGCGAAGCATCAAGTGCGTTCAAAGTTTCTTGATCTACGGCAACTGCGCCGTCATTGAGTGTAAGTAATTCAACCATAAGAATTGGCCTTCCTTTTTCAGGTAAGGCTTCTTGCGAGACTGCCTCGGCTGGAGAAAAGGCCTCTTCTCACCTGTTCCCGGTGACGGGGCAAAACTTGTAAGTATTAATTTAGGCGGTCCGGACCTTCAGGCAAAGATGCCGGGGTCGATCCGATCCACCGATGTTATGACATCAGCTGGAATATTCAGGCGCTCAGCAGCCTTTCGCAGGCTGTCTTCGTCGGGCGCTTCGTAGAGGCAATATGTTTTGCGCTTATCAGCGCTCAGAAACGAAAAAATCCATTCGACGCCCTCTTCATCATTGATCTCTTTAATCTGAATTTTGGCTTCGTTGTCTATTTCGAGCTGTTCCGCAAAGTTTCTTTCAATAATAAATCTAGGCATATTTCACCCCTAAAAATGTTCGCAGAATTCCTAAGTCACTTGCCCCTCGAGCTTTGATATAAGAGATACCATACCTAGATCCCGGGCCGTTGCCAACGCTTCTGCTTCCAGATGAATGGCACGTTCCGCATCTTTGACGCGACCTCGGCGTCGCAAGGCGAACGCATATGCCGCCTTGCTATGCGCAATCCACGGTGGTGCGGCCATGATCGTGTCAATTTTGATTGCCTTATCAAACATTTTATCCGAGGTTTCCCAATTCCCCATCAACGCGGCAAGGCTGCCGAGCCGACGCGCAGCGGCACCAATGCAGGCAGTTGTCGCACCCGCTGTGATTGTAAGGCTTTCGTAAGGGGCAAGCATGTCAAAAATGGTTTTGGCATGGATTTCGTTTTCTACCGCCACACAGATGTCGGCCAGATACGAAAGCGTTGTCGAATACATGGCATCTGGCGATATCGAAAACCCAGTTTCCGCTAGTTCGTTCAGTATGCGTTCAGCCGGTTCTATGTAGCCCAATTCGGCAGCGATTACACCGAAACCCGGTTTCCAACTCGCATCACCTGATCTCTCTGTCATCAAACGTTTGATGACGGGTGCGACCTCCTGCAATCGGCCTTGCTCCCGGCGAATGGTAAACATCTGAACGCCATAAACACCCTCAACATGTTTGCCATGAGTTTGGCGTCCAATCTTTACAGCTTCGTTGGCGTAGCTCTCGGCGCGCTCAAAGTCCCCTTCCAGAGTAGCAACCATCGCGCGTGCATGTGTCTGCACCCAATAAAGCTGACGGTGGTTTTCCTTGGTCGATATCTCGGTCAAAAGCTCAAGCGAGTTATCCATCAACTGGCGATCCGCCATTTCTGCTCCGACAAACAGACTCAGCGTTCGGTCCCGCCCCTGATCAATAGTGCCCAATTTCTCCGCAACCTTGTGCATGGCCTCAAGGTTTTTGCGCCAATCGCGCACTTCGTCTTCCTGTCTTGCAACAAATGACGCGGCAAATCGCGCCATCATAACGTGGAATTGGGATTTGAGGTCGCCCAGTTTCGCGGCCAACTTCAGACATTGTTGGCTGTACTCTGCACTTGCCGCAAATTGACCAGTGAACATGTAAGTGCGCGCCAGCTGGCTCATTAATTTGCATCGTCGGACCTCATCATGGTCTGGCAATTCGTTCAGAGCCTTCAAGCAAACCTTGATGGCTTGCTCATGCAATTCACCGGCCATCATGCTTGAATCAGCGAAATGGTGTGCGGCATCTGCCGCAATTTCGACATCTCCGATTTCACGCGCGGCTTCTGAAGCTTCTTTGAGAGTGGCAATACCTTCCGGCAATCGACCGACGCTATCATAGCCTCTTCCGACAAGAATTTTGCCAACAATCACTTCCCGGCTGGATTCATCTCCTAGTTTGTGCGCGGCTTTGAGGGCTTCCTTTGCATTTGCCATCGCCTCATGACTGGCCGAACGTGCAAGGGCCATTTCAGTTGCAGATTGCCAGCGTTGAAAAGCTGCTGCCCAATCTTCTGCGGCGGTCAAATGGTGCGCTACCAGTTCAGGACGGCGCTCAATTTCGGCAGATCGAAGCAGTGTCAGAGCGCCGGCAACTTTCGCGTGCAACTCCCTGCGGGTCGAGGCCAGCATAGATTGAAAGGCTGTGTCTCGGATCAGGGCGTGCCGGAAAACAAAGTAGCCGCGGTTATGGCCGCTTTCGAATATCAGGCCCGATTTGCAAAGATCATCAAGGCAGTTTCGGATTTCCGCCTCGCCTTTATCCATTGTAGCGCGCAGTAACGCTGGTTCAAATTCGCGGCCTATAACCGAGCCAGCTAGTGCCACTTGCTTGGCTTCCAGTGAAACAGCGTCGAGTCGTGCCATCAAAGTGCCCTTCAATGACGAGGGCACTTTGAATTTTCCTTTTTCTCCCGACGTGACTATGGCGCGCGTCAATTCCTCGACAAACAGCGGAATGCCGTCCGTCCTCTCAACAACCGTCTGAACGAGATCTCGATCTGGCTCGCTTCCGGAAATACTTCGGACCAAATTGGCAACATGATCAAAATCAAATCGGCGCAGCTGTAGCGTTTGAACATGGGCGTCACCATCGTCCTGGTCCAACTCCCAACCTGGTCTGTGGGTTATCAAGAGCATCAGCGGAAGATCCGCACAAATTGCTTTAAAACGATCCAGAAGAGCATTGGTCGACGGATCGATCCAGTGGGCATCTTCAATGAACAGAATGACTGGACGCACATTTGCACGCGCTTTGACGGTGTCAATCAGTGTCTGAATTGTAAGGTCGCGTTGTTCTTGGGGAGACAAATCGAGTATTTGCTGGGCGATCTTACTGCGTGGCGCCACCAGAGCCGCAAAAACAGGAAGCACCTGATCAATGTCCAACCCCTGCCTTGTTTCAAGCATTGCCTGTACTTGTTCCAAAACACGATCATCGTCAAAACCCGGTTCGACACCCGCGTCCTGAGAAATGCGTTCGGTAACTGGATGAAATGGGCTACTGGTTAGATAAGGCGAACAATTCAATCTTATTATATCTGCATTGCTTGCGATAGCGTCGTCCGCTAGGAACTCTTCGGTCAAACGGGATTTCCCGATGCCTGCCTCACCTGCAAGCAACACGACCTCGCCCTTACCGTTTTTGGCGCCTTTCCAAGCCTGACGAAGGATGCCGTTCTCAAGATTTCTTCCGACCAGTGCGCTGTTTGAATCCTCCCGATGTGCAGCACGAAATCGGCTTTGGGCACTGTGCTCAGCAACGACCTGTAAAAGCGTGCGTTGGCTGTCAAACCCCTTTAGCTCAACCTGCCCAAGTGAAGAAAATTCGAAAATTCGGCGCAGCGCCGCTTCTGTTTCCTCTTCAGGGAGGACGATCGTGTTAGGTGGAGCGTACTCTTGTATTCGCGCAGCAAGATTGAGGATCGGGCCTGTCATCGCTCCTTCTTCGTATGTGTTTTCTCCGATTGCGTCACCGACGACGACCTCACCACTTGCGACGCCCATCCGAACCGCCAAAGGTTCACCGTCCGGTGTTTCTAACTCTTTCACACGGTCCACCGCGTCCAGCCCAGCTTTTACGGCGCGAACTGCGTGGTCTTCGTAGGCGCTAGGCCATCCAAAAAAAACCAAAAGCCCATCACCGAGATACTTGGCAACGTAACCTCCATAACGGCTGACAGCACCAGCCACGGCATCCTGATATCGCTGCAACAGGATGCGCATATCTTCGGGGTCCAAACGGTTGGTGAGTTTGGTCGACCCGACGAGGTCGGCGAATAGAACCGTTAGGTGGCGACGTTCCGCAAGCGTGTTTGCATTTGGCTTTGACGAAACCACCGTATCAGGTGCGGAGTGGCCGGAAAATTGAGAGGGTTCACTTTGAAGGGTTTGCTCGTTCAAAGATGGCGCGAGCTCGGGCGTTGAAAAGCTTGCCAAGCTGTTTTGTGGGTCTTTGATCGCAGCCAAAATAATCTTGCGATGGCCCAAGCTTACGCCCAATTCTTTTAAGTCATCACCAGTAAGCAACGGCAAGACTCTGTCGTCTACATCATTATTGATGAATGAATCAGTGTACTGATCCAAACCTAGTTCAAAGAGCCATGCGTCGATGTTAAGGGCCATACTGTTAACAATGCTTGTTTATGAGATTTCGATCAAGATATTGATCTCAGTGCGGAACCCGCTCCACCAAACACTAAACGGCCATCGGCTAGATTTGGGAGTTCGCCAATTGATGTTGCATCACGCACGATACGCGACTGAATTGGCCGGTGTAACCACGGCCTACACGGCCCTTGCATCAAGCATGTTCCACAGCCATTCGTTCCTTTGAGGGGGGGGTCACTTCCAAAACCGACGACACTTTCGTTTCAGCAAAGTCGACGATCTTCCGTGTCAATAAATTTGGGCGTTGACCACATCGCCACACTCGACAAAGTGGGCAAGTTTAGATTGGCTTCAAAGCTGACCGTTGCGCGAATATCCTACAAAGGCAAGTTTGGGCCGGAAGCAGAAATTGCATGACTGCAATGGAACGGCAAGTTTGTCCCGCATCTTATCAGTTCGCAACCCGCGCGGCGAAGGTCGGCTATCGCAAAGTCGCGTTCCGGTCCGTGCGTCAGCTTTGGGCCGCTATCGGTCATACCCTCCGTGCGGCAGCGCATACGCCACCCCACCACTCTTTATGCGCAACGCATACACTCCGCCTTCCAGCCCAAAACACACATATTTTCCAAGGGAACGCTTGCAAGCAGCACCGAAAATCCATTGTTCCGCGGGGAGCGAGGGGTGTAAGTGCGGTGTAACACAACCGATATCTGCGCTGCTTGCCCTTTCACAGTAACTAACGATTTACCAAGTGCGCAAGGCAGCGCGACACGTCTAGGAAGATGTTCTGTAATTCGGTGAATATCGTAAATTTAATCCCATATGGCCGCCGCCTCACCCGATCTTTTGCTGGCTTTGATTTGATGTTTTCACGCCCCCATCGCGGCGCTCATGCATTTCCGCAACAAGATCATTCCAAAATCCGCCCATCATGTGGATGATTCTTACTGGGTGGTGTTCAAGGTGCCCTGTTAGCGTACACAGCGATGAGCGCGCTTTAAAATTGGCTCTTGAACCAGAACAAAAAGAGATCAAATTTAGGGAACCACAAAAGGATTCCCTATGATGGACGCTGCCAACGCCCCGATCCTCAACACGCCCGCGCCGGACGTGAAGAACCGCCCAAAGCTTGAGGGCGGCAAACAGATTGTCATGCACACGCCGTTTGAACCAGCCGGCGACCAGCCCACCGCCATTGCTGAACTCGTCGAAGGTGTCACCGAGGGCGAACGCAATCAGGTTCTGCTTGGGGCCACCGGAACCGGCAAGACCTTTACCATGGCCAAGGTCATCGAACAGACCCAGCGCCCCGCCATCATACTCGCGCCCAACAAAACTCTCGCCGCCCAGCTTTATGGCGAGATGAAGGGCTTTTTCCCCGACAACTCTGTCGAGTATTTTGTCAGCTTTTATGATTACTACCAGCCCGAGGCCTATGTCGCGCGCTCTGACACCTACATAGAAAAAGAAAGCCAGATCAACGAACAGATCGACCGCATGCGCCACTCGGCCACACGTGCCTTGCTGGAACGGGACGATGTGATCATCGTCGCCTCCGTATCCTGCATCTACGGCATCGGCTCGGTCGAAACCTACGGTGCCATGACTCTCGACCTTAAGGCCGGTCAGGAATACGACCAGCGCAAGGTCATGGCCGATCTCGTCGCCCAGCAATACAAACGCAACGATCAGGCCTTCCAGCGTGGCTCCTTCCGGGTGCGCGGCGACAGCCTCGAAATCTTCCCCGCCCACCTCGAAGACCGCGCCTGGAAACTCTCTTTCTTTGGCGAAGAGCTCGAAGCCATCACCGAATTTGACCCGCTCACAGGCGAGAAAACCGGCACATTCGATCAGGTCCGCGTCTACGCCAACTCGCACTACGTCACGCCCAAACCCACCATGCAACAGGCGATTATCAGCATCAAAAAGGAGTTGCGCCAGCGTCTTGATCAGCTGGTCGACGAAGGCAAACTCCTCGAAGCCCAGCGCCTCGAACAACGCACCAATTTCGACATTGAAATGCTCGAGGCGACAGGCGTCTGCAACGGCATCGAAAACTACTCGCGCTACCTCACCGGCCGCGCGCCCGGCGAACCGCCCCCCACACTCTTTGAATTCATCCCTGACAACGCTATCGTCTTTGCCGATGAATCCCACGTCTCCGTCCCCCAGATCGGCGGCATGTACAAAGGCGACTACCGGCGCAAATTCACCCTCGCGGAACACGGCTTCCGCCTGCCCTCCTGCATGGACAACCGCCCCCTCAAGTTTGAGGAATGGGACGCCATGCGCCCGCAATCCGTCTTTGTATCCGCCACCCCCTCCAAATGGGAGATCGAGCAAACCGGCGGCGTGTTTGCCGAACAGGTGATCCGCCCCACCGGCCTGCTGGACCCGATGGTCGAAATCCGCCCTGTCGACATGCAGGTCGACGATCTGCTGGACGAGGTCCGCCGCGTCACCGCCGACGGTTTCCGCACCCTTGTCACCACCCTCACCAAACGCATGGCCGAGGATCTCACCGAATACATGCATGAACAGGGCATCAAGGTGCGCTACATGCATTCCGACATCGACACGCTCGAACGCATCGAAATCCTGCGCGACCTGCGCCTTGGCGCGTTTGACGTGCTCATCGGCATCAATCTCCTGCGCGAAGGTCTCGACATCCCCGAATGTGGCCTCGTCGCCATTCTCGATGCGGACAAAGAGGGTTTCCTGCGCTCTGAAACCTCGCTTGTGCAAACCATCGGCCGCGCCGCACGTAACGCCGAAGGCCGCGTGATCATGTATGCCGACCGCATCACCGGCTCCATGGAGCGCGCGCTGGCCGAAACCGACCGCCGCCGTGACAAACAAATGGCTTATAACGAAAAGCACGGCATCACGCCTGAAACCGTCAAGAAAAACGTCGAAGACGTGCTCTCGGGTCTCTATCAGGGCGACACCGACATGAACCGCGTCACCGCCAAGATCGACAACCCCCTGCATGGCGGCAACCTCGAGGCTGTTCTGGACGGCCTGCGCGCCGACATGCGCAAAGCTGCCGAAAACCTCGAATTCGAAGAAGCCGCCCGCTTGCGCGATGAGGTCAAACGGCTAGAAGCGGTGGACTTGGCCGTGGCCGACGATCCCATGGCGAGGCAGTACGCGGTTCAAGCCGCAGCCGAAAAGGCCGTAGGGTCAAAGGGGCGTTCGACGGCTGGCCGGGCTGGGCAGCGTGGGGGGAATGTTAAGAGACGGGGGCGGTAGGCTTGGAGGACAACAAATACGCAGAGGTATCAAGCCAACAATTGGAGATTGCCGAAACCAACCTTCAAGCGTTTCGCAACGGCCTTTTGAAGAATCTTACTGCAGCAACCGAACCAATTACTCCTAGGGTCGCGTTTAAGGTTCTCATATATCGCGAGGCACTTTCTTGGCGCGTTATCGAGTTGGGTGAGGGCGCAGCCGTAGCAATAAAGAGCGGTAATCCTCTTGCTGGAATCATTCTTACGCGAGCTTTAGTTGAATGCGCAGCCGCTTACCATTTCCTCTGTAAGAAACTTGAGCGTTGCGTCGAGCAAAATTCTGTCGACGAGTTAGACGAGGCCGCAAAAAAGTTTATTCTTGGTTCTCGATGGGAGGATTGGGAGTTCAGCGCAACCAACATTCTAACGATGATTGATGGAGCCAATCGAGATTGTCCCGGTCTCAGAAAAAACTACGACCATCTCTCGGAGTTTTGCCATCCAAACTACTCTGGCGTAGCAATGATATTCTCTAATCCAACTGGCAGTTTCGACGTTAGCTTGGGTCGTTATTTAGGGGGCACGGAGCGCCTAAATTGGACCGCTACAAATTCAATGACCGCTGCGCTGATGCTCTTTGAGCACTACTACAACTCTAGCGCAGACCTGCTTCCTAACATCATAGATCTGTGCCATCGGGACTTGGAGACCAACCGCGATAATTCGAATACAATCGATTGACTTAAATCGTTGGCCCAGCGCCCGACCCGAGGGTGGGTGCGTAACGCGCCCGCCCATGGGGGTGGGTCGGGCGCGTGCATGATGCAAGGCATCATGCATTGGCCAGAACGGAGAAACCACCGCACCAAACAGACCCGACAAAGCAGCTCCCCTCGCGTGTGCATAGGCGTCAGCGACGGTCCCCAAACACCCATTCGACATTTCCACCCAACTCCCCTAACCTCTCTCCCCATGAAACGCGCCGTTTATGTCCTCTCCCTCGCCTATTCCATCTTTTTCGCATGGGCATGGATTGACACCGCCACCGGATCTATGGATGCCGCAGGCCGGGGCATGGCGCTCGGCTTCCTCATTGTTGGTATTGGCTTCACAGCACTCTTCGTAATCCCCGCCCTGATCCTCACGATCCGCGACAAGGCCCCTAAATGGGCGCTTGGCCTTGTTCTCGCCCCCGGTGCTCTGTTGATCTTTATGTCGCTTGGTGCCCTCGTCTGATGCGCACCCTGTTGCTGGCGCTCGCTCTGACCACCCCGGCCCACGCGTGGCAGGCCACCGTGGGCGACATCTGCACCCTCAGCCACGCCACTGACGACGCCGAAATCTTCCTGACCTTTGATCCGACCCAGCCGCTCTACACTCTGACCGTCACGCTCAACACCACAACCTGGGCCGAGGCCCCGTGGTTTGCTATGCGTTTTGACGGCCCCAGCCGCATCGACATCTCAACCGGCCGCCACGCCATCAACGGCGCGACTCTGTCGGTGGCTGATCGTGGTTTTGGAAATGTGCTCGACGGTCTCGAATTCAACGACACTGCCTTGGCCTTTACCGAAAACCAAGTTGCGGTGTTCCCCCTCGCAGGGGCCGCTCCTGAGGTCCGCACATTCCGCGAGTGCCAGGCAAATTTTCTATCCTAAGGTAATTCCGGATTCCTCTGAGCCATAGCTTACGCCAATGCCCCTGGTCAGCCTTAAACGTGGCAGGGCATTGGCGCATCGATGAACCGGGAACGCTCTAAAAGTCGAACAGATCGTCCAGAAACCCGCCGCGCTTTTTCTTCTTCTTGTACTTGCGGTCGTAATCGTCGTCATATCCCCGGTCGCGCGACGGCGGAGGGGGCGCAGCACTGTAACTGGCCGAGCGCTCAATGATCTTGTCCAGTTCACCTCGATCCAGCCACACCCCGCGGCATTCCGGGCAATAGTCGATCTCGACCCCGTTGCGATCTGTGATCACCAGCGTGGCACCATCCACAGGACATTTCATCAGCGTCTCCTTTTGATTGCGACCCAACTGAGATAGGGGCGTGGTCGCAGGATTTCACCCCCATACCGGACGGTTTCCCTCAGATTTAGGTGCCACTTGGGTCGAAAACCACACCGACGCGATACCGACGGAATACCGACGCAATACCGACGTTGCGACTTTGGCCCGTTATTGCGCCAATCCCAGTGCTTCCAGATGCGCGACGCTCTCTTGCACACGGTCAAAATCATTAATCTCTACAATGAGATGCGGGTCACTCTTACAGCGCTTGATCGCCTCAAAGACCCCATGCCACGCGATATTGCCCGTCCCCAACGGCCAATGCCGGTCCGCATACCCATCCGTATCCTGCAGGTGAACATGGCTAAGCATCTGATTTGCATCAGTAATAAAGCGATCCACCGCCGGTGCCCCCGCCATCGTATGCGCCCAGTTCGCATGTCCCGTATCCACCGACAACCGCAAAGCCGAACTATCCGCCGCATCAACCACAGCCGCCCGATGCCCCGGATCCACGTCCTTGATATTCTCCAGAACAAGCACAACACCGAGCTCTTCCGCACGTTTCAGAGTTGGCCCAAGAGTATCAATAATTTGACTCACTCGACGCTCCAAATCCTTGGGACCATTGCCAAAATTATGCACATCCCAAAGATCGAACGGCGAATGCAGCACCATCTGCGTCGCGCCCAGCGCCTCGCACACCGCAATCGCTTGGGCTAGTCGATCCTGCACCACGGCGCGCGTTTCTTTGTCCTTCGTGTCGAGTTCAAACCCGCCAAATGGCCCATGGATACCCAACCGCCCCCGCCACCCATCAAGCTTTTGGCGGGCCATGTCTACGAACATCTCGGGCGACTTAAGGATGTCCGCCATACAGAACTCTGGCAGCTCAAGGTCGCGATTCTTCTCAAACAGCCAGTCCCTGTTTTTGTCGATATCCAAAACCGACAACTGCGCTCCGACGATAGGAAGTTCGTTCATGATATCCTCTATCCAATTGAAAAGAACGCCCTATTTGGGGCGGCCTTGGCAAAATCGCAAGAAAAGGTTGACGCACACATGCAATCCAAAACTCAATTCAGAGCATCACTATATTTCAGGATGACATCTGAAATCGGTCGAAAAAAATCCGCCTCATACTTACTGCCGCTTACCAAATCTGCAGCCGCGCGGTCGACGTTGGTGCGATACAATGCAGTTGCTTCTGGAACGGAAGCCTCGGTGATCGGCTTGACCCGACTACCATTCATCTTTTGTCGTCCAAGTGCCTCATGCGTGTTAGCGCGTACGAACGAGAATAGGTTTCGACTGACCCGCGTGAGAGCGACATCAGCCTCCCAATAAGCTGATGCTCGACCAAAAACACGAGCCGTACGGCTGAAAACTTGTTGAAAACAATCCAGACGGTAGACGGCATCCGCATTTGCGCAAACCTGGGCGCCACTGTCAAATGATTGTACAGCCCTATCGATTTGTACTTTTGATAGGCCCTGATCATCTTGCGCAACCGCAAATGTCGCCGCAAAGGCGAACCCCAATCCCGTTACTATACTAAGAATCGTGGTTCGCATACGTAATCTCCCTTGTTTACCTCAGCACATGAACGCCGCATTGAGCATGTCTCACGACACGTGCTGCTGTGCTACCCAGAAAATAATCTGACAGATCAGGACGATGCGAGTTCATGACGATACAGTCAATCCCCTGCTCTTGCGCATATTCCACAATGGACCGCCCGGCATGGCCTGAAATAACAACAATCTCAACGTCATCTGCGCCATCGTGATCTTGCGATAACCCTTCCTCCATGGTTTTGCGGTTATGTTCCATCTGACCATCTGGTAGTTGCGACATAATATATTCTGGAATAGTTTCCAGTACCGTCAGAACGGTAATTTTTCCACCCGCATCCAAAAGTAAACGCGCAACCGTCATCGCGTTTTCAGTTTTAGGATCATGATCCGATGCTACGGGCACCAATACATTCTTGTACATTTGAAACTCTCCTTGGTTTGCCTTGGGCGACCCTAACGCACAACATGCACCGCGCATTTGGCGTGGCGCACAACCTGTGACGCAGTGCTGCCCAGAAAGTAGTCCTGCATGCCCGGTCGGTGTGAGGCGATGACAATACAATCCACGCCATGTTCCGACGCCCAAGCGAGAATGGAACGACCGGCGTGGCCTTCGATCACTTCACCCTGCATGTTGGGCAAAGTAGCGCCCAACGTAGACAAACTTTCGACGATGGCGGCCTTTGCGCCTTCGTGGAAGCCCTCGGGAATGTAGTTTATCGCATATCCCGGAACCTGCTCCATGACATGCAACAAGGACACTTTCGTTCTTTCGTCCGCCAGCCGTTCAGCAACAGCAATCGCGGTTTCGGCGTTCTTGTTATCATCAAATGAGACAGGTATTAAAATATGATGGTACATGCGTGCTCTCCTTATCGAGCGGTTTCACGTTAAAGGGCCCGCTGGCTAGTGACCTTGATCCAAGTCAGGAAAGTTTGCCCGTTGTTGCTTTGGTTTATGAAAACGCCTCGACGACATCGTACATCACCGGCTCAAAGCTGCGACATAACTGGTTGATCTTGCGATTACGCTCTCTCATTTCGTCGGAGCGCAACATAGCTTGAAAGTCTTCGCGCCGTTCCCATTGCGAATAGTTGGCAATTCGCGTCTGGGCATCATTCACATGTAATCCAGCAGCAATAAATCCAGCCTGTTTGGAAATGAATTGTTCATACGCCTCCGTCAAAGCGTCCATCAAATCCTGACAGGTCCCCGGCGTCATTTCAAACGTCGTGATGACTGTCTGCAATTGGGCGTCCTTGGAAATATTTGGCATCTGGTCCTCCATCATTCGACCTCGCTGATTCCAGCTTAGACCACGCCTAGCGGAACTGGCTACAGAATTTCTGGGAATCCGGAGTGGCCCATTAACCTATTGTTTACCAACATGAACAAATGATTGAAGTCATGCTTCGCCTAATCAGCCTGTTCGCGATATTGAATTGTCTTGTCTGCCCGTTGGCGGCAGGCCCATGGCTTCGCGACCATGGCGCGCACTTTCTCTCTATAGCCATTGAATCACCGGTGGACACAAATCAAAAAGATCAGGCCTACTCTTCGCTCTATTATGAATACGGATTCCGTCCTCGCTGGACGCTCGGCGCTGATGTCGGAGCAAATACATTTGGCCATGGTAAATCCATCGCGTTTTTACGCACCAATATTTGGCGAGGTGAAATGGCGCTGGCAGCCGTGGAACTTGGCCTTGGAACACAAGCGACATTTCAGGGTAAAGACATCGCTATTCGCCCAGGAGCGAGCTGGGGAAGGAGCATTGCAACACCTGTTTTCAATGGTTGGATATCCGCCGACGTAACGTACACTATACTGCCCCGCCTCAGGCGAAGCATCGCCAAAATTGAAGCGGTTCAAGGCATCAATATAGGTAGAGGGCACAAGCTCATGCTCAAGATGACCGCCGAAAAAGAAACCGCGAACCGGGCGCTGACCACACTAACTCCTGCACTCGCCAAGCGCCTATCACCAAGCACACATATTGTGACTGAGGTTATCTTCTCAGGTGACTTGCCGGAAAAGTTGAAACTTGGTTTCTGGTTTCAATTTTGAACCTGATTGAATTTGATCAGCGCAGGCCTCATATTCCGTGAAGACGTCTGGCGTATGACAACACCATGAAAACATGGGTGTCGCCGCCATTGATATGAGGCAGACAATGATCAAATACCTGAGCGCAGCGCTTGTTGCCGTTCTTATCAACCCGTTATTTGCGACCGCATTGGAAGCGGGCGTTATGACGCGCGCTTGCATGCAATCCGATAGAGAGGCCGCATCCCGGCGCATGTGTCGGTGCATACAGCAAGTAGCCGACCAAAACCTGTCCCGTGCCGATCAGAAGCTAGCCGCGAGTTTCTTTAAAGATCCGCATAAAGCACAAAAAATCCGACAATCTGACAGTAATAGCCATGAACGATTTTGGTTACGATACAAAGAGTTTGGATCAGTCGTCGCCGCATCATGCGGGCATCTCAGATAAGACCAACCCCAAGGCATTCGGCAGGGGGCTTGACCAAACACACACACAGATTCACAAATGGTAGATCTGTGAGAGGAATCCAATGTTAATGAAAGGCGTAACTATTCGCGGCCTCGAGGTGTTCGAGGCACTAGCGAAAACTGGTTCCGTTGCTCTGACGGCCGAGGCGACAGGCCTGTCTCAACCAGCGGTGTCTCAACAGATCCGAAATCTCGAAACCGCATTGGGAGCTGACCTTTTGGATCGCTCCAAACGACCGATGCAACTAACTGGTCCAGGTCGCAGCTATCAATCGCGCACCGCTACCGTTCTATCACAACTACGCCTTGCGCAATCTGAGTTAACCGTAATGGATCTCGCGCATCTTACGCAGTTGAGCATGGGCATAATTGACGACTTCGACAACGATCTCACTCCGCGCCTCGTCACGACATTGGCCGAGTCGCTGACCAATTGTCAGTTTCGATTGATCACCGCCCCGAGCCATGAAATCAGTCAGGCTTTGCGCGATAGAGAGCTACATTTGGGGGTCGCGGCTTCGACTGGCGACGTCACCGAAGGAATTACCGAATACTCGCTGGCGCGCGATCCTTTTGTACTAGTTGCGCCAACCGAAGCCGTAGCGGGCGCTACGCATTTGCTGGATGTGCTCAGCGACTTGCCAATGCTGCGCTACGAACGAGAACAGTTGATTTCACGCCAGATCGAGACCCACTTGAAAAGTTGTGGCCTGACATTTGCAGATCGTTTTGAGATTGGATCAAACCCCACCCTCTTATCAATGGTGTCGCGCGGCATCGGCTGGGCCATCACCACACCACTAAGCTATTTTCGTGCCGCTCGCTTCCACGAACATGTGAGCATGTATCCGTTGCCCTTTGCTCCGCTCAGCCGCAACATCTCACTCTATGCGCGCGAGGATTGGGCTGAAACTGTACCGCGTGATGTGGCACAAACCCTGCGAACCTTGTTACAAAAACACATGATCGATCCGGTAACAGAGCAGTTTCCGTGGCTGGAAGGTCACTTTGAAGCCCTAGATATTTGAAACCATTAGAGTTTCAAGATTTTGAAATACTTGCATCCTCTTGGATCAAAGTTCTCAGCCCGTTTGCACATGCAACCAGCAAGCGCAGTGCCCCGTCAAAGTCACGCGTATAATACGGGTCAGGGACTTCGCTTGCTCCTTCAGCGGCAGCATAATCAGTAAACAATCGCACTGGCGTCTCATTCCCAGCCGGGCGCAGCGCTTCAATGTCTGTGACGTTACTGGCATCCATCGCCACAATCAGATCAAACCTAGCAAAATCCTGGATCGAAAACTGGCGCGCCCGTAAATCGGAGATGTCATATCCCCAATCCACGGCGGCTTCTTGCATGGGGCGATAAGGTGGCTTGCCGACATGCCAGCCAGCTGTACCGGCGCTATCCGTTATCGTCTCGGGCGCTAAACTACGAAAGACCCCTTCCGCCGCCGGTGAGCGGCAGATGTTACCCAGACAAACAAACAAGATTTTCATGGCATCCTCTCTGGGCAAACAGGTACACTAGCGTTGCCCGGATGCGTGTGACTTGCAACAGTGCGGGTTCAATCAAAGGTTTGGGCAGAGGCCGGGCATGGCAGAAAAGATCGTGATCCTGACAGGGGCAGGCATCAGCGCCGAAAGCGGGCTGGGCACCTTTCGCGATGTGGACGGGCTCTGGACCAAGTATGATTTAGACGATGTCGCCACACCCGAAGGGTTTGCGCGCAATCCTGATCTAGTGCACAGCTTTTATAACGCCCGGCGCGCCAATAGCGCAGCTGCAATGCCCAATGCGGCACACAATGCGTTGGCCAAGCTTGAACAACAGCACGCAGGAGACGTGATCATCATCACACAGAACGTTGACGGCCTGCACGAGGCAGCGGGCGCGCAAAATGTCCTTCACATGCATGGGATCCTTGCGGGTGCCCTGTGTGATACATGTGGCGCGCGCTGGACTGCGCCCGTAACAATGCGCACAACAGACACGTGCCCAACTTGCAAAGCAAACGCAACTCGCCCCGACGTCGTGTGGTTCGGAGAAACCCCTTATCTCATGGATGCCATCCACGAGCATCTGATGCAGGCCGACGTGTTTGCGGCCATCGGCACCTCTGGAGAGGTCTATCCTGCTGCTTCCTTTGCGCTGCAAGCAGCTCAATTTGGCGCGCATACTGTTGAAATTAACTTAGAACCATCAGCAAACGTTTCTGATTTCGCCGAAACGCTTTTTGGGCCAGCGACCCAAACGGTGCCTGCATGGGTCAACGCCGAGCTTGGCCGCGTCGGCTGAATCGGCCCTATCGGGTCGATTCAGTGTGTTTTTTCAAAAGCTGCTCCGATATCCGGGATGGATTGAGGCAAATCACTTGCCTGCCATCATTCGCCGTGTTTATGGCCGCCATGTTGGGCTTTACGCTCCAGATCAACCGGCACTTCGATGGTAAGCTCGCCCACCTTTTCAAAGGTCAGTGTCACAGTCACCACGTCTCCATGCTCAAGTCCGTTGGTCAGCCCCATGAACATCACGTGATCGCCACCCCGTTCCAGCGCGTGCGACCCACCTGCTGGGATCGAAAACCCCTCTTTCACATGCCGCATCTGCATATTACCATCTGCATCAGAGAGATGGGTGTGCAATTCGACACGCTTTGCAATGTCGGAGGTTGCGCCCAAAAGCTGATCCGCTTCGTCTCCCGTGTTCTCGATCACCAGAAACGCAGCTCCTGACTTGGCAACAGGGCTTGAAACGCGCGCATAAGCGTCTGAAACGCTGATAACTGGATCGGCGCGGGCAGGCAGCGCAAGGGTTGTGGCCGTGATGATGGCCAATGAAAACGTTTTGAAAGACATGTCAGTCTCCTGTCCAATGTAGTCGTTATTTCAGGGCGTTTCTTGAAATCACAACAGAATAGGCGGAGCGCGCGTCGAAGGTAGTTTTCGACGAATCGCAGGAGCATCCCGATGCCTTTGCGTGCTTTCGCGTGAAACGGCTCCTGTGACCGGAACAATCACGAGTGGCGATTCGGCAATCCAGTTGAGTAAAGACAGGCTGATGTCAGGGCAGACGTGCGCAGGTCCGATCGGGTTGCCTTCTGCGTCGACAGGCACCATGACGGCGGTTTCGCCAATACAATATTCGGCGTAACCTGACGCACCCGGCATTCCGCGCGCAATCGCCAGGCTGTGACCGGTTAACACCAGCACAAACACCATCAACGCGGAAAGATATGAGCGCAATTTTGCCATTAAAAACAAATGATCACGTTCACCCCAAATTGTCTTGCGACAAAAGGAAACAGCCCTGTCTAGAGCTAGACAGGGCTGTAAAACCGATTCAATCGATCAAAGCGTTCAGGCGTTTGCTGCCTGTGCTTTGGCGATCTCTTTCTTGACTTTCAGTGCGTTGGCTGACAGCTCGATATCCTTGGCTTTTGCAAGGAACGCGTCCAGACCACCACGGTGATCTACCGAGCGCAGGGCCGACGCCGAGATGCGCAGCTTAACGCCACGACCCAAAGTCTCGGACTGAAGTGTCACGTCGTTCAGGTTAGGCAGGAAGCGACGCTTGGTTTTGTTGTTGGCGTGGCTGACATTGTTGCCAGTCATCGGGCCTTTTCCGGTCAATTCGCAACGGCGCGACATGGGTACATCCTCGTTTTTCGGTCGGCGGGGATCGGCCCCGTCAAAGCAATTGGGCGCCGCCAAGGACAGCGCCCGGAATTTCGTTTGGCGTCATTAGGCCCATTTCGGGGGGGCGTCAAGTGATTCAGGACGATTTGACGTCAAGCAAGGCCAATACCTTGTCTGCTGCTGCCGATGGGGTGACGCGCCCTGCACTCACCTCTGCGCCGAAACGTTCAATAGCTGTTTTTGCGGTGCCGGTCTCCAATCGCGCCAGAACCCCCTGACGCACTTCTTCGTGGAACCAGTAGTCCGCCTGCAATGCGCGCCGCCGATACCAATGCCCCGCCTCGCGACGCCAATCGGTTAACGTTGTAATCTCTTCCCAGGCACCCAATAGCCCGTCTTCCTGCAGTGCTGAAACAGTCATAGCTTTAGGAAACCCTTCTGGATCTTGCGGGCGTTTGCGCAACAGTCGCAAGGCTCCGGCATAATCAGCGCAAGTTCGCATTGCGGCCGACTTCAAGTCACCGTCAGCCTTATTTACTAAGATGATGTCAGCCATCTCCATGATACCACGCTTGACCCCCTGCAATTCATCGCCACCAGCCGGTGCTAGAAGCAGCAAAAAAAGGTCTGACATTTCTGAAACCACGGTTTCCGATTGCCCTACACCGACTGTTTCGATCAGAACGACATCGAAACCAAAAGCCTCGCACAGCGCCACAGCCTCGCGAGTGCGGCGCGCGACCCCGCCAAGATGCGACTGGCTTGGTGATGGGCGAATAAAGGCGTTCGGATCTCGGCTCAACCGTTCCATACGCGTTTTATCGCCCAAAATGGACCCACCTGAGCGCGTTGAGGACGGGTCCACAGCAAGAACAGCAACTTTCAGCCGCTTGCCTGTCAACATCATGCCGAAACTCTCGATAAAGGTGGATTTGCCCACACCCGGCGTACCGGACAGACCAATCCTAAGCGCTTGCTTTCCGACCTCACGCAGGCCATCAAGAAGTTCACTCGCCAAGGCGCGATGATCAGCGCGGGCACTTTCCACAAGCGTTATTGCGCGCGCCAGCGCCCGTCGGTCTTGTTTCAATATCCCGTCGCGTAATTTTGCGATATCCATGCCAAACAACCCGCCTTGTGTCTTGGAAAACGTACATGCCGCGACCCCGTCCCCTTTGTCCAGCCCACAGCGCCGCGTTTGGTCGGCTTCTCACGCGGTCGCTTCCCTGCGCCGCAGCTCTTCTGACGGCTTCGACGGCTGTTGCAGAGACACAGATCTGGTCCGTGCGTGGGCTAGGCATCAAGGTTGGCGAGCTGCGCATTGACGCCTCAGAAGATGCAAATCGCTATCGCGGAACAGGCGCGTTCAATACCACTGGTTTAGCAGGGATCCTGCGCCGAATCAGATTTAGCGTGTCATCGCACGGCCGCATCACCGAGAATGCGTTTACCCCGCTTTCGTATGTCGGTTTCATCGACACGGGTAAGCGCGTTTCGGAAACCGAACTTCAATTTGACGACGGACGGCCGCTAAAAACCAAGGGTACTGATGCGCCAGCGGTTGCAATTTCAGACGCTGCCAAGCAGGGCGCCCAAGATCCGATGACTGTCATGTGGCGGATCTTACGTGATCAGGATCAAACGACAGTGTGCGCAATTGACCAAACGCAATTCGACGGCACCCGTCTTGTTCGGATTACGTTGATGGATCAGACCCGCGAAGCCGACACACTCACTTGCGCAGGTACTTATGAGCGCATTGGCGGGTATTCGAACGAAGAGTTGAGCGAACTAAAAGCCTCGCCCTTGATTGTCACATATCGTTTGGGCGACGATGATATCTGGCGTGCCGAACATTTGCGCGTCACCACGCGCCATGGGGCCGCCACGCTAAAACGGCTGGACTAGCCCACGGCCCTGCCGGATAAGACTTTCATGAGCGCGCACCTACCCATTCACGATGTCCTTCCCGAACTGATCACTGCCCTAAGAGCCAGCAAGCGCGCCGTGCTGCAAGCCCCGCCCGGTGCTGGGAAAACCACGGTTGTTCCCCTTGCCATACTTGAGGCCGGATTATCGGGTGGCAAGCTCCTGATGCTCGAACCCCGTCGGCTCGCTGCCCGCGCAGCTGCCGAACGCATGGCGCAAACGTTGGGCGAAAAACCAGGCCAAACAGTTGGATACCGCGTTCGGGGCGAGGCCCGAACAAGTGCGGAAACACGGATCGAAGTTGTCACCGAGGGCATCCTGACCCGAATGATTCAAAGCGACGCAGAGCTTTCGGGCATTGGTGCGGTTGTCTTCGACGAATTTCACGAACGTTCCCTAAATGCCGACCTCGGGCTTGCTCTGTGCCTCGAAATCGCAGACGCGCTGCGCGAAGACCTGACCCTATTAGCAATGTCCGCAACGCTCGATGCAGAGCCGGTTGCTGCGCTTATGGGCAATGTGCCCGTCGTCACATCTCAAGGGCGCGCATATCCCGTCGAAACACGCTGGCTCGACGCACCAATTCCCAAACGCGAGCGCATCGAAGCCGCCACCGCGCGGGTTGTGGAAAGGGCCATTGGCGAAACAAACGGTGGCGTGCTCGTCTTTCTTCCTGGCGAGGGTGAAATCAGACGCACGCAGGCCATGTTAAAGCTCCCAGCCGAGTGCACGGTTCTGCCCCTATTTGGAGCAATGCCCTTCAAGGACCAGCAAGCCGCAATCCGTCCTGCACCAAATGGGCGCAAGGTCGTCCTTGCCACCTCTATTGCCGAGACATCGCTTACGATCCAAGATGTTCGCGTTGTCGTCGATGCCGGCCTTGCACGCAGGGCCCGGTACGATCCCGGCTCAGGCATGTCGCGACTCGTGACAGAGCGCGTCACACGGGCCGAAGCCACCCAGCGGCAGGGGCGCGCAGGACGCGTGGCCGAAGGGATTTGTTATCGACTGTGGACCAAGGGCGAGGAAGGCGGCCTCCTGCCCTTCCCACCTGCCGAGATCGAATCTGCAGACCTCGCCGGCCTCGCGCTTGAGTTGGCGTTTTGGGGCGCCAAACCCAGTGACCTAGCCTTTCTATCCGCGCCCAACCCGGGCAGTTTTGCAGAGGCTCAATCAGTCCTTCGAATGCTGAATGCACTTGATCAGGACAACCGCATCACCGAGCACGGCAAGGCATTGACGCGCTTCCCGCTGCACCCGCGCCTTGCTCATATGCTCGCCGTCGCAGGGAAAGGTGCAGCACCGCTTGCCGCCCTGCTTGGCGCGCGTGACCCGCTGACCAAAGGTGCGCCAGTTGACCTATCCTTGCGTATCGAAGCCCTGCGCGACCTAAAATCTTTCTCTGAGCGCCGCCCCTACCAGGTTAACCGCACTACATTGCACACAATTCGGGACGAGGCCAAACGCCTTGCAAAATCGTCAAATTCCGCGATGCAAGAAGGGTTAAGCCTGTCCGAAATGGCTGCATTGGCATATCCCGACCGTGTTGGGCTGCGTCGAAAGGGCGACACACCGCGCTTTGTCCTTTCGGGTGGCAAGGGGGCCATCCTCGACGACGCGGACCCACTTGCAAATGCGCGGCTGATCGTTGCCACCGACACCGATGGCAACCCACGCGAAGCCCGCATAAGGCAGGCAATCCAGATTGACGAAAGTGAGGTTCGCCACCTTTTTGCAGATCAAATCGACTGGAACGACACTTGCGAATGGTCAAAACGCGAACGCCGCGTGATTGCTCGACGCCAAGAGAGATTCGGTGCAATCGCATTGGACGACCGCATCTGGAAGGACGCCCCCAGCGACGCTATCGCGCATGCCATGCTGGACGGTGTAAGAGACCTTGGCATCGCGCCCTCTGATGCGGCAAAACGGTTTATAGCGCGCGTCACCCTTGTTCGCAATGCAGGAAATGACCTGCCGGACATGAGCAATGAGATCCTCTTGGACACGCTCGAGGACTGGTTGCTACCCCATATCGCGGGCGTCCGCACGTCAGATCATTGGAAAAAATTTGACCTGCTGCCAGCCTTGCGCGCGCGTCTTGATTGGGCTCAGATGCATCTGCTTGACCGCAAAGCTCCAGCGCATTTCACGACGCCACTTAATCGCCGGATACCAATAGACTATTCCGGCGAACACCCCGCCATCGAATTGCGCATTCAAGAGTTATTTGGCCAGTTGACGCACCCAAATGTTGGCGGCATCCCGCTACGTGTTACTATGCTTTCACCCGCAAAACGTCCGGTCCAGACCACAATGGACCTGCCCGGCTTTTGGCAGAGCTCTTATGCCGACGTGCGAAAAGACATGCGCGGACGTTACCCAAAACACCCGTGGCCCGAAGACCCCACGCAAGCTGATCCAACTTTGCGCGTCAAACGCAGACAGTGAGCTTGCTTTCGCCCAAAAACCCACAAAATATCGGTCATAATCCATCACGACGTTGCAATTGCGCCGGCAAATGTATATACTAAGTTAATACAAAAAAGAACTGAGCAGGAAATATGACCGTTGCACGCAAAGAGGCGCATTCTGGCGCCGATGTTTTGACAGCCAATGTGCCAAGGCGGCAAGTTGCGGCGCTGTGTGTCCGCAATACGGATTTGGGCGCACGGATATTGCTGATTACATCGCGTGACACAGGTCGCTGGGTCCTCCCAAAGGGGTGGATTATCAAAGGCTTGGACGAGATAGGAAGTGCACAGCAAGAAGCTTGGGAAGAGGCCGGAGTCAGAAAGGCCAAAGCCGACAGGACGCCAGTTGGCACCTACCATTACGACAAAAGATTGAGGGATGGCACGTCGGTGCCTGTCCAAGTTTCCGTGTTCAAAATGGCCGTCAAGAAAATTTCCGATGAGTTCCCGGAGATGAAGCAACGCAATCGCGAGTGGTTTCCCGCAAAAGATGCGGCAAGATTGGTGGATGAACCGGAACTAAAGCAGCTATTGAGGCAGTTTCCAAATTAGCATGGAAATGTGTCACATCCATTTGCGCGCGCCCTTTATCGCCCTCGGACGTCTTTTGGGTTCATGTGGGGCGAACCCGCACCAATTGCTTCGGCCTGTTTTATCAACTCAAACACTCTCTGATTGATTGGCGCCTGGATCCCTGCGGCCTTGGCCAAACTCACAATCTCGCCCTGCAACTCGTCGATCTCAGTCGAACGGCCATTTTTCAGATCATCCCACATCGAACTGCGCGCGTGGGGATCGATCGATACCATTATGTTGGCCGCCAGCCGGAACAGCAAAGTGGGCAACCGCAATAACGATGGCATCTTGGAAATCGGTATCGTGCCAGACACAGGGTTCACAGGTTCAAGTCCCGCAGCATCCAAAACGCGCAGAGCTTCGGACATTTGCGCCGCAATCAAACGCCGCCAACGCATTTCGTTTATCTGCCGCTTAAGGGGAAGTCCGGACAGGGCGTTCAACCCATTATTCAAATTTATCAACAGCTTGCCCAATTGCAGCTGGCGCATGCGCTTGCGCTCGTGAATCTCCAGATCCGCAACGGACAAGGTTCTCGAAATGTGGCCGCGCCCTCTTTCGATCAAAATGTCGCCGCTCGTGCCGCGATGGAAGTGACCGCCGCCCATTGAAACCACATTGAACAAAACGATCCCGGCACGCACGTCGCGATTTGGCAAGGCATCGCGCAATACGCCGACATTCTTGATGCCATTTTGTAGGCTTACAACAACAGCCGTTTTAGGCGCAAAACGCGCAATGTGCCCGGCCATGTCCTGCGTGGAGCCACTTTTCACCGATACCAGGATGATGTCTGCACTAGCCAAGCTTGCCGGATCCGTTGTCAGATGCACGCTATCCGGAGGGAGCTCTTCGTCGAGATCGCCATAATCGCTGAGCATCAACCCTTGTCGCGAAATTTCCTCCAACTTGTCAGAACGCATCAGAAAAGTGACATCATGAAGCCCACGCGCCAACAATCCGCCGACAAAACACCCGACACTGCCCGCTCCAGCAATGACTATTTTGGGTCCATGCCCATGTGCAAGCGCAGTGTCTGACAAGATGGTTCCCCAAAATTTGTACTATTAGCGTTTAACGCCCACCTCGTTAACTATGCCGAATTTGAGGCAATTTTTTGACCGAGTTTCTAAAAGAAAAACGCGAACCCAAGGAGCCCGCGCCATTAAATAGCACAGCCGCAAAAATTACCTTTGCAGTGCCCATTTCATAACCGCCTTTTGCGCGTGCAGACGGTTCTCCGCCTCGTCAAAAATCACCGAATTCGGGCCGTCCATCACCACGTTCGTCGCCTCTTCGTTTCGATGGGCTGGAAGACAATGCATAAACAAGGCATCATCCTTTGCATGGGCCATTAGCTCTGCATTCACCTGATAAGGACGCAGCTGGTTGTGTCGCCGTTCACGCGCCGACGGAGCATCGTGCATGCTGACCCATGTGTCCGTCACAACCAAATCGGCTTCATGCACGGCTTTGGCCGGGTCACGTTCAATGTCCACAGAGGCGCCTTTTGCGCGCGCTTCCTCAACAAAACCCATTTCCGGATCCAATGGTTCGGGTCCCGAAAATGTCAGGTCAAAGCCGAATTGCCCCGCTGCATGCGCAAAGCTGGCAAACACATTGTTCCCATCGCCGCACCACACAACTTTCTTGCCTGCAATTGGTCCGCGATGCTCTTCATACGTCAGAATGTCAGCCATGATCTGGCACGGATGCGTACGATTTGTCAGACCATTGATTACCGGCACCGTCGCATGTTCGGCCATTTCCAGCAAAGTCGCCTCTTCAAAGGTGCGGATCATAATCATATCCACATACCTGCTTAAGACACGCGCCGTGTCAGCAACAGTTTCACCATGGCCCAATTGCATTTCGCTACCGGACAGTACCATCGTCTGTCCGCCCATCTGACGCACACCGACATCAAAGCTCACCCGGGTTCGCGTCGAGGGTTTCTCAAAAATCAGCGCGACCATGTGGTCTTTGAGTGGCTGGTCGTCGTCCAATGCGCCTTTGGGGCGGCCATTGCGCGCAGATTTAATCGCCTTGGCGCTGTCTATCATGCCCCGCAATTCTTCGACGCTGGTCTTGTTGATATCAAGGAAATGATTCATGTTATTAATCCTTTAGCGAAGCCGACATCTGCGACGCGGTAGCGTCGAGCCTGGAAACGGCCTCTGATAATTCTTTGTCAGTGATATTGAGAGGCGGAAGCAAGCGCACAACATTGTCCGCCGCAGGCACCGTGACCACTTCGTTTTCGTAACCTGCCGAGACCACATCGCCACAGGCCACGTGGCACTTTAGCCCCAGCATCAGCCCCGATCCACGGACGGATTCAAAAACATCCGGATGCGCCGCAACCAAGCCTTCGAGCTTTTGCCGAAACAGCCCAGCACGCCGGTTCACATCGTCAAGAAAGGAGGGTTCTGTAACGGCGTCCATCACTGCGCACCCAACGGCACATGCCAAAGGATTGCCGCCATATGTCGAACCGTGGGTGCCTGCGGTCATACCGCTTGCTGCATCCTCAGTTGCAAGAACCACTCCGAGGGGAAATCCGCCGCCAATACCCTTGGCAACCATCATGATATCTGGATATGCGCCAGCCCATTCATGCGCGAACAAACGCCCTGTGCGCCCGACACCGCATTGAACCTCATCAAAGATTAGCAGAATACCAGCTTCGTCACACATGGCGCGTAGCGCCTTTAGATCAGAATCTGCCAGAGGACGAATACCGCCCTCTCCTTGAACAGGTTCAACAATCACGGCGGCGGTTTTATCTGAGATTAACGCCTGTGCCGCATCCACATCACCCCAAGGAACCTGAGCAAAGCCGGGCAATAGAGGTCCGAAACCATTCGTCAGCTTGTTACTACCAGCCGCGGCGATGCCAGCCGAGCTGCGCCCATGGAACGCCCCTTCAAAGCCGATAATCTCAACCCGCTCTGGATGACCTTTGTCATTCCAATACTTGCGCGCCATTTTGACTGCCAACTCACAGGCTTCTGTTCCGGAGTTTGTGAAAAAGGCAGTATCAGCGAACGTTGTCGCCACCAGCTTGTCAGCCAGCGATTGTTGCTGCTCAATGTTGTAGAGGTTGGAGACATGCCATAGTTTTCCTGCCTGCTCTGTTAATGCATCGACCAGCACCGGATTGGCGTGACCAAGCACATTCACCGCGATCCCTGCACCCAGATCGAGGAAACGTCGCCCGTCTGCCTCAATCATCCAGCTGCCTTCACCTTTAACAAACGTCAAAGGTGCACGGGAATAGGTAGGTAGTACGGACGGGATCATCAGGATCATCCTTTTGTTTTGTAGAACCCAGTGACTGCAACACTTGGGGTCAATTCGTCAATGACTATGGAAAAGGCTGCGTCAAATTTTGCCGCAATAGATCAAAAGCCGAAGGCGCTGTTTAGCGTCGGCGTCGCAAAATCAAGATATGTGCGCTTTGGATCATGTGATCCCTTTACGCGTGGGCAGCGTAAAAGGGAAGAGAAAAAAACGCGCTTCGGCTTGTCTCCTTTGACACGCCGCATCATAGAGAAGACATGACTGAAGCATCAAATGGCGAACAAGGCCAAAATCAGCCTGCGCTTGCCGCCACTTTAACCTTAGCTGCATCCGCCTTTGCCGCCGGGACAACCTTACTTGCCAAAGCATTGGGGACAAACACGCTTGGCCCCGCACTCAACCCTTTGCAAATCAGTCATGGCCGTTTTTTGTTTGCGTTCATGGCAATCTCGCTGGTTGCCATGATTATGCGCCCAAAGTTCACAAAGCCCGCGTTAGGATTGCACTTGGGGCGATCTACTTTGGGATGGGGTGGCGTCACGCTAATGTTTGCAGCAGCCGCCTTTATACCGCTGTCCGATGCCACCGCGATCAGCTTTTTGAACCCAGTTGTCGGTATGTTGCTGGCTATTCCGTTTCTCGGGGAACGCATTGGCATTTGGAGATGGGGCTCTGCCGCCGTTGCATTCGCTGGCGCATTGATCCTCGTCCGACCGGGAAGTGGAGCGATCGAACTTGGCGCTGTCCTTGCACTTGCCGCAGCTCTTTGCCTGGGTGGCGAGCTGATTTTCATCAAATTGCTCGCACGTCGCGAGAAGCCTTTTCAGATATTGTTGGTGAACAATGCAATTGGCCTCACGATATCATCAGTTGCTGTATTCTTTGTTTGGGCATCCCCGACCCCTGCACAATGGCTCGCGCTTGCGGGTGTGGGTGTCTTGATGGCGGCTGCGCAAGCGTGTTTTGTTAACGCAATGTTGCGCGCAGAAGCCAGCTTTGTCGCACCCTTTTTCTACACGACCCTAGCCTTTGCAGCTTTATATGACGCGCTGGTGTTCTCTGTGCTACCAGATTTAATTTCATGGCTCGGGGCGTCATTGATCATCGGGGCCGCTATCATTCTTGTGTGGCGGGAATCGAGATCCCGTCAAGACAACTAGATTGTTTGGGCGGCTGCAAATAGCCGCCCATACAATTGCTTCTAGTCCATTCGCATCACAACGGTTACATCGCCGCGCAACGCCGTTTCCCAATTCAATACCGCCCGATCCCCTGCCGAGCCCTGTTGCAAGCTGACATATGGAGCGGTGTAAACCGTAACATTGTTTGAGTTTTTCAACGCTGACGTCGCCACCACCGATTCAACGGATCGACACCGCCCGCCGAAGGGAAGTTTCCCGTCACTGTCCACACTCCAGCTCGAACTGACACTGTTCTGATCATGTTCTACTCTCAGCGGATTAGAGGCCGCCTTTTCAATGTTGTGGAATGTATTTCCTGTAAACAGAACATTCTTGCCTTTGGCCATATCCAGATCGGCGAAACTGGTATCCACCCTCTCGGCCCGGTCAATGGATCCGTGGATCGTGCGGAATTTGTTCCCGGTCACGTTCATCCCGGTGATGAAATGATCGCGTCCATAGGGCTTGATCACCACATAGGCAAACCAGGGTGCGACATCGCCTGAAAAGAAAACGTTGTCAGTCACAGAGAGCGCACCAAACGAAAATCCGCCCGAAAAATCGGGATCGGAGTCATATTCGTTGGTCCATTCGATCGAACAGTTGTCTATGTAGTTCCCATCAATCGTTGTGGAAGTGTATCCTTGGGACAAGACGATCCCGGCTGTGCGAACTCCGTCGTTCTCAGCGTCACCTTGGAAAAAGTGGTTGCCCGTTACAGTTGCGTTGGCACCACCAATTACGGCAAAGTGACGGAATTGGCTTGAGCGATTATTCCGCACCTTGACGTCATTTGCGTTTGTATTGATGGCAATTGTCTCGCGATCCTGGGCACGCACCCCACCTTCACGTGTAATGAATTGGCAGCGATCCACAAACATCCCCTGACACCCTTCGCCCGGAGACGTAATGCCACGCATACCGGGGCGTGTGATTGAACAATCCCGGATACGAAAAATCACGCCAGAGGGCGAAAGCAAGATACCACTAGCACGCTCATTGCAGAGAAACTCAATATTTGAAATCGACATTTGGGAAAGCCACGAGAAGCCACTAAAATCAAGCAGGTATTTGAACCGCGTGAATGTATAATTCTGCGTCCCTTGTGCGTCATAAAGCGGCTTTGTCAGTGTCACTTCCTGAGTTGCGACATTCTTGGATCGCACATAGATTTCTCGGCCTACGCCATTCCCTGTGACCAGCGAGCCAACCTGAATGTTCGCAACGTTAGAGACATTGCTCAGCGTGCGGCCTTCACTGGGAGAATATGATGCTTGGCTGGTTACGATGTCAGAATCCCACGCACTGTCGCCCGTTACGTAAAACTGCCCGTTATAAATATGGCGTTGTTGAGCAAATTCGGACCGTTTTGGCACGATCGCCTGCATATCGATCGGCTCGGTAACCGTAATGCGACGCCCACCAAGATCCAGACCTTCATGGTCTGAATTGTTGAGTAAAGACTGGAAGGCCTTCTTGAAGGCCAGCTCTTCATTGCCGAACGCGTCAATGTAAGTCGGAAGATCGAAGTTCTTGGTCAACGAGAAAATACTCGCCGCATTCATTGTGACCGTACCTTCAAATTCCACCGGCGTGGCAAATGTTACACTGCGACCAAGGAAAAAAGTCCCCTCGGAAACAAGCACTTTACGCCCGTTTGCCGCCGCATTTGCTGCTTCAAATGCATCCGCATCGTCCGAACTGCCGTCTCCTTTGGCTCCATAATCTTTTACGTCGACCCAGTTCATTATATCCCGGTGAAAGACGCTAGTGATATCCTCAATCTGGATGTCATCAATCCGCACAACCCCGCCGTTGGAACCAGTCAGGTCAAGCCCGAAATGGCCATAGACGGGTGCGTCGCCCCAAACCATATCGACGCCATTGCGGTCTCCCGATCCCACAATTGCCGAAACTTCGACTACTTCGCCGTAGCTCTGAAGAGTTGTCGAAGGGCCAACTTCTGTGAGACCTGAGACATGCCCATTGCTGCCATTCCCAGCCCAACCGGCGATTCGAACCGCAGGAAGGTTACCGCTGATGGCTTTGACCCGTGCCGTAATGCGCAGATAGCAACCGGGCAAGATAGGCGTTTCGCCCATATAGCGCAGTTTCTGCGTGCTGCTGGTTTTAAGCACTTCAAGACAGCCGCCAAAATCTTGGTCAGCAGGAACAAAAGCCGCATTTACAGCGTTTTCGTATGTGTCAGACCCCGGAGTACCGTCGCCGCTGGACCATACGTCCAGACCGTTCGCAAAATTGGGTGGCATAAACAGCACACCATCGGTAATCGCCTTGTTCATCAAATCCCTTTCCGCACCTCGGGCCATACCCAAGTGCCGGCTCATAGACTGCAAGATTTATGCTCCGATGCGCGTCACCGGAACGGACACGGGATATCAAAAAGGCTCTTTCAATGGGATTATGGGAACGTTACGGTCGTATTCTCAAAGTGCACCTGTGCTGTAAATAATTTATCAAAATCAACACTTTAAGCGTTGCTTTCAAACACCTACCTCTAGTGCTTCAAGCAATCGCACTGCACCGATACGCCATCCTTCTGACGTTTCGAGCATCTGATAGTCCAAGAAATGCACGACTCCGGTGGCGTCAGTTACAATAATTTTCTGCCAGAGGTTGCCCGCCACCTCTCGCAACTCCAAAAACTGAACGTTATCGGGCCGATAGACCATCGGATAGCCGCGACGCACCATGTTTCCAAAATTATCCGGGGTTTGGAAAAATTGCTGAATGCCATCCGAAGCAAAATCAAATGCGCCGTCAAAATCGTCGCGCTGAAATGCCTGCATTTGCTGGCGGATCACATCTTCAATGTGTTGTTCTTGCGCTGCTCCTGGAAACCCCAGGCAAACGGCAAACATGATGGCCATAAAATTCTTCATAACGAAACCCTCCACGCTGTGGTTACGCAAGGGTCGGCTCAGCGGATCAAAAGGTTGGCGCCTGAGCAGGACGCCAACCATGGTCAGCAGGCAGGTGTTCAGGAACCAGCCTGTGTAAGCTCACCAGCCAGACCGGCTTCGATCAGATCGACTGTTTCCGCTACACCGTAAAGCGCAATGAAGCCACCAAACCGAGGCCCTTGTGATGCACCAAGCAAAACCTCGTAAAGGGCCTTGAACCAGTCTCTCATCGGGTCAAAGCGGTCCCGCCCAACCGAGAACACCAGCGATTGCAATGCCTCAGCATCCAAACCGCCATCCCATGCCTTGAGCTTATCACGAAGTTCTTCAAGCGCCGCACGCTCATCCTCTGTGGGTGCGCGGTAAACCTTGGATGGCTTCACAAAATCATTGAAGTACCGCACGGCAAACCCGGCCGCATCATCCATGTCCGGATGCGTCGCGGCGCTGGTCTCTGGCGCGTACCGCTGAATGAAGCCCCAAAGCTGATCTTTCTCCTCGGCGCCGGCCACGGACGCCAAATTTAATAGCATTGCGAAAGGCACAACTAAGTTGCTCTCAGGCACGTCGCCGCCATGGATATGCCAAACAGGATTGTTCAACTGCGCCTTGATGTCTTGCCCATGATAGGCGCGCAATTGTTGATGGTATTCGTCGACAGCCTTTGGAATGACATCAAAATGCATACGCTTGGCCGTTTTGGGTTTTTGGTACATGAAATAGGCCAAGCTCTCGGCGGAGGCATATGTCAGCCACTGATCGATCGACACACCATTGCCCGAAGACTTGGAGATCTTTTGACCATTTTCATCGAGAAACAACTCGTAAGAGAAATGGTTTGGCTGGCGTCCACCCAACTTACGACAAATCGCGTCATAGATCTTTTCGTTGGTGGCGTGTTCTTTGCCATACATCTCAAAATCCACATCCAAGGCGGCCCAGCGCGCGCCAAAGTCAGGCTTCCATTGAAGCTTCACATTCCCGCCCGTAACGGGAAGAGTCCACTCCTTGCCGTCTTCGTCATCGAAGGTCACAGTGTAGGTTTCTTTGCAAACCTTCTTCATGGGTACATACAAAACACGCCCAGTTTCCGGATGGATCGGTAAGAAAATCGAATAGGATTTCTGCCGTTCCTCACGCAAGCTTTTGAGCATTATGGCCATGACATCGTCATACCGATCAACGGCCCGCTTTAGGATTTCGTCAAACTGACCGGACCGATAAAAGTCGCGCGCCGAGTAGAACTCGTAATCAAATCCAAACGTGTCCAGAAACCGGCGCAACATCGCGTTGTTGTATTCACCAAAACTTGGGTATTCACCAAACGGATCCGGAACTGATGTGAGCGGCATCTGGAGATACGTCTGCAACGCATCGGGATTAGGGACATTGCCGGGCACTTTACGCATGCCGTCAAGGTCATCGGAGAAACAGATTAACTTGGTCGGAATGTCAGAGATTGCTTCAAATGCGCGACGCACCATTGTTGTGCGCGCGACCTCTCCGAAGGTGCCAATATGCGGTAAACCCGATGGCCCATAACCCGTTTCAAACAGAACATACCCCTTTTCCGGAGCCTTGTCCTTGTACCGTTTCAGCACCCGGCGCGCTTCTTCAAAGGGCCATGCTTTCGATACGAGGGCTGCTTCGCGCAGTTCAGACATTTTCTTCTCCGGTTCAGGCGGTGTTTCGCTCCCCATACGACAATGTACAGGGCAATGCGCCGCTACCTATTGCTCCTGACGGTGCCAGTCAATATTCTGCACTGCAACGCCGTTATCGCGAGGAACGATATTTGTCCCAAGACATACTTACTCCGCTCACCCCGCAAGATTGCCTGGTCGCCGTAATGGTCGCCGTCTCTGCAAGTGACGAGAATATACGAACAGCCGAGTTGGTCAAAATCCAGTCCGCTGTGAACCATCTGCCGGTTTTTGCTGAATATGACATTGATCGCATGAAAATCGTGAGCCAAATCGTCTTCGATCTCTTCGAGCAGGAAGACGGGCTGGCGGCCTTATTTGGTTTGGTCCGTGACAATCTGCCTGAACGCTTCTTTGAAACCGCTTATGCGCTCGCATGTGACGTGGCGGCTGCGGATGGGTCTTTGGCGGAACCAGAGCTGCGCCTTCTTGAAGAAATCCGGTACGAGCTAACAATCGACAGGCTACACGCCGCCGGGATTGAGCGCGGGGCCCGCGCGCGCCACATCTCCTGACACTTTCCACTTGGGTCAGGGAATTTCTAGAATTTCGCTCATGACATCCGCGCGCGCAACATCGAGACCAAGCAGGTATTCAATGGTCGCGCGGACATCATAAAGCGACCGGTTTGGTCCAGTGACGTCGAACCCAACCGGGCGAATGCCGCTGCCATAGGCAGCTAGCCACAGGTCGCCAGTGCCTTTAATGCTCCATCGGTGCTGGCCCCAGTTTTCCCCACTTCCACGCGCGTGATCCGTTGTCACGATCAGCGTCACCCGTCGCCCTGTCGCAATCTGGCGATCAATCTCGGCGACCAAAAATTGAAGATACTGATCATATTCCCGCAAAATACGCGTGTAGTCATCATACTGGTCCAGATGCCCAGCTATGTCCGTCTCCTCAAGCCCAACGTAAATAAGTTTGCGGTTCGCTTCTTTGACGTGGACATACGCGACAGAAAATACCGCAGCATCCTTGTCGCCAAGTCTGTATCCAAACGTTTCAGAGAAATTTTCAACAACGTTGTTGGAGCGGCCCAAACAAATTTGTGTTACATCATTCGGAACGGAAAAAGCCGGGCAAAGGTCCCCATAAGTTGAAAAGAACGCCAACGCACCTTGCCCAAACGTGTCAATCACGCGCGACAAGAGTGTCTGCCCCCAAACAGGACCGCACTCGTTTCGGAAACACCATGTAAAACGCCCGGTGAATATCGAATGGTACGACGGCATACTGATGCCAATCGGATGCCCCAACTCAAACCGACTGCCGAAATCCCGCGCGCCCAAAAACGCACCCAGAGGAACCATTTCCTTCGTAAAAAAGGGCATTAACGTTTGCTCGCCTTTTGACTTGGCGAGGTCCGGGTCCAACCCTTCGAACATCTCATGCATGCGCACCCCATCCATGGTGAGCAAAATCACGGTATCCGATGGCGTTTCCAGAGGGTGCGTGTGCCATGCGCTCTGAACGAGAAACTCTGCACCAATTGCGCAGATCCAAATAGCGACAACGCCGCCCCACAAGAGCCCCCAGGTCGAAAATCGATCACCCCGGCTCTTGGGCTCAAGAGCCATAGATGCTTCCCCAACGCTCTAAAAGTGACTGCTGAAGTGTCTTCGATCTACGGTTCCACGTGCGTGCACCCTTTGGCCTTTCCCGATCCGGGCCAATCAGGCGTTTTCGTGCATCAAGGTCTGCGGTCAAGATCGCAAAGGTCATCTCCGCTCCGCCGGGGGCGTCGACATAACCCGCAAGCGCACTAACAAAGTGCAAGGTACCCGTTTTTGCGCGCACTTTCAGGGGATGAGCCTTGTCGACCTTACCGGTACGATCACGTAACGCGATCTCCTTCATGATCGGCTTTAACGCAGCTTGCCGATTGCTTAGACTCAAAACCTTGACCAGTTCATCGACACGCATCCGCGACGCCTCTCCTAGTCCCGAATGATCAACCAATCTGGCGCTCTGCATGTTCAACGTTTCCGCTGCCCAGGCGTTCATACCCTGTGCCGAACTGCGCAGATCCGAAATGGCAACGCCCCGTGCCTGACTTGCCGCCATCCCGACCATTTCAGCGGTGATATTGGTTGAATACTTCAACATTCCTTGCAGGATGTTGATCAACGGCGGGCTCTTAATCGATGCCAGAACCGAACCTCGCGGTGCACTCTGCGTAACCTTTGGCTCTTTCAGAACAATCCCGAACGCCCTCGCCAAACCCCGAAAAACTTCACCAGCGTATTTTTCCGGTTGCCGAACCGGCAGCCACCTTGCGCCACCCTGCCCAAGCGCAGACCGCGCGACCGTCCAGCGATCGGTGCCATTGACCTGCTGATATGTATAAACAGGCAAATTGCGGTTAGCGATTTTCATTTTAGCGACAGACACTTCGGGTCGATACTTGTTTGAGCGTGCGTCCATGGAAACGGCGTAACCGTTCGCGCCCTTTTTCCATTCGAAATGGACACGATTGAAATTCAGCGACAATCCCGAAATCGACGGGTTATACCCCGCTGGCGCGGGTTGTTTGTCGTCAATCTGCTCGACATGTGGCAACGCCCCGCCCCAAACGGTAAAACGCCCTTTGACTTCGCGAATTCCCGCGTCTCTCAACATACGAGCCAAATCTGCAAGACCGTTTGTATCAAGCGTTGGATCGCCACCGCCCCGCAACACCAAGTCTCCGTCTAAAACACCCCCCGACACATTGCCGACGGCGATCAATTGCGTTTGAAAACTGTGTGAAGGCCCAAGGTATTCGAGCGCATAAAGCGCAGTAAGAGCTTTGGTCACACTGGCCGGAGGTTGACCCGTGGCACCGCCATGCTGTTCAAGGATTTCTCCTGTTGCCGCATTCGCGACAGCAAAGCTCACACGCCCACTTAAACCAGCTTCCTGTAGCACCGAGTCTATGCTGGGGGCAGCCTTAACTGCGATTGATTTTGGCCGCAAAACAGGGCGAAGCGATACAGACGGCGGGTTCGCCAAAGCAGGCAACGCCGTACTCGCGAGCAAACCTGCCAAGAATTGCCTTCTTGAAAATGGGTTCTTCATGGCCTGACAGCACCCCTGCTGAACTATTTACTGAGCATATCAGAACATGTTTTAAACAGCTTTGCCAGCGTGTTAACCACTCTCATGGCGCAGAGGTCGCCACGAAAATGCAACTGATTACGCTCGGTGGCGTTATGCTCAAACCAGATAGGCGAAACATGCATCGCGAACTCTGTTCACACTGTCCAATGTCCGCTCTCTCTGATGCGACTGGAACTTTCGGCCGTCATAGGAATATTCAAAAAACACCATGCGGGTGCGTCACACAGCGCTAAGCCTCTACTCGCTTCAGACCGAATTCTATCGGATGCATACATTCGCGCGGCTTTGGCCTGCCGCGCACCAAGCCTATCGCCCGGACGCGCCAAAACGCCAACTGGAACACGCTCCATGATCTCTTGCCAATCTTTCCACTGATGAAATTGAGCAAGGTTGTCAGCACCCATCAACCAAACAAACCGGACTTTGGGATATCTGGATTGCAACAAACGTATCGTCTCAGCCGTATACTTCGTGCCCGCCTGAACTTCAAAATCAGAGACTGTGACCTTGGGATGTGTCATCAGCGCCCGTGCGGCATCCATCCTAAGCCCTAAAGGCGCAGGCCCATTGTTCTTGAGTGGATTTCCCGGTGACACCAGCCACCACACGCGATCAAGCCCGAAACGCTTTAACGCCTCCTTCGTGATCTGAACGTGCCCGGTATGTGGCGGGTCAAATGAACCGCCCAGCAACCCGACAACTTGCCCCGCAGGCACATATGGCAGTCCAAAAGTCATTGCTTGCAATACCTCTGCCCACGCAAATGTCGTGTCAACCTCAAAGCGTAATTGTCCACTTGCGCACAGGTCGAATTTAATTGACCATGGTAAACTATGACATTCGATCCGATACTCAGAGTTCGCCGCTTCAACCGCGCCATTACCCGCGAAACCGGGGCGCTGAATCAGTCATTTCTTGGCCGGGGACGCGCCCTAGGATTGGCGCGCGTCATTCACGCGATTGGTACGGTTGGCCAAGATCTGGAAAGAATCCGCGAATACCTCGGCTTGGACAAGACTTTGCTCAGCCGCTATTTGCGAACTCTCTCGGATGAAGGCCTTTTGATCGTTCAACAGGATGCGAAGGATGGCCGCAGGCGAAAGGCGACGCTCACAAGGTATGGCGAAATTGAATTCGAAGCCTATGAAAAATTATCCGAAGACAGTGCAAGAGGAATGCTGCTGCGCTGCCCTGAACCAGAAGAGTTATTAAACGCCATGGATACAATCGCGAACGCGCTGACACACGAAAGCTTGACTATCTTGCAGATATCATCAGCGGCTGATGATGCCCTAAACTGCCTGCAAGCGTATTATTCAGAGCTCTCCGAACGGCTTGACACGGGGTTTGATGTCAACTTGTCGGCTGATCCAGACGCAGCTGACCTAACACCGCCAAGAGGCTCATTTTTGGTCGCCTATCTAGATGGGCTGCCTGTTGGTTGTGTCGGCGTCAAGGGAACGGACAAAGGTTATGGCGAGATAAAACGCCTATGGGTTTCAAAAACGGCGCGCGGCCTTGGCCTCGCAAAACGTCTGATGGACAAAGCAGAAAAAGAAGCCCGCGCCCTTGGCATGAAAACTCTTCGGCTCGACACCAACTCAGCTCTTCCCGAAGCTGTCAAACTCTACCGCTCGACAGGATGGCAGGAAATCGATCGCTTCAATGATGACCCTTACCCGGATGTTTTCTTCGAAAAGCATCTCTAGACGGATTAACCTGGCCACCAGCTGCAGCTCACTCAATCAAACGCTATGCAATCCGAAATCGCTTGGCCCTCCTCTTCCGTTCCGCTATCACACCCGCCAACGTGACTTATGGCGAACGGAGTCGAGCCAATGGCATCCTATCAATACGTCTACCACATGCAGGGGGTCTCCAAGACCTACCCGGGCGGCAAGAAGTGTTTCGAGAACATCCACCTATCCTTTCTGCCCGGTGTGAAAATCGGTGTTGTCGGCGTCAACGGCGCCGGCAAATCGACCCTGATGAAAATCATGGCCGGGCTCGACAAGGATTTCACCGGCGAAGCTTGGTCGGCTGAAGGAGCTAAAGTTGGCTACCTGCCTCAGGAACCACAGCTTGATGAGTCGCTTTCGGTGCGTGAAAACGTGATGCTCGGCGTTGCCGGGAAAAAGGCGATCCTTGACCGGTACAACGAGCTGGCCATGAATTATTCGGATGAAACGGCCGATGAAATGGCCGAGCTTCAAGATAAGATCGACGCGGAAAATCTCTGGGATCTGGACAGCCAGATCGACGTCTCTATGGAGGCGTTGCGCTGCCCTCCAGATGATGCCGAAATTGCCAACCTTTCGGGTGGTGAAAAACGCCGTGTCGCGCTTTGCAAACTGTTGCTCGAAGCGCCCGAAATGCTGCTGCTCGACGAACCGACCAACCACCTTGACGCGGAAACCATCGCATGGCTGCAACAGCACCTGATCGATTACAAGGGCACAATCCTGATCGTGACACACGATCGGTATTTCCTCGACGACATCACCGGCTGGATCCTAGAACTGGATCGCGGCCGTGGTATCCCGTACGAGGGCAACTATTCCGCTTGGCTGGAGCAAAAAGCAAAACGCCTTGAGCAAGAAGCCCGTGAAGATAAATCCAAGCAGAAAACTCTGGAACGCGAACTGGAATGGATGCGTCAGGGACAAAAGGCGCGGCAGGCCAAGTCAAAGGCCCGGATCAATGCCTATAACGATCTTGCCAACCAGTCCGAGCGCGAAAAGCTGTCCCGCGCCCAGATTGTTATTCCAAACGGTCCACGTTTGGGTTCCAAGGTTATCGACGTTGAAGGTCTTGGAAAACATTATGGCGATAAGCAACTGATCGAAAACCTGGAATTCTCGCTGCCTCCGGGTGGCATTGTCGGCGTTATCGGCCCCAACGGTGCGGGTAAGTCGACATTGTTCAAAATGTTGACCGGACAGGAACAGCCAGACGAAGGCTCGGTCAGCTACGGCGACACTGTGCAGCTGTCTTATGTCGACCAGTCGCGCGACGACCTCAAGGACAATGATACCGTCTGGGAAGCGATCTCTGGCGGCGCTGAAATCATTGAATTGGGCGACGCACAGGTCAATTCTCGCGCTTACTGCTCGTCCTTCAACTTCAAAGGCGGCGATCAGCAAAAGAAACTCTCGCTTTTGTCTGGTGGTGAGCGCAACCGTGTGCACATGGCGCGCCTGCTCAAAGAAGGCGGCAATGTGCTGCTCCTCGATGAACCGACAAACGATCTGGATGTTGAAACCCTGCGCGCACTAGAAGATGCTCTGACAGAGTTTGCCGGTTGCGCCGTCGTCATTTCGCACGACCGCTTCTTCCTCGACCGGATTTGCACGCACATCCTCGCGTTCGAAGGGGATGCCCATGTTGAGTGGTTTGAAGGCAACTTTGAAGACTACGAAGAAGACAAAAAGCGGCGCCTTGGTCCCGACGCGCTGGAACCCAAGCGTTTGAAACACAAGAAGTTCTCACGCTAAGGTACGAACACCAAAATACCCGCATTCCCTCTTCAAAAAGGGGGGGCGGGTGTTTTGCGCGGCGCTGACTCAGAGTTTCAGCGCTCTATTAGGTTCGCCACGCTTTCAGCCAAAACAGCATCCTCACCATCTTGCGGCCCTGTTTTCCACGGCCGAAATCGCGCGCGAAAAGCGTCCAAAGCTGCGACCTGATCGTCTAACGAATATCCGATCCTTGCCGCGCTCTCAGACCATGGCAAACTCTTGCACAATGGATTGCCACCCAGATCAGACCAAACTGCCAACCTTTGGTGCGCTAGCCGCCGCCAGTCAAAACGCCGACCAGGGTCCTTCTTGCGATCCGGTGCCATGTCCGAATGTCCTATTACACAAGACGGAGAAAGCTCCCAGCGTTGCAGAATACCAGCAAGAAGCAATTCCAAGGCGTTCATTTGCAAATTAGAAAAGGGATGATTGCCCCGATTGGCCAATTCAATCCCGATTGATCTCGAATTCAGGTCATCCTTGCCCTGCCACATCCCTGCCCCGGCATGCCAAGCGCGAAATCGCTCGTCGACCAGCCGAATGACTTGCCCAACTTCTGTTATTAGGTAATGTGCCGAAACCTCAAATTCTGGATCACACAGCCTCTCCAACGCCGCGTCAGCCGTTTTCATTGCCGTATAGTGCAGGACGACATACTCAGGCCTCAACTCGTCCCTACGGGGTCCAAAATTTGGCGACGGGCGATCAACTATATCCAACTGCCCAGCCAAAAATCAGTTCCGGGCTGCCTTGCGAAACGGTGACGGGTCCCAATCACAAGCGTAGCCGTCCCCGTCAGGGTCCAACCCCAGCCGGTCCACTTTTGGGCCACCGCGAGACAGAAATGCGCTTTGTGCCTGATCTGCACGGGCATATTTTGCGCAGTTCTTTTCATATCTAGAAGCCGAGCTAAATCCAATGCGCTGGTAGGCGCGTGTACCTCTAGGGTTATTTGTAGATAGCGCGTAAGCCACAATATTCGGCCCGGAATTCCCGCTGCGCTTTGGCACTTCTGTTGGCTGGATCAGTGTATAATTTGCCTTGTTGCGCTCGCGCTGTGCAGCATCCGCCTCAAGCGAGCGACGCTCCCCTACTGCGGCAAAGTCATTCTCGTCCGAGATACCTGGATTGGACAAAACAGGTGGCGGTGGATTGGACGGGCTCGCTTCAAGCGGTGCTTGTCCAGAATTGGTTTGCGCGGCTGCAAGGGCTGCTTGAGTGTCTCTTGCAATGTCGGATGCATCGTTACCTGACGTGCCTGGCGCGCTAGTACGTTGCGTCGTCGCACCTGTAGTACTAGCAGCTGTTACCGTTGCGGTTGGCGCCGGGCGATTAACAGCAGACGTTGCCGACAGCGGTTCTCCCGAACTCAAGGGCTGTGCAGTAACACGTGGAGCCTCTGGTATGGTCTCCTGTGATACAACCTGTGACGGTGGAACCGCCTGCCCGCTAAGTTGCGCATCACGGCGCGCACGTGCTTGTGGTGAATTTACCTGGTTATCAAACCCAACACCCGCCGCGCTGTCCGGTATTTTTGGCTGGCATGCACCAAGTGCCACCAGCGCACATCCCGCTAGGATAAACCGTTTCATTTATTTGACCTGCTTTTCTTGCCTGGCGGCTATTTTACCACCATTTTTGCGGCTTGGCCACAAACCCGGCAGCCTGTTCCAGCGCATAGGCGGCGTTCAGCAGATCACCCTCTTCCCATGGACGCCCGATCAACTGCAAGCCAAGCGGCAAACCTTGTGAATCCAGTCCGGCTGGCACTGCAATCCCGGGCAACCCAGCGAGGTTCACTGTCACTGTAAACACGTCGTTCAGGTACATCTTAACCGGATCCGCGTCTGTCATCTCACCAAGGCCAAAAGCCGCAGACGGCGTTGCCGGGGTCAGGATTGCGTCCACACCTTGTGCGAACACATCCTCAAAGTCCTTCTTGATCAAGGCACGGACCCTGCGGGCACGGTTATAATAGGCGTCATAAAAACCTGCTGACAGAACATAGGTGCCAACCATAACGCGACGCTGCACTTCATGACCAAACCCTTCAGCACGGGTTTTTTCGTACATTTCAGTGATGCCATCACCTTGCGCCAAAGTGGCGCGCTGACCGTAGCGCACCCCATCATACCGTGCGAGGTTCGAGGAGGCCTCGGCAGGCGCAATCACATAATACGCGGGCAACGCATACTTTGTATGCGGCAAACTGATATCCACGATCTCAGCCCCAGCCACCTTGAGCATCTCGCGCCCTTCGGCCCAAAGTGCGTCAATCTCCGCAGGCATACCATCCATTTGGTACTCCTTTGGAATACCGATCTTCTTGCCGCGGATATCACCGGTCAGCATCGCCTCAAAATTTGGCACGGCCAGATCGGCACTTGTGCTGTCCTTGGGGTCATGACTGCACATCGTTTCCAGCATGATCGCCGCATCACGGACATTCTTCGTCATCGGTCCCGCCTGATCTAGCGAGCTCGCGAAGGCAACCACACCCCAACGCGAACAGCGCCCATAGGTCGGTTTGATACCCGTGATACCTACAAAGGCTGCAGGCTGTCGGATGGACCCACCTGTATCAGTCCCTGTCGCGGCAAGGCACAGATCCGCGGCGACAGCCGAAGCCGATCCACCCGAGCTTCCGCCGGGCGTCAAGGCTGTCTCTTCATTCCCACGACGCCACGGGCTAACCGCATTGCCATAGACGGACGTCTCGTTAGACGACCCCATCGCAAACTCATCCATGTTCAACTTGCCCAGCATAACTGCGCCCGCATCGAACAGGTTTTGGGTAACGGTGGACTCGTACCCTGGCACAAAACCGTTCAAAATGCCGCTGGCCGCCTGACTTGGAACACCTTTGGTGCAAAACAGATCCTTGATCCCCAGCGGCAAACCGCACATATCCGGCGCATCTCCCGCCTTGATCCGCAGATCCGCGGCCTTGGCTTGCTCTATGGCCAACTCGGGCGTGTTGTGCACAAAGGCATTCAGCGCCCCGGCGCCTTCGATCGCGGTCAAACATGCCTCAGTCAGTTCGACCGACGTCACATTACCATTGCGCAGTTTATCGCGGGCTTCAGCCAGCCCCAGCGTGTTTAGATCGCTCATTATTCAACCACCTTAGGAACCGCAAAAAAACCTTCGCGCGCGTCAGGCGCGTTGAACAGAACTTTGTCTTGCTGACCGCCATCGGTCACCACATCTTCGCGGCGCTTGAGACGCATCGGCGTGACCGACGTCATCGGCTCAACCCCATCAACATCCACTTCGTTCAGCTGCTCAATAAAGCCGAGAATCGTATTGAACTCCTGCGCCAACGCAGGCAACGCATCTTCTTCGACTTTGATGCGCGCAAGCTTGGCAACGCGCGCGGCGGTATCGGTGTCGATCGACATAAGCGGGCTCTCTCCGGTAAATACGTGCAGCAAGCGTTTACCCCTCCGCTGACCGGGGCGCAAGCGAGACTCGCCATTGCGCAAAGCCTTCGCTGCACCACTTGTTCGGGGTCAGATTAAACCGCCCGCGCCGCCAAAATGCGCACCTGTCGGTTAAACGGGCCCAAGCGAAGCACGCAGTTTGATATCCGCCTGCAACTCAATGCGCGTCGCGCCACTCGCCCCGTTTCGCATGCCTACCAACAACTTGGCCGCGCCCGCCCCCATGTTTCTGTGCGGAACATGCACAGTCGTCAGAGCCGGTGAGACAATTTCCGCAATTTCAATGTCATCAAAGCCAGTGATCGACACTTCGCCCGGTACGTCTACGCCCAATTTGTTCGCCATCGTCAGCGCACCCGCCGCCAACACGTCGTTGCCGCACAAAACAGCAGTCGGGCGATTTGTCTGCTCCATCAGGCGTTCAAATGCCTTGGCGCCATTGGAAATCGAATACGGCGTTTCAATGACGACAAGGTCAGCGGGTTCTAAGCCATTAGCCATCATGGCGTCATGCACACCGTCGCATCGTTCTCGGGCGCGGTCATTTCCCGATTTGGGTGCAGACACAAGTGCAATGCGCCTGTGCCCTTGCCGCAAAACATGTTCAGTCAAACTTGCCATTGCTTTGCGATTGTCAAAGCCAATGGAAGGTCGGGCCTGATCCTTGTTGAATGTCCAGGCGACAACATAAGGTATCTGGTGTTGCTCGAGGAATGCATAGCTTTTTTCGGTGCGATCATGTCCGATCAACAACAGAGCATCTGCACCCCGTGCCACTAGCGCGCGAATTTGCTCTTCTTCCAACTCTGGGCTGTAAGACGAACTCGCCACAAGTGTTGTGACACCATGTCGACCCAGCTCTTCCTGAAATGCCTGCAAGCCACGCGCAAAAATGGCGTTGTCCATGGTTGGAATGATTGCGCCGAACGTGTTCGTTCTTTTTGCCGCCAGCGCCCTCGCACCGAAATTCGGCGCATACCCCAATGCGTTGACCGCCTTCAGAACTTGCTCACGCGTCGCCTCTGAAACCTGAGATGGATTATTCAGACAGCGCGACACCGTTGCTGTCGAAACACGCGACATGCGCGCGACATCTTCTAATGTAGGAGACGAAGGTCGCTTACCGCTCGCCCGAGGTTGTCCCGATTTTCCCATATCTAAATCAGCCCTTAGTGCGTGGCCCTCGCCCAATAACTCCAGTTTCAACCAGTAGCAACTTATCTCGCACCACGCCAAATGTAAGCGCTTGCATAAATCAATGTAAGCGCTTACATTCATCAAGAATCGGAGTGGGGAGGCTGCTTTGTTTACATTTACTGCGATCGGTTTGTTTTCGGTCTTTGTTGCGAACGTCGTAATCGGTGCGAATGGCGGAACTCAGTTTCTTGGCGACGTCGGCGAGATGATCGTCTTGTTCTGCGCATCTTTGGCGTTTGTCGTTGTGACTTTGCAAAAAGAGACGGCCGAAAAATCAAAAGACAATTGAACACTACATGATCCAAAGGGAGGAAAACATGGACCGTGACAAACTAGAACTGGCTTCGGAAGAGCGGCGTAACTTTCTAAAGCTGGCCGGGTCCGGCAGTTTTACCGCAGCCGTCGTCGCTGGTGCAGGTGGCTTGCTCTGGTCGAGCGAAGCCTCGGCTCAGACTGCCAAGGAAGAGCGTGAACGCCAGGCTGCTGCTGATCACACAATGACGTTGGCAACTGCATATGTTCTTGGCGCATCGCGCAGCTACCCGATCATGCAGCTCGACCTCAAGGAAAACATCCAGAACGCCACGAACGGCAAAATCTATGTCAAACTTGCACCCGGCGGACAGCTTGGCGCGGGTGGCGCTCTTGTTCAGGCGGTTCAGGCTGGCACAATCCAGTGCGCACAGCATTCACTGTCTAACTTCGCGCCCTTCGCTAGCGCTGCAGATCTGATCAACATGCCCTACTTCTGCGGTTCCAATCAACGTTTCACGAACCTCGTGACGTCTGATGCGTGGAAATCAGAAGTCCACCCCAAGATCGAAGCTGCAGGCTTCAAAGCGCTCTTCTACATCAACATCGACCCGCGCGTTGTGGCCGTTCGCAAGGGTGGGAACGCCGTTATTACTCCAGGCGACATGTCGGGTGTGAAATTCCGCGTTCCGGGTTCAAAGATGCTCCAGCAATACTATCGAATGGTTGGTGCTAACCCGACACCGGTTGCTTGGGGCGAAACACCATCGGCGATCAAACAAGGTGTGGCCGACGCGCTTGACCCATCAGTTGGCGCATTGTTCGTGTTTGGCTTCAAAGACATCCTGAGCCACGTCACATTCACCCAGGCTGTACCGGATAGCCAAGTCTATTCGATGAACCTCGAATGGTTCAATTCGCTGCCTGCCGATGTACAGGAAGGTGTTGAATTTGCTGGCGAACTGACTGCGCACCAAAATCTAGCCAAGGTTCCATCGGCACGTGCATATGCCATGGCCGAGCTTGTCAAATCTGGCGTCGAGTTCCACTCGCTCAGCGATGACCAACTTGGTGAATGGCAGGCTGCGGGCGGATACCAACGCCCGGAATGGGACGAGTTCAAAGTAGAGCTTGCCGGATCCATGGACACCTTTGCCAAGTTGGAAGCGGCCGCCGGCACCAAAGGGCGTTATTACGTTCACGACGCATAACCGCTCGATCCGGGGCGGCGCATATTTGCCGCCCCCAATCTATCCGAGTTCCTGACGCGAAAACGATCACATGGTCGATGGCGTCACGTAGTGGCGCGGGGAGGAAACGTGCATGGCACGAATATTGCAAAGCTTGAACCGAAACGCTGAACGATGGGCGTTGCTGGTCTTTTACACGATGTTGGTCGTGACGATGTTTGTCGAAGTCCTGAGACGTGAACTGCTTTCTTACTCGTCGATCTGGGGCGAAGAGATTGTCCGCTACTCGTTCATCTATCTCGCATGGATCGGCGCAGCAGCAGCAGTGCGCGAACGGGGGCATATTCGGATCGACGTGATCATGCATTACGTACCACCACGGGTAAAAGCACTGCTCTACCTTTTTGGTGATTTTGTGATGGTCGCCGTTTCCGTTGTCGCCCTCTATTACTCGTACGAGACCGTTCACGTATCCGCGAAATTCGGCTCCGTAACAGACGGGCTGCGCATCAGTAGGGTCTGGTTCCTGATGGCTGTGCCAATCGGCTTTGGCCTCGTTCTACTACGCCTCTTTCAATCCATCATCCGTGATCTCGCGGACCTTCGAGCGGGTCGCCCTGTCTACGAAGGCGACAAGTTATTTGATTAAGGGATACAACGATGCTTTGGAACCAACTTGATCAATCCGTTATTCTTGGATGGGATTTTTACGGGCCCGTCATTCTCTTCGTCGTCTTTGTTGCGCTCGCTGTACCTGTTTGGGCCGCAATTGGCGCATCTGCGATCCTCATGCTGGTCTGGTCCGGTGCGCTGCCGCTTAGCCTTGTGGGAGAAAAGCTCTTTTCAGGAATAGACTTCTTCGCGCTGACCGCCGTGCCGCTTTTTATCCTAACCGGAGACGTCCTGGTGCGCACCGGCCTGAGCCGAAAATTTCTCGACGTGGCCGAGGCACTGACGCAATTTGCCAAAGGTGGCTTTGGTTCTGCAACAGTTCTTGTGTGCGGCATGTTCGCAGCCATCTCTGGTTCTGACGCGGCAGGCGCAGCTGCGGTCGGTCGCATGACCATCGATCGCCTTGTTGAATCAGGCTATCCGCGTCCCTATGCCTGCGCACTGGTGGCTGCAGGTGCCTGTACTGGCATCCTTATTCCACCATCGATTGCTTATATCATTATCGGTTTGGTACTGGGCATATCTGCGTCCACGCTGTTTCTCGCCGCGCTCATTCCGGGTGTCGCCATTCTGTTGTCGATCCTTGCGACCAACGTGATCATGAACCGCCTGAACGGCTGGGAAGGCGGCGGAAACATTTCCATGTCGGAATACTTCTCCCGCCTGGGAACGTCGTTGAAATCTGGCTGGTATGCATTTCTCGTGCCCGGCATCATCTTTTACGGCATCTTCTCGGGCCGCCTCACTCCAACCGAGGCCGGCGCAACCGCCGTTGTCGTAACCATTCTAATGGGCTTTTTCCTAAAAACGCTCAAGCTCAGCGACTTTCCAGCGATGCTTGTCAGCTCCGCCAAAGTAAATGGTGTCATTCTTCCGATCATCGCCTTTTCCGCACCACTGGCCGAAGCACTGGCAATCATTGGCGTTCCGCAGGGCTTCGTCTCTGCTGCAACCTCGGTCAGCGACAATCCGATGGTTCTGATCTTTATGATGATCTGCATCCTTATTGCGGCGGGCTGCGTGATGGAAACCACACCAAACATCGTTATTCTTGCCCCCATCCTTAAGCCGCTCGCTGATGACATCGGTATGAACGAAATTCAGTTCTGCATCATGATGATCACCGCGTTGGGTGTTGGGTTCATTACTCCGCCCTTGGGGCTGAACCTCTTCGTGGTGGCGGGCATAACAGGTGAATCGATCCTCAAGATCGCTTACCGGGCCGTACCCTTTGTGCTGTGCATGCTCATCGTTACACTGATGATCGCTTACATGCCGATCATTTCCACCGCTCTTCTACCAGACATCTACAAATAGGACGCGACAATGCCGAGACACTACCTCAAGAAAGCAACGCTCACCGCCAAGAGCGACGCCTCGGAAACCAAGAAGATCGTTCGCAGCATCCTTGACGACATCGAAGCTGGAGGAGATCAGGCTGCACTGGACTATGCCAAGAAGCTGGACAAATACGAAGGCGAAGTGCTGTTGTCGCCAGAAAGCATTGCGGCCGCAGCCGAGCTGGTGCCGGACAAGCTCAAACGTGACATCCAGTTTTCTCATGCAAATGTGAAACGCTTTGCCGAGGCGCAAAAGAAAACTGTGAGCAATTTCGAAGTCGAAGTTGTGCCCGGTTTGATCGCGGGCCAAAAGGCCATTCCCGTTGCTGCGGCTGGCTGTTACGTGCCCGGCGGACGCTACAGCCACATCGCAAGCGCCATTATGACCGTAACCACAGCCAAAGTCGCTGGTTGCAAACATATTATCGCATGCTCTCCCCCCCGGCCAGATGTCGGCATCGCACCGGCAATCATTTACGCGGCGCATGTGTGCGGCGCTGACAAGATTCTGGCTATGGGCGGAGTACAGGGCGTCGCGGCAATGACATTTGGTCTCTTTAATCTCCCCAAAGCAAACATTCTGGTCGGCCCGGGAAACCAATTTGTTGCCGAAGCAAAACGGATGTTGTTCGGACGCGTAGGGATCGACATGATCGCAGGCCCAACCGATAGCCTGATCCTCGCAGACGCCACCGCCGACCCCATGGTCGTAGCGACCGACCTCGTTGGCCAAGCTGAGCATGGCTATAACTCGCCGGTCTGGCTGGTTACAGATGATAAAGCGCTTGCCGAAGAAGTCATGCGCCTCGTGCCGCTTCTGATTGACGATTTGCCGGACGTGAACCGCGAAAACGCAACGGCTGCCTGGCGCGACTATGCAGAAGTTATCCTGTGCGCCGATCGCGAGGAAATGGCGGCAACTTCAGATGATTACGCGCCCGAACACCTGACCGTACAGGCTAAAGACCTCGAATGGTGGCTCGAACGTTTATCATGCTATGGCTCGCTCTTCTTGGGCGAGGAAACGACCGTTGCCTTTGGCGATAAGGCCTCTGGCACAAATCACGTTCTTCCAACTTCGGGTGCTGCCAGCTACACCGGCGGGCTCAGCGTGCACAAATACATGAAAATCGTAACCTGGCAACGCGCAACCCGCGAGGGCTCAAAACCAGTCGCAGAGGCGACGGCGCGCATTGCCCGCCTTGAAGGCATGGAAGGTCACGCCCGCACGGCCGACATCCGCTTGAAGAAGTATTTCCCAGAGGAAAACTTCGACCTTTCGGCCGAAGGGTAAGCGCATGAGCGAACAAGACTTGTTTAGTGTATCCGGTCGGGTGGCCTGCGTTACCGGGGCAAGCTCCGGTCTGGGGCGTCACGCCGCTAGTGTTTTGGCACGCGCTGGCGCGAAGGTTGTCGGCGTAGCTCGACGGGCAGAGGCGCTGGAGGAACTGCGCAACAGTGTCGGCGACAGCTTCGCCGCAGTGGCCGCTGACATAGCGGACCGTGACAACCTAACGTCCTGCGCGCGCGCCATTGAGCACCCTTTCGGATCACCAGACATACTCATCCACGCAGCTGGCCTGAACCCGCGCGAAGTTGCGGATGATGTCTCTACTCAAGGATGGGATGCGACGATTGCGGTAAATCTGACCGCTCCTTTCTTTATGAGCCAAAAATTAGCTCCCGCTATGCAAGCCAAAAACTGGGGAAGGATCGTGAATTTTGCGTCCTTGCAATCCTTTCGCGCGTTTCCGGCCGGTCTCGCCTATGGCGCCAGCAAAGGCGGCATCGCCCAATTGACCCGCGCCATGGCAGAGGCGTGGTCTGGCAAAGGTATCAACGTCAACGCCATCGGTCCGGGCTTTTTCCCTACTGAACTGACCGAAGCGGTTTTCGAAGACAGTGATCGGGCGGCCCGCAACGCAGATCAAACCTGTGTTGGACGTAACGGCGAACTTCGCGACCTTGATGGCCCGCTGCTGTTCTTGTGTTCCGAGGCGTCCCGGTTCGTGACTGGCCAGGTCCTAATGGTCGATGGAGGATTTACCGCCAAATGAAAGCACTTGTTTATGACGCCCCGGAAACCCTTGTGTTTCGCGATGTGCCCGAGCCCAAGGCCGCTGAGCAGGAGCTCTTGATCCAAGTGCAGGCGGTTGGCATCTGCGGTTCTGACATGCACGCGTTTCTCGGTCACGACGCACGACGCCCTCCCCCAATCATCCTAGGCCACGAAGCCGCTGGTGTCGTTGTGGGCGGCTCTCGGGATGGCGAGCGTGTCACGATCAACCCACTTGTTGCATGTGGTAGATGCACCGCTTGCCTTGCGCGCCGAGAGAACCTTTGCCCTGATCGTCAGATAATCTCGATGGCCCCGCGTGAGGGCGCATTCGCACAGTTTGTGTCAATGCCAGAAAGCAACCTGATTAGTGTTCCAAACACAGTCAGTATCGAAAAGGCCGCGCTGGCCGAGCCACTTGCCGTAAGCTGGCACGCGGCACGACTAGGCATCGAGGCGCTACATCCGAGTATGGAACGCACCGCCGTCGTCATTGGCGGTGGGGCCATCGGCCTCGCCGCTGTCCTCGCCTTAAAGGCGATGGGAATACCCGACGTTGTAGTTGTCGAGCCAAACCCAGCAAGGCGAAGCTTTCTTGAGGTCAATTGCAATTTGACCGCGGTTGCTAAGCACAGTTCCCACGCCTCGATCATCGTTGACGCTGTCGGCTATGCGGCAACCCGCGAAACCGCATCGGCGCTCGCATTACCCGGTGGTGTGATCGTGCACATCGGCTTGGGTCAAGACACTGGCGGCCTCGATATCCGCCGCCTGACGCTTCAGGAAATCACCTTCATCGGCACTTACACTTACACAGCTCAGGATTTCCGTGACACCGCGCAGGCCCTCTTTGATGGTCGTCTGGGCCCGCTCGACTGGATCGAACAACGCCCGCTTTCCAACGGCGCCGCTGCCTTTGCTGACATCAAATTCGGGCGGGTCGCCGCCCCCAAAATCGTTCTGAAACCATAGCGCCAGAAAACGGTGCATTTCACCAAGGAGACAAAAAGATGTCTGAAATCCCCCACCTTCTCGTTCACGAGCACGACGACAATGTTGGCGTTGTTGTCGTCGAGGGACTGACCGCCGGCACAGATATGCTGTGCTGTGTAACCCACGACAATTCTACATTCCGACTGACTGCGGGTGCGGATGTTCCGATTGGCCACAAGATCGCTCTGAAGGATTTCAAGGAGGGCGACACTGCCATCAAATACGGTGAAGACATCGGTAAAATCGTCGCCGACATCGTCAAGGGCGACCATGTCCACACCCATAACTGCAAGACGAAACGCTGGTAAGGAACCGATCAGATGGCATCAAAATATTCCAACATGACGGTGAAGGCATACCGTCGCGAAAACGGACGCGTAGGTGTTCGAAATCACGTGATCATCTTGCCAGTCGACGACATTTCGAACGCGGCCTGTGAGGCTGTCGCTAATAATGTCAAAGGCACAATGGCCCTGCCCCACGCATATGGCAGGTTGCAATTCGGAGAAGACCTCGATCTGCACTTTCGTACCATGATCGGCACCGGTGCAAACGCCAATGTTGCTGCCGTTGTTGTCATCGGTATCGAACCCGGCTGGACAAAACGCATTGCCGACGGGATCCGAGCAACCGGCAAACCCGTTGCAGAGTTCTCGATCGAGCAAAAGGGCGACTTCGAAACAATCCGCGCAGCCAGCTGGGCCGCCAAGGAATTTGTGCACATGACGTCCGAATACCAACGCGAGGAATGTTCCATTTCCGAGCTTTGGGTTTCGACCAAATGTGGCGAAAGCGACACCACCACCGGGCTAGGCTCGTGCCCGACCGTTGGCAACATGTACGACAAGCTTCTGCCCGAGGGGATCACCGGATTCTTTGGAGAAACTTCTGAAATCACTGGCGCCGAGCACATTTGCCAAAAGCGCGCGATTAATGAAGAAGTCGGCGAACGCTGGTACAAAATGTGGAAGGCCTATCAGGACGACGTCATTTTTGCCCATCAAACCGACGACTTGTCTGACAGCCAGCCTACCAAGGGCAATATCGAAGGTGGTTTGACCACAATCGAAGAAAAGGCTTTGGGCAACCTAGAAAAAATCGGTCGTACGTCACAATATATCGACATCCTCGAACCCGCCGAAGCCCCAAGTTCGGGCAATGGCCTCTACTTCATGGATTCATCGTCTGCGGCGGCGGAATGCGTGACTCTGATGGCTGCTGGTGGTGCTGTCATCCATACATTCCCAACGGGTCAGGGAAATGTCGTCGGCAACCCAATTGTGCCCGTTATCAAGATCACCGCTAATCCGCGCACCGTGCGCACCATGAGCGAGCATGTCGACGTGGATGTCTCTGGCATCCTGCGCCGCGAGCTGACCATTGATGAGGCAGGAGATGCACTGATCGACATGATTTGCCGTACCGCCAATGGGCGCAGCACTGCCGCCGAGGCATTGGGCCACCGAGAGTTCTCGATGACCAAGCTTTATCGCAGCGCATAACAAAAGGGGTCGGGCGGCCGCATGGTTGCCCGACCAACGTATATGACCTCATCTACAATTCACCTAACTCTTGCCGAAGCCGAAAAACTGGTCACGGCCACCCTTGTCGCGGCTGGTACTCGTCGGGAAAATGCGCAATCCGTCGCCACAGCACTTGTTTCAGCAGAAGCAGAAGGTCAGGTCGGGCATGGTTTCTCGCGTCTCGCTGATTACATAGCCCAAGTCCGTTCGGGTAAGGTTGACGGATACGCGATCCCCGGTTGCAGTACGGATGGCGAAGCAGCCCTAACCATCGATGCTTGCAACGGATTTGCTTACCCAGCACTTGATTTGGCAGTTCGCGCTGGAACCGCAGCTGCCCAACGCTACGGCTGCGCGTCGGTTGCCGTGACCCGCTCACATCACTGCGGTTCTCTTTCGGTGCAAGTTGACAAGATCGCCCGCCAAGGAATGATCGGCCTCATGGTCGCCAACGCGCCCGCCGCCATTGCACCATGGGGGGCGAGTGTGCCAGTTTTTGGGACAAACCCCATTGCGTTCGCAGCACCGCGAAAGACCGGGGAACCCTTGGTCATTGACCTATCCCTTTCCAAAGTCGCACGCGGAAAAGTCATGCATGCCAAAAAGAACGGCCAATCCATTCCTGAAGGATGGGCCGTCGACGCTGACGGCTTGCCAACAACCGATCCTGACGCTGCTTTGGCGGGCTCAATGCTCCCAATGGGTGGTCCAAAAGGAACCGCGCTGGCGCTTATGGTGGAAATCCTGGCCGCCATCCTGCCCGCGGCAAACCCCAGCAGGTCCGTTGCGTCCTTCTTTACCGCAGATGGCCCGCCGTCTGGCTCTGGTCAATTTCTGCTTGTTCTCAAGCCGTCTGATCCCGGCGCATTCATGGATCGGTTGGAACCAACACTCACCCTGATATCAGAGCTGGACGGCGCCCGCCTCCCCGGCGAGCGGCGCACCGCCGCAATCACCAGCGCCCGACAAAACGGGATCAACGTGCCAAAACACTATGTCGACCAGCTCCGTGAAACCGCTGGCCAAATTGTGTGATCTCTGTGCTCGCCCGCGCGCCAAAAGGCGCACCACATACGTCACTGTACATCAAATTATACGACTGATCTCTACTCGTTCGAAAAGGAATAGAAGATGCACAAACACATTCTGATACCAGTCGCCCTTGATCACGAAGACCTCGTTCAAAGGAAGATAACGACGGCACGCAAAGTACTCGACGACGGCGGGCGCATTACTCTCTTGACGATCCTTGAAAGCATCCCCGGATTCGTCAATGAATTCGTAACCATCAAAGAAAGCAACCACCTGTCCAATCGGGTCAAACGCGCCCTGGAAACCGCCGCTGGCGATGCCTCGGATATTCTAACTCAGGTGACGTCCGGCAAGCCGGGTGTGGAAGTCGCTGAGTTCGCAAGGGCAAACGCAGTTGATCTCATCATCATCGGCTCGCATAGTCCCCACGCCAAAGGATATGCGCTTGGCTCAACAGCAGCCCGTGTCGCCCGTCGCGCCCCATGCTCCGTACTTATTTTGCGGTGACTGTTCCGCCAGATGGTATTGAAACCGCGATTCAACCTAAAGCTTGGCGCTCGCGACCCAAACAACTGTAGCACCCAACCCATTCTGTCGTAACAATCCGCAATGGAAGACTACAATCCACGTTGACCGCATGTTGTTCAGAATTAGCGGCTTGGGTTGACGAGTTGGCGCATTTTCTAGAGGCTCACGGCCCACCAGATCAGCGTTCTGCAGAGCTGATTTAAAATTGAGGGATGTCATCATGGCCAGCGCAACAACCACACGACCTTGGGCCGCATCTTTTCGAACTCGCGCTATGATTTTGACCGGCCTAGTGATGTTCATTTTTGTGACGATGCACCTCGCAAATCTCGCTTTGGGCCTATTCTCGGTTCAGCTGATGGAAGATTGGCGCTGGCTTCTGAGTGGCATATGGTCAAATTTCTTGCCGCTCAAAATCTTGCTGCAGTTATCTCTAATTTTGCACTTTTTACTGGCGCTGCTGTCACTCTACAGGCGAAATACACTTCGTATTCCGGCATACGACATGACCCAAATGATCGCCGGAATACTGATTATCCCCCTATTGGCGAAACACGTCTTTGGTGTAATGGCCGCGAAAGAGCTTGGTCTTGAACCGACCTACGCGCTCGTGCTTGGGCAGTTTTGGGTCGTGTCGCCGTTTGATGGATTGCAACAGATTGTCATGCTGGTGGTCGCATGGATCCATGGTGCAATCGGGGTCTACACCTGGCTGCAGTCCCGAGACGGTTCGGTGCGCACTATGCGGTTCTTCTATCCGTTTGTCGTGGCCCTGCCGATTTTCGCTATGCTCGGCTACGTCGAGGCCGGCCGGCAAATTATTCCTGTCGAAGAGGGCGGTATGGGGTTTGTCTTGGACTCCGATCCTAATCTAAATGGCCCCACGGTAGCTCCTGAACTGATTCCGGACATTATTGATCAGGCAAGAGACCGCCAGGAACTTGTTACAAGCGTTTCGCTTGGCCTGATCACCTTCGCGTTCCTGGCTCGCTGGTTCCGACTGAGAAGGCTGCAAAACGGACAGCTTCGCATCACCTATACAGGCAAACGATCTTCGACATTTAACACCACAACCGGATTAACACTTCTTGAATTGGCGCGAGAAAACAATATCGCGCATGCAAGCGTGTGTCGTGGACGTGGTCGATGCGGTACGTGTCGTGTCAAAATCCTTGCAGGAGCCGAAACCCTTCAACCTCCGAGCGACGGTGAGGCAAAAGTTCTGGAGCGATGGCAAGCCGGCCCCAACGAACGGCTGGCGTGCCAAGTAAAGCCTACGACCGGCGCTCTGGAAGTAGAGCGTGTCATTGAACCTGATTATTCCAATTTGGATTATGACCAGCCTCGCCAAGTAGCACAAAAGGCGGCGAGCGCAACATGATGGGTTTTCTGAGAATTGCCCTAACATTTGTTGTACTGCACGCATGTGCCATGACGGCACAAGCCCAGTTTGCTCCAAGCTCCGCCAGTTCCGAGACGGTCGCAGTCTCTGACCCATCCCCAAACGATGTTAAAGAGTTCCTGCGCCTGCTGGGTGATCCAACTATTCAAAACTGGATCACAGAAAGTGCTAACACCGATGGCTCGCTCGACAACGGATCCGTGCTGACTCTCAGAGAGCAGATTGATACGCAAATCGAACGGATTTCAGCCCGCGCTCAGTCTCTGATTTTGGCTTGGGAAGTGTTACCGCAGATGCCTGCGGTGCTACAGGATGTCTGGGACACTGAGCTTTCTCACGCCCAAAAGGTTCGCTCTGTCACTTATATTCTGATCTTTTTACTCATCGGATTCGGACTGGAATGGCTCTATCGTCAATTTCTGCGCCGACCTCTGCTGCGTATTGAACAAGCCCCCAAAGACGCGCCTTCTCAGAAATTTGTCGGAGCACTCGTTCGCGCTGCCATCATCTTTACAGGTCTTGCAATTTTTGCCGTGGGCAGCATTGGCGCATTCGACAGCTTTGACTGGCATCCATTGTTGGAGGGCATTGTCTTGGACTTACTGGTGTCTGTGCTGTTGTTCCGTATCTTGACCACCATTTCACTGTTTTTCCAGGCCCCAAGAGCGCCTGAATTGCGTCTGGTTCCCTACGGGACAAAGGCCGCCAAATTCCTGCACCGCCTGATTTGCATTATGGCATTTGCCATCGTCCTTGCCTTCGCTTTGTCATACACGCTGAACCGCATCGTCGAGCAACACGGAATGGATATCGACACCAGCCTCGCCACCGTAGCGCTGGCACAAACCGTGACATTGGCACTGGCTGTTCTTCTCGTGATTTGGTCGTGCATATGGGTAGCATTCAGGCGGCTCCCGGTCCTTTGTGACATGGCTGTCGCGCCGCGCGCGATCCTTTTTTGGCGCAACTTTCTCATGATCCTTGTGGGGGTCGTGTTCGCCCTTTGGCTCAGCGGATTGTTCTCCGCTATGTGGGCCGTTTTGGTCATTGGCATGATGGTGCCTAGCCTAAAATTGATGCGCGCTTGGATCGATCACTTCTTTGATCAGTCTACCGCCGCATTAAACGAAGCACACATGGGCGAAGCACAAAAGGCACTAGATGACTTTGCAGCAGCCGAAGGCGAAGGAAAGTTGCTGGAAGGCGAGCCGCAGCCTGATGTACCAGAGTTTGCCGACCCTTATGTCGCCACTCGCCCAATTGTGCAGCGCGCGGCGCGGTTTGTCTTCATCATTTCGGGTGTCGTGGTGCTCTCGTCCGCTTGGGGTGTGAATATCTTTGACCTTTCCTCCGATCGCAGTCTCGTTGGCAGAATTCTCGAAATTCTGATCGACAGTATTGTTGCCCTGCTCCTCGCAGATCTGGTTTGGACATGGGCCAAATCGGTAATCGACAAACGCATTGCCGACTACGAACCACCTGTCGACGGTCAGGCTCCGGGGCCAGAGGCCCGAATGATTACATTGTTGCCCCTGTTACGGACGATATTGATGGTAACTTTGCTTATCATGGTCATCCTAAGCGTGCTGAGCGCCGCTGGTGTGAACATTGCTCCAATCCTCGCGGGCGCCGGAATCGTGGGCATCGCAATTGGCTTTGGCACCCAATCTCTGGTGCGTGACATTGTGGCCGGCATCTTTTTTCTTATCGACGACGCGTTCAGGCTGGGTGAATACATCGAAGTGGGCGATCTCATGGGTACAGTCGAAGGCATCTCTGTCAGATCAATGCGCATCCGCCACCATCGTGGCAAGGTGCACACAGTACCCTATGGCGAGCTCAAAAGCCTGACCAACCACAGCCGAGACTGGGTGATCATGAAGTTGGAATTCCGCGTTCCATTCGACACCGATCTGCAATTGGTCAAAAAGCTCGTCAAAAAGGTAGGCGCCGAGTTGCAAGCAAATGAGCATTACGGCCCTTCTATCTTGAGCACATTGAAGTCTCAGGGCGTTCGCCGGATGGAGGAGTTCAACATGGTCGTCGGGGTGAAATTCATGACCAAACCGGGCGAACAATGGTTGGTCCGACGCGACGCCTATCAAAAGGTTAGGGACATCTTCGAGGCAAACGGCATTCGTATGGCCGAACGAAACGTCAAAGTCGAAATCGAGGGTGGTGAACATTTATCCGAAGAACAACGCAGTGCCGTTGCAGGTGCAGCCCAAGAGGCGGCCCAAGGACCCGTTGGCCCTCCAAAGCCAATTCCTGACGAACCTTAAAGTACAACTTTGGCGGTGTCAGACCAATTCGAACCAGTCTCTACTTGGCCAGTATGGCTGTCCTTTAAGCCGCGCAAAGACCGCGCCACTCGGCAAGAGCAGCGATGCGGTTCGTCGTGAATTGATCTCTTTGGGAAAGGCTGCGCTCCTTATTGAAATGGTCGGAAACAGAAGTATGAACGGGCACAAATTTCTGCAGACTTCGCAAACGACGAAAGCGGTGCATCGCTCGCTCCCGTCTTCGAAAAGGTAGATGTGAATTTTCTGCGCGATTGTTCTTACAACGGCCGGTTTCTTGCTTCACCACATTCCCAATAACCTTCATCGCGGCACCATACGAACGCAAATTGCCGGTCACGATGACTTCCGGTGACCCATATATTTTCATCGCTTTCTTCAAGAACTGAAGAGCTGCGGCGCGATCTCGGCGCTTCGTTACATAGCTTTCCAGCACCTCCCCTTCGTGATCTACCGCGCCAAAGGTAGTGTCGTTTAACGTTAATTTTCACGAAAACTTCATCGAGATGCCAACGCCAGTTCGAGTAGCATCCCATCCGACTGACCCGTTTTCTGCGTATTTCAGCAGCAAACATAGGACCAAATCTGTTCCACCAAAACCGTACAGTTTCATGGCTCACATCAATGCCCCGTTCGTGCAGCAGATCTTCCACGTTTCTAAGCGAGAGCGGAAACCTGACGTAGAGCATTACCGCTAAGCGGATGATGTCTGGGCCGGTTTTGAAGTAGCGAAATGGTGAACGGTTTGTCATGACCGAAGGCTAGATCGGCACCTTGCCCTTCACAACCGAGTTTCTTCTGACAGTGCCGGTAAGTGGTTTCAAGTCGGTCAGCATTGCCTACTGTTTTATCCTGATGTTCCTTTCCGCAAATATCTGCTGTTGCTCTACAATCATCTGAATGGCGTCCAATGTGGCTCAGATTCTCCTTCTGCTTGAAGCATCAAAGAAAGAGTTAGACTTGCGCCAATTTCCACTTGGTCAATCACAAGATTCCCGCCGTGTCGCTCTGCAACCGCTGAAACAATGGAAAGACCAAGACCGCTTCCCTGCGACGGCTCAACTTGTGAAAAACGCCCAAGGGCCGTTTCACTTTCACTTGGGGACAAGTTCTTTCCATCGTCATAAACTGTGATCAATGCCTTGTTCCCGTCCTGCCGTAAGCACACCACAATCGAGCTCAGCTTGGGGCCGCCGTGCTTCGTCGCATTGTCGATCATGTTTTTAATTGCCTCGGCAATGAACACTCGGTCACCCGTCATTTCGATCGGATGTCTCGTCGCGATAAGTTCGAACTCGATATTACGCGACAACACCTCGGGACCCATATCTGCACATATCGTCCTGAGCAATTCGGACAGGTCAAATCTCGATCGGCGATTGCCGGGCATGGGCTGGCGCAGTCGATCCATAGAAAGCAACTGTTCTGTCACGCGTGTCGACGCGCGCGCCGCAACGACAAGGTCTTCGATTCTCTGTTGTTGGTCCTCACTGTTTTGCGCATCGCGCAAACTTTCGGCCATGGACTGCACTGACGCAGCCGGGTTGCGCAACTGGTGGGCAGCGTTTGAGATAAAGACCTGTTGGGCCGTCATGCTGTCCTGCACCCTAGCAAACAGGCGGTTAAGCGTTTCGACAATGCCCTGCGCCTCGATTGGAATAGGGCGTCGGATCTGACCCAGGTCGTCGGGTGAACGGACCTCGATGGCTTGTTGAAGGTCAAGCAGCGGGCGCAATCCACGTGCAACGCCAAACCACACCACCAAGGCAAGGGTTAGAAGCAACCCCCCGATCAGTCCAACGGCACGAAAGGCAAGTTGCGTGGCAAAGCGGTTGCGTTCGGACAACCTCTGCCAGACGGTCACTGTGGCATTACCGGACACACCATCGCTGGTGACCCGTTCCACGATTTTCAGAACACGCACTCCTTCGTCGCGATATTCGGCCATGAAGTAGTGTGGTGTATCAGGATCGATCTCTGATTCGGCCCCAGTGGGCGGATAGGCATAGCCCGTCACATAGATCCCGCCCGGCCCAGTAGCGTGATAAAACACCTCGCCTCCCGCCGCATCCTTGATCAAGTCACTTGTCGAGGGCAAAAGCGCGTCGCCTCCGGAGATCGCCACATCGCGTGAGATCGCCAATGCAGTAGACAACAGAGAGCGGTCAAAAAATTCTTCGGCTGTGTCCTGCGCCACGGCAACGCGCCAATAACCCAACACCAGCCCCATCAGCATTAGAGGCACAAGAATGAGGATGAAGAGCCTCTGACGCAGAGAAAAAACCCGCGTCATTTGGGAACCACATCGAGCATATAGCCAAGGCCCCGCGCAGTTTTAATCGCGACACCGTGGTCGACCAGTCGGCGCCGCAAGCGGGACACCAAAGGCTCAACTGCCGTCTCGTCAACATCGGCACCAATCCCATAGACATGATCCGTCAGCACGGATTTGGACACTATCCGGCCACGTCGTTCCAGTAGACATTCGAACACAGCCAGTTCCTTTCGCGGGATCCCCAGCGAGGATCCGTTGGCCGACACCTGACGCGCGGTGCGATCAAAGGACAGCGCGCCAATGGCTTCGATCGCGCCAAATTCCAGGTCCCGACGGCGTGACAGAGCCCGGATCCGCGCTTCAAGCTCGTCCATTTCGAATGGTTTTACCAAATAATCGTCCGCCCCAAGGTCAAGCCCGGCGACCCGGTCGCTGGTCTCGATCCGGGCGGTCAGAAGGATTACATGGGCATTGTCCCCCCGCGCCCGCAAGTCCCGCAAGATTTCAAGGCCTGTCTTGCCGGGCAGATTGATGTCGAGAACAATCAGGTCGGCGCTTTCCTGCGCCAGAAAGGCATCTGCATCCCTGCCATCGTGTAACACATCCGCAGCATGCCCACGGTCACGCAGACGATAGGAAATTGCCTTCGCCAGTGGTTCATTATCTTCGACGATGACTATTCGCATTTTCGGTTCCGCAAGGTTCACGCAAGGTTGGCCTCCCATGATCGTTGGATCGAAGGGGGAATCAACCCCAAGAATTCATATGGCTTGCGCACTGGCGAAGAGGACGCCCTTGTGTTTGTCTGGTCACCAGGGAGGAACCAATGACCAAATTTAACTTCACCCGTCGTGCTGTTATGGGCTTTATCGCCGCTGCCGGCATCGCGGCTCCCGCCGCTGCCGAAGTCGATTTCACCGGCAAGACCATCGAATGGGTCATCCCGTTCTCGGAAACCGGTGGCTCGGCCAAATGGGCGAACTTCTTCGGCCCGCTGCTGTCTGAAGCCCTGCCCGGCAAGCCGACCGTGGTCGTGAAATTTATGCCCGGTGCTGGTTCCACCAAAGGGGCCAACTGGTTCCAAGAACAAGAGCACGAAGACGGCACGTTGTTGTTCGGCACCTCGGGGTCGACGCAATTCCCCTATCTGCTGGGCGACCCCCGCGTACGCTATGAATATAATGACTGGAACCCAGTCATGGCGTCTGGCACCGGCGGTGTTGCTTACCTGAACGCCGAAGATGGTGCCAAGTTTGACGGCTCGGCCAACGCGCTGAAAGACACCGATTTCATCTACGGCTCGCAGGGTGCAACTCGCCTTGACCTTGTACCCCTGCTGGCGTGGCAAATGCTGGGCATGAATGTTGAGCCTGTCTTCGGCATCAAAGGTCGCGGCGATGGTCGTCTGATGTTCGAGCGTGGCGAGGCCAACATCGACTACCAGACCTCGTCCGGTTATCTGGGCGGATCGACCGCGCTGGTCAATGATGGCAAGGCCATTCCGATGATGACTTGGGGCGCTCTGGACGCCGATGGCAACATCGTGCGTGACCCGACCTTCCCCGATATCGCGACCTTCAAGGAAGTCTGCCAAGCCACCGATGGTTGCGAAACCTCGGGCGATGCGTGGGACGCATGGAAAGCCTTCTTCGTGGCCGGATTCCCGGTTCAGAAACTGGCCTTCCTGCCCGCTGGCACGCCGCAGGACGTGATCGACACCTACACCAAAGCGTTCCAAGATGTCGTAGCCCGCGCTGATTTCGCCGAGATCTCGTCTAAGCGCGTTGGCAAATACCCGGTCTTCACTGGCGAAGGTGCTCAGGGCGCGCTTGGCACAGCCACGCAAGTGCCGGACAGCGCCAAAGCCTATGTCACTGACTGGCTGCAAAACGCATATGGTGTCTCGCTGAAGTAAGCGACCTTTTCGGCGCGCGGTCCGCAATCGATCGCGCGCCCTTGCCAACATTTCCTAACAGAAAGGCGGCTCCCATGGAGATTTTCGCCACCGCACTTCCTGCGCTTGGAGACGCGTGGGCTCTGATCTTGCAACCCGTTGTTCTGGGCTATCTGGTCCTTGGTGTCGTCATGGGTCTGGCCGTGGGCGTGTTCCCCGGTCTGGGCGGCATCGCAGGCCTGTCCCTGCTTCTGCCCTTCATGTTCGGAATGGACCCGGTGCTGGGTCTGGCGCTGATGATTGGCATGGTCGCCGTTGTGCCGACCTCGGACACATTCGCGTCGGTTCTTATGGGGATCCCCGGGTCATCCGCATCACAGGCGACGGTGCTGGACGGATTCCCAATGGCCAAAAACGGTCAGGCCGCACGGGCTTTGGCCGCGGCCTTTACCTCGTCCCTATTTGGCGGACTTGTGGGCGCGACCTTCCTGACCATGTTCATTCTGGTCGCCCGCCCCATCGTGTTGGCGTTCGGCCTGCCCGAGATGTTGATGATCACCATTCTGGGCCTGTCCATGGTCGCTATCCTTGCGGGGCGCTTTGCCTTGAAGGGTCTGGCCGCTGCCGGGTTGGGCATGATGATCGGCACTATTGGCGAAGCGGATGCCGGAGGCTCTCTGCGCATGGCGACCTATGACATTCCCTATCTGACCGACGGGCTGAAGCTGGTCATCGTGGGCCTTGGCATCTTCGCCATCCCCGAGATCGTTTCGTTGCTGCGTCAGGATCGGTCCATCGCCAAAGGTGCGTCACTTGGCGCCGGCTGGATGGACGGCGTACGCGACTGGATGGCAAACAAATGGCTGTCGGTGCGCTGCTCGATCATCGGTGTCGTGGTGGGGATCATTCCCGGCCTTGGCGGATCAGTCGTGGACTGGATCGCCTATGGCCACACGGTACAAACCACCAAGGACAAAACGAACTTCGGCAAAGGCGAAGTGCGGGGTGTGATCGGGCCGGAAAGCTCGAACAACGCGAAAGAGGGCGGCGGACTGGTCCCCACCCTTCTGTTCGGCATTCCCGGTTCAGGCTCGATGGCGATTTTCATCGGCGCGATTGCCCTGCTGGGCTCGGGCGACATCGAAGTCGGACCGGCGATGCTGAAAAACAACCTCGACATCACATATTCGATCGTATGGCTCTTGGCTTTGGCCAATGTGGTGGGCACGATCCTGTGTATCGCAGCTTCGGGCGGGATCGCCAAGCTGACGACGATCCGGTTCACCTATCTGGCGCCGTTCCTGTTTATGCTGATCAGCTTTGCGGCGTTCCAGTCGGGCCAGAACTTCGAAGACCTTCTGGCGCTGTTCGCCATCGGCCTGATCGGCATCTTCCTGCGCCGCTTTGACTGGTCGCGCCCGGCCTTCCTGATCGGTTTTGTGCTGTCCAACCCGGTCGAGAAGTTCTCGAACCAAGCGTTCCAAATCGCGTCCTTCCGTTTCCGCAAAAGCTTCGAGGAAGGTATCGACTACGTCTTCTCGCCCATCGTGATCGTACTGATCATCATCACCCTTGTGTCGGTGGTGCTGGGCCTTCGTCAGGCGAAAGCCATTATGGCCGAAGGCGAGGTTCAGTCGGGCTCGAAACGCGCGCCGCTGATCTTCCTTCTTGTGATTGCCGCCTATCTGGTGGTCGCCCTGATCAACGCCAACATGATCCCGGACTATAACCTGACCGACAAGATCATCCCGCTGGTGGTGGGAAGCCTTGCTTTGCTGTGCTGCCTGATCTTGCTGGTGCAGATGATGCGACGCCAGGAAGGAGACGCGATCTTTGCCGATAAGGAAGTCGCGGGCGAGGACGCGGATGCGCCCTATGGGCTGTGGTCCACGCTGGCCTGGTTCGCCGGGTTGATCGTCGCCACGTGGTTCCTGGGCTTCATCCTTGCGCTGGTTGGCTTCCTGATCGCTTTCCTGCGGGTGCGCGCGGGCGCGGGTTGGGGCAAAACCTTAATCCTGGCCGCCTGCGGTATCGGCTTCATGTGCCTGATGGCAGGCGCGTTGAACCGCGACTTCCCTCCGGGCCTGTTGCAAGGGGCGGTTGATCTGCCGTGGCCGTTGAAATGACCCAGACAGCTATCCCCTATGTCCACATGCGTGGCGGCACCTCGAAAGGTCCCTATTTCCGCCGCGAAGATCTGCCCGAAGATCTGGACACCTTGTCCGAGGTCCTGATCGCGGCGGTCGGCTCGGGCCATGGCCTGAACATCGACGGGATCGGCGGCGGGGCCGCCGTGACCACCAAGGTCGCGATACTGTCCGAAAGCATGGATGACTGGGCCGACGTGGATTACTTCTTCGCTCAGGTCTCGGTCGAGGATCGACTGGTTGACTACAAGCCCACTTGCGGAAACATCCTGTCCGGCGTCGGCCCCGCCGCCATTGAAATGGGATTGGTTACCCCCACTGGCGATGTGACTGAAATTCGCATTCGCGCTGTGAACACCGGAGCGCAGGTGATTGCCAAGGTGCAGACCCCGAGCGGAAAACTGTCCTATGAGGGCACGACCGAGATCGCTGGCGCTCCCGGAACGTCGGCCCCCATCCAGTTGAGCTTCATGGGCGTCGTCGGGTCATCGACCGGGGCATTTCTGCCCACGGGCAACCTGCGCGACACCATCGACGGGATAGAGGTGACTTGCATGGATGTGGCCATGCCCGTGGCCATCGCGCGCGCCGAAGATTTCGGCCTGACCGGCTATGAAAGTGCGGACAAACTGGACGCCAATACCGACTTCTTTGCCCGCATGGAAGCCATCCGCGTTGCTGCCGGTGAAAAGATGGGCATGGGCGATGTATCAAAATCGGTGACGCCAAAATTTGGCCTGCTGGCCCCCGCACGTGAAGGTGGAAGCATTGCGGTTCGTTATTTCATGCCGTGGAAAACCCATCCCACTATGGCCGTGACCGGCGCACAGTGCCTGGCATCTTGCGCTTTAACCCCGGGCAGCGTCTCGGATGGGCTGTTAGAGCGCGCCAACGAAAGCCCGACCGAACTGGTATTGGAACATGCCTCTGGCAAGATCGACGTGTTGATCGACTTCTCAATCGAAAACGGCTTTTCGTTGAACACTGCCGGACTTGTACGCACGGCAAGAAAACTAGCAGACGGAAATGTATATGTTCCTGCGAGCCTCTGGCAGGGACAAGGAGATAATCTATGAGCGTTCACAACATACTTGTCGCCTTCAACGGTTCGGACAGCTCGGTATACGCGTTGAAATACGCAGCGTCACTGGCGCGCAATGGCGCCCATGTCACCGCCTTGCTGGCGCATTCGAAACACGAGGCAGTGAACAGCAATGCGGCGTGGGTGCCTGCCAAGGCGCGCGAGATCATTGCGCAGGCCAACGCCGACATCCTATCCGGGATCCAAACCCGTTTCGAGGATTTGCGGCCAAGGCTTTCCCTTGGCGACCGTTTGCACGTCAAACAGGTTTCCGGTCGCGTTGATGCGGTCCTATCGGAAACCGCGCGCAACTATGACTTGTTGGTTGTCGGACACGAAGGCACGGAAGAAGTGGATGAACATGTCTCGATCCACCCGGACCGCATTGCGCTAATGAGTGGCCGCCCCGTTTTGATCGTGCCAAAAGGCCATGATGCGGATGCAAGCCACGCCCATGCCGCGCTTGCTTGGGACGGAAGCCGGGCCTCGGCGCGGGCCTTGTCCGACAGTCTGGGACTGCTGGAAGATCAGGGGCGCGTGACAGTGTTGACTGTCGGGAATGAACCAACCCCGCGTCCGGTCGCAGATGTGATGACCCATCTTGCGCGCCACAATGTCGACGCCACCCACGAAGCCATCCCCGCCGAGCCGGGTATCGCACGTGCGCTGATCGCCTATTGCCGAGAGACCGATCCGTGCCTGCTTGTCATGGGGGCATATGAACACTCAAAGTTTCGCGAAGATTTCCTTGGCGGCGTAACCGCCCGTGTCTTGCGGGACGCGCCGATCCCTGTCTTGCTCTCCCACTGAAGGAACGAAAGAATGACCAGCCACGACGCCATTGTCGAAATCAACACAGCTATCGACCGCCTTCGCGCCGTGCGCGACACCCTTGGCAAGCAACTTGTCGACGGAAGCTGCCAATCCAGTGAAAAGCGGCAGTTGTCCGAGCTGCATGATCGTGTCGCCCAGACGATCGAAGCCTACAAACGCGGAAATTAATCATGCGCATTCACATCCTGGACGATTGGTTTGATACGTTGCGCAAGCTGCCCAGTTTCAGAAAGCTGGATGGTCACGAAGTTCAGGTCTGGACCGACCACGTCAAGGATGTGAACATGCTGGCTGACCGCTTGTCGGATGCAGATGCCTTGGTCCTGTTTCGAGAGCGAACCAAAGTCAGCAGAGACCTTGTTAAGCGTCTGCCTGACCTGCGCCTGATCAGTCAACGCGGTGTCTATCCGCACATTGATATCCCCGCATGTACCGAGCACAAAGTGCTTGTTTGCTCTAAAATACCCAGCGGTGGTGGCACCAATCACGCTGCCGCCGAGCTGACCTGGGCTCTCATCATGGCGGGCATGCGTGACCTTCCTGCACAGATGGGAAGTGTAAAGGCAGGCAATTGGCAATCCGGTTTGGGCAAGACCTTGAACGGCAGGCAATTGGGGCTTTACGGCTACGGCCGGATTGCCAAAGCTGTTGCAGGCTACGCAGAGGCGTTTGGAATGCGTGTAGTCTGGTGGGCGTCCGACGAGGGTCGCAAACGCGCAGCTGCAGACGGTAGAACAATTGCGGCTGATCGCACGTCCTTCTTTGCAGATAGCGACATCGTTTCCGTGCACGTTCGACTGAAACCGGAAACCAAAGGGATCATCACAGCGAATGATTTTGCAGTGATGCGATCTGATGCGCTGTTCGTGAATACGTCGCGCGCAGGGCTCATCGTGTCGGGCGCGTTGCTGGAATCGTTGACCGCCAGCCATCCAGGCAAGGCTGCAATTGACGTGTTTGATACCGAGCCGCTGACCGATCCCAACGACCCGCTACTTGCGCATCCCAACTTGATTGCAACTCCGCATATTGGATTTGTGACCGAGGACGAGTTCGACCTTCAGTTTTCTGACATTTATGAACAACTCAATGCCTTTGCCGACGGCACCCCGATCCATATGATTAATCCCGAGGTCTGGTCCGGCTCATAATCGTAGCCACAATCGGTAACCCAGTGATCACAAGCACGATCTGGGTGAGGTGGTGAGCATTCACAAAACCCAGATCCGCCCCGACCACAATGGACAGAACGGTCATCTCGGCCTGCCCTCCCGGCGCGAAAGCCAAAAAGGGTGGTGTCAGACCAATTCGAACCAGTCTCTACTTGGCCAGTATGGCTGTCCTTTAAGCCGCGCAAAGACCGCGCCACTCGGCAAGAGCAGCGGTGCGGTTAATCGTGAATTGATCTCTTTGGGAAAGGCTGCGCTCCTTATTGAAATAGTCGGAAACAGACGTATGAACGGGCACAAATTTCTGCAGACTTCGCAAACGACGAAAGCGGTGCATCGCTCGCTCCCGTCTTCGAAAAGGTAGATGTGAATTTTCTGCGCGATTGTTCTTACAACGGCCGGTTTCTTGCTTCACCACATTCCCAATAACCTTCATCGCGGCACCATACGAACGCAATTTGCCGGTCACGATGACTTCCGGTGACCCATATATTTTCATCGCTTTCTTCAAGAACTGAAGAGCTGCGGCGCGATCTCGGCGCTTCGTCACATAGCTTTCCAGCACCTCCCCTTCGTGATCTACCGCGCCAAAGGTAGTGTCGTTTAACGTTAATTTTCACGAAAACTTCATCGAGATGCCAACGCCAGTTCGAGTAGCATCCCATCCGACTGACCCGTTTTCTGCGTTTTTCAGCAGCAAACATAGGACCAAATCTGTTCCACCAAAACCGTACAGTTTCATGGCTCACATCAATGCCCCGTTCGTGCAGCAGATCTTCCACGTTTCTAAGCGAGAGCGGAAACCTGACGTAGAGCATTACCGCTAAGCGGATGATGTCTGGGCTGGTTTTGAAGTAGCGAAATGGTGAACGGTTTGTCATGACCGAAGGCTAGATCGGCACCTTGCCCTTCACAACCGAGTTTCTTCTGACAGCGCCTTTCATACGGCTTCGGGTCGTAACGAACCATTTTCGGACCTTTGATCAGTGGTCCTGAGCGGCTACCGCGCGTGCGCGATTCGAACGCCCGTTCTTGTCCCGCGTCAATCTTGTTCAAGCACATGACAGCGAAAGTGCGGCTTCGGTTTCAGGCAATCCGATGTCTACGAAAGACCGGAAAGGCGATAGCCGCCGTGAGCTGACGAACGAGATTCTGCATCTGCGAGAAAATGCTGCGTCAGCAACAGCCGCACCTGCACATGTCCGGTTTGTCCGCAACTTACCAGTTCGTGCGCCATGCGGCGAAGGTCAGTTCATCCCAGGTCAGCCGTTAACGCACCGCGCGAGGAAAGAGTAAAAAGAGCCCATTTTACCGAATGCTGCTTATCAGGCGAATGGCCGGTCTTCAAGATTTGGCAGGCGCGATAGCTCATAGCCAATCCGTCAAAAGCAAGCGGGATGACGTGCCGAATATGAGGCTGAACGGAAGGATAACGGCAAGGACGAGTGTCAGCGCAATGCCCGATTTGGCTTGCGGCAGTTCCTGGCACATGGTGGCTGGAACGGTGAAATGGAGCGCCGCCCCGTTACATGGCGCGACATTGCGTTGATTAGTTCCGCGTTTCCTGATCCCAACTCGGGCGGCGACGGTTTGGCTGAAACCCAGCACCGCCAGCTGCGTACCGTTTTCAAGTTTCAGTAGATCCAGTGGCTTGGTTTTTTAGGGGAGGCCCGGATCTTTCGCTCCTGCCGGAAGACCAATTTAGAGTGATGGTAACCAAAGAGCCAATTGCGGAAAGACGATCAGCAGTGCCACCAAGAAAAGCGAGCAGAAAATGAACGGAAACGCCGAGGTGTAAATCTCGCGCATGGTTGTTCCTGCGGGCGCCACCCCTTTCATCACGAACAGCAATAATCCAAACGGCGGTGTTGTGAAACTGATCTCCAGAGAAAGCAACATGATGAGCGCAAACCAGATCGGATCAAAGCCAAGCGTTTGTGCGAGCGGAAAGAAGATCGGCACCGTCAACAACATGATCGAGATCTGCTCCATGAACATGCCGAGAAGAAGAAGCACGGCAAACATCACCAGCAGCATAGCCAAGGGTGCAAGGTCAAAGTTGGTCGCCCAGGTCACAAGCCCGCGCGATGCTCCGGAGAATGCCAGAAGCTGGCTGAATGTGGCCGAACCAAAAACGATGAGATAGGCCATCAGTGTGACCTTGAGCGCACCGATGACCGATTTTTTCATCGCCTCCCATGTCAGGCAGCGGAAGATTGCCGCCAGGATCAGCACGCCGAGCGCGCCAAAGGCGGCGGCCTCGGAGGGGGTGACAAAACCCCTGATCATCAGCGCGATGATGATGACCATGACGCTGACCATTGGGATGACTTCGCGCAGCAAAAGGCCCAGCTTTGACAGGAATGACATAGGTGCCACGTCATAGGCCGGGGCGGCTGTCGGGTCGATACGGGTCTGCAACCAGATCGTCGCAATGTAAAAACCTGCAAGGATCAGCCCCGGTATAACACCCGCGATGAGTAGCGCCGCCACGTCGATCTGCGCCAGGGTTGCCAAAAGCACGGCCAGAGCCGAGGGCGGAATGATGATCGCAAGGCCGCCGGTGCCAAGGATCGGGCCGATACTCATGTGTGATTTATAGCCCCGGCGGCTCATCTCCGGGACCATGAGAGAGCCCAGAAGCGCTGTTGAGCCCATGGATGAGCCAGAGAGTGTGGAAAAGGCCGTGCCGCCCAGAACCGTAACATAACTGAGCCGTCCCGGCAGGCGGCCAAGGAGCTTGTCGATGGCGGTGAACATGCGCCCGCCAAGACCTGTGTGAAAGAAGATCTCGCCCATCAACAAGAATAGCGGAATCGGCATCAGCGCGTATTTGGTGAGCGCCCCAAGACCGTTGTTCAAGAGCTGCATCACGCCGCGTTCGCCACCCATGAAGACCCATGCACCGATGATATTGGCCGCCAGAAAAGCCAGCGCAATCGGCATTCCGATCGCCATAAGAAGCAAAATCGTACCAAGCAGCAGGGCCAGTGCCTCGAACCATTCCATTACTCATGTATCCCTGCTTCACCACTGTGCATTAGCTCTCGGCCAAAGACAAAGCGGGAGAATTCAACAGCCATCATGCCAAATGAGAGCGGAAAGGCGATGGTCAGAAGCCAGCGTGGATAATAATACGCGCGCGTGTCGAAATCGCCCCGCTCGATATTGGTCATCACCAGCTCAATTCCTTTCCATGTGAGGATCACGCAGATCAGCACGCAGGCGGCGGCCACGGCGCGGCTAAGAAGGCGACGGGCGGCACCAGGCAAGGCGGCAGTCAACAGTTCGATATGCACGTGGCCCTTTTCGCGAACCAGCCACGGCGCGCCGAGCATCGTCATGTAGAGAAGGCCGTATTCAGCCGATGTAAAGAGCCATGCGAAGGGCTGGATCCCCATGTTGCGCATCACGACAGATGCAATGACAGAGACCATAATCCACACGAGCATCAGGCCGGAAATGCCGGCTAAGCCGTATAGCAGCGCCTTATAGGTTGTATTGATCAATGCATGGCTCCAAAGAAGTTGAAGGCCCACCAATTGGCAGGCCTGCGACGGGGCTTATTATTCGGCGCCAAGATCGTAGAAGAGCTCGATCAGACGATCATAGTTGCCAGTGCCGCCGGGCTGGCCTGACATGACCTCTTTCATGCGTTCCCACGTTTTCTCACGGGCCGCAGCAAGATAGTTGGCCTTGGCTTCGCCTTCGAGCGAGACAACTTTCATGCCCGCCGCATCAAGCGCGGCGAAGTCTTCATCACGCTTGGCGCGAAGGGCTTCAACGCTGTCTTTCTCATGCTGGATCGCCACGTCCTGAAGGACTTTCCGGGCATCATCCGACAGCGAATTCCATTTTTCGTTGTTCACGATCACGCCAAGGTCGGTCGAGAAGAAACACGGCTCGATACGGTAGTTGAGGAACTCGTTCCACTTGAGGTCAATGAGGCCGATCTGCGTCCAGCCTGTCGCATCCACGACGCCGCGCTGGAGCGCGGAGTAAACCTCGCCTGTCGGCAGGTCGATGACTTGCGCGCCTAGATAGTTGGTAAAGAATGCGTTGTAGACGTTGTTGCCCCGCAGTTTGAGGCCTTCGACCTCCAGATTGCCATCAGCATCGAACTTCGGCTCGTTGCGTGTCCAGAGATTGTAGCAGACGCCGCTGTCGAACCAACCAAGGTACTTGAGCCCCATCTTTTCCTGATGGATCTGATCGATCAGGGCAATGCCGCCATTGGCGCGTGTCTCAACGGCTGTCAGGTTGGATGCGACCATCGCATCTTTTTCGGGCAGGGCGCCACCATAGAACGAGCCGGGAGTGTAAACCATATCCACGATACCATCGCGCACGGCATCGGGTTGTTGGAACATGCCGATCGCCTCGGGGCCACCGCGCACATCGATCTGGATCACGCCTTTGCCTGCCTCGTTGACCTTATCGACAAAGCTCAGAAAACTTTTTGTGTAGATCAGCGTTTCGGGGAAGGCATGTACCGCCGAGATGGTCTCTTCTGCTTTGAGCGTGCCCGCAACGAGCGTGGCTCCTGCAAGTAGGCTTCCCAGTAATTTCATCTTCATCTTGTCGTCCTCCAATGAATTAGGGCTTATGCCCCGTTTGTCTGGCCCTCCTCAGGCCCTGGCTGCCGCGTTTTGCGGCCGTTTTCAATCCGCCGCTGCGGGCCATGCCCAGGCTGCGGTTTGACTGCGGATGTGTTTGAACGCTGTGATCGCCGCGCTATGATTGCGCGTGAGATCGATGTCATCCCAGCCATTGATGAGCTTGGTCGCCCAGCTGTCATCAAGCGCGAAGCAGACCTGAAGGGCTCCGAGTGTGAGAGTGCGGGCATCGATATCGATGGTGATGTCTTGCGGGCCCTTTGCCAGTGCCGCGTCGAGCGCAGCGTAGCTGCCTTCGTCGACCTTGGCCGGCAGTAGGCCGTTGTTGATGGCATTGGCGGCAAAGATGTCGCCGAAACCAGGCGCGATGACCGCGCGGATACCGGCATCGACAAGCGCATAAACCGCTGCCTCGCGCGAAGAGCCGCTACCGAAATTGCGCCCTGCAAGGATCACGCTTGCCTCTGGGTGGACATTAAGCGGGAAATCCACGCGCGGCTCTCCGGTTTCGCCGCGGCGCATATCGTGCAACAGGTAAGATCCGTAGCCCTCAGCGCGCGGCACGGACATAAAGCGCGCCGGGATTAACTGATCGGTGTCAATATTCGCGACCGCCAGGCCAAGCACCTTGCCCTTGTGTGTGCGCCACCCTGTCATCAGTTCACCCGTCCTTCAAGAAACGGGCGCACATCGGTAAGCGCACCTGTCACCGCAGCGGCGGCAACCATGGCCGGGCTCATCAGATGGGTCCGCGCTCCGCGGCCTTGACGGCCTTTGAAATTGCGATTGGTGGACGAGGCGCAGCGCTTGCCCTCTCCCACAAGATCGCCGTTCATGCCCACGCACATTGAACAGCCAGAGGCGACCCAATCAAGGCCTGCCTCGATAAAGACCCGGTCAAGCCCTTCGGCTTCGGCCTGCGCTTTGACCTGTGTCGAGCCGGGCGAGATAAGCCCTGGAACTTTGGCTTTGCGCCCCCTTAGTACGGCGGCTGCGGCTCGCAAATCTTCGATCCGCCCGTTTGTGCAAGAGCCGATAAAGACCTGATCAATAGGTGTGCCTTCAAGCATCTCTCCCGCCTTCAGCCCCATGTAATCAAGCGCCGCGCGAGCGGCTTCGGCCTTATCGGGCGGCACATCGGTGGGATCGGGGATGGTCGCGCTGATAGGTACCGCCTGTTCGGGGCTTGTGCCCCACGTGACATTGGGGGAGATCTCGGCGGCGTCGAGCGTGACCTCGCGATCAAAGCGCGCGTATTCGTCGCTGGCAATCCCTGCCCAATCGGCGCAAGCAGCATGCCAATCCGCGCCTTTGGGCGAAAAACGGCGACCTTCAAGATAGGCAAACGTTGTCTCGTCCGGTGCCACCATGCCCAAACGCGCGCCGCCTTCAATCGACAGATTGCATAGCGTCATTCGGCCCTCCATCGAAAGGCCCCGGATCGTGCTGCCCCCGTATTCGACCGCATGGCCCTGTGCACCGTCCGTGCCCAACTTGGCGATCCACCCAAGCGCGATATCCTTGGCCGTGACGCCTGCGCCAAGTGCGCCATCAACGGTGATGCGCATGGCTTTAGGCTTGCGCTGCCAGACCGTTTGCGTGGCTAGAACATGGGCCACCTCGGTCGCGCCAATCCCAAAGGCCAGCGCGCCGAAAGCCCCATGGGTGGACGTATGGCTATCACCGCAGTTGACCAGCAGGCCCGGCAGCGTGAGCCCCTCTTCCGGCCCCAGAACATGCACGATGCCCTGATGCGGATCGGCAAGATCATAGAGCCGCAAGCCATGGATGTTGGCATTGCTGCGCAGAGTGTCGATCATCCGCGCGATCTGGGGGTCGGCGATCCTTGAGCGGCCCTGCGTTGGCGCGTAGTGATCGACCACTGCGAAGGTGAGCGACGGTTCGGCCACGGGCAAGCCACGTTCCTTTATCTTGGCGAAAGCGTGATGCGAGCCCTCATGCACAAGATGCCGATCGACCCAGAGCAGCGAAACGCCATCTTCGCGTTGCAGCACCTCATGCGCGGCCCAAAGCTTGTCGAGCATGGTCTGCGGGGTGTGCATCAGCCCTCTCCCTCGCTCTGACCAATCGCCGGCTCCCAATGGCGCGCGGCGCCTTGGCCGACGCGGGTAAGTGGCATTTCAAGACGGAACATATCCGGGCGGTAAAGCCCCGAGAGATATTCAACGCCATTGCCTTCGATGTCGCGAACGACACGGCGCAGCGAAAGAAGCGCCGAGCCGACATCGACCTCAAGCGCCTCGGCCACATCCGGACCCGCAAGCGTGGCGCTCACCGATTGATGTGCCTCTTCGATCTGCACGCCGCTACGTTCCAAAAGCTTGAACAGCGGCGTCGTCGCAAGGTCATTCTCGGAATAGTTCTGCGCGATCTGGGCCGGCACGTAGGTTGTGAGATGAGAGAACGGCACGTCCCCCGTGAGGCGCACGCGCGTGGCGATCTGGACCTTGCTTTCGCCGCCAAGCCGCATGGCGGAGGCCACGAAATCAGGCGCGCGGCCATAAGAAAACGACAAGAGCCGCGCTGTGGTTTTCTGGCCCATCTCGACCAGCTGCGGCATCAGCGTTGTGAAATCCATCGCGGCTGCCTGGCCGTTGGCGGGGCGCGCACGCACTTTGGTGCCGCTGCCTGCGCGCCGCTCAATCAGGCCGCCTTGGGCCAGCGCATCAAGCGCGCGACGCACGGTGACACGGCTGACCCCAAAGGTTTCGGCAAGCTTTTGTTCGCCTGGCAAGGTCTCACCATCGCGCAAAACACCACCGGTGATCTGATCGCGCAGAGAAAGGTAAACGCGCCGCGCCTTGACCCCCTCTGGCAGTATTTGGACAGCTTCCGCCCGCACCTGTGATTCCCCCGTATTTCTCAGTGGAGGGTAGATATGTTACATTCAAAAGCAAGTATTAGTATTTCAGATATCCAAATTTTTTTTCTGGTAAGATACATTATTTGTATTACAGATAATACCAATTGAACATTGGGGGAAGCCATGCCGATCGTCGAATTGCATGTTCTTGAAGGCTATAATTCTCTGGAAAAACAACGTCTAAGCGAAGTTTTGACGGATGCGGTGCGATTCGTCATCCCCGCCGCGCCGGAGCTTGTGACGGTGATGATCCATGATGTGCCAACAGACAATTACTATCGTGGCCGCATACAGCGCAGCCCCGCGCCCGCGCTCCCGGATCCAGCGCAGATCGTGAAAGACTACCTCGCCGCGATGGAGGCCCGCAAACTGGAAACGGCGCGCGCCATGCTGGGGGACGGCTTTGCCATGACCTTCCCTGGAACAGCGCCCATGCGCACGCTGGAAGAACTGATCGAATGGTCAAAACCGCGTTATAAATTTGTCACGAAGACGTATGACGGGTTTGATGCTATGCAGGGCGTGGGGGATGCCGCCATCGTCTATTGCCGCGGCATGCTGCAAGGCGAATACCACGATGGCAGCACCTTTGAAGGTATTCGTTTCGTGGATCGTTTCGAGATCACCGGCGGCAGGATCACACGGCAGGATGTATGGAACGACATGGCCGAAGTGAGGGCGAATGCATGAGCGAGATTGACCCAATTACCCTGTCGGTTCTTGCGGGCCGCATGGAGCAGATCGCAGACGAGATGGACGCTACTCTGTTTCGCGCGGCCTTCAATCCGATCATCGCTGAGGCGCATGATGCTAGTCACGGGATCTATCACGCAGTGTCGGGCGATACGCTCGTGCAAGGGAAATCGGGCTTGCCCATTTTCGTGGGCGTCATGTCCTTTGCGGTGAAAGCCGTGATCGAAAAGGCCGCCAGGGATGGCGATCTGGAAGATGGCGACATCTACATCTTCAACGATGCCCACATCGGCGGCACGCACCTGTCGGACATGCGTCTCGTGCGGCCTTACTTCCACGATGGCAAGCTTTTTTGCTATCTCGCTTCTGTCGGCCACTGGCATGACGTGGGCGGCGCTGTGCCGGGCAACTACAACCCGGCGGCGACCGATGTATTCCAAGAAGCGTTCAACCTACCGCCTGTGAAGCTCGCCCGAAAAGGCGAAATTAATCAGGACATCATCGACATTCTCTTGCGCAACACGCGCCTGCCGCAATCGGCCATGGGCGATCTCAATGGCCAGCTTGGCGCGCTGGATCTGGGCGTCAAGCGGATGGACGAACTACTGGATGAATACGGAGCGGAGACGATCACCGCTGCGCTTGCGGCACTCGGCCACCGCGCAGAGGCGTTGATGCGGTCAGAGTTGACCGATTTGCCCGATGGCCGCTGGGAGGCCGAGGATTACCTAGACAATGACGGCATCACCGACGAACCACTAAAGATCAAGATCGCGCTTGAGATCAAAGACGATGAAATGACGCTTGATTTCACCGGGTCTTCGCCGCAATGCGCTGGCCCTGTGAACATCGCTGTGCCGACAACCGTGGCGACCGCCTATGTGGCCATCAAACACGTCTTTCCCGCGCTGCCTGCCAATGCAGGCGTAATGCGGCCCATTGATGTGATCGTGCCCGAGGGTAGCCTTTTGGCCGCGCAGTTCCCCGCGCCCACAGGCGGCTATACCGAAACCATCCTGAGGATGATCGACGTGGTCTTTTCTGCCTTCGCGAAGGCCGCACCCGAGCGTGTCGTCGCCAACGCCTATGGCACCATCAATGCGCTTTCCATCGCCGGCAAGCGCAGCAATGGCCAGCCATGGGTCATGTTCTCCTTCTATGGCGGCGGCCATGGAGGGTCAGTTGAAACCGACGGGCTCAACCACGGCAATGCGCCCATTTCGACCGCCACGATCCCGCCTATGGAGATCCTCGAGGCAGCCTATCCCGTCATGTTCCGCAAATGGGCACTGCGCCCCGACAGCGCCGGTGCGGGTGCACATCGCGGCGGGCTTGGCGCGGTCTACGAGATCGAGGTACTGGAAGAAAACGGCGCCGAGGCGTTCCTCTTCGGCGAACGCGGGCGCTTTGCTCCCAAGGGGATTGCCGGCGGCGGCGATGCCGCGCTTAACGCCTTCACCTATGAGCAGGATGACGGCTGGCACAGCCCACCACTGGCCTCGAAGATGCGCGGCATCAAGCTCAAGCCGGGACAAGCTGTGCGGCTTGAAACGCCGGGCGGCGGCGGCTACGGCGTGGCGTCCGAGCGAGATCCCAAAACCGTGGCCCGCGATGTTGCGCGAGGACTGGTAAGCGGCGCAGAAGCAGATGCCGCATATGGCACGCAATGGCGAGAGGTCACAGCATGAGCAGCCGAATGATCGGTGTCGATGTGGGCGGCACATTTACTGATGTCTTCGTTTTGAATGAGGCCGAAGGCACGGCAAGCGTTGCCAAGGTTCCAACAACACGGCCCGACCAATCGAGCGGTTTCCTCGACGGAATCGGGCGCGAGGTTCAGGACCTGTCCGAGATTGCTGTGGTGGTGCATGGTACCACAGCGGGCACGAACGCGCTTCTGGAACGCAAGGGCGCGAAAACAGGTGTGATCTGCACCGAAGGTCTGCGCGATGTGCTGGAAATGCGCCGCCGCGACAGGCCGCGCACATGGGGACTGCGCGGCGACTTCGAACCCGTAGTGGACCGTCGCAACCGTCTCGAGGTGCCGGAACGCACCCTGGCCGATGGCACTGTGCGCACCCCTGTGGATCTTGAGGCCGTACGCGCCGCTGCCAAAACACTGCAGGCACAAGGCTGCGAAGGCGTGGCGATTTTGTTTGCCAATTCCTACGCTAATACCGCCAACGAAGACGCTGCAGTCGCAGCGCTGCGCGAGGTCTGGCACAATGAACATGTGTCGGCATCCTCCGAGATTTTGCCCGAAATCCGCGAGTTCGAGCGCTTCTCGACCACCGCGCTCAACGCCTATTTGCAGCCCGAGGTGTCGGGCTATCTGGGGCGGCTTGAAAACGCACTCAAGGCGGGCGGGTTCGATGGCGAATTCATGATCGTTCAATCCAATGGCGGCGTCATGGCCGTGGACACCGCTTGCCGTCTTCCCGTGCGTACGGCGCTTTCTGGCCCTGCGGCTGGGGTGATCGCCGCGGGCTATATCGCTGGGTCGGCCGGGTTCGAGAATATCATCACTGGCGATATGGGCGGGACGAGTTTTGACGTTTCCCTGATTGCCGAAGGGCAATCCATGTTGGCGCCACAGACCTCGATTGATTTCGGTATGGTCGTGCGAAACCCGATGATCGAGATCACCACCATCGGCGCGGGGGGGGGATCTATTGCCTGGGTCGACAAGGGCGGGTTGCTCAACATCGGCCCCGAAAGCGCCGGCAGCAACCCCGGCCCCGTAGCTTATGGCCTTGGAAACACCCGCCCGACGGTGACTGACGCCAATGTAGTCCTGGGCCGGATCGATCCGGACAATCCCATCGGCGGCAAACTTGACCGGTTGGATGTGGACGCGGCAAGCCGGGCAATTGATGAACATGTCGGCGGCCCACTGGGGCTTTCCACGGTGGACGCCGCCGAGGCGATACTCAAGGTCGCCAACAGCCGCATGGCGGGCGCGATCCGCCTTGTTAGCATCGAGCGCGGCTTTGATCCCAAGCGCTTTGCCTTCATGCCGTTTGGAGGTGGTGGCGCGCTCCATGCAGGTGCGATGCTGGTCGAAGTGGGCATCTCGCGGGCCATCGTGCCGCGTTATCCCGGGGTCACATCGGCCATGGGATGTGTAATTGCCGATATGCGGCAGGATTTCGTACAGACAATCAACTCGCTGGTGGACACGCTTGATGAGACAGCACTAGGTGCTTTCATGCAGGATCATGCCGATCAGGGAATGGCGCTGCTTGATGCCGCCCGTACCAAATTCGAAGCGCGTGAGCTGAGCTTCGAGCTCGACATGGCCTATATCGGGCAGACGCATACCGTGTCGGTTCCTCTAACCGTGAAAACGGTGGGTGGTAGGGTCGCTGCTCCGACACGCACCGAGATTGAAGAGGCCTTTGATTCCGCCTACCGCGCAACCTTTGGCAGGCTCTTGCAGAACGGGGTGCGACGTATCCTGAACCTGCGCAGCGCCGTGACCGGCAAGCGACCAAAGTTCGACCTGAGCGCTCTAGCCCCGTCCGGGACCGGCTCGGCCGAGCCTACGGGCCAGAGGCAGGTGCATTTCGCCGAAGGCTGGTATTCCACGGCGATCTATGATCGGCTTGCTCTACCTGTGGGAACTGTCATCAAGGGCCCCGCGATCCTCACGCAGCCTGACACCACGGTGCTTATCGAACCCGATTTACAGGGCCGAGTCGATCAGTTTGGCAACACCATCATCGAACCCTTGGAGGACGTATCATGAGCAATCCAGCCACTTGGGATATCTCACGCACGGCACTTCTGACGATTGACTTGCAGAATGATTTTATTCACCCTAAGGGCGCCTATGGCCGCGCCGGCCAGGCCGCAGAAAGCATTGCGGACCTGCCCGATCGCATTGCGCCGCTGGCGCGGGCGCTGCGGGCTAGGGGTGGGCGCTACTTCTCGGCGCAGTTTACGCTGGTTCCTGACAAGGACGGCGAGCCGCTGATTGCGCCACATCTCAAGGAGTTACGCCCTTTTCTGGGTAAGGGTGATTTTGCGCCGGGTAGCTTTGGGCATGCGCTAGTGGATACGCTCCAGCCTGCAGATTTCGTGATCGAAAAAGTGGCTTATTCAGCCTTCTACCAGACCCGGCTGGAATACCTGATGCGCGCCGTTGGGATCGACCATCTTATCGTTGGGGGCATCGTCACCAATGGCGGTGTAGCCTCTACGTTGCGCGATGCGCATCTGCGCAACATTGAAACCGTGATTCTGACAGATGGCTGCGCCGCCTTCAAACCAGAGGTGCACGACGCTACGCTCTTGTCGCTGGGCACGGTGACTCAGCAGATGAGCTGCGCCGATGCACTGGCCTTGATCGAGGGCACGTCATGAGCCTCGGGACACGTCTTCAGAACAAGGAAATCGTTGTCGCGCCCGGAGTTTTTGACGGGCTGACAGCATCACTCGCCGAGGCGGCAGGGTTTGAGGCGCTCTACCTCAGCGGTGCGGCCGTGGCCTACACGCGGTTGGGGCGGCCCGACATTGGCCTTACTACGGCTTCCGAGATGGCCGATACGATGACGCTCATCGCCGATCGCACCGCGCTGCCGGTGATCATTGATGCCGACACAGGCTTTGGCAATGCACTCAACGCGCAGCGTACAATGCGGCTCTATGAGCGGGCCGGCGCCTCGGCGCTACAGATGGAGGATCAGACCTATCCGAAGCGCTGCGGGCACCTGGCGGATAAATCGCTCATCCCGGCCCCGGAAATGGTCGGCAAGATTTCCGCGATGGCCGATGCTCGGGCTTCGGACGAAACGCTGATCATTGCGCGCACCGATGCGATTGCCGTCGAAGGTTTTGCCGCCGCCGAAGACCGCGCCGAGGCCTATCTTGAAGCAGGCGCAGATGTGCTATTCATCGAGGCGCCACAAAACCGCGCGCAATTGGAACAGATCGCAGCGCGCTTTGCGGAGCGCGTGCCGCTTCTGGCTAATATGGTTGAAGGCGGAGCCACGCCGATCACTGGTGCGGATGACCTTGAAAACCTAGGGTTTTCCATCGTGATCTTTCCCGGTGGCATTGTCCGTGCACTGGCCCGCACCGCGCAGGACTATTACCAGAGCCTGGCCGGCAACGGCTCGAACAAGCCCTTTGCCGACCGGATGTTTGATTTCGGCGGCCTTAACGGCGTGATCGGGACCGACGAAATGTTAAAAAATGGGGCGCGGTATGACGGCTCCGACAGTTAAACCACCCCCCGATAGCTTTGATCTTGAGGTAGAGCTCTTGATTATTGGCGCGGGCGCCTGTGGGCTGATTGCCGCGCTCTCGGCCAAGGAGGCTGGCCAAGAGGTTTTGGTGATTGAAGCCGATGCCGTCCCTTCAGGTTCCACCGCGCTTTCGGCTGGGCTGATCCCAGCGGCAGGAACGAAGCTGCAACAGGCGGCCGGCATAGACGACAACCCGGCGCAGTTCGCAGCAGATATTCAGGCCAAGGCCCATGGCGAGAACGATCAGGAGCTTGTTGATCTCATGGCGCAGAATGCCGCCGAAGTGATCGACTGGCTCACCGATACGCATGGGCTGCCCTTCTCGGTCGTCGATGATTTTGATTATCCCGGCCATTCCAGCCGCCGCATGCACGGGCTGCCAACGCGCGCGGGTGCCGAACTGATCGACGCACTGCGCAGCGCCGCCGAGCGTGCAAGCATCGACATCATCTGCGGACGCCGTGCCGAGACGCTATATTTTACTGGCGGCCTGGTGCATGGTATCGCTGCGCGACGCCCCGATGGCGGGGTGGAAACCATCGGCTGCAAGCGCCTGATCCTTGCCTGCAACGGCTTTGGCGGCAACCGCGCGCTGGTGGCCCAGCATATGCCTGAGATCGAAAGCGGCCTTTGGTTTGGCCATGATGGCAACCGAGGCGAGGCCGTGCTTTGGGCCGATCAGATTGGCGCGGCAACCCAGCATCTGGGCGCCTATCAGGGCCATGGCAACGTGGCCCATCCCCACGGTATCCTCATCACCTGGGCCACGATTACCGAAGGCGGTGTGCAAGTGAACCGCGCAGGAAAGCGTTTCTGGAACGAGGCGCAAGGCTATTCCGAGGCGGCCCGCGCCGTGCTGTCGCAACCCGGCGGCGAGGCCTTTGCCATCTTTGACGCGCGCATCGCCGAAATCGCGCGGCAGTTCGAAGATTTCAAACGCGCCGAAGCGCAGGGCGTGATCAAAACCGCCAACTCGCTGGACGAACTGGCCGTCGCCCTTGGCCTGCCTGCTGACGCGCTCGGGGGAACCATAGACAGTCTCCCAGCGGCTGGCACGGATAGCTTTGGCCGCGTCTTCGGAAAGACCCGCCTTGCGCCACCCTATTGCGGCGTGCGAGTAACCGGCGCGCTGTTTCACACACAGGGGGGCTTGCGTGTTGGCAACTCGGCGCGGGTCATCACCCGCGACGGTTTGCCGATCCCCAATCTGTTCGCTGGCGGCGGCGCTGCCTGCGGTGTGTCCGGTCGTGGAGATAGTGGGTATCTATCCGGAAACGGCCTGCTGGCCGCGGCGGCTTTGGGGCGTATCGCTGGAAATGCGCCCACCGAACAACGAACACCCCACTCAAACCCGGACTGACTCCAAGCTAGACTTGAAGCAGACCTTGGTATTGACACAACGAAGGGATGGTTTGTCCCGCTCACCGGCCCTTCAGGTATCATCCAGCTAAGGTCCCGTATGAGCCCAGAGTGCAAATTGCAGCAACGTGGGTGCTGGCAGACTAATTCGAACTGGTCTCTGAAGGGCCAGTGACACTGTCCATTAACTCGCGTCAAGACCACGCCACTCAGCCAGAGCGGCGGCGCGGTTGAGCTTGAAATTTGGTCTCGTTGAAAGGCTGCGTTTCTGATTAAAGTGATTGTAGACTGAAGCGTGGACGGAGGCGAACTTCTGCAAACTTCGCATACGCCTGAAACGCAGCATCGCACGCTCTCGTCGTCGGAACGGCAGACGTGAGTTCTCGGCCCTGTTGTTCAACCAGCGACCGGTTTCCTGTCTGCCTGCAGCGCCAATCTCCTTCAAAGCCGCGCCATACGATGCCAGCCCGTCCGCCACGACCACGTCAGGACTGCCATGCTTACGCATTGCTTTCTTTAAGAATTTCAATGCGGCTTTCTTGTCGCGTGTCTTTGTAACGAAGCTTTCCAGGGCTTCACCCTCATGATCGACAGCCCGCCATGGATAATGCCGCTCGCCGTTGATTTTCACGAACACCTCGTCCAGATGCCAGCGCCACTTGCTGGATTTCATGCCCGCAATCCGCCGTTTTCTGATCTCGGACGCGAACATCGGACCGAACCGATGCCACCAAAATCTAACAGCTTCATGGCTCACATCGATGCCGCGCTCATGCAGCAGATCTTCCACATTGCGGAGCGATAATGGAAACCGCACGTACAGCATCACTGCCAGGCGGATTATCTCACGGCTCGTTTTGAAATAGCGGAATGGATCAGGTTTGGCCATCCGACGAAGCTACGAAACCGCCCTGCCCGTCTCAAGCCAGTTTTGTCTGACAGAACCGGGAAACCTGCCCCAAACCCCACCGGCGAAACTGGGTCTCTGAGACTTTCAAGAATAGTCACGGAAATGCAGCGCCACGGTGCGTCTCAGTTCAAAACGCAACCCCGCAACCGACGGAAATCACGCCACTAATCGCAATCAATTCTGCAGGGGAATTCGAGACCGGGGTCGGGGTCGGTGGCGGTGGTGTCAGACCAATTCGAACCAGTCTCTACTTGGCCAGTATGGCTGTCCTTTATGCCGAGCAAAGAACACGCCACTCGGCAAGCGCGGCGGTTCGATTCTGCCTGAAATGGTCTCTTTGGGAAAGGCCGCGCTCCCGGTTGAAGTGATTGAAAACGGATGCATGGACGGAAACAAATTTCTGCAAACTTCACATGCGACGAAACCGTTGCATGGCTCGTTCTCGCCTTCGAAAAGGTAAGTGAGAATTCTCAACTCGATTGTTCTTCCAACGTCCGGTTTCCTGCTTCTACGCATGCCCGATGACTTTCATTACCGCGCCATAAGAACGCAATTTGTCAGTGACGAACGCCGCCGGCTTGCCGTACCTTTTCATCGGTTTCTTCATATATTTAGTGGCGGCAACCTTATCTCGGCGCTTCGTTACATAGCTTTCCAACACCCCCCCTTTCGTGATCCATCGCGCGCCAAAGGTAGTATCGTTCACCGTTGATTTTCACGAAAACCTCGTCGAGGTGCCAACGCCAGCTCGAGTAACATCGCATCCGACTGACCCGTTTTTTACGAGGCTCTGCCGCGAACAGTGGCCCAAATCTGTTCTACCAAAACCTGGTAGTTTCGTGGCTGACACCGATACCCCGTTCGTCCAGTAGATCTTCCACGTTTCTAAGCGATGGTGGAAATCGGACATACATCATCACCGCAGACGGATGATTTCCAGACTGGTTTTGAAAGAGCGAAAAAGGGAGTGTTTTGTCATATACAGAAGCTAGATCGCCACCCTACCCTTCACAACCGAGTTTCCTCTGAAATCACCCAATTGACGCCTCTCAGAGTGAATTCATTTTGAAACGAACTATCTACATCTGTCGAGAATGCGGCTCGATCAAAGATATTTCACCTTTGAATGAAGCCCAATCTGAGGCGACCACTCTGCCCGACCAGAGCCTATTTTAGTTCGTAACCCGGCAACTGCGCGAGGGCATTGCGAAGTGCATCACCCCAGCCGGAAGAAACGGCCTGATAATACTTATCACCTGACTCAATTCGGGGCCTCTCGATTACTTCAAAGCTGTCTTTCGCATAGACCTGAAGATCAAGTGGTAGCCCAACGGACAAGTTTGCTTTGATCGTTGAATCGAACGAGACGAGCAGCAGTTTGATAGTGTCTTCAAAACTCATTTCAGGGTCATAGGCCCGCACAAGGATCGGTTTGCCGTATTTGGCTTCACCAATCTGGAAGAAAGGGTTGTCATCGGTGATTTCGATAAAGTTGCCTTCCGGATAAATCATGAACATCGTCGCCCCGCCGCCTTTGACCTGACCGCCCAGAATGACGGATGCCTTGAAACTCGATGATGCTTCCAGACCATCCGGCCTGCTGTCGCTGATCACCTCTTTCAGGGTCGACCCGACAAGGCGCGCAATCTCGAACATCGTCGGCAACTCAAGCAGCGTCGGGTTGCGTTCAGCGACAACTTTGGATCGCTCGTCCAAAAGGCTGACAAGGGCCTGCGTGGTTGCAAGATTTCCCGCGGTCATCAGTGTGATGACCCGCTCGCCCGGAACATTCCATGTGAACATCTTCTTTGTAACAGAGAAATTGTCGACGCCCGCATTCGTGCGCGTATCCGACATAAAGACCAAGCCCTTGTTCAAGCGAAGGCCAACGCAGTAAGTCATTGTCTTTGTCCAGTAGGAATAATAAACCGTGAAGTGATTGCGCAGTTCTTATTGCTGAATCTGCAGCGACACAATCATCGATTCAGCAGAAGCCCCTAGGCGGACCCCGGTTATGGGAGCTGCGTCACGTGAATCGAGGCCAGTTGCGATCCTGACATAGCGTTCATCCGGGGAAATGCCGTTCGAGACGTCAAAACCAACCCATCCAAGCCCATCGATATGCGCCTCCGCCCATGCATGGCTGGCCTCTTGCTCTATCCGGTCGTTCATCATCAGGTATCCGCTGACATACCGCGCAGGAACACCCGCGCTACGCGCCGCCGAGATGAAGATTTGCGCGTGATCCTGACACACGCCTCCCCCGGCAGCGAGCGCCTCTTCTGCGCTGGTCCCTGCCACCGTATCAGCTTCGCTATAGGGAACGGCCATCAGAATGGCCTTTGACAGGTCGTGCAAATCGCTCAAGGGATCGACATCTTTACGGATTTTTCTGGCCAGATTTCGAATACCCTTTCCCGCAGTTGTGCGCGAGGTGCTTTGAGTAAAGTGCCAAAGCGGGGCGCCGCCGTAGACCTTGCCGAAAATTCCGTCAGATGAATGTGTCTCAACCATGCCAGAGACCTGAACACTGACCTCCGTTGCACCAGGTTCGGCCTGAACCAGCAAAGTCTGGTTTTGGTGTTGATCCTGAAAAGAAAGCTCCTTTGCCCCACCCGAAATTTCAACATTCCAGTCCAGAACCGTTTGGCTCTTGTTGGTGGTCGGGGTCAACCTGACCTGTTGCAGGCCATAGGTGACCGGGGCGTCATAGGAGTAGCTTGTGGTATGTGTGATTTTCAGCTTCATGGTGCCAATTGCCTATCCAATGAACCTATAGTCTTCTTCGATCTGCCGCCCGATGGCGTTGTTGTCGCGGATAAACGTTGTGATGAACTCGTGCAGCCCTTCGTCAAAGATAGTGCTGATCGTCTGCTGGCGCAGCCTGTCACGTTGCGCATCAATCAGATCATGACAGGGCATGCGGATGCCGTAATCCTTGGCCAGATAGCTTAAGTTCTCTTCTAGAATGCGACTGCAAAACGACAGCGAGCGCGGGAAGCGACTGTCAAGAATAAGAAATTCGGCAACCGCCGCCGGCGTCATCTCATCGCCATTGAGCCAGCGAAAAGAGCGATGCGCCGACACAGACCGCAAAATGGTTTCCCATTGCACATTGTCCAGCGCAGACCCTACGAAACTGGCGGTCGGCAGCAACGTATAGTATTTCACGTCGATGATCCGGGCCGTGTTGTCTGCCCGCTCCAACACCATGCCAATCCGGGTAAAGTCATAGATATCATTGCGCAGCATCGTGCCTTGCATTGCGCCGCGCACCAGCGCGTTATGTCGGCGTATCTCGCCCAGGATCGCAGGTAACTCAGTTTCCCTGACGGGTTTCTTCAGCGTTTCCTTCAGTCCCATCCAACTTTCGTTAACGGCCTCCCAAACTTCGGTGGTCAGGGCCGTTCGAACCATACGGGCATTGGTCCGGGCTTGCCCAATGGCCGAGATAACGCTGGACGGGTTCGTGGTGTCCCGCAGCAGAAAGTCCACCACATTCGCGGCCAGATAACTGTCGTATTTTGCATCATAGCTGTTGCGCACACCGGCGGTGGTCACAACCGATTTCCATTCCGACGCCGGATCTTTTGACCGTGTCAGCGCAATGCGAAACCCCGCCTCCACAAGACGCGCCGTGTTTTCGCTGCGTTCCAGAAACCGAAACATCCAATAGAGACCACCAGCGGTTTTTCCGAGCATCGCGCTAGTCCTCCAGTACCCAGGTATCTTTGGTGCCGCCGCCCTGGCTTGAATTGACAACCAGCGATCCGGCCTTCAATGCCACGCGGGTCAACCCGCCGGGCGTGATGTTGATGCCTTTTGGCGACACAAGCACAAAGGGCCGCAAATCAACATGCCGCGGCGCAAGACCCTTTTTGGCAAAAATCGGCACCGTTGATAACGACAGGGTCGGCTGGGCAATATAGTTTGACGGGTTCTTTCTTAACTTGGCCGCAAAGCTTGCCAACTCTTTTTGGCTGGCCGCTGGTCCGACAAGCATTCCGTAACCGCCCGATCCATGCACTTCCTTGACCACCAGCTCCGCCAGATGATCCAGAACATAGGCGAGAGAGTCAGGCTCCGAACACCGCCATGTCTGAACATTCTTCAGGATCGCCTTCTCGCCGGTATAAAACTCAACGATATCGGGCATATACGAATAAATCGCCTTGTCGTCTGCAATCCCGGTTCCGGGCGCATTGGCAATCGTGATGTTCCCGGCGCGATAGACATCCATAATGCCCGGCACGCCCAACATGGATTCCGGGTTAAAGTTCAGCGGATCGAGATAGTCGTCATCCACCCTGCGATAGAGCACATCGATGACTTTATATCCTTCGGTCGTGCGCATTGCGATATGACCATCGACCACTCGCAAATCATGTCCCTCAACCAGCTCAACCCCCATCTGATCGGCTAGAAATGAATGCTCAAAATACGCCGAGTTGTGAATTCCGGGTGTCAGGATCGCCACGGTCGGTTTTCCGCTGCAATGGTCCGGCGGGCAAGCAGCAAGCGAGCGCCCAAGGTTCTTGGGATAGTCACTGACCGGCTGCACCTTGATCTGGCTGAACAGCTCCGGAAACATTTGCAGCATCGTTTCGCGGTTTTCGAGCATATACGACACGCCTGACGGCGTGCGCGCATTGTCTTCCAGCACAAAGAAATCATCTTCGCCGGTACGGACAATATCGGTCCCGACAATATGCGTATAAACATTGCCCGGCGGCGTGACACCGATCATCTGCGGCAAAAACGCCTCGTTGCGTGAAATCAGTTCGACCGGGACAACACCGGCGCGCAGGATTTCCTGCCGATGATAGATATCATGCAAAAACGCATTTATCGCGCTGACACGTTGCTCGATCCCCTTGGACAACCTGGTCCATTCCCGGTTCGCGATAATGCGCGGAATCAAATCAAACGGGATCAGCCGTTCCTGAGCGGCAGCCTGGCCGTACACATTAAACGTGATCCCCGTTCGCCGAAAGAACGCCTCGGCTTCTTTGGATTTCTTGGAAAGACGTGTCGGGTCTTCATTTGCAAACCACTTTTGATATTCAGCATACGGCGCGCGTACGTCATCAGAACTCAAAAGCATCTCATCAAAGTAACGTCGTTCTGAAGTCATTCAGACATGGTAGAGGATACTCTCAGAGTTGCAATACTGCCTGCCCCATGGTGCCATTCATTCCAGGCGGGACACCTGAACTGACTGATTTATAAGCTCCATAGAGCCGTATGATGTCATAAACGAAACATCGGCAGCATCCCGGCCGACACCGATCCGTACAATTTCCGGCACACGCGCCATGCCCGTCAGATCAATCAAATGCCACCGCCCTTCAAGATAGACCTCTGTCACAGCATGAAAATCCTGTGGCACGACATCCGGCGCATAGGCGCTGACTGTCTGACGTCAGCGCTTATGGGTCCAAATAGGGCGGTTTGATAAGGGAGAGTTTCTGGCTCATCGTGACCACTGAGGAGTGGGACATGAAAAAG
>NZ_PYGJ01000011.1 GCF_003014475.1 Shimia abyssi | reverse complement strand
CTCGTCCGCCGCTCCGTCTGGCGCCCCAACCGCGCCTCAGCGCCGCCGGTAAGGGGGGTTCTAAAGTTACCAATCAAAACCCGCAACCCCTTTTTACAAAAAACTCAATATTTGTGCGCTTTTCTGAATTTCCCCATGAAGTGAGTAAGTTACGCGCCACTCATTTCAAAAATGAACCCCTTCGCGCAACTTTATTACTGGTGGTTCGTTCGAAAAAATGCTGCACTTGCACTTATCCACAGAACTACCCACAGAGTGATGCGATTCAGCCTGGGACTCGGCGATAGATTCCCTTGAATCAGGTGAGCAATGCCGATCTCGGTCCGACTCTCGACCTGAGTCTCTCAGGAATTGCCAAATGAATCAGTTCGGAGCTGTTTCGCTTACCGCAGGTCGCCAACTTATAGATGAATCACCCATTTCCTGACTTCAGGCCCGCACCAGTCGCCTGCGTGGGATCAATCTCAGCGCCAGCAGGAAGGCGACGACGACCAAATAGATAATCGGCTCATACTGAAATCCTTTCGCCAGCATTAGAAAGTGTACCGCCCCCAGAACAATCGCGACATAAGTCAACTTATGGAGCACGTGCCAATTGCGCCCGAGCCGACGAACCGACCAATTGTTGGACGTTATGGCCAAGGGCAAAAGCACAATGAACCCTACCATACCGATAGTGACATACGGGCGCTTCAGAATATCCGCCCAGATTTCGGACGGAATCTGCACGTCTAGAACCAACCATACTAGTAGGTGCAGTCCTATATAGAAAAACGCGATCAGTCCGGTTGCGCGACGGAACTTCATGAAGTTCACACCCAAATACCGGCGAAGTGGTGTGATACTCAGGGTCAGGATCAAAACCTGAAGGCCCTTTCGTCCCATCTCGTGCTCCATCGCTTTGACCGGATCTACCCCCAGCCCGCCAGTCAGACCTTGATAGAACAAAAATGTGGGGTAAAGAGCGGCCACTATATAGAGCACCCAGCTCGGCACTTTGCGTGCCGCTGCGTTTAACAAGTCAATCATGGTTTACCTTTGATTTACCAAACGGGCCAAAACCGGGAATGGAAATCAGAACTTCAACGCCACTTCGCCTAAATTCAGCCGGATTACCGATGCAACACTCAGAGCACACACCCGCAATTCGCGGCATTTGACTTACGTTCTTTTTAAAAGGTTCTCTATTCATGAGTTTCGACCTGCATTTGCTCTCACTTGTAATCACCATCACAGGTTCTTGGCTTGTCGCGTTTGGTGTCGCCCGTTGGCTGCGTTCTCGCGATGTTACTTCGGTGCATGCCCGCGACGGTAGCCTTGAATCCGTCTCCAGCCCCACATTGTCCAGCTTTAAGCATTCCGGACCCATTGATTTGGGGAACGGTCTGACTGAGCTGCGCCCCGCTTGGAACATGCGCTTGTTCGCGCCACTTTTGGCTTTGTTCATTCTGCTGGGTGGCAATACGACCGGCGCTTTCAATGCGATTGGGATGTCCAGTCCCACTGCGCAGGTTGCTGTCTATACTGTGCTTGGCCTGCTCTTTGGCTATTTCTGGTCTATGCTGTTGTTTCAACAGCGTGTTGTCTGGGGAAACGGTGTGGTTGCATACTATGGATTGAACATGACCCGAGAGGTGCGCGCACTCGACGATCTGATCGACATTCAACTGCATCATAAACGGCCCATATTGGTCGCACGATTCACCAATCAAAAACCGCTGCACATTCCTATGTATATGTCCCATCGCGACGTCATTATTTCCATGCTTCAGGATGCCGCCGATACCAATGTGAATAACGGAATGATCGTACCAATGACGATTCTGCGCCGCCAGCTTGGCAACTAACCCCGCTCACCCGCACTCTTCACCTAACTGAACAGGTGGGCAGGGCACAGTGCCGTAAGAACAAAAAACACAGCAATCGCCCGGCAGAGGCTTTAACAAGTTCTCACAACTCGGGCATTCGAGAAAGAACTGGCAGGTGTCCGTTGGCATTTCGAACACCTGTTCATGTCCACAGTTGGGACAGCAAATAAGAGACTTTGTCTCTACACTCAAAAATGCACCCTCAGGTCCATACCTTCATACATCTGGGCGACCTCCTCCTCATATCCATTAAACATAAGTGTCGGTTGGCGTTTTGCAAACAAGCCACCGCCAATCGGGCGTTCGCTCGCCTGACTCCAACGTGGGTGATCCACTTCGGGGTTCACGTTGCTGTAGAACTTGTATTCGCTCGAAATCGCCCGGTTCCAGCTGGTCGGCGGCTCTTTATCTGTTAGCGTGATCCGTACAACCGACTTGATCGACTTAAATCCGTATTTCCAAGGCACCACCAACCGCAGGGGTGCGCCGTTCTGGTTCGGGATCGTCTTGCCGTAAATCCCGGTCGCCATGATCGTCAGCGGATGCATCGCCTCGTCCAAGCGCAGCCCCTCAACATACGGCCACTCCAAAAATGGCAAACGCTGGCCCGGCATCTCTTCGGGGCGATAAAGCGTCTCCATCGCCACATATTTTGCTTCTGATTTGACGCCTGCCAGATCCAACAGGTCTTTAAGCTCGAATCCGTTCCAAGGAACCACCATCGACCATGCTTCAACACAGCGGAACCGATAGATGCGCTCCTCGATGGTCATCTTCGACATAATGTCATCAAACGAATAGTCGCCCGGACGATCGACCAAACCATCAATCTTGATCGTCCACGGGCTGGTGGTCAACGCATGAGCGCGCGCGGCCGGGTCATCTTTGCCGGTGCCGAACTCATAAAAGTTGTTGTATTGGGTTATCACGTCCCAATCGGTTGGCTCCAATTCGGCACTGGCGCGCGCGCCAGTTCCTACAAGCCCGGCCAATCCAAACCCGGTCAACCCTGCCATGATCTGACGGCGGTTCAAATATGCCGCCTCTGGTGTGACATCCGCATGTGTCAGGTCGTTTGTCCAACGCTTGGCCATCGGAATCCTCCATCAATGAATTGCGCTCTTGGCTTTGGGTCTTACCCGACTGTTCCACGCTTCCGCCAATGACGTCGACTCACGATGACGTGGGCAACTTGTAACGTTTTATGCACATTAAAGCCCACAGGACTAAAAACTGCGCTTAACCTGACCTTTCGATTGCTTCACCGTTTGGACCGCAGCACCTCTCGGCCAATTCCGTAGACGAAACGGAAATGAGCGACTAAACCCTATCCAAATTGCCATTGAGCAACCGTTGATGGGTATTGATGAGAGTCATTCTATGAGTACAGAGAACACAGCCGAGCACGCCGCCCCAAACTGGTTCGTTCCGCCGGGCGAGGGTGATTTCTTCGCGGTCGTCGCAATCGTGATCCTTGTTGGCGGTCTATATTTGCTTGTTTACCTGTACGCCGCTTTTGATCGTTGGGCCGAGCACAAGTCACAGGGAACGCCACTCGCCAAAACCATTCCGACGTTACTTGCCATTGCATTGCTCTATGAACTGTTCCCACTCAACCACTTTCACATTCTTCTGCCACTTAGCGCGATCCTGATCGCCCTCATGGCCGACTGGTCGCGCTTCCATCTGAATTTTGGAAAAGACGCCGTTCACATTGACAAGCCGGAACCACCACACGATCCGGCACCAAATACAGAAAAGGAGGAGAGCGCCAATGTTTGAGCTCATGATCACCTCCTTCCCCGCCGTTATTCAGTATTTCCTTCTAAAACGACGCGGCGAATCCATGACCGTCTGGAACATGAAAACTGCTGTATTTCTCTGGGCCCTGATGGCGTTCGCCCTGTTCCTGACGATCTTTTACTATCACCCCAAGACTTATGCGGGCGTCGTCCCCTTTCGAACGGTGTCTGTCGTGGCACAAACATCTGGCCCGGTCACCGAAATCGCTGTGGAGAACGGCCAGCGCGTCGAAGTGGGCGACCTGCTGTTTCGCATCGAAAACAGCGCGCAAACCGCTGCCCTGTCCGAAGCGAAGGCGCAGCTTGATCTGCTTGACGCCGAAGAAGCGATTGCCAAGGACAACCAGATCGTTGCCCAATCCACTGTCGAAGAGGCCACAGCCGAACTCAAACGTCTACAGGATGATCTAAAGGACGCCCAGACCTTGCTCCAACGTGGTGCCGGAACAGCTGACGCCGTGCTCGACCTGCAAACAGCCGTCGCCGCAACCGAGGCCGAGCTTCGCGCCGCAGAGGCAACGCTTGATCTGGCCCGGATCGAAATCAGCGAGTCTCTGCCTGCGCGCATCAATGCCGCCGAGGCAGCGGTCGATTCCGCGCAAACCGCGCTCAACTTTACCGAAGTGCACAGTCTGACAGGTGGCGAAATCACGCAGCTTTCGCTCAATGTTGGCAGCCCCGCCACCACACTGGTTCTGCGCCCGGCCATGATCATCATTCCAGATCGCGACCCTGATGTGCCAATCCGTGTTGCCGCCGGGTTTAATCAAGTTGCGGGCGACACACTTTATCCCGGTATGCCTGCCGAAGTAGCGTGCGAAAGCAACGCCAACCTGGGTTTCCGCAATTCGGTTATGCCCGCGCATGTCTTCTCGATCCAACCCGCCATCGCCACCGGTCAGGTCCAGCCAGACTCGCGCCTGCTCGACATGGGCGGCGCGGTTCAGCGCGGCACACTGATGGTACTGCTTGATCCGGTCTACCCCGAGCACGAAGATATGCTAATCGACGGTTCGGGGTGCATTGTGCAAACCTACACCAGCAATATTGACGGCCTCTTTGGCCACGTGGTTGCTGGCACCGGAATGATCAAGGCCGCCGGCCTGCGCCTCAAAGTGTTCGGGTCCATTCTGTCAGGCGTTGGTCTTCTAGGCGGTGGCGGACACTAGTTCCGCCGCGCTCAACCAAAGCAAATTATAAGGACCCATCCGTGGCAACATACCCCGGATAAATCTCGTTCATTGGCACAGACCGCCCGTTGGGCTGCACCAGCCGCACATGGCGGCGGCGCAGCTTGCGTGGCTCTGGCACGCCCACCGAATGCGAGATCGTCTCAACTTCTTTGACAATCGCTTTCGCATACCGCGCCACACGCTTGTATTTCTGTTCAACCACCAGCCCCTTTTGGAACCTCGGATCATGGGTCGTGATCCCGGTCGGGCATGTGTTCTTGTTGCATTTCAGCGCCTGAATACATCCGAGCGAGAACATGAATCCGCGTGCAGAGGTAACAAAATCCGCCCCCGCCGCCAGTGCCCATGCAATGTCACCCGGATTGACCAGCTTGCCGCTCGCAACCAGACGAATGCGGTTGTTCAGATCAAACTCGGCCCGCAGGTTCGCCACCAGCGGCAGCGCCTCTCGTACCGGCAATCCAACCAGATCAATCAGCGGCATCGGAGCGGCACCGGTCCCGCCTTCACCGCCATCAATTGTGATGAAATCCAGCGCTGAATCCGCGCCGCGCCGTGCGATCGTCTCAAACAGTTCGCGGAAGGATTCTTCGGCTCCGACAACCGTTTTAATCCCAACAGGTTTGCCCGTAACATCCCGAATATGGCAGATCATGTCGAGCAGATGGTCAAAATTATCGATCTCCCGATGCCGGTTCGGCGATATCCCATCCTGCCCCACCTTGAGGCCCCTGATTTTTGCAATTTCTTCAGTGACTTTTTCACCGGGCAATATCCCGCCCTTACCGGGCTTGGCTCCTTGTGCCATCTTGATCTCGAACATGCGAACAGTCTCATGCGCGGCAATATCGCGCAGCTTTTCATCACTCAAACCGCCATCGTCATCGCGCACACCAAATTTGGCGGTCCCAATCTGGTAAACAAGATCGCACCCACCTTCCAAATGAAACGGCGACACGCCCCCTTCACCCGTGTTCAACCAGACTCCGGCCTCCTTTGCGCCCTTGCTCAGCGCCTGCACCGCCGGTTTCGAAATCGCGCCATAACTCATGCCCGAGATGTTGAAGATCGACGGCGCCAGAAACGGCGCACGCGCAGTTGGCCCGATCAACAATGGCTCGCTCTTGGCGTATTGGTCATCCAGCGGTGGGAAGGGGTCATTCACAAAAATCGGTGTCCCCGGCACATTCAGATTGCGCGTCGAACCAAAGGCTATCGTATTGCTCGACCCAGACCCGGCCCGTCCAACCCATTCGCGCTGCGCACGGTTAAACGGCAATTCCTCACGATCCATCGCAAAGAAGTACTGTCGAAAAAACTCACCCAACTCTGAAAAGATATGTCGAAACCGCCCAATCACCGGGTAATTCCGCCGGATCGCATCCTCGGTCTGCCGCCGATCAATCACAAACATTACCGCAACCGCCAGCGCCAACAGCGCGAACAAAAGCACAAAGGCCAGCCCCAGAAACTCTACGACACCAAACGCCTGCTCCATGGCATTATTCATTTTAACAATCCTTGCTTCTGGGTCTCAGGGAAATTCCTCGCCGTCCCAAACTGGAGCCAAGTTCCCCTGTACGGCAAGTCACATTTGCCTACGCTAGCGCGAGAACCGTTACAGCTTCGTCAAACATCGCCAACCGCGTTACGGCTTTTCAACCACGTGCCGCTTCTGAAACCCGGTCTTTGTCTGCTGAAATCCAGCCCGTTGGTAAAACGCCAATGTCGACGCTTCCGTGCTCCCCGTCATCAACATCACTTTGTAACACCCGGCGTCCCACGCGCGCGCGCAGGCTGCATCCAGAATCCGCGTCCCATGTCCACAACCGCGATAATCTGAATGGGTCACCACGTTTTCGATCAACGCATAGGGGCGGCCCAACCGAGTCAGGTTTGGAATAATCACAACGGCACAAGACGCAACGCACTCACCATCGAGTTCACCCACAAGGATCGCACTGCCACGATAGGCACCGAACGCATCAAAAATTTCTTCCGCCCGCGTTGTTTCTATCGGCACATTGGTCGGCGACAGATGTGTATAAAGCGCCAAAATCGCGCCAAGGTCGATGCGCTTAGCCTCCCGAATTTCAAGCATCTCACAATTCCAATTTTACCGCACTCACAATCCATTTTACCGCCAACTGGCGACCAGAATCCGTCTCAATGTGATCCATTATCCAAGAAAAAGCCCCACGCAAATGCACAGGGCTTTCTCTACACTTAATCTAGACATTTTTCAGGTCAATGCACCACAGCATCATCTGGCTTGGGCCTGTCGCTCGTGCCAACCCTGTCACCAATAATCAACCCCTCAGCGCCAGAACTCACCGGCACGGAATCGCCATCCTTGATGTCGCCCGCCAACAGCGCCTCGGCCAGTGGGTTTTGTAACGCCCTTTGAATGACTCGCTTTAACGGACGCGCGCCGAACACCGGATCATAGCCTTCATCCGCCAGCCACGTCTTGGCCGCATCATCCAATACAACCTCGATCTTGCGCGCCGCCAAACGGGCTCGCAAACGGGCCAGCTGAATATCAACAATGCCGTCCATGTCCTGACGCGCCAGACGGTCAAATATGATCGTCTCGTCCAAACGGTTCAGGAACTCAGGCCGGAAATGGGCACGCACTGCGTCCATCACATCCCGCCGCGCATCTGCTGCGTCCGCGCCTTCCGGCAACTGGCTCAGCGCCTGCGCCCCAAGGTTAGACGTCAGAATGATCAGCGTCTGTTTGAAATCGACGGTGCGCCCTTGTCCATCGGTCAGCACACCATCATCCAGCACCTGCAACAGCACGTTGAACACATCCGGATGCGCCTTTTCGACCTCATCAAACAGCACAACCTGATAGGGGCGACGCCGCACCGCTTCGGTCAGCACCCCTCCCTCGTCATAGCCGACATAGCCCGGAGGCGCCCCAATCAGCCGTGCAACCGAATGCTTTTCCATAAACTCGGACATGTCGATGCGCACCATCGCGTTGTCATCGTCAAACAGAAACTCGGCAACTGCCTTGGTCAACTCGGTCTTCCCGACACCCGTTGGCCCAAGGAACAAAAACGACCCCAGCGGGCGGTTTTCATCGTTCAACCCTGCCCGCGCCCGACGCACAGCATTGGAGACCGCCGTCACCGCGCTATTCTGTCCAATCACCCGAGCATGCAAGTCGTCTTCCATCCGGAGCAATTTCTCGCGTTCGCCTTCCAGCATTTTTGACGTCGGGATTCCCGTCCAACGCTCAACAACCAGCGCGATCTGTTCGGGGCGCACAGCCTCTTCGATTGTCGCCTCAGCGCCGACTGCTTCGGCCTCTTCCAACTTCTTTTCCAGCCCCGGAATTACGCCATAGCTCAGCTCACCAGCCTTGCCCAAATTGCCTTCTCGCTTGGCGATTTCCAGCTCAGCCCGCGCATGATCTAACTGCTCTTTCAGATCCCGCGCCGACGCGAGCTTGTCGCGTCCCGCCTGCCAAGCCGCCGTCATCTCCGCCGATTTGTCTTGCAAATCAGCAAGGTCTTTCTGCAACACCTCCAGCCGATCCTTGGACGCCTGATCGTCTTCCAGCTTCAACGCCTCTTCCTCGATCTGCAATTGCAGGATCTGCCGGTCCAGCGCGTCCAGCTCTTCGGGTTTGGAGTCTACTTCCATCCTCAATCGGCTTGCCGCTTCATCTACAAGGTCAATCGCCTTGTCCGGCAGAAACCGGTCCGTGATATAGCGTTGCGACAGAGTCGACGCCGCCACAAGGGCACTGTCCGAAATCCGCACGCCGTGGTGCAGCTCGTATTTCTCCTTAATGCCTCGCAGGATCGAGATCGTGTCTTCTACAGTCGGTTCCTCAATCATCACCGGCTGGAAACGCCGCGCCAATGCTGCGTCTTTTTCGACGTATTTGCGGTACTCATCCAACGTTGTCGCACCGATACAATGCAGTTCACCACGTGCCAGCGCCGGCTTGATCAGATTGGCCGCATCCATCGCCCCATCCGATTTACCTGCCCCAACCAACGTATGCATCTCGTCAATGAACAGAATGATCTCGCCCGCCGCCTGGGTGACTTCGGTCAGAACCGCCTTCAAACGCTCCTCAAATTCACCGCGATATTTTGCACCGGCAATCAGCGCACCCATGTCCAGCGACAACAACTTCTTGTTGCGCAAACTCTCAGGCACATCGCCATTCACAATGCGCAGCGCCATACCCTCGGCAATCGCGGTCTTGCCCACGCCCGGTTCACCGATCAAAACTGGGTTGTTCTTGGTTCGACGACTCAGAACCTGCATTGCGCGGCGAATCTCATCATCGCGGCCGATAATCGGGTCAATCTTACCCTCAGCCGCCGCAACCGTCAGATCGCTTGCGTATTTCTTTAGCGCATCATAGCCCTCTTCAGCACTGGCTGAATCCGCCGTGCGTCCCTTACGAATGTCATTGATCGCGGCATTCAGCGCCTGCGCATTCACCGCGCCTGCTTCCAACGCATCTTTGGCCTTGGACTTCACCATAACCAGTGCCATCAGAAGCCGCTCGACAGGTACAAAACTGTCGCCCGCTTTCTTGGCAACCTTCTCTGCCTCGCCCAACACCTTGGCCGTTGTATTGTCCAGGTAAGGCTGCCCAGTATCACCACTCACTTGTGGGATTTTCTGCATAGCCGCGTCATTTACCTCGCGGACCCGCTCAGGCGCGCCACCGGCACGGGTGATCAAGTTGGCAGCAAGCCCCTGATCATCATCCATCAAAGCTTTCAAAAGATGCTCGGGCACCAGTCGCTGGTGGTTCTCACGCATCGCAATGGTCTGTGCGGCTTGAATAAACCCGCGCGACCGCTCCGTGAACTTGCTCAAGTCCATGGTCACTCTCCTTCTACAAGCGCCCAGCTTTGGTCTGACGCCCGCTTAGCGGCACGTCCCAGTATCGGGCCTCATGTGTCATTTGGGCACCACCTGGCGCGTGTTCAAGGTATCATGTCGCCATTTCGCAAAAAATTAGTCAACCGCGCAGTGCCACCCAAAAATCGATCTAGAAACGCCCATCTTGCTGACCAATTTCGCCCCATTTGTCCGGCCTAATCACCCCAACGAGCAGCAAAACAAATGGAGGGCGCAATGTACGTCACCGATATTCAAATTAGCAATCCGACATACCGTCAAACACTCGGCGAACTCAGCGCTGTCGTCTCACTCAGCACAGACGACAGAGACGTGCGCATGCTCTGCGCCGTGCCCAGCGAACCCGAGGAAACCGGGCGCAAAGGCCGCCTTGCCCTGATACGCGACGCGCTGCGCCAACTGCGCCGTATGCCAGAACACCGCACAGGCCGCGAAGATATCTCCTTTGCACCCGGAATCGTGCCCTCGGAACTCTGATCTGACACCGCACAGGTCTTGACGCCGCACGTCAACGCGGCAACAAGGGCGCATCCCCATTCTCAGGAGCGCCCTCATGTCCGACGACCGTTTGATCGTAGCCCTTGACGTGCCCAACGCACTGCAAGGGCTTCAACTTGCCCAATCCCTTGGCGACACCGTTTCGTTTTACAAAATCGGTCTTGGTATGTTGACCGGTGGTGGCCTTGCGCTCGCACATGAGCTGAAACAGGACATGGGCAAGCGCATATTTCTGGACATGAAACTGTTCGACATCGGCAATACCGTCGAAAGCGCCGTGCGCGGGCTGGCACAGTTCGACCTCGATTTCCTGACGGTCCACGGCGACCCCCACGTTGTGCGCGCCGCCAAAGAAGGTGCCGCTGGAACCAATCTCAAGATCCTCGGTGTCACCATCCTCACCTCACTGGATCGCGGTGATCTTGATGCCAGCCTGATCAAGCCCGGCGACATACAGGACGTCGTGACCGAACGCGCCGCCAAAGCGTTTGAGGCCGGTGCCGACGGCGTCATCGCCTCTCCACAAGAGGCCGCCCTGATCCGCGCTTTGCCCGAAGCCACAAATCGCCTCATCGTAACCCCCGGCGTCCGGCCGACTGGCGCAGCACTCGGCGACCAAAAACGCGTCGCAACCCCCGCATCCGCCATTTCTGACGGCGCCGACCATATCGTTGTTGGACGGCCAATTCATGGCTCCGACAATCCCAAAGGTGCGGCGCAGGCCATCGTCAACGAGTTGTCATCAATCTGAGAGAAACCCGAACGATGAAAACAGCTCTCATCGTCACCGGACTCCCAGCGAGCGGCAAAACAACAGTCGCTCGCAAAATTTCACGGTCACTATCTTGGCCGCTGCTGGACAAAGACGATTTTCTCGAAGCGCTCTATGATCGACATGGCGTCTCGGACTGGGCTGCGCGAAAACGCCTAAGTCGGCAAAGCGATGTCTTATTCCAGCATGCCGCCTGTAAACTCGACCATGTGGTGCTCGTTTCTCACTGGCGACCATCACCGGATGATCCCAGCGGCACACCGACGGAATGGCTGCACCACAGTTTTGATCACATCGCCGAGCTACATTGCTCTTGCACTGCGAAAACTGCCGCGGACCGCTTTCTTACCCGCAAACGGCACCCCGGACATATGGACGCTGATCGACCCTCGGATCTGCTTTTCCTCCAATTTGAACGCCTCGAAACACTATACCCTCTGTTTCCCAGAAATAGCTTTACGATCGACACCGAAACCACCCTTTATCAGACTCAATTGCTCGCTCAGGTGCGCGCGCTGCTTACCAATCGATGAACTACGCTGACTCATAGCGCCTCATAGATTAACGTCGTTAACCTCATTCTTCATAAACGCAACCATCCGCGCTTCGATCTGTCGTTCCGCCAAACATAATCGCGCCAGCGCAGCCTCAAACTCAAACGCCAGCTCCCGGCGCAAGGCCGAGGCCAGCAAAGTCATCTTTTCACCGGCCACCGCTTTGTGCGCTTCCGCTAGCTTGTCCCACTCTCGCCGCGCGCGACGCTTTTCACGTCCCTTCAGCGGCGGTGCTTCTTGTGAATCTAACATCTAAAAAGTTCCTCGCTAACAACACCCAATGCTGCCGCCAAGACCTTAAGATTCGGTAAGCCGCTCCTGCTCGAGCATCGCCTTTAACGCATCGCGATAGTTAGGATATTCAAGCACAACACCCAGCTCGTCCTTGATGCGATCATTACGCACCCGCTTGCTGTCACTGTAGAAACTGCGCGCCATCGGTGTCATCTCGGCCTCTTCGAACGACACTTCCGGCGGCGATTCCATCCCCAGCAATTCCGCGGCATAGGTTAAAATATCCTGCGGAGGAGCCGGGCTGTCATCACAAACATTATACGTCCGCCCCGGATTTGGCGCATTCATCGACGCCTCCAGAACCTGCGCAATATCGTTTACATGCGCGCGCGAAAAAACTTGGTTCTTCTTGATGATCCGCCGTGCCGTGCCCTTGCGTAGCTTTGCAAATGGCCCGCGCCCGGGGCCATAAATCCCCGCCAGCCGAAACACATGCAACGGCAGACCTTCCACATCGTGCCATTCCGCTTCGGCTAACACGCGCATCTTGCCACGCACACCACCAGGATCAAGCGGCGTGTCCTCGTCGACCCAGCCGCCATCCATGTCGCCATAGACACCCGTCGTCGACAGATACCCGACCCACGCCAAATCCTGCCCGGCCGCACTCAAAGCATCGCGCCCAGCGCGCAAAACAGGATCGCCATCTTTGTCCGGACGGATCGACGTCAAAACATGGCTGACACCGTCCAAAGCTTTGTCAAAATCCAACGGCCACTGCATCGGCTCCACACCAGCAGCTTCCAATTCCGGCATTTGTGCTGCGTCTCGCACCGAGCCAATAACGCGCCAGCCCCGCGGCTCCAGACGCCGCGCCAACGCGCGCGCCGTGTATCCGTGGCCCAAAGAAAGCAAAGTCCCAGTCATGGCCGCAACCTGCCCCCACCTTTCGCCAGACACAAGTACCCGCCTCTTGTTTTTACGTCTCACATCTCGTTGACTGTCCAAATGTGCCCAAAAAACAGTCCGAGCCTTGATGCCGCCTACAGCCTCGAAACCCCTCAGGATTCCGTGCGCCTCTATGCCGATTGGGCGGACACCTACGATAGCAACTTCGCCCAATCCTCCGACTACATCTTGCCGGCGCAGGTTGCGCATCACTTCGCGGTGTCAGGTGGCAACGGCCCGATCCTCGACGTCGGCGCAGGTACCGGCCTGTGCGCTGTCGAACTCGCCAAGTACAATGTCGGCCCGATTGACGCCACCGACATCTCGCCCGACATGCTCGAAATCGCACGTACCAAATCGCTTTACCATGCACTCATCGTGGCTGACCTTACAAAATCGCTGCCCATTCCAGATGCCACCTATTGTGGCATTGTCAGCTCCGGCACCTTCACCAATGGCCATGTTGGCCCAGATGCATTTGACGAGCTTGTGCGCATCACCCGTCCCGGCGGACTGCTTGTTCTCTCTATCAACGCACAACACTTCGCCGCCGCCGGGTTCGAGGCTAAACTGGCCGGCCTTTCAACTCAGATTTCAGACCTAACCCTAACCGCGGTGCGCTTCTACGGCCCAAACTCCACTGGTCCTCACAAAGACGACACCGGCTTCCTAGCCACCTTCCGGCGCGCACCAGACTAGTCGTCCCAGAGCGCAACAATCATTTCTCAATGTTGAAAAATTCCTATTTCTAACATCGCACCCCAAAGCAAACACCTACAGTTCATCGCCCCTTCCAAACCGGATCGCGCTTCTCAGCAAAGGCTTTTGCCCCCTCCAACTGATCCTCGCTGTCATACAGCACATCTACCGTGCACAACTGACGTTGTGTGATGTGGTTCATCGCATCCTGAAATTTCTTATCTTCCGCATCGCGTACAATCTCCTTGATCGCCGCATAAACCAATGGAGGCCCACTCGCCAAAAGCCGCGCCAACTCCCAGGCACGGCCCATCAACTGATCGCCCGGTACAATCTCGTTCACCAGTCCCCAGCGATGCGCTTCGTCTGCGTTAAACCAACGCCCCGTCAGCAAAAGCTCCATCGCAATGTGATAAGGTATCCGTTTGGGCAGCTTCACACTCGCCGCATCAGCCACTGTTCCCGATCGAATCTCAGGCAGGGCAAAGCTCGCGTGATCCGCTGCCAGAATAATATCGCCCGAAATCGCCAGCTCCAGCCCGCCACCACAGGCAATACCGTTCACGGCAGAAATGACCGGCTTGTTCATGTCGCGTAGCTCTTGCAACCCGCCAAAACCGCCCACGCCATAATCCCCGTCGACCGCATCACCATCCGCAGCCGCCTTCAGATCCCATCCAGGACAAAAGAACTTTTCGCCACCTCCTGTCAGGATCGCCACCCGCAGCTCAGGATCGTCGCGAAAATCACGAAACACATCGCCCATGATTCTGCTTGTCGCCAAGTCAATCGCATTCGCTTTTGGCCGGTCCAGCGTGACCAAGAGGACTGCACCGTCGCGCCGGGTTTTCACGGGTGTTTCACTCATCATTCTCTCCTTTGCGGATCAACGCATCTACCGCCACTGCGCGCTCTGGTGTGCAGATCAACGGGTTAATTTCAGCCTCACTTAGCGTCGCGGAATTGGCAATCACATAGTTCTGGATCGCATCAACACAGTCCAATATCACATCCAGATTCGCGGCCTCAGCACCGCGAAACCCAGAAAGTAGTTTCGCCGTTTTCAGCATGAATAGAGCCTGTTTCACGCTCTCCCGATCACTGGGAACCAACACGGAAACTCTGTCTTCCAACAGCTCGGTCAAAACACCGCCTGCCGCCAAGGTCAAAACAAACCCATGTGCAGGATCACGCGTCACTCCAACCAGCAACTCAGCCACACCTCCAGAAATCATTTCTTCTACCAAGAACGTTTCGCACGGCACGTCATTCGCTGCGTTAACCAGCCCTTCAGGCATCACACCAACCCGCACGGCCTCAGCCTCGGTCTTATGTGCTATCCCTTGCCCTTTCAGGACCAAGGGCGGGCGCAGCTCCTCCGCCGCTTTCACAATGTCTTCGCCGGCCCCAACCGTCACGCGTTTGGGCACGTCCACACCAAACCCAGCCAGTTCCGCCTTTGCGCCGGCCTCGCTCATGATCATCTCGCCCGCCACGCCCGGAAGGCATAGCTCCATCGGCTCTGGCGCCCTGATCCGCGCGGCTGCTGACACCGCATGTGCCGCTTCATAAAGCCCAAAGAACGGCACCACACCACCGGCAATCAACGTCTCAGCTACATCGCCGGGCATCAACTCAGGCAGGCTCGAGACAACGGCAAACGGTCGCCCCGTTTTGGCCCGCGCCTGAATGGCCGCTTTAGTCGCACAATCCCAGTCCATCCGCTCTTCATGCGGATAATCCACCACCGACATTGTCAGCGCGGTCCCATCATCGGTCATCGCGCCCCACGCATGTGCCATCTTTTCCGCATCCCGCCAGATATATGTGTGGTAATCTAGTGGATTGGCCAAGGCCACCATGGGCCCCAACACCTCAGCCAGTTCCGCGCGCTGACGGCCCGTGAGTGTCGGAAAGGCAAGCCCCGCCACCGCCGCAGTGTCTGCCATCAGACTCGCTTCGCCCCCTGAGCAACTGATCGACGCAACCCGCGTCGACGCGAGCGGCCCCACCATATGCAAAAGCTTCAGCGTCTCCAGAAACACAGGTAAATCGCGCACCCTTGCAAATCCAAGCCTCGCAATCAGCGCATCCGCGCCTGCATCACTCCCCGCCAGAGACGCCGTATGCGACACCGTCGCAGCCTGCGCCTGCTCAGACGCGCCTACCTTCAATACGACGACAGGCACACTTTTTTCATATGCCGCCCGAGCAAAAGCCTCCCAACCACGCAACTCGGAAAACCCCTCGACATGCAAACCGATTGCCGTCACCCGCTCATCATCCAAGAGCGCGCGCGCAATCTCGGCTTGGCTCAACTGCGCCATGTTTCCGCATGTCGCAACATAGGAAATTGGCACCCCCCGCCGCTGATTGGTCAGATTGATCGCGATGTTGGACGACTGCGTCAAAATCGCGACCCCTCGCTCTACGCGCGCGCACCCGTGTTGATCCGGCCAGATCGCGACCCCGTCCAACGCGTTGATCAACCCGTAGCAATTTGGCCCCAAAATCGGCATCTGACCCGCCGCTCTGGTAAGTTCAGCCTGAAGATCCACAGCTCCCGCATCCTCGGTCGCGGCTTCTGAAAACCCAGACGCAAAACAAACCGCCCCCCCGGCCCCCATTCCGGCCAACCGACGCACAGCTTCAACACTCGCGTGCCGATTGATACCAACAAATGCCGCATCCGGCGGAGCAGGCAAATCTTCCAAAGCAGCAAATGTCGCAACGCCACCAACCGCCTCCGCTCTGGGATGCACAGGCCAAATCGCGCCCGAAAATCCCAGCTTGCGCAACTGTCGCACTACCTCACCGCACCACGCACCGCCCCCAATCACCGCTACGCTTTTGGGGTGCAGCAATCTTCGCAGGTCATGCATCATTCATCCCTCCGATCGACATGCCCCAGGTCTTTTTCCGGGTCGATCACATCCCGCACCCGCCTCTTCAACTCCTTTGCTTCGGGAAATCCGCCGTCCCGCTTGCGCTCCCAAACAAGGACCTCACCGACCCGCACTTCAAAAACTCCCCCCATTTCGCCCGGAACGATGGTCACACCACCCAAGTCGGTGCTGAATGTCTGCAACAACTCCTGTGCTAGCCACCCGGCTCTGAGCAGCCAGTTGCATCCCGTGCAATACTCAATTTCAACAATCATTTTCATGTGACGTTCCCTTTGAACTTCAACTCAAAAACCTCAATGCACTCGATCTGTGCCAGTGAAGGATGCCTTCGGCGAGGATATTTAGAGCGAAAGGAAGCAATGGTTCATTAACTTTAACGTGGGACACTTTTTCTTGCGGTACAGGCTGGGAAGCCGATGGCCGTGCGTGAGGAAGCCCGTTTGAGGGTCTTCAAAGGGGGCTGTCGGACAGGCGCCCCCTTTTTCTTCTTTATGTCCAAAATATCCTGGGGGTGTGGGGGCTTGCTCCCATCTGGTCGGATCGCGTAAGCGATCCGAAACACCTCGAACGCATCACGCACCCAATGGCCGCAGTAGTTCACGGCTGATGATATGTCGCTGGATCTCGCTGGTCCCATCCCAGATTCTCTCTACCCTCGCGTCGCGCCAGAACCGCTCCAACGGATAATCATCCATCAGCCCCATTCCGCCATGCACCTGGATCGCTGCATCTGTCACCCGCGCCAACATCTCGCTCGCATATAGCTTAGCCGACGCAATTTCACGGTTTGCGGGCACTGCAGCATCCAAACGGCTTGCCGCAGACAACGTCAGCAGATCCGCTGCGTCGATCTCGGTAATCATATCTGCAATCTGAAATCCAACGCCCTGGAATTTGCCAATCGGCTGACCAAACTGCTCACGTTGTGCCGCGTAGTCCAGTGCATAGTCAAATGCCCGCCGCGCACGGCCAACGCAAAATGCGGCCACTGTCAGCCGCGTCGCATAAAGCCATTCATTCATCACAGCAAAGCCACCATCGACTTCGCCCAACACTTGCGCATCCGACAAACGACAGTCGTCAAATTCCAGCACCATGTTCTTGTAGCCGCGATGGCTCACAGACTTGTACCCATCGCGTACTGTGAACCCGGATGTTCCGCGATCGACCAAAAAGGTCGTGATCCGCTTTTTCGGTCCGCGCGGTGTCTGATCCTCACCCGTCGCTACAAAGACAATAAAGAAATCTGCATGTTCCGCGCCGCTGATGAAATGCTTGGTGCCATTCAGCACCCAATCCCCACCGTCGCGCACCGCTGCACATTTCATGCCGCGCACATCCGAGCCAGCACCCGGCTCTGTCATAGCCAGCGCGTCCATTTTCTCACCGCGCACAGCAGGGAACAAATACTTTTCCTGCTGCTCACCCTCGCACGCCATCAGGATATTCTGCGGCCGCCCAAAGAAATGCGTCAACGCCATCGACCCGCGCCCCAGCTCGCGCTCAACCAGCGCAAATTCCAGATAGCTCAGCCCTGCACCGCCAACTTCTTCAGGAAAATTGCAGGCGTAAAACCCAAGTTCCAGTGTCTTGGCCTTGATACGCTCCGCCACCTCAATGGGCACTTCGCCGCTGCGCTCCACGACATCTTCGTGCGGATATATCTCGTTCTCCACAAAACTGCGGACAGTCGAGACAATCATCTCCTGCTCTTCACTCAGACCAAACTGCATGTCACAACTCTCCTGTTAGCGTGGTACCACTAGAAATATCTTGCGCGCCGACATCATGCGGAATTAGATTATTTTCATGCCGATCTGGTCAAACCGTTCCTCCGCAACGCAGCAAACGGGCGTTCTTCTGTTCGATGGATTCTCGAACCATTGCCTGGCCAACACGATCGAACCGATGCGTGCCGCCAACAGGCTCTCTCGCCGCGCGCTATACGACTGGACCTTCCTGTCGCTCGACGCCCGCCCGGTGGCCAGCTCCTCTGGCCTGCCTGTAGCACCACATGATCGCCTCAACGCCGCCGCAGGTGACATGCTCATCGTCATGCCATCTTACGGCTATCGCGACCTTGGCGGTTGGACGACAGGCGCCGCGTTGCGCGCCGCCGCACACCGCTTCAAATCTCTCACCGCCATGGACACAGGCAGCTGGCTCTTGGCCGAGGCTGGCCTGCTCGACGGATTTCGCGCAACAATTCACTGGGAGGAACTGACCACTTTTGCCGAACGGTTCCCCCAAGTTGATGCCCAGCGCGAGCGTTACATCGTCGACCGCAACCGCATAACCTGTTCGGGTGCAATGGCCGCGTTTGACCTTACGCTCCACCTGATCGGCGAATCCCATGGTCAGGCCCTTGCACTTGAAGTCGCCCAACTCTTTATGACCCGCGACAGCGCGCGCTCTCATGGTGGCGGCGCCACACCCACCGGGCGGCTTGTCAATCGCGCATTGGCGCTAATGCAGGAAACCCTTGAAACGCCTTTGCCCATTGGACAAATTGCCAAACGCTGTGGGTCAACACAAAAACGGCTGGAAACCATGATGCGTGACCAACTCGGCGCATCCCCCCAGACCGTCTACCGTCGCCAGCGCCTCACCCTTGCGCGCAAACTCGTCACCGAAACGGACCTCTCGGTCTCTGAAATCGCTCTGCGCAGCGGCTATGCAGACCCTGCGGCCATGACACGCGCCTTCAAAGCCGAATTCGCCACAACGCCGCGTGCCATTCGACAGGCCTGACTACCGGCGGCTCCGCGTTTTGAGCCGCTCCTTCATCATCACCTTGCCCGCCTCGGTTCCATCATGAAACGTGCCAAAAAACTTGTCCCACGGCACCTCCAGTGTGCCGTAATTCACTTCGAAATACCGGTGATGCAACTGATGGTGGAAGTTACCCAAATGCACCCGCTTGCGCCCCGCGGCCCACAGCCCTTCAAATCCGGTATGCGAGGTGATCGCATACAGCCCAAAGAACATCAAATGTGCCACCAGATGGATCGGATGGCTCGGCACTACAAAATGCACCAGCGCAGTGCCAAAATAAAAGACATGCTCGACCGGATGCATCGATAGCCCCGACCATGGGCCCACATCAGTGTTGCGATGGTGCAATGCGTGAAACCGATAAAACAGGTCAGAATGCAACACCCTGTGTATCCAATAGAAATACAGGCTCTCCCAAATCGGGATCAGAAAAAAGAATGCCACAAACCAAACCGCGCCATCACTCCATGTCCATACTGGCGCATACCCGTTGGCCATCGCCCACCAGATCAACACTTCGTAAGCTGACCATATCGTCACCCCGGAGGCCGTCGCCCAAAACACGTTGTCCCAAAATTGATCGCCAAAGGTAAACATGCGCCCCTGTCGCGGAAACGGACGCGGATCGTATTTTTTGTCCCCACCTTGCAGGCCGCCCGCATGAAACACCCAATGTAGCCCCTGCGCGACCAGCACCACCAAAACCAGATTGCGCGCCCAGATTCCCAACACCCACCAGCTCAAGGTTCCGGTTTGCTCCAACGATGGCGCAGCCCATAGGTACACGGCACACGCCAGCGAAACGATGGCCAAATTGATCGATACAGGAAACCAACCCGACCAGTACCAACGTAGAACGCCGCGCGGGTCAGGTGGCCACTGCCAGAGCGGATTTACCGGGATTGGCACCTGATCTGGCATATGGTTCCACTCTGATTTGCTCATCTGGTGTACATTTGTTTCTTATGCGCCCTGGTGCGTTTTGTGCCCTCTGCTGACCCATCATGGAACGTGCCGAACCACCTGTCGAATGGAATCTCTGACGTGCCATAGTTGCACTCGAAATACCGGTGATGCAGCTGATGAAAGAAGTCGCCGGATTTGGCGACCTCGCTCTCTTTGGCAACCAGCTTTTCAAACCCGCAATGCGAGAATACCGGGCTGATCTGCTGAAAATAGACATGGAACATTAGGTGCATGGGATGGCTCGGGATGATCAGATGCACAAAGTATGTTGTGAAATAGAACATGTTCTCATACCAATGGTTCGAAATCCCCGACCACGGCCCCACGTTCACATTACGATGATGTACCGCGTGCACATGCTTGTATAGCTTTGGGTGATGTTCCAACCGATGCACCCAATAAAAATGCATACTCGACCACATGGGAATCAACGCCATCCACAGCACGAAGAACACCGGCGTCTCGGCAAATGTCACCGTTGGAATCCAGCCATTGGCCATCAACCACAAGATCAGACATTGATACACCGTCGCAACGCTCATCGCGCTGCCCAATGTCCACCAGATGTTGTCGAGCACCTGATTGTTGAATGTAAACGTGCCGTTCTTGCGGGTCAGCTCACGCTTGTCGAATTTCTTGGTCATCCCCTGACCCTTGCGCATATAGAGCCACCAATGCAGCCCGCCCGCCACAAGCGTCTGAGGGATCACGTTCATCATCCAAACCGTGAAAACCCACCCCACCTGAAAGGTCCTCATCGTCTCCAGAGGTGGCAGCACAAAGGCATAGATCAGCAGGGCAATCACAAACGGCACCGTTAGCGCGGTGATCATCAGCCACGCCCCACGATACCAATCCCACACCGCTTTCACGCGGAGCGGCCACTGAAATAGCGGGTTCAACCGAACCGGTTGTGGCGGGCGGTAATGCCACCGTTCCCCTTCGCCATCATTGATGAAATCATCGTGCACCAGATCATGAGTCATCGCGCGTTCCTCCCAAATTGCGCTGTCGGTTCAGGTCGCGTAATCGGCGCCTTCACTGTCCAGAATGGCCTTCAGCTCAGCCAAATGGCGCACATCCTGCTCGGGATACTCCTCCAGTTCCTGCGCGGTCTTCTCAGCCACATTATCCGGCAAGACACGCAGCGGCTGCCCCGTCTGCAAGGCGCGGATATATGTCTCTGCTGCACGTTCAAAGTAATAGAGCCGGTTGAAAGTCTCTGCGACGCTATCTCCGATCACCATCACACCATGGTTGCCCATAATCATCGTCTTGACCTTGGGGTCAGTCAGCAACTCGGCACAGCGCTCACCTTCTTCCTCAAACGCCAGCCCGCCATATTGCTCGTCAATCACATAGCGATTAAAAAACGTTGCACAGTTTTGATCAATCGGCAGCAACCGACTATCCGCCAAAGACGCCAGAACGGTCGCAAAGATCGAATGCACATGCATGGCACAGCGCGCATGACAACAATGGCGGTGAATGCCGCCGTGCAGCCCCCACGCAGTCGGGTCCGGCGCATCTGGCCCCTCCAGCGTTTCCGGGTCATTCGCATCCACAACAATCAGATCGCTCGCCTTGATCCGACTGAAATGCCTTTGGTTCGGATTCATCAAAAACCTGGTGCCGTCGTCATTGATAGACAGGCTGAAATGGTTCGCGACACCTTCATGCAAGTTCAGCCGCGCTGTCCAGCGAAACGCCGCCGCCAAGTCTACTCGTTCCTGCCAATTCTCCATATTGGGTCGCAACTCTGTCACGCTCATGGCGGATCATCCTTCGCTAAAGTGTTTTCACCAAAACACTGCCGCAAACCCGATGTCCTTTACCAACGAAAAAAACAAGGGTACCTCATAAGCTCAACTAATGCTTAGGTAATGCAAATGTCGCTCGGCCTTCCCCCGCTGAACTGGCTGCGCGCCTTTGAGGCCGCAGCCCGCACGCTGTCCTTCACCGGCGCGGCCCAGGAGCTCAACATAACTCAAAGCGCGGTGAGCCAGCAGATCAAAGCGCTCGAAGGCCATCTGGGCCAACCCCTCTTCCACCGCCGCCAGCGCGCGCTGGAACTGACCCGCACCGGCTTGCTATATCTACCCGTGGTACGCGACGCGTTCCGGACACTCTCTCGTGGTACTCGCGCCGTGCTTGGCCCGGAGCGGCATGTGTTGCAGGTCCAATGCAACATCACGTTCGCCATCCACTGGCTTGCCCCTCGGATCGCTCGGTTCCAAGCGCGCCACCCGGAAATCCGCCTGAATCTGCGCACCGAACTCTGGGAACCCCGCGACATGGCCGAAGGTGCAGACCTTGAAATTCGCTACAGCTTGCGCCCTGCTGAGCACCTTCGCGCGCGCCTACTAAGGCGCGACCACTATTACCCCGTAACCGCACCAAACTATGCCGTCGCGCTCAGCGACCTACACACCCACTCGCTGTGGGATTGCGCGAACCTGATGTGCAACTGGCCCAGCTGGGCCGAAGACCAAAACCTGCAATGGCCCAATCCTCACGTCACATACGCAACCACATACTCGGTAACAATGGCTGTAGCCGCTGCCGGTGCCGGTATCGCACTGGCCCATGACACAATTGCCCACACTCACCTCGCTAAGGGATCACTCGTCGCCCCATTCGACCACCGTGTCGCCATGGAAGAAGCATATTATCTAGTTTCTGCACCGCACGCGGCCGACATGCCCAGCGCGACAGCGTTCACCACATGGCTGCTCGAAGAACTGGAACCGTAATGCTCCCAACCATTTGAAACGCAGCATGCTGCGTTTCAAATGGTTGGGCCCGGCTCAGCAAGCTGAGCCCTTTGGGTATTTAGTAACATTGAGAAATCAATCGCCAAAGGTCTTCGCAATCTTTCTCAGTACTCCGGGGGAGTCGCCAAAATGCGACGGGCGTAGCACTACCAAATCAAAGCGGCCGCGACGCAACCCAAGCATAACCGTTGTCGCAAAGCAGATAGCATTCTCGCAAACCGTGAGGTTTGTCTTTGGGTTCCTGAAGCACATGCATTCCCACGTCTCTTCCTCTTCGAACAGCTTCATCCGGGTCTGTGTCGTAGAGATGGATTTCCAGCCCAGCACCTCGGGCACCTGCCTCTGGAAGCAAACCCAGCAAAGGATGGGAGTGAAAGGTTCCATCTGCGTGCACCTGAAATACCTGATCGCCATAGGTAACGATCGCAAAATCCTTGGTAACTTGATACGATTTCATGTCAAAAACCGTCTCTAACACAGCGCAAAACGCAGGCACTTCACGCACCAACAGGTTCAACCCTATCCCGCGCAACGACTTACCAAACGTCCCAGCATCTACCGTTTCAAAGTCCACCTGAAACACCTTTCGCAAAAGCTTCACACCCCATGCTTGAACACCGCCTCGCCTCATGTCAACGTGGGCCATGGAGCAAACACCTTTCAACAGTTGGGCCGACGTGGCCCCCCGTCTCGTCGCCGTCGCTGCAGGTCGCGATGCAGCAGATACAGTCATTCGCAAGGGCCAGTGGGTCAACGTGCACACGCGCGAAGTCCTGCCGGATCACGACATTGCCATTGCCGAAGGCCGCATTGCCTATGTCGGCCCCGATGCCAGCCATTGCGTCGGCCCGGACACCGAAATCATCGAAGCAAATGGCCGCTTCATGATCCCCGGCCTGTGCGATGGCCATATGCATATCGAATCCGGCATGCTCACTCCCGCCGAATTTGCCCGCGCTGTGATCCCGCACGGCACAACCTCCATGTTCACCGACCCACACGAGATCGCCAATGTTCTGGGTCTCGAAGGCGTGCGCATGATGCATGACGAGGCGCTGATGCAGCCCGTCAATATTTTCACGCAAATGCCTTCCTGCGCGCCCAGCGCACCGGGCCTCGAAACCACCGGATTCGAAATTGGTCCCGATGATGTGGCCGAGGCCATGAACTGGCCTGGCATCATCGGCCTGGGCGAAATGATGAACTTCCCCGGCGTGGTTAACGGCTCGCAACAAATGCTAGCCGAGATCGCGGCCACGCAAACCGCCGGTAAAACAGTTGGCGGCCACTATGCGTCCCCCGACCTTGGCCCGGCTTTCCATGCATACGCCGCTGGCGGTCCCGCCGATGACCACGAAGGCACCTGCGAGGCGGACGCCATCGCTCGGGTCCGTCAGGGTATGCGCTCAATGATGCGCCTCGGTTCAGCTTGGTATGACGTCGAAACCCAGATCACCGCCGTCACCAAAAAGGGCCTCGATCCGCGTAATTTCATCCTCTGTACGGATGATTGCCACTCGGGCACGTTGGTCAATGACGGCCATATGAACCGCGTGGTGCGCCACGCCATTGCCTGTGGCTGTGATCCGGTGATTGCCCTGCAAATGGCAACCATCAACACGGCCACGCATTTTGGTTTGGAACGGGATCTTGGTTCTATCACGCCCGGTCGTCGCGCCGACGTGATACTGACAAGCGACCTTTCTACGTTACCGATCGAACATGTCATCGCTCGTGGCAAAACCGTTGCCCTGAATGGCGCCATCACCGTCGAATGCCCACATTACTATTGGCCCGATCAATCGCGCCAAACTGTCAATCTGGGTCGCGCGCGCACTGCGAACGATTTTGCGATCCAGGCCCCCACAGGCGCGCAATCTGTCTCTGCCAGCGTCATCGGTGTAGTCGAAAATCAGGCCCCAACCAAGGCACTGACCTGTCAGTTGCCGGTGCGAGAAGGGCTCGTAGAGACCGACGAGCTGCCCTCCGAAACCGATGTCTGCCAAATCGCGTTGGTGGAACGACACCGCGCCACAGGCGCGACAACCAACGGGTTTGTCTCGGGCTTTGGCTACTCCGGCAAAATGGCCATGGCCTCCACCGTAGCCCATGACAGCCACCACATGATCGTGGTCGGCACCTGTCGCGAAAACATGGCACTGGCCGCAAACCGCCTCGGCGAGGTTGGAGGTGGCGTCACCGTATTTCAGGACAGTCAGGAAATCGCCCTTGTCGAGCTGCCCATTGCCGGCCTCATGTCCGACAGTCCCGCCACCGAGGTCGCTGCCAAGGCCCAAGCCATGGTTGACGCCATGGAACGCTGTGGATGCACACTCAACAATGCTTATATGCAGCATTCCCTTCTGGCGCTTGTCGTCATCCCGGAACTGCGCATCTCAGACCTCGGCCTTGTCGATGTCACCACATTCGAACTCACTGACGTGATCAAAGGACAGTCATGACTCCCGCTCAAATCGCAGTCCAGACCCCAGACATCCCCGCCGCAGAATTCTTTACCGACGCCACCGCCGCCGTGGATCGGCTCGAAGATCTCTATCGGATCGCAACCAACTACCTGTGCCACCACTTCTCTGAAGCACTTGGCAAAGGCCCGTCTGACCACCGTATCCGCGCCTTTTACCCGGAAATCCGACTGACAACGACCAGCTTTGCCAAGGTAGACTCGCGCCTTTCTTTTGGTCATATCGCAGAGCCGGGCGCGCATACCGCGACCATCACCCGGCCCGATTTGTTCCGCAACTACCTGATCCAGCAAATCGACCTGTTGCTGACCAATCATGGTGTGCCTGTTCAGATCGGCGCATCGCGCACGCCGATTCCGGTGCATTTTGCGGTCGCCAATGATTCCAGCATCACCGTGCCTCAGGACGGCGCCGCAGACTTTACCCTTCGCGACATCTTTGATGTGCCGGACCTGTCGACCACCAATGACGACATCGTCAACGGAACAGCCACCGAAGACGACACCGGCACCGGCCCGCTTGCACCCTTTACGGCCCAGCGCGTCGACTACTCCCTCGCGCGGCTCAGCCATTACACCGCCACCGATGCCGAGCACTTCCAGAACCATGTGCTGTTTACCAACTACCAGTTCTACGTCACCGAATTCGAAGCATATGCCCGCAAGATGTTGGCCGACCCGACATCGGGGTATATCTCGTTTGTCAGCACCGGCAATGTCGAGATCTCGGACGCCAATGCAGAGATTCCACCCGTCGACAAACAACCTCAAATGCCAACCTATCACCTCAAGCGCGCCGACGGTTCCGGCATCACGCTGGTCAATATTGGCGTGGGCCCCTCAAATGCCAAGACAGCAACCGATCACATCGCCGTCCTGCGCCCTCACGCCTGGGTCATGGTCGGTCACTGTGCGGGGCTGCGCAACTCACAGTCCTTAGGAGACTTTGTCCTTGCCCATGCTTACCTGCGAGAAGACCACGTGCTCGATGACGACTTGCCGGTCTGGGTGCCTATTCCCGCGCTGGCCGAAGTTCAGATCGCATTGGAAAACGCCGTTGCCGACGTGACCGACCTCACAGGGTATGACCTTAAACGTGTGATGCGAACCGGCACCGTGGCCACCATTGATAACCGCAACTGGGAGTTGCGCGAGCACACCGGACCGGTTCAGCGACTTAGCCAATCCCGCGCCATCGCCCTTGATATGGAAAGCGCAACAATCGCGGCCAACGGTTATCGTTTCCGCGTCCCCTATGGCACCCTGCTTTGTGTCTCCGACAAACCACTTCACGGCGAACTCAAACTTCCCGGCATGGCGTCGGATTTCTACAAAACACAGGTTGCACGCCATCTGATGATCGGGATACGAGCCATGGAAGCACTGCGTGAAATGCCTCTTGAGCGCCTGCATTCCCGTAAATTGCGCTCATTTGACGAGACCGCGTTCTTGTGACGCTGGGTAAACAGCTCGCGTTCTCAGCGAAAACCAGCCAAAAACCGCTAAAAAACGTAGTTTTTTGCAACACAACAGATTGTGTTGACATACTATATCCCGTTAAATGCCGGGCACGAGGCCCAATAAATTCGGGCAGACCCAAGGAGACCTGAAAATGGCGAAACCGATGACCAAGACCCAACTCGTTGCCGCGCTGGCCGAGGAAATGGGCTCTGACAAAAAATCTGCAGGCGCAGCTCTGGAAGCAGTTTGTGCACTGATCACCCGCGAAGTATCGGGCGGCGGCGCTGTAACTCTGCCAGGCGTCGGCAAAATCTATTGCCGCGAACGCCCCGAGCGCATGGTGCGTAACCCTGCCACTGGCGAGCAGATCAAGAAAGAAGCCGACAAGGTAGTCAAGATGACTATCGCCAAAGCGTTGAAAGACAGCGTTAACGGCTAAGCTTTCGCTTAACGAGTTTTCCAAAGGGTCGCCCACCGGGCGGCCCTTTTTCGTTTGTCACGAGGTCGACAAGCACGGTCAGGTTATGACGAAACAAGTGCGGCAAGGCGTATTAGTGCAACAGCACCATTCGCGGCATCCTCGTGGGCTTAAGCATGCATTCCTCTTGGCAACACTTTGCGGACCATTTCGATCCTGACAACCATCGCCAAGACTGTAACACCGCACACAAAACTTGATTTGTCTAAACTCTGGCTCCGCCACATAGGATAGACGATGACCCAGCGCCAAAGTTCCAAATTAGCATTACTCTTCACAATGGAGATCTTTTCGGGACTTTCTCGAGGCAGCTTTCTTGTCTGTATAGGCTGGACCACTCTAATAGTGACCAACGATGTAGGCCGTGTTGGTCAGGCTTTTATTGTCTCAATGTTAACCATGTTCTTGCTTGGTCCCTTCATCGGTACAATTGTCGACCGCCATTCCCATAAATGGCTGGTGATCCTCGCTCACCTCTCCATCGCAATGATGCTCGGTTGGCTGGGTTTCGCATGGGTTGCAACTGCCATGCCTGCCATCTGGCCATTGTTTTTAATCATCGCCGCCACCAGTGCCTTACGGCTGATGCACAACTCCGCCCATGATGGCTTGATTCAGGCCGCCACGTCACCGTCCCGCGTCATGACCACAGTTGCCCGGTTCCGTGCGGTGCATCTGATCGCCACCGCCATTGGCACTGTCCTTTCTGGGCTTGTGATCGAACATATTTCCCCCGCCTCTGGCTTTCTCTTTTCTGCGGCCTGCTCGCTGGTGCTCTGCCTGCCGATGTTGTTCATCCACGCGCCCAAAACCGCGCCCGCCACCAAAACCAAGCCCACCTTTTTTGCCGACATGCGGGCCAGCTTTGCCATCTTCACCGAAAATCGGGCCCTCCGCCTTCTCGCCCTCCTTGCCGCCGTCAGCCTCCCTGTCGGCCAACTCTCTAACGCAGCACTGTCTTCACTCGTGCGCAACGACCTTGGTAAAGGCAGCGACGCCTTTGGCTTTGTCGAAGGGGCGTGGCCTGTCGGCGGAATGCTCGCGGCCGCCCTGCTCAGCCTCGGTCTTGCCGGGATGACCAAACGCAATATGGAATACATCTTTGCGACACTCGCCGGGCTGGCCACCCTTGGCCTCTCGCTCGCCCCGTCGATACCCACACTTGCCCTACTGCACGCCGCGATGGGCATGTTCGTTTGGCTTTGCCGAATTGTGATCGACGGGCGAATTCTCCAGCTCACCACTTCAGAAAATGTTGGGCGCACAAAGGTCGGCGTTGAAATGGCCTTTAGCCTCGCCGCACTGATCATGTGCCTCTCGCCCACTTTGGCGCCCCTGCCCAGCGCTGCGCCCTATTTCATGTTTTGGGGCGGCCTTGTGACCCTTGTCGCACTGCTCATCTGGGCCTTTGACCGCAAGAACCCGTAGCTGACCAAACAGGTCAACCTCAGTCCAGAAACGTCTGCACCTCGATGACATAGCCGTTTGGATCTTCGCAAAAAAAGCTGTAAATCCCGAAACGCTCCAGCACTTCAGGCGCCCCCCTGACCTTAGCACCGGTGGCATGTACGCGCTCAAACCACACATCCACCGCGTCCCGATCCTCTACCAACAATGTGATCATGCCGCCTTTGGGTTCTACGACACGACCTGCAAACGCCTCGCACACTCCGATTTGCGCAGCCTTACCAGACTCGAAAATCATCGCACAGCCAGCATCCCGGACGACCGACAGGCCCAGCACATCGCGGTAAAACGGAACCACTTCCGCCAACCGCTCGCAATAAACCCACGTTATCTGTCCCGTGATGCTCACTTCAACCGACCAACACTGCGCCCAATAAAGATCGCAACAAACATCGTGCCCGCGACAGCCTGCAAACCTGTCAATGTACGTGGCAAATCGGCCGCTGGCGTGATCTCGCCGTAGCCCACGGTCGTCATGGTGATCATGCTGAAATACATGAACGCACCGCGTGGTGACTCGCTGACATCATCTGGCAGGTTGAAACTACCGGGATGCATCGCCTCGATTCGCCAATAGATCAGCCCCCAGATCACGGCCATCAACAGATAACTGAACACCCCGCTCGCCAGCCGTTCGTATTCGCTCTCGACCGGGGCAAACAACTGCCGAAACCCGATAATCATGCAGCCAAACAGCAAAATGCCTGAATCGAGAAACAGACAAATATCCAGCAACGGGCTGGGCGACATTTCGTTCAGCAAGACCAGCACAAACCAAATCGCCACCGGAACAACCATCACGGCCCTTAGCCACGTGCGCCGCTCGGTCGCCCCCACAACCCCCAGAAACAAGATGCTCATCGCGATCAGCGTTATCTGATCCAACCCGCTCACCTGGCGCTGGAATCCGTCCATCAAAATCAGAAATGTCACCACACACAGCAGCACTGTCCACCGCTGATGCGCGATCAAAGACCTCAATCCATTGCTTTTTTGCGTTTCGGCCAATTTTTCTATCCTCGAAAACTCTTGCATATGCCACACTGGCCGCAAGGGCCGGAAAATTCAACAACCAGCCTACTCAAAGCGGATATTCCGAGGGAAGCCATAGAAATGAACGAATTTGATGAACGACGTGTAATTGACCTTGGGATCAGGCTCTTGTTCTTGGCCTTATTCCTGTATGCCGCCCTTCTGATCGTCGCGCCTCTGGCCGGGATCGTGCTCTGGGCGGTGATTCTGGCTGTGGCCATTTATCCGCTGTTTGACTGGCTTGCGCAAAAACTCGGCGGGCGGCGCGGTTGGGCGTCTACAATCATCGTCCTGATCGGCCTCGCTGTGACGATCGGGCCCATCGCGGCCTCTGTTGCAACTCTTGCCGAATATGGCGCTGGATTGACGGATCGTCTCTCAAGCGGCGATCTCAAACTGCCACCCCCTCCTGAGCGCATCAACGAATGGGAGGTACTTGGCCCAAAGATCCAAGAGGTATGGTCCCTGTTTGACAACAACCTCGCCACCGCAATCGACCAGTACGGAGAGGTTATTCTCCACTTTGGTACCACCGTGTTGGGCAAGCTGGCCGGTGTCGGCGTTGGCCTTCTGGCCATGGCCCTCTCGATCATCGTGATGGGGATGATGCTGTCACCCGGACCGAAGCTAGGTGAAATGCTGCAAAATTTCGGCAACCGCGTTTTCGCGCCAAAGGGCGGCGAATTTGTCGACCTCGCCGCCGCCACCGTACGCAATGTCTCGCGTGGCGTGCTGGGTGTCGCGGCCATTCAGGCTTTTCTCGCAGGCGTCGTTATGCTCGTCTTCGGGATCGATGCCGCGGGACCGCTCGCAATTCTATGCTTGATCCTTGGCATTATTCAGGTTGGCCCTGCGCCCGTGATCATTCCGGTAATCATCTGGGCATGGTCCGCCATGACACCGGGCATTGCGCTTGTTTTCACCATCATCATGGTACCTGTCATGATCATGGACAACTTCCTGCGCCCGATCTTCATCGCACGTGGCCTTGAAACCCCGATCCTCGTCATACTCGTTGGCGTAATCGGCGGTGTCCTTTCGGGCGGCATTGTTGGTATTTTCATCGGCCCTGTCATCCTCTCGGTGTTCTACGAACTTGTCATGGCTTGGATGAACGCAGACGCCCCCTCCGAAGAAGACGCCGAAAGCGAGGAGGCCCCTTCATGAAGCGCGCATTCTGGATAACCCTTGCCTGTCTGGTCGTGATCCTCGGCTGGTACCTTGCCGCCGACCGGATCACACCGTTCACCAGCAACGCGCGCGTCAAGGCGATCATCACTCCGATCACGCCACAAGTGTCCGGTACAATTGTCGAGGTGCGCGCCAGCAATGGCTCCATCGTTGAAGCGGGCGATGTTCTCGCCATCATCGACCCACGCAGTTATGAAATTCAGCGTGATCGCGCCAAGGCAGATCTCGCCCGCGCCACACAAGACGTCGGCGCGGATTCTGCAGATGTCGAAAGCGCGCAAGCCACCTTGTCTCGTGCAGAAGCTGACCTTGAAACCGAAAAGCTGCAATCCAGCCGCGTCTTCGAGCTCGAAGCCAAGGGCCTAGTCGCTGTCGCCAAGGCGGACGAAGCCCGCCGCCGCATGTCTGAGGCTGAGGCGGATGTCGAACGCGCCCGCGCTGATCTTGAGAGTGAAAAGACTGCGCTTGGTTCCACCGGAGAGGATAACCCACGCATTCAAAAGGCTCTTGCCGAATTGGCTGATGCAGAACTCAAGCTCAGCTGGACCACCTTGTCCGCCCCTGCGCGCGGCGTGGTCTCAGACCTTGATCTCGCCTCAGGCAGCTATGCCCGCTCTGGCCAGGACATCATGACATTTTTGGATGCCACCAATGTCTGGGTCGAAGCTTATCTGACCGAGAACAATATGGGGCGCATCAGGATTGGCGCACCTGTCGACGTTGTGTTGGACATGCACCCCGGCCGCGTCATCAAAGGCGAAATCGCCAGTTTTAGCGGCGCCAGCTCAGATGGCACAAACTCCAAACCCGGTGAACTTGCCTCAATCCCACGCGCTGCCGGATGGCTGCGTGATCCTCAACGTTTCCCGGTCCGCATTATTCTGCCGGGTTACACTGCCGGCGATGAAACTGACGATGTGCGCTACAATGTGAATGGTCAGGCCGACGTGATCGTTTACACCAGCGAAAGCACTTTGCTGAACTTGATTGGGCGCGCTTATATACGTGTCGTATCATGGTTCTCCTATGCCTACTGACGCGGCCAGCCCCCCAGAGGCACGCACCGCCACCACCGGCGATGCCCCGGACCTAATCAAAGAAATGGCGCCGCCTAAACTTTCGCGGGCGGCGCAGAAACGTGGCCTGCGCCTTGCTCTTGGCGCCAGCGCCAGCTTTTCCGTGGCTATTCTTGCTGGATGGCCACTCGCTACGTTTTCGACGGTCTTTGTTGTTCTGTTCCTGCAAGGCCCCGCACCGATGCCGGGCCGCGCGATGTGGAAACTGTTTCAAACGGCCTTCGTGTTCCTTGCCTTCTCTTGGATGCTGTCTTCGGCCCTGCTCGCCTATCCGGTGCCATATCTGATGGCCATCGCCACCGCTGTGGCCTTGTCTTTCTATTGGTCCACCACCGGCGCGGGCACGCTCGGTGTTGTATTGGCGCTGATGTCTGCCCTCATGATCCCCAATCTGGTGATCACTTCACGGGAACTGTCACTGATCCTTGTTGCTTGGATTCCTTTAAACTTGTTCGTGGCTTGGCTGTGGACGGTTCTGATGTTCACCCTCATCCCCCCTATTCCCTTACCCAGTGCATCGGCCAAATCCGCTGGTCCGCCCCCCGACCCCGCCCGACTGGTTCTGCGCATGTCGCTGGTGACAATTCCCTTTGCCATGCTGTTCTTCCTGTCAGGCAGTGGCATGATCGTGACTCTCCTGTTCGTCGCCCTCCTCTCTATGCAACTCGCCGCTGCCACTGGGGCAGGACCTAAAGTTGCCAAGGGGATGCTTATGGCAAATGTCATTGGTGGTATTGCCGCCATCATCGCCTACGAGCTCACCGTCATCGCACCCTTGATGCTCACCGCAATGCTCGCCTTTACGGTCGCGTCTATCGCACTTGCCCGCTGGTTTGTCTCGGAACGCGCGGACGCCTCTCTTGCGGGAACATCCATGAGCACCCTGGTCATTCTGTTTGGCGGCTCCATTGCCCCGTTTGGCGATGATGCCGATGTCAAAATGTTCGACCGCCTTTACCAGATCGGATTTGCGCTTGCCTTTGTTCTACTCGCATACCTCGTTGTGAACGCATTCCTGCCGACCATCCGCGCGGCGCGGCAAGACGCCCAAAAGAGCAACCTCAAAGAGTTAACGCGCAAGAAAGCCTCGACGCAACGCGCGGGCTCTTAACCGCCGGATTTATCCAAAACCGCACCGACGCAATACCGACGTTATACCGACGCATTGCCGACGTGCCATATCCCCGCTTTTCGACCCATTAACCACGTGTCGCACCTTACGACTTTCGGCGACGTTGTTGACGCTATGCAAAGCTGATAAAGCGACACTTGTTAACAAATGAGGCAACCTACAATGGACTTCCGCGCAATTGCCATGGGGTTGCTGTTCGCCTTCCTCTGGTCCTCTGCTTTCACCTCTGCGCGCATCATTGTCGCTGACGCACCGCCTTTTGCCATTTCCGCCATCCGCTTCACCATTGCCGGCGCCATCGGAGTCATAATCGCCCGCGCCATGGGGCAATCCTGGCATCTGACGCCCGCCCAATGGCGTGCCACACTGATCTTTGGTCTCTGTCAAAACGCCTTGTATTTAGGGCTAAATTTCCTCGCCATGACCACGGTCGAGGCATCTCTGGCCTCAATCATCGCCTCAGCCATGCCGCTCATCGTTGCACTGCTCGGCTGGGTCGTACTACGCGAGAAACTCCCGAGATTGGCCGCCTTCGGCCTTGTGGTCGGTTTTGCCGGCGTGATCCTGATCATGGGTGGTCGCATCAACGAAGGCGTTGATATGTTTGGTGTTTCTCTCTGCCTCATTGCCGCATTGGCGCTCGCCGTGGCCACGCTCATGATGCGTGGCGCCTCCTCGGGCGGAAACCTTATGATGATCGTCGGCCTTCAGATGTTTGTGGGCGCAGGCGTGCTCTTCATCGCCTCCCTGATCTTTGAAACATGGGAGTTCAACTGGAACTGGCGCATGGGCGCCGCCTTCACATACACCATCCTTGGGCCTGGGCTCTTGGCAACATTCCTCTGGTTCTCGCTGGTCGCCCGCATCGGCGCGGTTAAGGCGGCGACGTTTCACTTCCTCAACCCGTTCTTCGGCGTCGCTGTCGCAGCGGTGATCCTTGGGGAAAGTCTTGAAATCACAGATATTATTGGCGTATTCATCATCGCCGCTGGCATCCTCGCCGTACAGCTTTCGAAACATTCGACCACGCGCATGTGATCAAACGTCAGTGCAATTTGGGCTGACTCAGCGCACCCAAATTGGCACAAGGGTCCCATGGAATTCCTGTTTGCATATGGCGCGGGCCTGCTGACTTTGATCAACCCTTGCGTGGTTCCCGTCTTGCCCATCGTGCTGGCCACTGCATTGCAGGCCAGCCGCTATGGCCCCGTCGCTTTGGCCGCAGGCATGAGTCTGTCTTTTGTTGTGTTGGGCGTCGCAATCACCGCCTTTGGCTATGCGCTTGGACTGACCTCAGACACAATTGCCAAAGCTGGCGCCGTTCTGATGGTCTTCTTTGGTGTGGTCCTACTCATCCCTCGGTTTTCCTTGGCTTTTTCCACTGCGACCGCTGGCGTTGCCGCCCGTGCAGACACCGGCATGGACCACCTCGACCGCGCGTCCCTGAATGGCCAGTTTCTTGGCGGCCTGCTCCTCGGCGCAGTATGGAGCCCCTGTGTTGGCCCGACTCTGGGTGGGGCAATTTCACTTGCCAGCCAAGGCGAAAGCCTCGGCAAAGCGGCGTTCATCATGATCTTTTTCGCCCTCGGTGTTTCCACTTTGATCCTCGGACTGGGCTATGGCGCTCGATCCGCCCTGCAATCGCGTCAGGCCCTGATGCGTAGTCTCGCCGCCAAGTCCCGCCCGGTCATGGGGGCGATCTTCCTCGTCACCGGCCTCGCCCTGTTTTTTAACATTCACCACTATGTCGAAGGCTGGTTGCTCTCTGTTATGCCCGCATGGCTGGTCGACCTGTCCGTCACTCTCTGACCTCAAAGGAGTAATTGCTATGAATCGTCGCGACTTCCTGATCACTACCGCCGTCTTTGCCGCATTGCCGATCGCCGCATATGCGGTGGGAACCGACTATGCACCTGGCCTTGTAAAAAAGCATCTTGAGGCAGGCGACACCGTATTCCTTGATTTCAGTGCCACATGGTGCGGTACTTGCGCGTCGCAGGCACGCACAATCAATGCCTTGAACGCCGCTAACCCCGCGTATAGGGAAAACATCGTTTTCATTCGCGTCGACTGGGATCAATACGGCCGCTCTGACCTCGCCAAATCCCTACGCATCCCCCGCCGCTCTACACTGGTGGTTCTTAAGGGCGACCAAGAACTTGGTCGCATTGTCGCCGGTACCAGCAAAAAGCAAATTCAAGGGCTCATGGACACGGCGCTGGACGCAGCCACAGCCTGATCGCAAAAAGGGCGGCCCAAAACCGCCCCCTTCACTTAACTGACAAATGCACGCCTAGTTAGCTGCGCACCAGCTTTTCATAGTCTTCCGCGATCTCGCGGGTGATGTCACCCACCTCGAACGTATAGTCGCCAATCTGACCCACTGGCGTGACCTCGGCAGCTGTCCCCGTCAGCCAGCACTGTTCAAAATCGGTCATTTCTTCTGGCAGGATATGACGTTCGTGTACCGTGATCCCCTTGTCTTTCAGCATCTGCACCACCGTTTGCCGCGTGATCCCGTTCAAAAAACAATCGGGCAGCGGCGTGTGCACTTCACCGTCTTTAACAAAGAAGATATTCGCCCCGGTCGCCTCGGCCACATAGCCGCGATAATCCATGAACAAGGCATCAGAACAGCCCTTGGCCTCGGCCTTGTGCTTGGAAATCGTGCAGATCATGTAAAGACCCGCCGCCTTGGCATGTACCGGAATGGTTTCAGGGGATGGGCGTTTGTATTCCGCAATATCGAGCTTTGCGCCCTGCATCTTTGCTTCACCATAATAAGCGCCCCAGCCCCAGACGGCCACCGCCATACGCACCGGGTTCTTAGCTGACGCCACCCCCATATCCTCGCCTGATCCACGCCAGACAACCGCTCGCACGTAAGCATCCTGCAACCCGCTGGCCCTTAGCGCTTCGTCCTTGGCCGCTTCGATCTGATCAATCGAATAGGGCAATGGCATGTCCAATGCGTCAGCCGAAGCAATCAGGCGTTCCGAATGTTCACGACTTTTGAAAATATTGCCGTTATAAGCTCTTTCACCTTCGAAAACCGAACTTGCATAATGCATGGCGTGGGTCAGGATGTGAACTTTGGCATCCCGCCAGTTAACCATTTCGCCGTCCATCCAGATTACGCCGTCGCGATCATCATAAGCTGCGCCCGCCATGGTCGCTCCTCTCCCAAAGGTCAGTTTACATAAGTTGCGCAAAATATGGCCGAAACGGACATAAAGTTGCGCAAAATCTGAGCGTCGCTAACAGTTCCCACTTGGAGTGTCAATAAAGCTGACGTATTGTTGGTAGCAGCAATAGCCATTTAGCCCCGGAGACACTATGGGAGAGGCAATCAGCAGCGAGAGCCTGTTGTATCTGACAGATGAACAGTTGCGCCAAGGCATTGAGGCCATGTATTTTGCGTATCGCGGTTTTACTGCTGATCCCGACCGCATTCTGGCAACCATGGCATACGGTCGCGCGCATCACCGCGCCGTTCACTTTATCAACCGAGCACCAGGAACAACCGTGACTAACCTCTTGGTGATCCTTGGAGTCACTAAGCAATCTCTGAACCGTGTCCTGCGCACACTGATAGAAGACGGGTTGGTCGAAAGCCGCGTCGGCAATGCGGATCGGCGCGAACGCAACCTGTATCTTACTGAGGCTGGCAAGGCATTGGAAAACCGCCTGTCAGACGCCCAGCGCGCCCGAATGCGGGCTGCCTTTCGTGATACCGGCCCAGAGGACGTTGCCGGTTTCCGCCGGGTGCTCGAAGCCATGATGGACACAGAGCTCAAGCGCCAGTATCTCAGCTTACGTGAAACGGGCCACTAGGGAATAAATTGAATGAATGACATGGCCCCGCATCTGCTGATCGTTGACGATGATGAACGCATCCGCTCTCTCTTGCACAAGTTCCTGATGCGAAATGGGTTTCTCGTCACAGCGGCCCGCGATGCTGCCCATGCGCGTCGTATCCTGTCGGGTCTGTCCTTTGATCTGCTAGTCCTCGACGTGATGATGCCGGGCGAAGATGGCATGTCCTTGACCCGCGCCATTCGCGAAACATCGATGACACCTATCTTGCTTCTGACCGCCAAAGGCGAAACAGAAGATCGCATAGCTGGGTTAGAGGCGGGCGCGGATGATTATCTGGCCAAACCGTTTGAGCCCAAAGAACTGCTGCTGCGCATCAACGCGATCCTGCGTCGTATGCCTGAAACGGACGAGGGGGAAACCGTACCAAAGGTGCTGCACCTTGGTCATGTCCGTTACGATATCGACCGGGGTGAAATGTGGCAGGGCGAAACACCCGTGCGCCTGACCGCGACCGAGGCTCAGCTCATGCGGATCTTTTCAGCCAACCCGTCCGAACCAATCACCCGTGCAAAGCTGGTCGAAGAATTGGGCCGCGACAAGGGACAAGCCCAGGAACGCGCTGTCGATGTTCAGATTACGCGCCTTCGCCGCAAACTCGAAGAAGATCCGAAACAGCCGCGTTATCTTCAAACCGTACGCGGTGCCGGATACATGCTCGCGCCAGATTGATCGCTTCAGATTAAAAAATCGCAGATCTCTGTGCATGGAGGCTACAAATGATCCGTGCTTGAGTAAGCTGAAACTAAGACGTTTCTCAGGGAGTCTAAACTAGCATGGCCACCGCGCTTTATACGCATCCTGATTGCCAAAAACACGTGACGCCCCCCGGCCATCCGGAACAGGTGGCGCGCCTTGACTACATCGAACATGCCCTCTCGCGGCCAGCGTTTGCACCGCTAGATCGACGCGAAGCACCAGTTTGCTCTGACGCTGATATCCTGCTGTGTCACCCACAATCTCACCTAGACCGGATCACTTCGGCTGAGCCCGCCTCTGGCTCAATTGCGCTTGATGGCGACACCCATATGTCCCCTGGTTCTACTCTTGCAGCGCGCCGCGCCGTCGGAGCCTGCGTTGCCGCTGTGGACGCTGTCATGGCAGAGGACGTGCAAAACGCCTTTGTCGCCTGCCGCCCGCCCGGCCACCATGCGGAACAAGAAACACCTATGGGGTTTTGCCTCTTTGGCACTGCCGCCATCGCCGCCCGCCATGCCATGGAACGCCACGGGCTTAAACGGGTGGCCATTATTGACTTTGATGTGCACCACGGAAACGGCTCTCAAGCATTGCTCTGGGACGAAGCGCGCGCCCTTTTCATCTCGTCCCATCAAAACCCTCTCTGGCCCGGCACCGGCATGGCCCAAGATACCGGTGCCCATAACAACATCCAGAATCACCCCCTGCCGCCCCACAGCGACGGTCGCATCATGCGCGCCACTTACGAAGCCGAAGTGTTTCCCGCCGTCGCTCGCTTTAACCCAGAGCTGATCATCGTATCGGCCGGGTTCGATGCCCACGCCGCCGATCCACTGGCACAGCTCAACTGGAGCACCGATGATTTTGCTTGGCTCACCCGCCAAATATGTGACCTTGCAGATGCGCATTCCAATGGCCGAGTCGTCTCGACTTTGGAAGGCGGATATGATCTGAACGCCTTGGCAGAGTCTGTCTCTGCTCACGTAACCGTGCTGATGGAGAGAACCGAATGACCGACACACCCGTAAGCGAAATGAGCTTTGAACAAGCCATGGCCGAACTCGAACGGGTGGTTGGCCAACTGGAACGTGGCGATGTTGCGCTTGAGGCGTCCATCACCCTCTACGAACGCGGCGCAGAGCTGAAAAAACGCTGCGAAGACAAACTCAAGGAAGCCGAAGAAAAGGTTGCCGCGATCAAGCTGGATGGCGACGGCAACCCGACTGGCCTCACGCCAGTCGAAGGTCTCTGATCACCAAGGCAGGCAACCCGTGTTCCAAACCCGTCTCAACGAAGCCGCCCAAAGGGTTGAGGCCCACCTGAGCCACGTTATGGCCCCAATGGGTGATTTGCCCGTGGTGCAAGCCATGCGTTACGCCAGCGCTGGGGGTAAACGTTTACGCGCCTTTTTGGTGCTGGAAAGCGCGCGCCTGCACCACATTCCCGAGGCTCAGGCGATCTGGCCTGCCACTGCGATCGAGGCGATCCACGCCTACAGCCTCGTGCACGATGACCTGCCCTGTATGGACGATGATGACCTGCGCCGAGGCTTGCCAACCGTGCATGTAAAGTGGGACGAATGCACTGCTGTTCTGGCTGGTGATGCGCTGCACACACTTGGCTTTGAATGCGCCGCGCATCCGGAATGCCACCCAGACCCGAGCGTTCGCGCAGAACTAACTCTGACACTGGCGCGTGCCGCCGGGGGCCAAGGCATGGTGCTCGGCCAGGCACTCGACATCGCTGCCGAAACCGCCGCCAACCCGCTCACGCTTGACGAAATCACCCGGCTCCAAGCGGGCAAGACCGGCGCACTATTTGCATGGTCCGCCACCGCAGGCGCCGTAATGGCAATGGCGGATACGGCACCGCTCAAACGCTACGCCGCTGATCTCGGGCTTGCCTTTCAAATTGCCGACGACATCCTAGATATCGAAGGCGACGCCGCCAAAGTTGGTAAGGCCGTAGGCAAGGATGCAGACGCAGGCAAAGCGACTTTTGTCTCGCTCCTTGGACTTGAGGGCGCAAAAAACCGCGCAAGGGTGCTGATTGAAGATGCCTGCGACGCGCTGGCACCCTATGGTGGTGACGCCGAAACCTTGCGTGATGCCGCGCGGTTCGTTATCTCGCGAGACAGCTAACAAAAAGGCTCTGCCGATGTCCGCGAGACCAGACACTCCATTGCTCGACCAGGTTGCCCTTCCCGCTGACCTGAAACAGTTTTCCGACACGGAACTGGCACAGGTAGCGCAAGAATTACGTGCCGAGACAATTTCTGCTGTCAGCGAAACCGGCGGTCATCTGGGCGCGGGATTGGGTGTCGTGGAACTGACCGTGGCGCTGCACGCGATCTTTGATACACCGCGCGACAAGGTGATCTGGGACGTTGGCCACCAATGTTATCCCCACAAAATTCTGACAGGTCGGCGCGATCGCATCCGCACACTGCGTCAACAGGACGGTCTTTCCGGCTTCACCAAGCGCTCTGAAAGCGTGTTTGACCCGTTTGGCGCAGCGCACTCATCAACGTCTATCTCTGCCGCGCTCGGCTTTGCCGTGGCACGCGATTTGGGCGGTCAATGTGATGGTGGGCTTGGCGATGCGATTGCCGTCATCGGCGATGGCTCGATCAGCGCGGGTATGGCTTACGAGGCCATGAATAACGCAGGCCACCTAAATAAACGCCTTTTCGTAGTCCTGAACGACAACGATATGTCCATCGCGCCACCTGTCGGCGCAATGTCCTCCTACCTCTCTCGCCTCTATGCAGGCGAACCATTTCAGGAATTCAAGGCGGCCGCCAAGGGCGCTGTATCGCTTCTCCCTGAACCATTCCGCGAGGGCGCCAAGCGCGCCAAGGAAATGATAAAAGGTATGGCCGTAGGGGGCACCCTGTTCGAAGAGCTCGGCTTTTCATATGTTGGACCTATCGATGGCCATGATATGGAACAGCTCCTTCTTGTTCTGCGTACAATGCGCCAGCGCGCAACGGGGCCGGTGCTGCTTCATATCAACACCAAAAAGGGCAAGGGCTACGCCCCCGCCGAAAATGCGCGCGATCGGGGCCATGCCACGGCAAAATTCGACGTCGTCACCGGCAAACAGCAAAAGACGCCCTCGAACGCCCCCAGCTATACGTCTGTCTTTGGTAAGGCGCTGGTGGACGAGGCCGCGCGCGATGACAAAATCTGCGCCGTGACTGCCGCCATGCCTGATGGAACTGGACTAAACCTCTTTGCCGAACGTTACCCCAGCCGTTGCTTTGACGTGGCCATCGCCGAACAACACGGCGTCACCTTTTCCGCAGCTCTCGCCGCAGGTGGCATGAAACCATTCTGCGCGATGTATTCGACTTTCCTTCAGCGTGGCTACGATCAGGTGGTGCACGACGTCGCGATCCAGCGCCTTCCAGTGCGCTTCGCCATTGACCGGGCGGGCCTTGTGGGCGCCGACGGCGCAACACACGCTGGCAGCTTTGATATCGCCTATATGGCCAATTTACCGGGCATGGTCGTGATGGCCGCCGCAGACGAGGCCGAATTGATGCACATGGTTGCCACCGCCGCCGCACATAACGATGGACCAATCGCCTTTCGCTATCCGCGTGGCGAGGGTGTGGGTGTCGATCTGCCCGAGCAGGCCGAAATACTCGAAATCGGCAAGGGGCGTGTGATCCAGCACGGCAAACGCGTCGCATTACTGTCATTCGGCACACGTCTGGAAGAGGTCCGCAAGGCCGCCGAAACACTGGCACAAAAGGGCATTACGCCCACCATCGCCGATGCCCGCTTTGCCAAACCACTGGACGAAGCGCTGATCCTCGATCTGGCTGCCAATCACGAGGCCCTGATCACAATCGAAGAAGGCGCAATTGGCGGCTTTGGCAGCCATGTCGCTCAACTACTCGCAGAGAATGCCGTGTTTGACAGCGGCCTTAAGTATCGCTCGATGGTCTTGCCCGATACGTTCATCGACCATGCCAGCCCAAAGGCGATGTACGATAGCGCAGCCATGAACGCGGAACATATCGAGGCCAAGGTGCTGGACGTTCTGGGCATCACCCAGCTGAACAGCAAACGCGCTTAACGATCGGAAAGATAGTCGCTCAGGCGCGTTTGAAATATCGGTATCGCCTTTGGGTGCGCCAGATAATCGTCAGGCCAAAGCAATTGCCATGCCTGCCCCTCATCCCCCAGCGCAATCTGTCGTTCTGCTGATGCCGCCATCTTTGCCACAAAAAACCAGCGTGTCGTACCATGCAAAAAATATTGCCGGCTCCAGACAACAGCCCGCTCGGGAACGTCAAGGCTCAGCTCTTCGCGTGTTTCCCGCCAAACACAGTCCCACGGCGACTCGCCCAGTTCACGCCCGCCACCCGGGAAATCCCAAAACCCCGGAAAGGGAATCGTTTCGATATCATCGCGCAGCAACGTCACAATACGATCCCCGATAAAAACGACCATCTTGGCACCGTCAAAATCATCTGCATTCACGGTGTCTGCCGGATCGCGACGTGATACACTCATTCCCAAACTCCGAACCTAACCACCGAACCCACCATGCCCGCACTATGCCGCGATTGCCTGACCGCACTGACGACCGAACGCCGCTGTTCCAGCTGCGCCAGTTTCCGAATCGTGCGGCACGAAGAGCTCTTTGACCTCTCTATCGCACATATGGATTGCGACGCATTCTACGCCAGTGTTGAGAAACGCGACAACCCGGAGCTGGCGGACAAGCCAGTCGTCATTGGCGGCGGGCGCCGTGGAGTGGTCTCAACAGCCTGCTATGTTGCCCGCATTCGGGGCGTTCGTTCCGCCATGCCAATGTTTCAGGCGCTCAAACTGTGTCCTGATGCGGTGGTGATCAAACCTCGCATGTCCGTCTATGTCGAAGTCAGCCGCGAGATCCGCAAGATGATGAACGACATGACACCAGACATTGAACCATTGTCGCTGGACGAGGCTTTCATGGATCTTTCGGGAACCGCCAAACTACATGGCGCGCCGCCTGCGGTGATGCTGGCCCGGTTGACCAAACGCATGAAGGACGAACTGGGCGTCACTGGCTCCATCGGCCTCAGCCACAACAAATTCCTCGCCAAGGTCGCGTCCGACCTCGACAAGCCGCGTGGGTTTTCGGTGATCGGCGAGGCGGAAACGGATGACTTTCTGCGCGACAAATCGGTGCGCCTGATTTGGGGCATTGGACCCGCGGCACAAGAAAGCCTTGATCGCGCAGGCATCCGCACTTTCAAAGACTTGTTGCGTTGGGAGCAACAAGACCTAACCGCCCGGTTCGGCTCGATGGGGTACCGCCTATGGAGCCTTGCACGCGGACAGGACCGTCGCCGTGTGTCCGCCCACACGCCGATCAAAAGCATCAGCAACGAGACCACCTTTTTTGAAGACACCGGCAGCACCAACATTCTGGATGGTCACATCTGGCGCATGGCTGAAAAGGTCTCGGACCGTGCCAAAGCCAAAGATATGGCGGGCCGTGTTGTGACGCTGAAGCTCAAACGCGCCAATCACAGCTTGATTTCCCGCCGCATAAGCCTGCGCGACCCGACCCAAATGGCCGACACGTTGTATCGCACGGCGCGTAACTTGTTCGATCAGGTTGGGGATCAGGGCCCGTATAGGCTGATTGGCGTTGGCCTTGCCGACCTTATCTCAGCCGAGCAGGGGGATTTGTCTGGAGATTTGCTGGACCCACAGGCTGTTCAACGCACCAAGGCAGAACGCGCAACCGACGCAATCCGCAAACGGTTCGGCTCAGACGCAATTCTCAAGGGGCGTGCAATGCGCTGACGGATCACTCGGCAGCCAGCGAACGATCTTCCGGGCGTCCAATCTCGACGATCCGAGCAATCACGCTTCCCAGTCGTTCACGGAACGCGGCAAAGTCTGAATGCGGTTTTATCCGACGCTCATCCATATAAAGCGAGCGGTCGATCTCAATCTGAATCGCATGTTGGCGGCGCGAGGGTCGTCCATAATGCTGTGTCACGTAGGCTCCCGCAAATGGAGTGTTCCGTGAAACCTCGAACCCCGCCTCGGCGAACGCCGCCTCGATCTGGTCCATCACTTCACTATGCGCAGCAGCACCAAATCGATCACCTAACACGATTTCCGGCCGCGGCCTGCCGTTGCGTGAAACGTTTTCAACGGCCTCACGCGGCATCGAGTGACAATCGACCAGTATCGCCTTGCCGAATGTCTCGTGAGCCTGCGCGAGCAGTTCGGCCAATGCCTGATGGTACGGGCGCCAGTAGGTTTCGATTCGACGATTTGCCTCGTCCAACGCCATCTTGCCGCTATAGATGGACCTTCCGTTCGCCACCACTCGTGGAATCACTCCAAGTCCGGATGCAATGCGTGGGTTATGCCCGATCTTGCGAACACCATGAATCAGGGCCGGGTCTAACTCGTCAGCCGCGCGATTAAGATCCAGAAAGGCACGTGGAGCTCCTGCAACGAGGAACGGAGCGCCAAATTCTGGCGCCACCTCGAACAACTTATCTACAAACGCGTCTTCAGAAGTTCTAATTGTGTGTGCATTCAAAAGCGACCGCCTGATAAACCATTCAGGGTAATCGCATCCGCTATGCGGCGACGCAAAAACCAGCGCAGACGTCAATGTGCGCGGCCGATGGATGAGATAAGATTCTCTAGGCATTGGGTCTCCTGTTCACCAGAAATATAGCCTCAAAAACTATTATTTCAAAAGCCCTTGATCCCCCTCACGACTCCTTTTATAGAAGCCGCCACTGGCGCGGTTTTCCGCGCCCCCTTTATTAGGGGGCAAAGTAATCAAGCCGGTTCGTGGGTGATTAGCTCAGCGGTAGAGCACTTCGTTGACATCGAAGGGGTCACTGGTTCGATCCCAGTATCGCCCACCATGAATTCACCGCCCCAAGCCATCGGGGTGCCCGCAACCAAATGGCGCATGCCGCGCCGCGAAATGAGGAGAATGACATGAAGGTCAAGAACTCGCTCCGCTCGCTCAAGAACCGGCACCGCGACTGCCGTGTTGTGCGCCGCAAGGGCCGCGTTTACGTGATCAATAAGACACAGCGTCGCTTCAAAGCACGTCAGGGTTAACTCCCGGTCTTTTTGATATGAGCCACTGTAAGAACCGCCCTTCGGGGCGGTTTTTTGCTTTTGGGGCATCCTAAACATTGCATTTTGCCCCTAACGAACGTGCCTATTCCTTTCCAATTCTGCGCCAAAAATTGAAAAAGCCCGGCGAATTGTTTGGCCAAAACCCACTAATGTTACTCAATTAAAGCACTACGTTCGGCGTTGAGGGCGGTAAATTGCCGCCCACCACACTTTGCGGCAAAGACGGCTATGGGCAGAAAGTGCGCTCAAAAAGTTGAACGAACCACCCAAAGCAGAAATTCAAGAACATGCAAAAAGTTGCAGCCTAAGATCGTGTTGCTTCGCCACTTACATACTTTACCGCGTCAAAAAACGCCAACGCCTCCTTTACATCTCCCGAAGTACGATAAGAAATATAGAGATCAATTTCCCGAGCGTTCTCGTAATAGGGGACAAATTTCAGACTTTTGGATGATAACGACTTTACCCAAGCAGGGCTCAGGGCGATGCCAATTCCATGCCCCACCAATCGGAGCATCGTTGATTTGCCTATGACTTCGCAGACAATATCAGGTTGCCATCCAAGTGATCGAAAACTACCCCACAACATCTCGTGCAGTATGGGGCTGGAGCGCTTTGGAAATCCCATTAGCGGAAGGTCCTTGATTTCCTCGAAAGAAATTTCTTTCTTCTCTGACAAAGGATTGTCATCCGCCACGACGACAACCACAGACTGGTTATACAAAAATTCCGATGACAGATATTTATCTGTCAGGCGGACCCCGCACAAATGCGACGTCAGTCTTATGACCCACAAGTTCCCGAGTGTGATGGTCCGATGATGAGATCTCAAGCAATTCTATATGTACCGTAGGGTAGAGCTTTCAAAACTCGACCAAGGCAGGTGGAAACAACAATGAAAGCGCTTCGTCGACACCGCTTATCCGAAGTGATAACAGGCCGCTGTCTGCGACATGGCGCACATTCGAAACCGACTTTGCGATATCCGCGAGAATACGTTACGCATCCTTCAATAATTCTGATCCAGCCTGTGTCAAACTCACTTGGCGGATGGTTCGAAAAGCCAGAGGAAACCCAAGCTCGTGTTCAAGCGCGGAAATCCGTTTGGAAAGTGAAGGCTAACTCAGGCCAAAACGCTCTCCGGCTTTCCGAAAGTGGAGTTCTTCGACAACCGCCACAAAACACTGAAGTTGTCATAGCTCCGCACTGGCTCCTATTGGATGACACTTAATTGCATCTTTTTTGTCAGGCCATTTTCAAACGCACGAATGGATTCCGCGAGGTTAAGGGAACCCAGCATATCGTCTCGCCCATCCAACAAGGCACTCCGGGTAGCTTCGTCCATCTAGAATCGAAGATGTCACAGCCCGACCGAAGTCTGACGACGGGAACCTAAGGTAGACATTCAAATCGTGAGTTACAGGGCAGAAACAAACCTTATACGAAATATAGTGGATGAGGACTCTGTTTGGCGCGGCTCTTGGAAATCATCATTTCTACAAACAGCATTGTCCGAGTATTTTCGTTGAATGTTTCTGGCAGGAAACGTTGAAATGACGCACTTTTAGCGGGGCAATACCCTACCTAAGAGGGTCGCATTGGACACATTGGGGTAGCAAAATATGGTACACAAAAAGATTTGGGAATCGAAAATGGTCGTGGAGAGCCGTCTTGTGAAGCCGGTGGACTACCTGATGCCCAACAACAGCCTTCGTGAACGTATCGACTTTCAGGATAGATATCATTTTCGCGATGGTCGCGATATTGATCCGTCAGAATATCCGACTGCAATTTTTTTGATCTTCGCAACCTGTCGGCACGTCAGCGCGCGCTTCCAGATGTCTTCTTGAGCAAAAATGCCAATCTCATTATTTCCGGCGCCATGCATGATCTGTTACAGCAGTTCGAGCTGGGCGAGACGCGGTTTTCTCAGGTGCAACTGTTTGAATATGATCAGAAAACACCCATCGAGGGGCGCTGGTATTTCATACATATTCGCGAAGAGCGGTCGTCATTTCTCGCGGATCAATCGGTTGATCTGAGACGACCAATTGTTGAGCGGGGGCGTTGGGAGCCGGGGTTCTCCGAGGATCGTTTGTTTGTATTGGATCCGGAAAAGGTGGGCGATGTTGATCTTTGGTTTGAAGAGCGTGTGAAGAGAGTCGTGTTTTTCTCGGATCGGTTGCGTCAGGCGATTAAGGCAGCAAAACTCAAGACACGGTGGATGGGATTTCGGGAATGTGGGTTGCCACAGTAATTTTCAGTTTAAATTGAGATTTTTGCCATTATTCCTCTCAAAGAAACAATTTTTGAGGGATCTTTGTCAGATTATACTTTGGCGATTCTTCATCTTATTGCTTCTAAAGCTATCGAAGGTTTTGGAGACGAGTGCCTGACGTCAGCGCCTATGGGTGCAATTAGGACAATTTGAAAAGAGAGAGTTTCTGGCCCAACGTCACCACCAAGGAGTGGACGATGAGAAAGACAACAAAGAGTCCTAGCGAGAAGGTCGCCATGGACATCAAAGGGGCCACTTGCAAGCAATACTCCATTGAAGAGAAGATTGGTATCGTGCCGGACGGGCTGCGTGGCGAGGACAGCATCGGAGAGATGTGCCGTCGTGAGGCATATCCCAGAGCCTTTATTGCAAGTGGTCCAAAGACTTTATGGAAGCTAGGAAGAAGTGTCTGACCGACGACACGGCACGCGCACACAGCTCAACGGCCATGTTGCAGATGGTCATCCGCCCAGACATGTTTTGATCGCGAATGGCCGGCGCCGAAAAGTCTACAGCATAGCCATTTACGCCACCGGCACCGACGACCTGCACCACCTTCATGTTGATATTCTACGCGGTCGCACCTGGCGCCAAATCGCAGTCGATACTCAACAGCGTGGTTTTCAATCGCTTAGAGCGCAGAGTCTGCGTCGCAAGAATGTGCTAAACTTCAGACGTTCTAATTCCAGCGCCCCAAAGGCACCATAAGCTCTGACGTCAGGCAGTTCTGGAGACGTCGCTGAATGACAACAACATGATGCGGATGTTTCAGCCGGGGCTACTGAATTTTCATGCGAATGAAGAAGCACTAAAGTTCCGCGTGCTGTCATTTGATATTCAATGGCCTCAGTTGGCTTGGTCGTAAACCCGCCGATCCTCGATCACGATACCATCGTTGGGCAAGCTTCCCGGTGCGACAATTTCTACAGCACCGCGTAGCTTCAGAGTTTCGGCTATAGATGCGCCATACGCATCCTGATCCCCCCCCGTGCTTTCGATTTGCACGGTCATCACATCCATCTCTCCATTGCGTGTCGCAACGACTCGCGCTTTGCCGACCTCGTCATGACGCGCCACCAATGCGGCCACTTGTTCTGGGCGCACAAACATACCCTTGATCTTGGCCGTTTGATCCGCGCGTCCCATCCACCCCTTGATCCGCATGTTCGTGCGGCCACATGGGCTTTGCCCAGGGAGGACGGCGGAGAGGTCGCCGGTGGCAAAGCGGATCAAGGGATAGTCAGGATTGAGTGTTGTCACGACAACTTCACCGACCTCACCCTGCGCAACGGGTGTACCAGTACCCGGCGTGACGATTTCAACGATCACGCCCTCATCTATGATCATACCCTCCATGGCCTCCGATTCATATGCGATCGAGCCCAGATCCGCTGTGCCATACCCTTGCAGACAGGTAATTCCCCGATCCGCATATTCCTGCCGCAGCGACGGGAAGAGCGCGCCACCCCCAACTGTGGCTTTGAATATCTTTAGCCGCTCGCCCATCTCGTCAGCCTTGTCGAGGATCACCTTGAGGTAATCCGGAGTGCCAGCATATGCCGTCGTCCCGACATCAGCGGCAGCACGCACTTGCATCTCCGTCTGGCCCACTCCCGCTGGCAGGACCTTGGCTCCGACGGCCCGCGCACCGCTTTCAAACATGATCCCTGCTGGGGTCAGGTGATACGAAAAACAGTTCTGCACAATGTCACCCGCTCCAATGCCAACCGCGTTAAGGACACGACCAAAGCGAAACCAGTCCGCACCATTGCTGCCGGGTTCATAAATCGGACCAGGTGATTGGAACACATGAGTAATGCCAGGCCTGTTCAAATCGGCATAGCCACCCATAAGTCCGGCCAGTGACTGAGCTTTACTCAGTTCAGATTTGCGAAGAACCGGCAAGGGCGCAAGTGCTTCGACACTTGTCACCAACTCCGGATCCACATTGGAAAGCGTACGTGCATACCCGGGCAGCATTTTGGCTCGTGCAAATTGTGCTGGCAGGGCCAAGGCCAAATCCTCAGCACGCTGATCCTCAGAGCGGGTTTCCAGAGTGTCAAAATACTGGCTCATCGCGCCATCCTCATCTCTCTTTGCACCAATCTACTGGGCGCAAATTACCAACGGGTGGGGCATTTACCATCTCACCCAGAAAAAACGGGACCACTTTGAAACGTACCGCCCCATATCTGCTCATCAGTTAACTTAGCCAGCGTTTGCGGCGACGATAGGACCGTACATCTCGGAACGACTTGCGGCCTTCATCGGACATTCCAAGGTAGAATTCCTTAACATCCGGGTTTTCACGCAATTCTTTGGCAGGGCCGTCCATCACAACGCGGCCTGATTCCAAAATATAGCCGTAATGGGCAAATCGCAGCGCGACATTGGTGTTCTGTTCCGCCAAAAGGAATGTCGCGCCTTCCTTTTCGTTTAGGTCTTTGACGATGGTAAAGATCTCTTCCACCAATTGCGGTGCTAGCCCCATGCTCGGCTCATCCAACAAAATCGTTTCCGGGCGGCTCATCAAAGCACGCCCAATCGCGACCATCTGTTGCTCACCGCCCGAGGTATAGCCGGCCTGGCTTTTGCGGCGCTCGTTCAGCCTTGGGAAATAAGTGTACACCATTTCCAAATCACGTGCGATGTCAGCAGAATTAGACCGTGTATAAGCTCCGGTCAGAAGGTTTTCCTCAACCGTAAGGTGCTCAAAGCAATGGCGGCCCTCCATTACCTGAATGACACCGGTTTTCACCATTGCCGCTGGGTCCAACCCTTGGGTATTAGCGCCGCGATACATGATCGAGCCCTTGGTCACTTCGCCGCGTTCGGAATGCAGAAGGTTCGATATTGCCTTAAGCGTTGTGGTTTTGCCTGCGCCGTTGCCACCTAGCAACGCAGTGATACCACCTTTGGGTACACTCAGGCTCACGCCCTTGAGAACGAGGATCACGTGATTATAGATCACCTCGATGTTGTTGACCTCCAAGAGGGTCTCTTCGGTGCGACCAGAATCCAACATCAGCGATTTCTTTCCTGTCCGGTTGGGCAACGTCCCGGCCGGTCACTCGGCCGGGACAAGGTTTGTGAAGTGCTTAGTTGCAGCGCTCTGCGATGTTGTTTTCCGCCGCAAATGCCATGCTGTCCTCAAGGATCAGTGGGTCAATGATGGACTTGTCTGACACTTTGAAGTCTGTGATCTGGTTCCAGACCCCAGCAGACGCATCCCATTGCGTCACTGCGCCAAGACCTGGACCGCCGTGGTTTTCACAGCTCACCGAGAATTCAGGACCCATGCCAGCAACGCCATATTTCTCCATCATCGCATCGGTGATCTCCAGGTTTTCCATCCCGTCAACCATCATCGCTTGGGTGATGTCGGCCACGCCGTGCATTTCCTGCGCCTTGAGGATCGCCATATGCGCAAGGAAACCGGCATAGATCGTCCGGCTGTACAGAACGGTTCCGGTCTGGTTTCCGGCACCTGCCGCCAAACCGGCGTCATAGACGTATTTCTGCAAATCGTCATAGATCGGGAAATCTTTGCCGACACCATTCATGGTCAGGGCTTTGTACCCGTTGGCCGCGTCACCTGCGGGCAATACGTCTGCTTCTGCACCGGACCACCATGCACCGATAAAGTTCTCCATCGGATAGCGAATATTGGCGGCTTCCTGAACGGCAACCTGGTTCATCACGCCCCAGCCCCACATCAGAACATTGTCAGGCTTCTCGCGGCGAATTTGCAACCACTGCGACTTTTGCTCTTGTCCAGGGTGATCCACCGCCAGCAGCAAAAGCTCAAACCCGTGCTTTTCCGACAACTTTTCAAGCGTCCGGATCGGTTCCTTACCATAGGCCGAGTTGTGATAAACCAGTGCAATTTTCTTGCCGGAAATGTCGCCACCGTTTTCATCTAGCAGGTAGTTGATCGCGACAGATGCCGCATCCCAATAGTTGGCGGGAAAGTTAAAAACGTTCGAAAACACTTTGCCGTTCGCAGCCGATGTGCGCCCATAGCCCATTGTGTGCAGCGCAATGCCATCCGCAGAGACTTTGGGGATCAGCTGATAGGTGATCCCTGTCGAAAAGGGCTGGTACAGCAACGAGCCTTCGCCCTTTGTGCTTTCATAGCATTCAACACCTTTTTCGGTGTTATAGCCGGTCTCGCACTCCAAAACACGCACCGGCACACCACCGATGCCGCCGTCGCGCTCGTTTACCATGGTAAAGTAGTCTGCATACCCATCAGCGAGGGGGATGCCGCCAACCGCGTAGGGTCCGGTTCGAAAGCTCAGGCTGGGCATCACAAGATCTGCCAGCACCGGGCTTGCGGTCATAAGGGCCGCTGTGGCCCATGTTGCGAGTTTCAATTTCATTTGATCTTTCCTCCCTTAGTTTTTGTTCGATATTTTCGTCAGGAGCCTCCCCGCTCCTTATTCTTCTTGCTGCGGCCCTAATGTGGGAAGGGCCACAACCTCAGTTTCTCTTTGGCCACGCGCCAAAGTTGGGCCAGCCCATGCGGTTCCGCGATCAAGAATATGATGATCAACGCACCGACAATCAGGAATTCCAGATGTGCGGCGAGATCAGTGGGCCATCCCAGCATACCGACCAGAACGTTCTTGAGAAGAACGGGCATCAACACAAGGAACGCCGCCCCGGCAAAGCTGCCAAAGATCGAGCCCAAACCGCCGATAATGATCATGAACAGCACCAGAAAGGATTTCTGAATGCCAAAGGCTTCGCCGACTTCAACCGCGCCAAGGTACACCGAAAAGAACAAGGCCCCCGAGATACCAACAAAGAAAGAGCTCACCGCAAAAGCCGTCAGCTTGGCGCGCAGCGGATTCACCCCGATAATCTCAGCAGCGATATCCATATCACGAATGGCCATCCATTGGCGCCCTTGCATCCCACGGGTCAGATTGCGTGCGACAAGCGCTGATAGTGTCACCAATACAAGGCAGAACAGATAAGGTGCCCACGCGCTTGTGTTCGGCCCAGTAACTTCAAATCCGAACAGCGTGCGTTCAGGCGCGGAGATCTGACCAGAGGCCGAGTAGTTGTAGAACCACGGCACTCGGTTAAACAGCCAAACAAGGAAGAACTGCGCCGCCAATGTCGCCACGGCCAGATAGAAGCCCTTGATCCTCAGCGACGGCAGGCCAAACAGAACGCCAACACCGGCGGTCACACCCCCGGCCAACAGCACATGGAAAAAGATGTTCACCTCGGGAAAGGCCGTCATCAACTTGTAACAGGCATATGCGCCTACCGCCATAAACCCGCCCGTACCCAGAGAAACCTGACCACAATACCCAACAAGGATATTCAGCCCAATTGCCGCAATCGAATAGATCAGAAACGGCAGGAAAATCGCATTGACCCAATAGTCATTAATGACGAACGGCACCACAGCGAATGCAAAGACCAACACGAAATAGTATCGATAGCGATCAAACTTGATCGGAAACGTCTGGTTGTCGTCGGCGTATGTCGTTTTGAAATCGCCTGCTTCACGGTAGAACATCAGACGTTCTCCCCTTGGAATTCATCTTCAAGATGTGACCGGTCTGCCCGGTTCGGTTTCTTTGCGTACCCTGTCGTTTCGGCATGACGCACCAGCTGGAAGTAGGCCCAGATCCCAATCGCGCCGCCCAAAGCAGCAAGAATGGCGGCGGTTGTCATCTGCCCAGATGACCCATCCGCGCTTAGCGCGAGGTAGCCAAAGGCCCAGAACCCCGACCATGCAATGACATTCAGTATGGCAATCAACTTGGTCATCTGGTCATACCCTCTCGATAATCTTTTCGCCAAACAGGCCCTGTGGCCGGAAGACGAGGAAGATCAGCGCCAGCACATAAGCAAACCAGTTCTCGGTCGCGCCGCCAATATAGGGACCAATCGCAAACTCAAAGAGTTTCTCGCCTACACCAATGATCAAGCCACCAACAATGGCACCGGGGATCGACGTGAACCCGCCCAGCATCAACACTGGCAGCGCCTTGAGCGCAATTAGCGAAAGCGAAAACTGCACGCCAGATTTTGCGCCCCACATAATGCCCGCGACCAAGGCCACAAACCCGGCCACCGACCACACCATGATCCAGATAAAGTTCAGCGAAATCCCCACCGACAGCGCCGCTTGGTGGTCATCCGCCACAGCTCGCATTGCGCGACCTTGTTTGGTGTACTGAGCAAAGATTACCAGTGCAGCCACCAGAATGGCCGCGATTACCGTGGCAACCAGATCAAGCTTATCGAGGAAAAATCCATAGAAGTTCTCATTGCCAAAGCCTAACCACTGTGTGTTTTCTTCGATCCAGAAACTACCACCCTGAGGCAACCCAACGTCCAGCTTCTTGATATCGCTACCCCACATCAGATCGCCAAACCCCTCGAGGAAATAGGCCAGACCGATGGTCGCCATGAACAAAATGATAGGCTCTTGGTTCACCAGATGGCGCATCACAAAATGGTTCACCGCCCAAGCGAGGAACACCATGACTACCATCGTTATAATAATCGCCACTAGCGCAGGCACATGCCATCCGAAATGGTGAATATCCGTGCCAAAGGCAGCATTGATCAGATGTGAAAAGGGAACTTGCCCCTCCATTATTCCAACCAGCGTTAATGCCGCGAATAGCGCCATGACACCTTGGGCATAGTTAAAAATTCCCGAGGCTTTGAAAATCAGAACAAACCCCAACGCGACCAGCGCATAAAGCACGCCGGCCATGAGGCCGTTCAAAAGCACCTCTGTGCCAAAGAGCAAACTGTCAGGCATCGGCTACGCCTCCGATTTTATTATTAATATCAGGCCATTGATCAGTCATGAGCCACCCCCAGATAGGCGTCGATCACCGCCTGATTGCTGCGCACTTCGTCTGGTGTCCCATCGCCGATCTTTTTGCCGTAATCCATCACGACCACCCGGTCGCTCAGGTCCATCACCACGCCCATATCGTGCTCGATCAGCGCAATCGTGGTGCCAAACTCGTCATTCACATCAAGGATAAAGCGGCTCATGTCCTCTTTTTCCTCAACGTTCATGCCCGCCATCGGTTCGTCCAACAACAAAATCGAAGGCTCCGCCGCCAATGCCCGCGCCAGCTCGACCCGTTTCTTCAAACCATAAGGCAGGCGTGCCACTGGCGTTTTGCGGATCGCTTGAATCTCCAGAAAATCGATGATTTTCTCCACCGCTTCGCGGTTCTCGACCTCTTCTTTCTCGGCTTTTCCACGCCATAAAGCTTGCGCCAGCATGCCCGACTGCATTTGACGCATACGCCCGGTCATTACATTGTCCAGAACGGACATGCCTTCAAACAATGCGATATTTTGGAACGTGCGAGCAATGCCTTGCTGCGCCACCTCATAGGGTTTCATCGGAGGTCGCTTCTCGCCCTTGTACCAGACCTCGCCATCTTGCGGGATGTAAAAGCCCGAGATCACATTCAGCATCGACGATTTCCCGGCACCGTTTGGGCCGATGATCGCGCGGATTTCACCTTCGCGAATGTCGAACGAAATATCTGTGATCGCCTTCACCCCGCCAAATCGCAGCGTGATATTCTTCATTTCCATCACCGTCGGGCCAATCGTCCGGCCATCTTCCGTGACATAACTTTCCTGAGCACTCATTCTGCGGCCACCTGTTGCGCGGTTGAGACCACCTTGGCGTCACGCAAATCCAATGTTGCGCTGATGCTGCCCTTGCGGCCATCTTCATAGGTCACTTCGGTCACGGTCGAGACTGTGGGCGAACCGGCGTACAGCGCTTCAACCAGATCATTGAACTTATCCGCAACGATCACCCTGCGCACCTTGCGTGTGCGGGTCATCTCACCATCATCTGCGTCCAGTTCCTTGTGCAAAACAAGGAAACGATGGATCTGGCAACCGGCAAGCATCGGATCGACAGCAACCGATTTGTTAACCGCTTCTACATGCGTCTGAATTGTATCAAGCACGCGCGGATGCCCGGCTAGTTCCTGATATGATGCATAGGCGATGTTGTTACGTTCTGCCCAATTACCCACTGCAGTCAGGTCAATATTGATAAACGCCACGCAGTGATCTTTTCCATTCCCAAATAGCACCGCCTCCAGAATATCTGGATAGAACTTCAACTTGTTTTCCACATATTTCGGCGCAAACATACTGCCATCGGCCATTTTGCCAACGTCCTTGGCACGGTCGATAATACGCAGATGCCCTGTGTTCTCCTCAAAGAACCCTGCGTCGCCGGTCGCCACCCATCCTTCGGCATCCTTGGTCGAAGCGGTGGACTCCGGGTTTTTGTAGTATTCAACAAACGTTCCTGGCGAGCGATAGAAAATTTCGCCATTGTCCGCGATTTTGATTTCCACGTCCGGGCTTGGAACACCAACCGTATCGGCGCGCACTTCGCCATCAGGCTGCGCCGTGATAAACACCGTCGCTTCTGTCTGGCCATAAAGCTGTTTCAGGTTGATCCCTAGCGAGCGATAAAATTCGAAAATCTCCGGGCCAATCGCCTCGCCCGCGGTATAGCCAACCCGCACCCGACCAAAGCCCAGCGTATCCTTGAGCGGACCATAGACCAGAACATTGCCAATCGCGTATTTCAGGCGGTCGCCAAACGCCACTGGCTTGCCATCCAGGATATCGCCGCCAACTTTCTTGGCGTGCTCCATGTATTTGTGGAACATCTTGCGCTTGAACTTGCCCGCATCTTCCATACGGATCATCACGTTAGTCAGCTGGGTCTCAAACACGCGCGGTGGCGCAAAGTAATACGTTGGTCCAATCTCGCGAAGATCGGTCATCATCGTCTCGGCACTTTCGGGGCAGTTCACACAGAACCCGCACCAATAGGCTTGCCCAACAGAAAAGATAAAATCGCCGACCCACGCCATCGGCAGATAGGCCAAAATTTCGTCGCCAGCATTCAGATTATCAAACTCTGAGCTGTTTTTGGCGCTTTCGATCACGTTGCGGTTGGACAAAACAACACCCTTCGGCTTGCCCGTCGTGCCCGAGGTATACAACATCACGCAAGTGCTGTCGTAATCCAGCTTATCCTGACGCTTTTTCAGATCTCCGCTCAACTCATGAAATGCAGCACGGCCTTGTTCCTGAATGTCGACAAAACGATGCAGCTGATGATGATCGTACTTCCGCATCCCGCGCTGGTCGATATAGATCATGTGCTCAAACTGATGCAGGTTGTCCTGAATGTCGATGATCTTATCGACCTGCTCTTGGTCCTGAACAATCGCATAGCGCGCCCCGCAATGGCTCAGGATATACTCCATCTCCTCGGCGGCGCTGTCCTGATAGACGGGCACGGGGACCGCCCCAACACATTGCGCGGCTACCATGGACCAGTAAAAGTGCGGCCTGTTACGACCGATTATCGCGATAAAGTCGCCTTCGTTAACGCCAAGATTGATCAATCCCAGCGCCAACGCTTCGATTTCTTTATGGGTGTCAGCCCAAGTCCAGCTTTGCCAGATGCCGAATTCTTTTTCCCGGTAAGCGTCCTTGTCCGCGAACAAGGTGGCGTTCCGCTGCAACAGTGCAGGGACGGACGCTAGTCCGCCGGTCGCCTGTGACGACTGTGCCAAATGTCTCTCCTCCCTAACGGTCCGCCTCCACGGACCAAAACCGCCGAAACGATTCCTCACCTCTTAAGGTGCGCGTTTCACTCTGTGCGTCAACTTTTTCCTGAACATTTCCCAAACCTTACGAATTGTAACAGCCCGCATTTGGGGCTTTGCGGCCCAAGCACGCGATGCTAGCGATAGGGAAAGGGAGATAGGTATGGCGCGGGTTTCCGGCACCACGCAGGCAATGACAATCGCGGGTTTGAACCTGATTAAACAGGCTTTGTCGATCTATGACAGCAATCTCAACCTTGTGGTTTCTAACGCCCGTTTTCGCGAAATGTTTTCGATCCCTGATCACCTCACCCGCCCCGGTGCGTCATTCAGCAACACGATCCGCTTTCTCGTGGACAATGGCGAATACGGTGACGTTCCTCACGAAGAAATCGAGACATTTGTCGCCGAACGCGTTGAGCGGGCTCTTGATTTCGAACCGCACTACTTTGAACGTCAACGGGCGGACGGGCGCTGGATCAGCGTAGAGGGCTCGCCGCTGCCGGAAGGTGGGTGGGTTGCCGTTTATACAGATATCACGTCAACCAAACGTCAAGAGGCACTCTTGCGGGGACGTTCAGAGGAACTCTCTGATCAGCTGCTTCAACACGCTGAGGAGCTCTCGGCCACCAACCGCAAGCTTGAAGCAACGGTCAATACGCTGGGCGAAGTCAAACGCCAACTTACCGAGTCCGAAGCGCGGATGCGTCTCACCGCAGAAATGATGCCCGCCCACATCGCGCATGTCGGTCCTGACCGGCTCTATACCTACTCGAACCGGCGCCTGTCGTCGGTCATACCGGGTCGACCTAGCAATATTATTGGCAGCCACATCAGCGATGCACTTGGCGACAGCGCCTTTCAGTCGATCCGCCCGTACCTTGACGCTGCATTCAACGGCGAACCATCCGTGTTCGAGTTCAATGACCATCCCAGCGCACGGCGCATCCGTGTTGCCTTCACACCAGACGGAAACACGGGTGACGAACGTGGAGTCTATATTCTCTCCATGGACATCACCGAAGAGACGCAAACGCGGGTCGCCCTACAACAGACACGGCGCCGAGAGATTGCCGCCCAGATGACCAGCGGACTGGCGCATGATTTTTCCAACCTTTTGACAATCATTCTGGGAACGCAAAGCAAGCTGCAAAAGATGGCGTTGCCTTCGGAAGCTAGCACATTGATCGAGGCCACTCTGGGAGCGGCGCGGCGCGGCGGAACATTGCTCAATCGTCTTGCCGACATTACAGCCCACCGCGCGCCAAATCTTGTACCTGTCGACATGCAGGCGCTCTTGACGGAACTGGAAACGCTGGCCACCCCGACACTTGAGGGAAAGGCATCTCTGATCATCGAAAATGGCATTCCCGATACGCCTATCCTTCTTGATCCTGCCATGTTGCAGGACTCGGTGGTCAATCTGCTGCTCAACGCGCGGGACGCCTGCGGCGAAAATGGCTCAATACTATTGATTGCTGAACTCATCCAAGACACTTGGGTGCAGCTCACCATTCGTGACTCTGGCCCGGGCTTCTCACCTACAGCTCTGCAACGCGCCCTTGAACCGTTTTTCACAACTAAAGGTGCGGAGGGCTCCGGCCTTGGACTGGCGATGGTTTACGACATGACCAAACTTGCTGGTGGTGATGTGAAAATTGCCAACACAGACACAGGTGGTCAAGTTTCTTTGCGCTTGCCACTGCGCAAGCCTGTCTGCAGGTCCAAGCCTGGTCTGGTGTTACTGGTTGAGGACAATGCGGATCTGCGCGGGCTTATTCGGGCTATGTTGACTGACATGAACCACTCAGTGATTGAAGCCGCAAGCGTCGCCGAGGCGCGAGCGCTGCTCGACCAATTGCCGGAAATAAACCTGATCCTCTCAGACATCATGCTTGAAGGCGACGCCACCGGGGTAGATCTCATCCGCGAATTGCCCAACGATGCTGTTCCTGCCTATCTCATGACATCTCTTCCCCAAACCAATCCGCTGTATGTCAAAGGGGCGGCTCGCGCACCCATGTTGCCCAAACCCTTTACCGCCGAACAATTGGTTAAATTCTTGCACCCAGAGGCACAGTCATGACCGCACCTCTCGTCACGATCCTCGATGATGAACCCGCAATCCGCTCAATCCTTGCCGATGCGCTTGAGGAAGCCGGGTTTCGTACCATGGGCTTTTCCCGCGCCACCGAATTCGAAGCCGCGCTGAAATCGACAACACCAGATGTCTGCCTTGTTGATCTCGGTCTGCCCGACAAGGACGGTCTTACGCTGGTTCACAGACTTGCGCTCGAACTTGGTGCAGCAGTTATCATCATCTCAGGACGTGCGCAGGTACAGGATCGTGTGACCGGTCTTGATCTTGGCGCAGACGACTACATCATCAAACCCTTCGACCCCGCCGAGGTGGTAGCCCGTGTCCGCGCCCGCCTGCGCAAGGACAAAGCCCCAACGACCACTGCCGCCAACACAGCAATTTTCAACGGTTGGACGGCCTATTTCGACCGCTACGTTCTCAAAGATGAGAATGGCACTGAAACCACTTTCAGCCATGCCGAAAGTGAAGTGCTGCGCCTCTTCCTTGAAAGCCCCAAACGCCTGATCAGCCGCACGCAGATGCAAGAAATGCTAGGTGGTGCAGCAGGAGAAAGCTTTGATCGCGCCATGGATGTGCGGATCTCGCGTCTGCGTACGAAACTACGCGAAGACCCAAAAAACCCTCAGCTTATCAAAACCATATACGGCGCCGGATACATTTTCCTTGGAAATGTGGAGTGGGTTTAGCGCCAATCCGAACCACGCCACCGCCCACGACATCCGGTACACATAGCGTAGAAACCGACAATATGTAGATATTCCCTGCCAGATGTGGTATGTTGAGACCAATCCCAACGAACCTTTTTGACTTGCTAGCGCGATTTGGGGAAAAATCAAAAACACGGGACACTCCCAACTCCCCGCAGATCAGAACATCGGCTGCGGGGAATTTTTCGGAGCGGTTTAGTTCAGAAAATCCGCTCTGCGCGACCTGAAAAACGGGACCAGCATTTCACGAAAGGCTGCGACGCGTGCAGATGGCCACACGTCCGGATGCGATAGCACCCAAACATCGGCGTATGGTTGAGAATCCAAGAATGGTAGTTGCACCAAGCCAGGTGTCGCACGCCCTAAAAAGAACGGCATCCGAACAACGCCTAATCCAGCAACGGCAGCTCCGACCATCGCCGCCATGTCATCGCAGACCAAGACGACACGCGATTTTGGGAAGTGCCTTTTCGCGGCTACTGGCACTTCTGGTTGCTGTTCGTAGACCACCCAATCGATCACATCATTTTTTGTCCGGTCCAACCACTTACGCGCACCAAAACATGCCGTTTGTTGTCCCGCAACACGCACCCCTTTGAGCGTATCGCCTGGACTGCGTGAGATACGCACTGCCAAATCAGCTTCTCGGCGCGTTAAGTCAACAATGTCATTAGACGCCTTAAGGCGCAGCTCAACATTGGGATGCGCCTTGAAAAATTGTGCAGCTACGGGAGAAATATAAGGACCAATCATTAGCTGCGGCGCGGTCACGACCAATGTGCCAGACAAAAGCTGATCCCGTCCCTGAAGGGTTCGCATCAAGGTCAACTCTTGCGCCTCCATTTCAGCTGCGCGCAAAGCAACGGATTTCCCCACTTCGGTCGCCTGATACCCGTCAGCCAGCCGATCAAACAGCCGAACATCCATATCCTTTTCAATACGTGAAATTCGGCGCGCGACCGTGGTGTAATTTACACCCAGCGCTGCCCCAGCCCCAGCCAGGGATCCTGCGCGCACCAAGTGCAGAACTGTCTTTAAATCTTCCCAATCCGCCATGGCATGCATTTTCGCACATGAAGCGTGAAAATACACGCGTTTTCGCAAGACTCGCATTGCGCTATGTTTGAATAAACCCAAAAAGGAGCTAGCAATGATCTACGCTTACGCCAAACTCACCGTGTCCAACCCAGACTCTCTTGCGCAGTATCGCGACAAAGCAGGCGCAGCTCTGCAACGGCATGGCGGCCAAGTTGTACAGGCCTCCGCCGAAGCAACAGCTTTGGACGGCGCGCCGGATCTGCCCGATGTGGCCGCCATCCTGTCTTTCCCTGACCGCGACAGCGCTTTGGCATGGATCAACGATCCCGCAATTGCCGATGTCCACGCACTAAGACGCGGTGCAGGTGCTTCTGATATCGTTCTCTTGGGCTAAAACAGAGACTATATCACCCCTATTGCGCGGCGAATCACCGTGCAATAGGATACAAGTATGGCGATTTGCATCCTCTACAAACCCTCCACCAAATCTGGCCCTCGGTTTTATAGGGTTGAGATCGCCATGAACCTATTCGAAGAGGTTTCCGTGTTTCGCGAATGGGGTGTCGCAGGTGGAAAAGGGCAGACCTTGGTCAGCATTTTTGGAAACCTTCGTGAAGCGTCCAACGCAGCCGACACATTCCGAAAGCGCGCTCAAAAACGCGGGTATGAACGCAGCTAGTTTGTCAGGCGGCGCACGGCCCCATCCAGCACATTCAATCCAGCGACCAAATCCTCTTCGCTTGTGTCTTCCTCAAACGCATGGCTAACCCCGTTAATCGACGGGACGAACAGCATCGCCACCGGCACGTGGCGTGCCACGTTTGTTGCATCATGCAAGGCACCTGACGGCATCGTACGCCACTTGCCGCTCACATAGGCCTCTGCCGCATCGCTCAACGCATCGCGCAAGCGGCCATCCATCTTGACCGGCTCCAATCCCAGCATTTCCCCAAATGTAACCGAGAGGCCGCGGTTCGCCGATATCCCGACCGCGGTGTCGCGAATAATGGTTTCCATCTGCCCAAGGCGCGCTGCCTCACTATCGCGCCATTGCAACGAAAACGTTACCTTTCCCGGTACTATCGAACTGGCGTTTGGATGAACCGCCACATGGCCAATAGTCCACACCGTCGACGGTGTGACAACAGGCGCAAGCATTTCGTTCAGCGCAGTGCCAAAAGCAATCAGCCCCTGAACTGCATCCTTTCGCAGATGCATCGGCGTTGTTCCCGCGTGGTTCTGCTCACCCTCAAAAGTGATCCGCATGTCACGAATGCCAACAATATCCGTAACCACGCCCACAGCTTCCCCGGCTTTATCAAGCCACGGGCCCTGCTCGATATGCATCTCGATAAATCCGGTGAACTGGGCCGGATCAACCCAATCCCCCACTAAATGGCTCATCCGTCTGCGCGCCGTCTCAAACCGCACACCATCGCGATCCGTATAATTGTCTGCGGTTTCCAGTGGCACCGCACCTGACCAGATTGTACTCCCTGTAGTGATCCCAAATCGGCCTTCTTCGTCTTGAAAAGACACAACCGACACCGCCGGACCGCCAGACTCTTTGGCCGCCCGCGCCACTTCCAGCGCTGCAATCACGCCAAGCGCGCCATCCAGCCAACCACCTTCTGGTTGGCTGTCGGAATGCGATCCTAGCAGCAAAGACGGCCCATCCGCCAAGCCCCAAACCGACCCAACTGGATCGACTTGAACCCGCAAGCCCGCCGCTTCAAAGCGCTCCATTAGCCACTCTCTTGCAGCAACATCTGCATCCGAAAACGCAGGCCGTACAACACCCTTTCCGATGCCCGACGCACCAAACTGGCGCAACTCATGCAAATCCGTCAAAAACCGCTCTGGATTGACCATCCGTCCCACTCCGCTGTTTGTCTAACAGTAATCAATCGCATTTATTTAACAAAGCACCTCTTCACCTCTCCGCTTGACTGAAATACTCACAAAGTATTCGTTCCAGAGGTTTATCCAATGCCACATATAACCCTCGTCCGTCACGGTCAGGCCAACACCACCGCACGCGACGAAGAAAGCTACGACCGCCTGTCTCCGCTCGGGCATCAACAGGCCGCTTGGCTTGGTGGCTATATGCGAGACATCGGCGACCGCTTTCAGCGCGTGTATACTGGCACCATGCGCCGCCACATCGAAACGGCATCCGCCATGGGCGCAGAGGAACACGCCGACATCGCGCACGACGCCCGACTAAACGAGTTCGCCTACTTCACCCTGTCACAACTGATGCAAGAGCAATACGGTCTAGAGGTGCCAACCGAGCGCGAAGGCTTTGTCAGCCACTTGCCTGCCGTGCTTGGCGCATGGGAGCGCGGCGAGATCGAAGGTGCACCAGAAAGCCACGAACATTTTGCTAACCGCATACAGGACGTGATGCAGGAAATCGCCGCCGGTCAGGGTCGGGCCTTGGTCATCACATCCGGTGGCCTGATCGGGTCAGTTCTGCGCCAAACCCTGTCACTGGACGTGGGCGGCTGGGCACAGATGTGCCTCGCAATCATGAATACGTCGGTGCATCGCTGGCAAATGGTGCTAGGGCAGCCACTATTGACCCAGTTCAACGGCATTGCGCATCTGGAAACGCCAGATCGCCACCACGCACAAACCCACCTCTAAACTCTGTGCTTCAGTTGTTCGCCGTCTCGTAGTCCTTATGAATGAATTTGCAATCGCAATACGAACACTCGACCCACCCTGTTTCCAGAGGGATCTGTAGCCAGACACGCGGATGGCCCAGCGCACCTTCGCCGCCGTCACAGGCCACACGATATGTCTCTACGATCTTGGTTTCCGGCGCTTGGATGGTCATATTTGCTCGTCCTCTGGTCGAAATTGCACGCGCTTAGCTTGTTGTCCTGTGCTCAGCGGTTTAAGTGCAAATATGAGGGATCGCGCAGCCGGGAGCAAGTGCAGCCATGACGCAGAATGCCATTGAGATTCAAGGCTTGCAAAAGACCTACCAAAGTGGCCGCAATGCACCAGAAAAGAACGCGCTCAAAGGTATCGACCTCGACGTCCTGGCAGGTTCAATTTTTGGCTTGCTTGGACCCAATGGTGCGGGAAAATCCACCATGATCAACATCATGGCCGGTTTGGTCCGCAAATCGCGCGGGTCGGTCCGTATTTGGGGATTTGATCAGGATGAAAACCCGCGTCAATCCCGCGCTGCCATCGGAGTCATGCCTCAGGAACTCAACCTCGACCCGTTTTTCACGCCACGCGGCGCATTAGAGGTTCAGGCAGGTCTGTATGGCGTGCCAAAATCCCAGCGCAACAGCGACGAGATTCTGGATATGGTCGGCCTGACAGACAAGGCAGAGGCCTACGCCCGCACATTGTCCGGCGGCATGCGTCGGCGGCTTCTCTTGGGCAAAGCGCTGGTTCACGCTCCGCAAATCCTCGTCCTTGACGAACCCACTGCGGGTGTCGACATCGAGCTGCGCCAAATGCTGTGGGCTAACATCCGCAAGCTAAACGCCGAACGCGGCATGACCATCATTCTGACCACGCACTACCTCGAAGAGGCCGAAGAAATGTGCGACGAAATCGCGATCATCAACCAGGGCTCACTGGTCGCGCGCGACAGCACCGCCAACCTCTTAAGACAGATGGACGCAAAATGCCTGGTGATTTACCCGATGGAACCGCCCAAAACGCTCCCTTCGGCGAAAAACATCCACGTCACGCGACGCAACGATGGTGCTTTGGCGATTGCCTACCACGCAAACGAAACAACGGCCGAAAACGCGCTCAGCGCCGTGCGCGACGCTGGCATCGCAATCCGAGACGTTAAGACCGAACAAGCCGATCTTGAAGATGTGTTCCTGAAACTGACACGCTCAGCCTGACTCTTGGGTCGCGAATTTAGTCGTCAAACAGGTGCTCGACGCCTGCAACATCCTTTGCAGTTTCCTCGGGCACCCGCAAAAACTCCATCAACGCGGCAATACTGTGGCTTTCTTCTTCGCCTTCACGAAGGTGCACCACATTCGTAAACCCAGCATCCAAAATGCGGTCGCTTTCATTCAAAATGTCGCGCCGAATGGTCGGCAACAGCCGCTCCAGTGTTTCTTGCGTTGTCTGCTCTCCGGCCAGCCCGATTCGGGTGGCATGCCCAGTCAGATACTCGTCGGTAAATTTGCACTGCAATTCAAGCATCCGTGTGGTGGACCTGTCGCTGAAAAAATCTTGCATCAGATCCATCGCAGACGGATCAAGACAAACGATCAGGCGATTTGTGTCGTAATAGTCAAACAACATCCTCATCAGCGCCCGCCGGTGCCGTGTCCGTTTCTCAAGCGTCGACTGAATACCGCCCAGATCCGGCAGCGGCGTACTTTCTTCGTTGAAGAGATAGGCAATTGCCGGAATGTCGGTTTTCTGTTGAATCCGATACAGCAGCCGCTTGGCCACATGCCATTTTTTACAGACCAGAATCATCAATTCGCGGTCGCGACCAAGCGATGATTCCGTCTCCCAGAATCGGCTCGCAAATCTCTTCCCTTCTCGCCCACGCCCGGTCAAAAATTTAAAAAGGCTAGGCCCTTCGGCGGAGATCTGAAACTTCACCCCTTCTTCTGCGTAAAGCCGCCCCAACCGTTCCTTTAGCTCAATGGCCTCGGGGCTGATCTTTCGCGCAAACAGGTAATCTTGGCTCAGCAACAATTCATAGTGGTCATTATAGAACGTCAACGGCATCCCATAGTCCGTAAACATCAGAAACGTCAGTGAACGTGACCGGATTTCTGCTGAAGGAACAAGGTGGCGCACAATCGTCTGAAAAAAAGTCTCATCCGGAATCCATGTGGTTCGGAAAAACCTCATTACATCTCGGCGTTGCTTCGTGAAATGCAAAACCGCCTCGATCGTTTCGCGACGCAAGCACCACCATTGGCTGCCAATCATAACCTGTAAATCAGACGGTATCTTACGCTCCAATCCCAGCTTGCGCTGAAAATTAAAAGCCAAATAGAACCTGCGCTTTTGCGTACGCTCATTGAACCAATGACGATAAATCAACCGCTCGCCTTGCATACCCGTCTTGATCCAGTTGCTTTCAAAAAAATCAAAGCTCTCGATGAAATCGACGTCATTTTCATCAAGAAAATCATGGATATACTCAGATGATTTGATCACCATGCAATCGCCCGACACCATGTAAAAATGCGTGGCACGTGGGAATTTCTCCACGGCGGTCTCAACCGCATACAAAGTGGCCTCGACAAGTGACCACTCGCCCCAACCGCACTGGATGCGCTTGTGTGCAAATGCTACGTTTGTATTGTCCGACAAGGCGTCCTTGATGGTTTGAAAATCCTCGGCCTTGGCCCGTGCGTCAAAATGGATCGAGATGTAATCGCCCGTCGCAGTCAGCCGCTCTGCCTGTTTGACAATCGCCTCTGGATCCTTGTGGCACAGCAAAATATACGCAATTTTCGCCATTCCAGAAACACTTGCCCCGCTTGCATGTTCGTTGATTACCCATTTAATCGTGAACACGCGTTGAATAAACAGACTTTATTTGCTTTTTTTAGGGTATTGGCGAAACAGGCCCATAAGGGCGGTGCCATTGACGGAGGCGGAATCTATGGGTTTTCCCGGAACTTGGATGACCGAGAGCGAAAGCGTGCTCTATCGTGTGGTCCCAAAATGCGCATGTTCGTCCATCGGACAAATCATGTATTACTCGGATCACGGCGTGTTTTTTGACGGTGATATTCACGACGCGAAATCTGGCATGCACAAATGGGCACTGGACGAAAGTCACCAGCCCATAATCGACAATGTACGTGAACATAAATCTTATGCGTTCACATGCGTGCGTAACCCTTACACCCGTATTCTTTCGTCTTTCTTTGACAAAATTTGCGGCATCCAGCGCAATGGGAAACGATATCGCGGCAATCTTGTACCGATGTTGATCCAAAAATACGGCATCGATGTGGGGGGTGATTCCGGACAGGAAGAGTTTGACCAAATCAAAAGCTTTCGTCGTTTTCTCCTGTTTGCCCGCGATACCATTCGCTGGCGCAGACCAATGGACCCGGACATCCATTGGTCCGCAATGTCAGGTCACGTCTCCACATTCATTGTCAATGGTGGCGCCTACGACAAAATCATCTGGACCGAGAGCTTCAACGACGGAATGCAGCAGGTACTGGACAAAATCGAGACGCCCAAAGAGATCGACCTAACAAAGATCCCTCGCTTCAACGAATCCGAGGGGCACGGCCCCAAGCGTGCGCACCCGGTTGAAGACTACTTTGATGATCTGTCGATGCACCTCGTTTACGAAATTTACAAACGCGACTTTCAACTGTTCAAATACGATTTTGAAAATCCGGGCAACAAAATGCCCATCGGTGAGATTGATCTGGGCGAAGTGCACGCCAAACTTGGCAATTGATGGCGGGGTATTCTGGCAAATCGCTCTGGCAGAAGCGGGGCCTCAAACCCGGTCTGCGGGCGGTTTTGCTAAATGCGCCAACCAATTTTCACACGCTGCTACGAACTGACGTGCCAGAATTAACTTGGTGTGAGACACGATCAACGTCTGCCCAGACGTCGCGCCTGTCTGTGCCGACAAGCGCACCCCTCTCGAGGTAGTTTTGATCAACGCACACGGCGCAATCTCGCCCAATGGCATGGCCTGTGGCAGCTGGCCCAAAAAACCGCGGGCCAACCCAGTGAAATCACGGAAGACGCAATCCGAAAGATCGCGCTACCGATGGGCCTTGTCGACGTAGAAGTCCGCGCCGACGACAAAACCTGGTCCGGCCTAAAACTCGCAATTCGAAAAGAGCTGCGTTAACCGATCAGCCCTTCTTTGCGGAACAAATCCTTCACGTCTACTTCGGGGCGTGCGCCATAATGGCTGATCACTTCTGCGGCCGCGATGCACCCCATACGGCCAGACACCTCAAGACTCTGCCCTGTAGCAAACCCATAAAGGAACCCGGCGGCAAACTGATCACCGGCCCCAGTAGCATCAACCGGAACAATCTCGTTCACCGGAACCGAAACTTGTTGATCACCCTGAACCAGTACAACATCATGGCCCGACCGTGTACACACGATCAGCCCGCTATCGGCTGCTGCTTGCTCCAGCGCCGTCGACAGATCAGTTTGGTACAATGATTGCCATTCGTGCTCGTTGCCAATCACAAAATCCAGGTCCCGCACCAAGCGGCGGAAATCGTCGCGGTGACGATCGACGCAGAACGGGTCGCTCAGTGCAATACCGGCCTTACCGCCTCCCTCCCGGCACAGCTTCGCCGCCCGCTCAAATGCTTCTTTTCCTTGTGGCTTGTCGTAAAGATACCCTTCAAGGAACAACAGCGCCGCATTACCAGCCACATCATCCGATACATCATCCGGGCCCAACTCCGACGAAATCCCCAAATAGGTGTTCATCGACCGCTCACCGTCTGGTGACACAAAAATCATCGACCGCGATGACGGCAGCTCCCCTTCCGCAACCGGCGGGTTCACAAAATCGGTTCCTTCAGCCTGCATCGAGCTTGCATAGAACCGGCCCAGCGCATCGTCATGCACGCGCCCGATAAACCCGGTCGTCAACCCTAACGATCCCAGCCCAGCGACGGTATTGGCCACAGACCCACCCGGTGCCTGTGTGCGATTGGTCATCGCAGCATAGAGCATCTCGCCCCGCTCTCTCTCGACCAGCTGCATGATGCCTTTCTGGATACCCATCAGGTCCAGAAAACTGTCATCTGATTGCGAAATCACGTCCACGATAGCGTTGCCGATACCGACAACCTGATATTTTTTGTTCACAGGTTTTTTTCCTCAAACATACAAAGATCCCGGATCAGGCACGTGCCACACATAGGCTTTCGCGCCTTGCAGACATAACGCCCGTGCAGGATCATCCAATGATGCGCGTGTAGCTGAAAGTCCACCGGAATGTGGTCTTCTATGGCGCGCTCTACGGCGACAACGTCCTTGCCCGGACACACACCGGACCGGTTTCCGAACCGATAGATATGCGTATCCACCGCCTGCGCCGGATACCGCCACCACATGTTCAAAACCACATTCGCGGTCTTACGACCCACCCCCGGCAGACTCTCCAGCGCGGCACGTGAATTGGGCACTTCGCCGCCATAGTCCTCAACCAGAATTCGGCTCAGCTTGATAACGTTTTTGGCCTTGTTTCGGTAAAGCCCAATTGTCTTGATATGCTCAATCAACTGCTCTTCACCAAGATCGAGCATCTTCTGCGGCGTATCAGCCACCTTGAACAGCTCTTTTGTCGCACGGTTCACACCAACGTCCGTCGCCTGTGCAGACAGCGCCACCGCCACGACAAGCGTGTAGACATTCACATGATCCAGTTCGCCAACGGGTTCGGCTTCGGCGGCCTCGAATCGTGTGAAAATCTCGCGGATCGTATGATAATCCAGTTGCTTTGCCATTCATCCCCCACCCACGCAAACCACCATTTAGGTGCTCTTCACGCTAGTCTTTCTTGTCACGCTCTTTCAAGAGCATCTCAATATCGGTCAGCCGCGCCAAAACTTCATCCCGGTAATTGTCCGTGCGCTCATCCGCCTCAACGTGGTGCGCATCCTGCATCGAGTTCACCACCAAACCTACGACAAGGTTCAGCACAACAAATGTTGTCAGCAAAATGAACGGCACAAAGAACAGCCACGCATAGGCGTAGGTCTCCATGACCGGACGCACGATTCCCATCGACCAGCTTTCAAGCGTCATAATCTGGAACAGTGAATAGCCAGACTTGCCCAACGTGCCAAACCAATCCGGAAACGCAGCGCCAAACAGCTTGGTCGCCATCACAGCACCGATATAGAAAATCAGCGTCATCAACAGAAAAACCGACCCCATGCCGGGCAGCGCGTTGATCAACCCTTCGATCACTCGCCGTAACGATGGTGCCACCGACACGACCCGCAGCAATCGCAAAATCCGCAACGCCCTAAGTACAGATAGCCCTTGCGCAGCAGGAATGAGCGCGATCCCAACAATCACGAAATCAAACAGGTTCCACCCATCCTTAAAAAACGCCCAGCGCCGCACGAACATCTTTGCCAGAATTTCGACAACAAAAACGGCGAGACACAGCCCATCGAGCGTGATCAAAAGCCCGCCAACCGCATCCATCACCGTTTTTGACGTCTCAAGCCCAAGAATAATCGCGTTAAACAGGATCACGCCTAAAATGGCGTTGCGAAACAGTGGGCTGTCGATCACCGCGCCCACGCGGTCTCTTAAGGTCATTAATGTCAGGTCCATATCACTCAGGGTGGTTCGTGTGCCTTCATATGGTCAGCATTGCCGAACAGACAAGCAGATTGCTCAAGAAACGGGTCGCAGGGCGGCAGGTGGATCATTATTCTGTCATCAGACCACCCGGAGATTACCCATGTCCAACATGGAACACAGCTATCACTTCAATGTAATGCGCCGCGCCATCGATCTGATCGACGCAGGCGACGAACAGCTTTCGCTTGAAAACCTCGCAAGTGAAATGGGCATGAGTCCTGCGCATTTCCAGCGCCTGTTCACCAAATGGGCCGGTGTTTCGCCCAAAAAATTTCAGCAATACCTCGCTCTTGGTCACGCTAAAGCCCTCTTGCACGAACACTTCACGACCCTCGAAACCGCAGACGCCGTGGGGCTCTCGGGCTCTGGTCGCCTGCACGACCTCTTTCTTAAGTGGGAGGCGATGAGCCCCGGCGAATACGCCCGTCGCGGCGGCGGGCTGACAATCTTCTGGGGCTGGTTCGACAGCCCCTTTGGCCTCAGCCTCGTGATGGGCACGGAAAAGGGTATCTGCGGCATTGGTTTCGCCTCAGAAACCGGCACCGAGCCCACGATGGTGGATCTCACCTCGCGCTGGCCCAAAGCCACGTTTGTCGAGGACCCGATGTTCCTGCGCCCTTGGGTACAGGCCGCCTACAATGCCCAGAACAACGACCTGTCCGAAGTGCCCATCTACCTGATCGGCTCCGCGCTTCAAATCAAGGTTTGGGAAGCCCTTATGCGCATCCCTTCGGGCAACGTGTCTACCTATTCCGAAATCGCGCGTGTCATTGGCGCACCCAAAGCCGTGCGCGCCGTTGGCACCGCCGTAGGGCGTAACCCCATCAGCTGGTTAATCCCCTGCCACCGCGCCATGCGCAAGTCTGGTGGTCTAGGCGGTTATCACTGGGGCTTGCCGGTCAAACGTGCCCTCTTGGCCTATGAAACGGCCCGCGCTGCGTCCTGAACGGTCACAATCTCGGCACCGAACCGCCGATGACGCAGCTTCACCTCTTGGGACAGCGCGAAACATCGCTTATGCTTAGGAAAAGCCGCAAAAGCGGCGCAAAATCCGAGGCACCGAGATGACCAAATTCGCACTTTCCCTTTGCGTGGCCAGCGCACTTACCCTGACTGCGTGTACAGACCCAGGTTATGTCGCCGGAAGCGGCGAAGAACGCGATGCGTACCGCCAGACCAAAACGGGCGCAGTCATCGGCGGACTGTTTGGAGCGGGCGTCGCCGCAGCCACCGATAACAATGTTGCCATTGGTGCCGCAGTTGGCGCTGGGGTTGGTGCCATCATCGGAAGCGAGCTTGACAAACAGGCCGCCGAGTTGCGCGAGGACCTCGACGACGAGGTGCGCATCGAAAACACCGGCGACCGCCTGATCCTGACAATGCCTCAGGACATTCTGTTCGACATCGATAGCTATACCGTAAGTTCAGGCTTGCGCGATGATTTGGGCAAAGTCGCAACCAGCCTTAACAAATACCCAGACACAACCGTTCAGGTGCTCGGGCACACTGATAACACCGGTTCGGCCGAGCATAACCAAGCACTCTCCGAACGACGCGCCAACGCGGTGGCGGATGTGCTACTCGAAGGTGGCGTTCCGGTGCAGCGCATCGAAACCATTGGCCGCGGCGAAGATCAGCCGATTGCCTCAAACCTTGACGAAGCTGGGCGTAAACAGAACCGTCGTGTTGAGATTGTCATCTTGCCCAACGCAACCTGATCACTCGCAGAACACACCATTGGGCGGCGCATCACCATCGCGTCCAATGGTGTCATGCTCTGTCTCACAAAATAGACAACCGGACAAAATTACTGCTTTGCGGCAAACCTTGTACGCTCCCAGCGCGCACTTAGGTTTCTAGAACCAGCAACCATAGGTTCCCAATATGCCCCATACACTGCTCGGCCTTTCCGGCGCGCTCCGTTCGAGTTCCACCAACAGCAATCTCCTCCGCGAAGCCGCCCGTCTTTACGGCGCAGACACATATGTCGAGGCCGACTTGAACCTGCCGCTCTACAATGGCGACGAAGAAGACCGCAACGGACTGCCCGAAGGCGTTAACCAGCTCGTCGACCAGATTGCCAATGCAGACGCTGTGCTGATTTCCACCCCAGAATATAACGGTGGCATCACCGGTGTTCTCAAGAACGCACTCGACTGGATCAGCCGCCATACTGAGAAACCCCTTGTCGGCAAACCCACCGCTTTGATGAGTGCAGCTGCGGGGCGTGCCGGAGGTGTGCGTGCCCAAACCATGATGCGCTCCTGCCTCGTGGCATTCCGTCCGCGCATCACGCTCGCACCAGAACTCAGCCTCGCCAATAGCGGCAGCGCTTTTGACGCCAATGGCAGGCTAACAAACGAGCGCACCGAAGCATCGCTAAAAACCCTTATGGACGCATTGCGTGCCGACATTGGCTAAATGGTATTGCTGATCTCCAGCAAATTGCCATCAGGATCGCGAACATAAATCGACTGGATGGGCCCCGTCGCCCCGGTCCGCTCTACAGGCCCATCAACAACCGCGATATCAATTGTGGTGAAATGGGCCTGCCAGTCATCCAGCGCGACATCGCTTAAAAAACACAGATCCGCCGACCCTGCCGTTGCATTCGCCGCTTTCGGCTCAAACTCACGCCCTGCTTCGTGCAAATTAATCTTTTGCACCCCAAATTTCAGCGCCCAGCGCGTCTTTCCGTCAGCGGGCTGAAATCGCTCTGCCTGCATCCCCAAGACATCGCAATAAAACGCGATAGTCGCGTCAACATTTGCCACCGTCAAAACCAGATGATCCAACGCGCGTAGTTCCGGCATACCTTGTCCTTTCATCTGTTCAGCCCTAGCCTTCTGCCATGCAGGATGACGCCCAGAAACCGTTTCGTCAAAACGACATACTCGACCCGGCCCGCGCCAACGCTTGTCTGAGGGCTCTGGGTCGATTTGCCGATATCGAAACTGGTGTGTACCTGCCTCCATTCTTTCACCAGCTTTATTTCTGGGATGCGCAACCACCCACAAACCTCGGTCGGGACGGTCACCCAAAACTTGGCGGAATCATTCCCGACATGGGTTTGCCCCGCCGTATGTGGGCGGGCGGTCAGCTCGAGTTTCTCGCACCTCTGCGCGCCGGACTGCCCGCGACCAAGACTACCACGGTACACAAGGCCCTTCACAAAAAAGGCCGCACTGGCCCGCTCGGCTTTGTCACCCTCTGCCACGAAATTGCGCAAAATGGAATCATCGCCGTCCGAGAATACCAAGACCTCGTTTATCGAGAGGACCCAACACCTGATTCACCCAAACTCACATCCGCCGCGGCACGTACAGACGAGGTTTCCAGTGTCACGCACAGTTTCGACAGCACACTACTTTTCCGCTATTCAGCGCTCACCTTCAACGGCCATCGCATTCATTATGACCTCGACTACGCCCGCGATGTCGAAGGCTACACTGGCCTTGTCGTGCACGGCCCGCTACTTGCCCAGCTTCTAATGCTTTTTGCTCAGGAATACCTTGACCAACTTAGCCATTTCTCGTTCCGCGCCACCGCTCCGCTGATGCACTTTGAACCGGCGACCTTCTGTTGGGGCGGTGATGGCACCCTTTGGGTGCGCGGCCCGGATGGTCGCCGATGTATGACAGCAACCGCGTCCTAAAGCGATGCTTCAGGCCGAAATCCCTCTGGAATGGCGTTGCGCCCCTCCAGCACCATATCAGCCATCACCTGTCCCACTTTGGGCGCCATACCAAACCCGATTTTGAATCCACCATTGGCGATGTAGTCACCTTTTCTCAACGGGTGTACCCCCAGCATCGGCGCCCGGCTTTTGGCTCTTGGCCGCACCCCGGCCCACCGCTCGATCACCTCAGCCCCCGCCAAATCCGGAACCGCCGTAATAGCCCGCGCCAATACATCCTCTAACTGCGCATCTGTCCGATCCGGTGCTTCAAACTCTCGCTCACTGGTCGAACCTATGGCAACCGTCCCGTCCGAATGCGGCACCACATGCACTGCATCCGCAAACAACTGCGGCAGTCCACGCCGATCTAATCTCAACAGCGCCGCCTGACCTTTTACGCCATTGCCGACCATACGACCCATCTCGCCGGACAACTCGACCAAGCCCTGCCATCCAGTCGCCCAAACAACCTTGCCTTCGGGCGCGCCTGTCGCAACGATCTCGCCACCTCGCGCGCGCAAAGCTGCCGCTAGCGCCGCACAGGCGCGGCGAGGGTGCATACGCGCGCTCAGCGTATCCTTGATCCACCAACCAGTTGGTGACACCGGCGCCCATGCGCTCAACGCTTCTCCTGGGACCACTTGCAATGTCGCCCGTCCCTGCCATAACTCCGCGGCACTCACCTCACGCGCTCGCGCTAGATCAAGCCCGCGTTCGTTCATCACCGGTTGCACGCGCCCCGTGCGCCCATACCCTGACGACACGCCACCAACAGTCTCTATTTCAGCCCAAAATTCCTCTGCCATAATCAAGCTCTCAAATTGAAACGCCTTCTTGTCGTTCCAATTCTCTGGCGTATGCGGGGCCAAGGCACCAACAATGCCCCCACTCGCGCCCGCACCAACGCCGCCCGGATCAATCACCCGCACCTTGGCGCCGCGCTGTGCACATGCCCACGCGACGCTCAACCCAAACGCCCCGGCGCCCATCACGGTTATATCCACCATTGCCAAATCACCCCGGCTCGTCCAATCCTGCACTCCTCACCTTCCATAAGGTATCCACCGATGAGCGACCAGCACGCAGATCTTGAGTGGCGCGATGGGGCCATTCCCGTCTCAACCCGATTCAACGACCCTTATTTCAGCTTGGAAAACGGTCTTGCGGAAACGCGCCATGTGTTTCTGGCCGGCAATGATCTCCCGGCGCGCTTTGCCCCTGGTTTTCACATTGCCGAACTCGGCTTTGGCACCGGCCTCAATCTTCTCACCGCTTGGATGGAATGGGACGCCTCGGGACAAACCACGCCACTCACCTTCACCAGCTTCGAGGCGTTCCCCATGAGCGCCACAGAGATGGCCCGCGCCCTCGAGGCCTTCCCGGAGCTCGGCGAATATGCCAAACGCCTCGTTGCCGCGTGGCAAAGGGATCCATCTCTGACCACTTTAGAGGGCATCAACGCTCAAGTCCTAATTGGCCACGCGCACGAATGCCTTGCAGCACAAAATTTTGCAGCCAATGCATGGTTCCTAGATGGATTCTCGCCCGCAAAGAACCCCGAACTCTGGGGTAAGGCCCTTATGAAACAGGTGGGCGCGCATACCGCCCCCACCGGCACTGTCGCCACCTATACTGCCGCCGGGTTCGTGCGCCGCAATCTCGCGGACGCTGGTTTTGAGGTCACTCGTACCCCCGGCTTTGGGCGCAAACGGCACATGACCATCGGCAGCAAGCCCGCGATATGAGTGCAGACAACCCTCGCTTCGGCATTCTCCTGATGTCGCTTACCACCTTTGTCTTCGCGGCACAGGATGGTATTTCGCGCCACCTTGCAGGCGAATACAATATCTACCTTGTGGTGATGGTGCGCTACTGGTTCTTCGCCGCTTTCGTCATCGCTCTCTCGGCCCGGCATAGCGGTGGCCTACGCGCCGCGACCACCACCGGTTTCCCCCTGCTCCAAGTCCTGCGCGGCGCCATCCTCGCGGTCGAGATTTGCGTGACTGTACTTGCCTTCACCCTGCTTGGTCTGACCGAGACCCACGCCATTTTCATCTGCTACCCCCTTATGGTTGCCGCCCTCTCTGGACCAGTGCTTGGCGAACGGGTCGGCTGGCGGCGCTGGCTCGCAATCGGGGTTGGTGCAATTGGGGTCATGGTCATCCTGCAACCGGGATCGGGCGTCTTTACGGTCTGGGCCATTGTCCCGCTCCTCGGAGCTTTACTCTTTGCTCTCTATGGCCTGCTTACACGCTATGTGGCCCGCCGCGACACCGCACAGGTCAGCTTTTTCTACACCGGCACAGTCGGCTGTGTGGTCATGACCGCAATTGGTGCCTTTCATTGGGAACCCATGTCTGGCCCCGATTGGCTCTGGATGGCCGCGCTTTGCTGCACCGGCGCATTCGGCCATTGGCTCTTGATCAAAGCCTATGAAGCAACCGAGGCCAGCACCGTTCAGCCTTTTGCCTACTTGCAGCTGCCATTCGCGGCGATGTTTGGTATGATGTTCTTTGGCGAAACGCTGCGCACCAATGTCGCCATTGGCGCTGTCATTGTCGTGGCAGCGGGGCTTTTCACCTTCTGGCGCGAACGCAAACGGGCAAGCGCCTAACCTTCAACCGAATCATAGTGTCTGATACTGCGAAACTCGACCAAATCCGCTTCCGCGGGATCGATATGTGGATCACGATAATCTTCACCCACAAATGCCTTCAGCGCCTCCAAGTCACGCCAGACCATGACTATGCTGAACTCTCTTGGCGTCTCCGGTCTTGGCGCACCCGGCAAGACCGAAATCACACCCTCTGTGTTGCGCATCATCGGTATCGCGGTTTCATGAAAAAACTGGCCAAAGGCCTCTTCCATGCCCGGATGTGTGACCACTTGGAAAATACGAATAATCATGCGCCCTCCTCCCTTGATTGGGGCGCCTGCACCTGACCGCCTCATCGTGCCCGGTCGTCTTTGATGGATAGTCTAGCACTATTTGGTACTTCTGTATGCGCCTCACTCCACGGGCAGCATCGTGTCCCCGACAATCTCACGTCCGAACGACACCGGATGAGGGTTCTTTCCCAAACGCGCACGATATACTGGCAGGCTCTCGGAAACACGCATCACATAGTTGCGCGTCTCGTTGAACGGGATCATTTCGATCCAATCCACCATGTCCTCGACACTGCCCCCGCGCGGATCGCCGTTGCGCTCCATCCACCGGATCGGCCGCCCCGGTCCGGCATTGTATCCGGCGGAAATCATGATGATGTTCCCATCAAACTGTCGCCCCAACCCGGCCAGATAAGCACTGCCAAGCCGCGCGTTATAATCCGGCTTCGATGTCAGCCACGCGTTGGAATAAATTTCCCCGGTGGCCGCTGCCACTTGCCGCGCCGTACCCGGCATCAACTGCATCAAGCCACGCGCGCCTGCGCCGCTCACCACGACAGGGTCAAATTCGCTCTCGCGACGCGCGATTGCCAGCGACAACTCTGCGGGCACTGGCAGGTTCTGATCCTTGAGCGGATGCAGCGCATAATACGGCCCCGGCAATGTAATCCCACGACGCACGATCTTTTTGCCCAGCATCACCGCTATATGCGGCGCACCCAGCTCTTGTGCCATTGTACCCATCTGGCCTAACCCGGCACGATCCTGCCCTTCGCTCAAATGCACCCAAAACTGTTCGGCTCGGGTCAATTCACCGGCTTCCAGAAACTTCACCGCCGCCGTGTGCACGCTCGAATGCGCCCAGTCAGTTTGCCGCCAATCCGCAAAAACTTCATCACCACGCAGGCTTTCATCCCATGGCACTCCGGCCTTCTCTGCGGCCAGCAAACCATAAAAACTCGTTTGATGCGCGCCCCCAGCGGCATAGGCCAGCTGAGCGGTTTCAGCATCCCCCATAGCCTCATAGGCGCGCCCCATCCAGTATCCCGCCCGACCCAGCGAAATTGGCGTTTCAACTGTCTGGGCAAAGCGTACAAAATGCACCGCCGCCTGCTCAGGCTTGCCCAAGAATCGCAGCGCAAGATACCCGGAAAGCCATTCGCAGTCAGAGTAGCTGTATCCCGAATCCGGCGCTAATCCGTGGGATGAAGCGATATCATATGCCAGCTGATAGTTTCCCGCACGCATCTGACTTCGCATCAAAGAGCGCCGTCTCGGAGCCCATTCTGCCGCTTCACCCAATGACCCCGCTTTGCTGCGCGCCAATAACAGCTCAATGGCCGCATCGTCGCGACCCTTGCGGTGGCGCCACACAAACCGCTCGTGTGCCAATCCCGGATCGCTCTGCATCCCCGCCGGGACAGCGGCAATCAGCGTATCTACTCCATTGACCTGTTCGCGTAGTCCAAGCCGCGCCTGTGCCAGCTTGACCCAGCCGTCCGGCACCAAGTCATACATGCGTTCAGAATTGTCACGCCAACCCTTCCATAACATCGCGTCCAACCGGGCTATGTGATGCGGCTTCAATATATCGCCGTGGCGCTCCAGAAAAACCGCCTGCGTCGGAGCATTCAACCCCATCGTGCGCCACGCCAGCACAATTTCCGCTTCCGCCGCGCCGGCCTCTCCGATGCGTTGCAATACATCTGCATGGGCCAAAACACCTTCGGCGGTCTGCGCCGACTCATTCAAAAAGAACGACAGCCGCGCCTCGTAGGGTGCATCGACAAACGCCTCTTCGGCTTGCTTGCGCAAAAACGCCAACCCCGGCCAATCAGCACGACGCTCCAAAAATGCTAGCACCTCCTGCGGTGTGCCCTCGCCTGCACGCAGTCGGTGCCACTCGATCATATCCCGGGCCACGGCATCGCTCTGGGCCACAGCTTCGACCGCACCGCTCCATTCCTTGGCCCAAACCGAGGCCATTGCGGCCTTCATGTCGGCCGTCCCTTGGGCAAAAATGGCTCCAACACTAAAAACCCACAGCAACAGGGGCAGACAAAGACGCAACATGACTTGCAATTTCCAATGCAAAAAAGGATAGAGCCTAAACAATAAATCGTGCACCAACCTGCCTACAATTCACATTCTTGGCAAGGCGGCGACTTCTCGCTAGTGTCCGCGCGATTTCTATACGGGCAATCCTGCCCAGCTACGCAGAAAAAGGAGCGTGCCATGTTCAAAGGGTCTTACCCCGCACTCGTCACGCCGTTCACGAACGGCGAGCTGGATTTGGAAACGCTCAAGAAGCTGGTCGAATGGCATATTGGTGAAGGTACAAACGGTTTTGTCCCAGTTGGCACTACCGGTGAAAGCCCGACTCTGACCCATGAAGAACACGAAGCCGTGGTAGAAGAAGTCGTGCGCGCCTCTGCTGGCCGTGCGCCGGTCATTGCCGGGGCAGGGTCAAACAACACGCTCGAATCCATCCGCCTGGCGCAACACGCCGAAAAAGTGGGCGCTGATGCGATTCTCGTGGTGACGCCATACTATAACAAGCCCACCCAACGCGGCCTCATCGCGCACTTCACCGCAGTGCATGATTGCTGCAGCCTGCCAATCATCATCTACAACATTCCCGGCCGCTCGGTTGTCGACATGACACCCGCGACCATGGGTGAATTGGCCAAACTTCCACGCATCGTGGGCGTAAAGGATGCAACCGGCGATCTTGCGCGCGTCAGCCAACAGCGCGCCAGCTGTGGTGCGGATTTCGTCCAGCTTTCTGGTGAAGACGCAACCGCACTGGGCTTTAACGCGCACGGTGGCGTCGGCTGCATCTCGGTAACAGCAAACGTCGCTCCGCGCCTTTGCTCCGAATTTCAGGCGGCAACGCTTGCGGGTGACTATGTCACGGCGCTGGAATACCAAGACCGACTGATGCCTCTGCATGAAGCAATCTTTATCGAACCCGGTCTTGTGGGTGCAAAATTTGCAATGTCGCGTCTTGGTCTGTGTAACGAGGAAGTACGTCTGCCGCTCACCTGCCTCAGCGATACAACCAAGGCACAAATCGACGATGCACTGCGTCACGCCGGTTTGATTAACTAAATCGACCACATTCTTTCCGGCATCGCCCACCTTTTAGTTCGGCGGTGCCGAAAACAAAGTGCTCCCGCTCCTTTTTGACGCAGCAAGCTGCGCCAAAAAGCGTTGGGCATAGCCGCGCTATGCGCGGCTCAGGGCGTGTTTAGTCTCGGTTGCGACACAATCGGCCAAACGGCCAGCGCGAACACCAGCATCGCGAGCGACCAAATCAATCCCGATCCGATCAACGCGCTTTGATGGCTCTGCGCCAGCCATCGCAAGACAGTCGCGAGAGCTATCAATCCGTAAACAAATGCAAAGCTGCGCCCTGCCACCAACGGTCTGCCCGTATGCCCCAGTGCGGCACGGCTCATGACAGCCACCGTCATCACGCCAATAGCCCCCAAACCAAGCACGTGAATCGCGCCACTTTCGCTTCCAATCCCCCCGGACGCCAATCCAAACAGGATCAACCCAAGCGCCAGAAACGCCATTCCAAGATGCAGCGACCACAGTATCGGCTGGTCAACAGTCCACAAACCGCGCCATTTCAGCATACGCAACAATTGAACCGTCCCTAATAAGCAAGCCCAGCTGCCGACCCAGAAAGGCGGCGCCATAATTGCCACCCAAGGCAACCCAACGGCCAGAACCATCGTCGCTTTGTTCAGGACACTTGGCGTGACCGGCCAATCAGCTTCCGCCACGCCCGCGCGCTTCATTGCATTGCGCGTAAAGGCCGGCGTTACCCGTCCGCCGAGCAGTGCGATCAAACCGGCAAGGCACAGCAATCCAGCCCGCAGCCCCTGTGTCGCGCTCTCGCCGGTGATGCCAGCCCACTCGAGATGCACCAACAAGTTCGCCACCCACAATGCACAAAGCATTGATAGAAAAACCATGTTTTGCGGTTTGGGGCGTTTTGACAACTGGCTCAATATCTTGCTCGCCAAAACCGGCACAAACAGTAGGTCCAGCGTCATGACCAGCCCACTCGGCAATACCGGTGCTGCCCAAACCGCCGCCCGGCCCAGCGCCCACAGTCCAAAAACCAAAATTACGAACCAAAGCGACGCAGCATCCGTGCCGGTCCAACTCGGCACCGCCGTCAGAAAGAAACCGCCAACTGCAGCAAGCCCGTAACCAAAAACCATCTCATGCGCGTGCCACTGATATGGCGCCGCCATACCATCCACGACGGAACGCACATCCAGCGCGAGCCAGCCAACCCAAACCAGCCCCAAAACGGCACCGAACAATCCCGCAGCAAAGAAAAATATGCGAAACCCTTCGCTGAACAAACGGATTACGGATGCCAATTCACACACTCCTTACGCCCAAGAAGCGTACCTTTGGCCCACCTTGTCCAAAGGCGGGTTTCTTGAAACTATGCCAAAAGAACAACGGCCACTCCGGCCGCAAACCCAATCCCTGCAGCGACGACACCACCCAGAATCAGCAAACTCCAACTACGCGATTTGACCGGTTCATCAGCCACTGCTTGCCGGATCAACGCACCTTCAACCAATCCCGGCAGACGGGGGCCAAACCGCATCAGAACCCGTGCCGTTTTCATCAGATCCTTACCAAGTGCCCTCGGCCCAATACTTTCCTCGATGTATCGCGCCACGACGGGCTTAGCGACATCCCAGATGTTCACTTCCGGGTCCAGCGACCTAGCCACACCCTCAACCACAACCATCGTGCGCTGCAACAGGATCAACTCGGTACGCGTCTCCATACCGAACCGCTCTGTCACTTCGAACAGATAGCTCAGCAATCGCCCCATCGAAATCCGCGTCGCGTCCATGCCAAAGATCGGCTCACCCACGGCACGCAACGCGCGCGCAAACTCGTCCACATCCCGATCCGCCGGAACATATCCTGCTTCGAAATGCACCTCAGCCACTCGCAAGTAATCACGCTGAATAAATCCATACAGGATCTCGGCATAAACCCGTCGAGTATACTCGTCGATATGCCCCATGATCCCGAAATCGTACGCAATTATATCGCCATTCGCGGCCACCTTCAGGTTGCCCTGATGCATATCCGCGTGAAAATACCCGTCCCGCAACGCATGGCTTAGAAACAACTCCAACACCCGGCTGCCCAAAGAATGCCGATGATGCCCCGCCGCATCCAGCGCTGCATTGTCGCCCATCGGCGCGCCCTCAGCCCAGCCCAGCGTCATCACCCGGCGCGCCGAATACTCCCACTTGACCTCGGGCACCTGAAAGCCCGCATCCTTAACCGTATTCGCCGCAAACTCGCTTGCCGATGCTGCCTCAAGCCGCAAATCCAGTTCACCCGTAACCACACCATCAAAGTGTTCAATTACGTCGCGCGGGCGCAACCGCCGCGAAGCAGGAGATAGGAATTCAATCGAGTCCGCAGCAAAATAAAATGCGTCTACGTCTTTCTGAAACGCACGCTCGATCCCCGGGCGTAGGATTTTGACCGCAACATCTTCGCCCGTCTCAGCCAATGTCGCGCGGTGTACCTGCGCAATCGATGCCGCCGCAACAGGCTCGGAAAAGGCGGAAAACACCTCGTCAACCGACTGCCCCAGCTCACTCTCTACGGCCCGTTTGGCCACAGCCAGATCAAATGGTGGCAACTTGTCCTGCAACACCCGCAATTCCGTCGCCAGATCACCGCCCACCACATCGGGCCGCGTCGACAGAACCTGACCAAACTTGATATAGGCCGGACCCAATGCCGTCAGGGCACGCGGCACCGGCGGCATGTCGGGATCACCCTTGTACCCCAGCCACTGAAACGGCCAAACCAACCCGCGCGCGGCCATCCGCACCAAAGGCGGTGTTTCAAACGCATCCATCACCACTTTCATGGCGCCAGTTCGTTCCATCGTCGCGCCCGTTCGGATCAGGCGCAGAATGTTATGCGGCCCTCTCAAAGCTTCCAACCCGAATGCAGTGCGGCGATGCCCAGCGACAGGTTCCGGTACTTCGCATTCCCAAAACCGGCAATCTTCACCATATCCAGAAACGTCTCCTGATCTGGAAAGTTACGGATTGATTCCACAAGGTACTGGTAACTGTCTCGGTCATTGGCAATCGCCTGCCCCATGCGCGGAATGACGTTAAAGGAATAAAGGTCATACGCCTTTTGCATCATCTCGTTCGGGATCTGGCTAAACTCCAAAACCATCAACCGCCCGCCTGGCCGCAATACGCGGAATGCTTCGTTCAGCGCCTCTTGTGGGCGCGTGACATTCCGAATGCCAAAGCTGATCGTGTAGACATCAAAAGTGTTGTCCTCAAACGGCAGCGCCATCGCATCACCAACCACCCAATCCAGACTTTCGGCCATGGCATCTGCCTCCGCGCGCTGACGTCCTTCGATCAACATCGGCTCGGTCAGGTCCAGAACAGTTGCATGGCCCGCACCCGCGCGCTTTAGAAAACGGAACGAAATATCACCCGTCCCACCCGCCACATCGAGCAATCTCTGGCCCGGACGTGGCGCCAGCCAATCCATCATCGCGTCTTTCCAGACGCGGTGGATACCCATGCTCATAACGTCATTCATCACGTCATATTTTGACGCGACTGAGTTGAATACACCCTGTACCCGCCCAGCCTTTTCGGCCTCCGGCACAGTGTCAAATCCGAAATGTGTGGTCTTGCTGGTCTGATCGCTCATGGCACGGGTCCATTCTTGATGTCGCAACCTTCTTATAGGCGCGGCAAACGGGGCACAATGCGGCGATTGCGTCTCTGCATGATCCCGTGCAAACCTCGCCGCAACGTGACCTAACCGGATCGACCCAGAATGCCAGAACTCCCCGAAGTCGAAACCGTTCGCCGCGGCCTGCAACCCGCTATGGAGGGCGCGGTGATCGCTAAAGCGCAGGTCAATCGACCCGACTTGCGCTGGCCCTTTCCCGACAATATGGCCAACCGCCTGACCGGTGCTAAAATCACCCAATTGCGCCGACGCTCAAAATACATCCTCGCAGATCTCTCCACAGGCGAGACGCTCTTGGTGCATCTGGGCATGTCCGGCCGCATGACTGTTTCTGGTGACCCGCTGGGACAGTTCGCACATAATCACCCACAGGCTCAGAAACATGACCATGTGGTCTTTGACATGGACAACGGTGCGCGCATCACCTTCAACGATCCTCGCCGCTTCGGCGCGATGGACCTCTTGCCCACCGACACTGCCGCCACCCACCCTCTGCTTGCCAAACTTGGCCCCGAACCTCTCGGCAACACTTTTGAAGAGGCCTATCTCATCGACCAGCTGTCCGGGCGCAACACTCCGATCAAATCGGCGCTTCTGGATCAAAGAATCGTCGCCGGGCTCGGCAATATCTACGTTTGCGAAGCACTGTTTCGTGCCCAAATTTCCCCCAAGCGCAAAGCTGGCTCCATCGCGGCGAAACGCGTAGCTCCCCTTGTTCCGATCATCCGTCAGGTGCTGCGGGATGCGATTACCGCTGGTGGCTCTTCACTGCGTGATTTCCGCCAAGCCGATGGAGAGCTTGGATATTTCCAACACTCCTTTGATGTATACAGCCGGGAAAATGACCCGTGCCGCACCCCATCGTGCACCGCCAAAATCGCCCGAATCATACAATCAGGAAGATCATCCTTCTATTGCCCGCAATGCCAAAGATAACTTGATCCGCTCCGCGCAAGTGGTAAGGAATCAGTTCTGACCAGAACAAAGGAAAGCTCAGTCCATGGCTTTTGAGACGATCAACGTCGACATCGAAGATCACGTCGCACTTATCAAACTGAACCGACCCGATGCTCTGAACGCTCTAAATCAGCAATTGCTGACCGAGTTGTTAAAGGCCCTCGGCGATGCCGACGGTAATGACAAGGTGCGCTGCATCGTCATTACCGGGTCTGACAAAGCGTTCGCCGCTGGTGCCGACATCAAGGAGATGTCCGAAATGTCCTTTGCGGATGTAAACGACGTCAATCTGTTTGCCACTTTTGGCGACGGCATTCAGGACATTCGCAAACCTGTGATCGCGGCTGTTTCTGGCTATGCTCTGGGCGGCGGATGCGAACTGGCAATGGCCTGCGATTTCATCATTGCATCCGAAACGGCCAAGTTTGGTCAGCCCGAAATTAACCTCGGAGTTATTGCTGGATTGGGCGGAAGCCAGCGCCTGACGCGTGCAGTGGGCAAAGCCAAATCAATGGACATGAACCTGACCGGTCGTTTCATGGACGCCGCTGAGGCAGAGCGCGCTGGCCTCGTCAGCCGTGTTGTGCCATCCAAAAAACTGATGGAGGAAGCGATGAGCGCGGCTCAAAAGATTGCCGAAAAATCGTTGATCGCCGCACGCTCTGCTAAAGAAGCGGTCAATCGGAGCTTCGAATCCACTTTGGCCGAGGGTTTGCTCTACGAACGCCGTGCCTTCCACGCACTTTTTGCGACCGAAGACCAATCCGAAGGCATGGCCGCGTTCATCGAAAAACGCGAAGCTCAATTCCGGGACAAATAGTGATCACTGAACCTACGAAACGGTCTGCATTGCGCTTTGCACATGTGACCGACCGGAATATTTGCGTTACTTACTTGAAACCTTCTGTACTGTCTTAGACGAACCTCGCCCAAAAATCTGCATCGCCGACAACGGCCAAAAACCCTTAGCGCATGTGGTTGAGGCGTTTCGCGATCGACTGACAATTCACTATTCCGTTTTCCCAGAGCCGAGTCTTTCGCCGGTGCGTAACCAAGTAATGAAGTCGGCGATAAACCTAAATACCAAGTATATCGCTTGCATTGACGATGATGAATGGCCCAGTCCGCAATGGCTTCCTAAACTTTTGCGCGCGGCTCGCGACACCAATGCAGAGTTTGTCAGTGGACCTGTGCTGGCTGACCGCAAAAACGGGTTGCCAAAGTGGCTCGAAAAAGGTGGTCTTCTCGATACCGACGCCGGAGATTTTGGGGGCTGGTAATCTGCTGATCCGCTCAGATAACCTTCACGGTCAGCCTGAAGACATCTACGACACCAAGTTTTCGGAAATCGGCGGCGAGGACTGGCAATTCTTTTATCGCCTTACTCAACGCGGTGCGCTCGTTGCGGCCGCCCCCGACGCTATCGCCCATGAACACGTTCCACCGGATAGAATGGGCATTCGTTTTTTCCTCAAGAAGGCCTTTAGAGGTGGGTATTTCTAAACCAAGATTTGTGACCATCGCTTTGAAAGCCCCGGCAAGGTTATCGGAGTGGTGTTCCTGAAAGGCTTTGTGAATATCGGTTACGCCGTTAATCACTTGATTCGAATTCCAGGCGGTGGTTGTTGGCATGTGGTACGCAGCTGTATGGACTTAACCACAAACATCGGTATGTTCTCCCGTCTTTTTTGCATCCCCGTACGATTCTATGGTCGGCGAAGCAGACTAAAACCCTAACTCGATCTCAATCAAAGCGAGGTGTTTCGGCAACGCCAAGAATTCTATTGGCATTCACTTTCGAAAAGGCTATACGCCGCCGTCATACATGCGCGTGCAGCCCGCTCTGGCTTGAATCGATTCTCTTGGAGTAGAGAGGCCTGTTCGGGACGTTGCACGCATCCACATACGAACCGAACCAAGTAAAGGTCACAGATTCATGGCAAATTCGCCCCAGGCAAAGAAACGCGCCCGTCAGAACGAGCGTCGCCTCGAAATAAACAAAGCACGCCGTTCGCGCATCCGCACACACCTGCGTAAAGTTGAAGAAACCATCGCATCCGGTGACAAAGACGCGGCTACCGCAGCTCTGCGCGCAGCACAGCCAGAATTGATGCGTGGCGTCACCAAGGGCGTTTACCACAAAAACACAGCATCGCGGAAAATGTCCCGTCTGGCCGCCCGCGTCAAAGCGATGGCGTGATTTTTCGGACAAACCATTGATAGAAAAGGCGCCCCGTCCGGTGGCGCCTTTTTTCATTTTGGACGCCTGTTAATCGGCCCAGAGATTCTTTTTGAGGAATCCCAGAGTCAAGATCGAAGATCAGTTGCCCGCGCCCCTCACCAGTTGCTAATTTCGGTCTTGCGATTCACATCGCCTTGGGGGAACAGACGCCAAATTGCTTTTGGCAATCAGCCGTGTTCGGCGCTGCAATGAGTTACTCTTTCGGTAGAGTGAGTCTTGCATGGGCAGAATGTATTTGGTCTGCGACTGTTCTTTTGGAGTTGCGCTCATGCGCGTAAGGCAAACGACTTTCTGAAGGTGAGAGCTTTTGGAAAGAGGGGTAGTGTTTGTCTTAGGAAGCGGTTTTCTTCCACCCTTTCAAGGTATTGTGTCGACGGAATACAGGAACGATCGGGCAAAGCCCGGCATGGCACGATTGAAGGAACTTGGGGACAGATGACAAAGGAACAATGGGGCGCGTTAAGACAGGACCTTCTAAATTCGGTCGGGCAAAACAACTTCAAAACTTGGATTGAACCTATCGAGTTTGCCGAACTTACCGAGGGTGTGGCGCGCTTTAACGTGCCTACAAACTTTATTGGCAACTACGTGACGCAAAACTACGGCGATTTGATCCTGCACCACCTCACCAAATCCGGCGAACGTGTTCAGCGCATCAGCTTTTCTGTCGTGGCTAATTCTCCAAAAACCCCGCCTGTTGCGCTCAAATCAGATGCATCAATCACAAATAGCTCGGACAAATCGTCCTCAGTTCGCGATACGGCAATGACCGGCGCGCCACTTGACTCGCGTTTCACTTTCGATCGCTTTGTCGTCGGTAAGCCAAACGAACTAGCCAATGCGGCCGCGCGACGGGTTGCTGAAGGAGGCCCTGTCACATTCAACCCGCTGTTTCTCTATGGTGGCGTCGGTCTAGGTAAAACTCACCTTATGCACGCCATCGCATGGGAACTGCAATCTCATCGACCCGACCTAAACGTGCTTTACTTATCCGCCGAACAATTCATGTACCGTTTCGTCCAAGCCTTGCGCGACCGCAAGATGATGGACTTCAAACAACTGTTCCGCTCCGTCGACATTCTGATGGTTGACGATGTGCAATTCATCGCCGGAAAAGACTCAACGCAAGAGGAATTCTTTCACACATTCAACGCACTCGTGGACCAGAACAAACAAATTATCATCTCAGCAGACCGCGCTCCGGGTGAAATCAAGGATCTTGAAGAGCGCATCAAGAGCCGTCTGCAATGCGGCCTCGTTGTTGACCTGCACCCAACTGACTACGAACTGCGACTGGGTATTCTGCAATCCAAGGTCGACGCCTATCGCGCCCAATACCCAGAGCTTCAGCTTCAGGACGGTATCCTCGAATTCCTCGCACACCGCATCTCTACCAACGTGCGCGTCCTAGAAGGCGCACTGACCCGCCTTTTTGCCTTCGCCTCGCTCGTTGGCCGCGAAATCACTATGGAACTCACGCAGGATTGTCTGAGCGACGTACTACGCGCATCAGAACGCAAAATTTCCGTTGAAGAGATCCAGCGCAAGGTGGCCGAGCACTACAATATTCGCCTCAGCGATATGATCGGCCCCAAACGTGTGCGCACCTTTGCGCGCCCGCGTCAGGTGGCCATGTTTCTGTGCAAACAGCTGACGTCGCGCTCTTTGCCCGAAATCGGCCGCCGCTTTGGCGGACGTGACCACACCACTGTCATGCACGGTGTAAAACGCATTGAGGAATTGCGCGGCCAAGATGGCCAGATCGCCGAAGACCTCGAAATGCTGCGTCGCGCCCTCGAAGCCTAAGTCAGGCAACGCTCCAGAACTTTGCTCGAAGGCGTTGCTCAATGTCTTCGGGTGCTTGAGGCACTCTTTGATGCCCGCGAAGCATTGTTTTTTCCTCAAATCCAGACTTCCAGCCGCGCCATCCCTTGACGCTCCCGTGAAACCGTCGGAAAAACGAGAAAATGCTTGAGCCGACGGGGGATTGCGCTACGTTGCCACTCCCGGCATGGATGAGGGAAGTGGACATGAAAATCAGTATCGAACGCAGCGTGCTGCTCAAAGCCGTTTCCCAAGCGCAATCAGTGGTGGAACGGCGCAACACAATTCCAATCCTCGCCAACGTGCTGATCGAAGCCGAAGGTGATACCGCTCAGTTCCGCGCAACGGATCTCGACATCGAAGTCGTCGACAAGGCCAATGCAATGATCGAGCGCGCCGGTTCAACCACAGTTGCCGCAACGACACTGCATGAAATCGTACGCAAACTGCCTGACGGCGCGCTGGTAACGCTGATCGACGACGGCGCGGCCGGTCGCCTCACAGTCGAAGCTGGGCGCTCGAACTTCTCATTGGCAACTCTGCCGAAAGAAGACTTCCCGGTAATGGCATCGTCCGAATACTCCAGCAACTTCTCGGCGCCTGCGCCGGTGCTGCGTCGCCTGTTCGACAAGTCCAAATTTGCCATCTCGACCGAAGAAACCCGCTATTACCTCAACGGCGTTTACATGCACGTCTCTGACGCGGATGGCGGCAAGGTATTGCGTTGTGTGGCCACGGACGGCCACCGCCTCGCCCGGATCGACGCGGATTTGCCAGAAGGCGCATCAGACATGCCTGGCGTGATTGTGCCACGCAAGACCGTGGGCGAACTGCGCAAGCTGTTGGATGATGACGACATGACCATCGCCGTGTCTGTGTCTGAAACCAAAGTACGCTTTGCCACTCCGGACATCACCCTGACATCCAAGGTAATCGACGGCACTTTTCCTGACTATTCGCGCGTCATTCCAGCCGGAAACACCCGCAAAATGGAGGTAGACGCAGCCGAATTCGCCAAAGCCGTGGATCGTGTGGCTACCGTGTCCTCGGAACGGTCACGCGCTGTGAAACTCCAGCTCGACGAAGACCGCCTGATTCTGTCGGTCAATGCACCTGACAGCGGTGCCGCCGAAGAAGAACTGGTTGTCGCTTACGGCGACGAACGGCTAGAAATCGGTTTTAACGCCAAATACCTGCTCGAAATCGCGAGCCAGGTTGACCGCGAGAACGCCGTGTTCCTGTTCAATTCTGCTGGCGATCCGACCCTGATGCGCGAAGGCAACGACACTAGCGCAGTCTATGTCGTGATGCCGATGCGGGTTTGATCGCTATCGGAACGCCTTTGGCGAGAGTATTTTCCCAATAATGAAAGTGCGGTATGAGCAGTCTTTATATTCAAAGGCTTGAGCTCTCTCACTTCCGCTCGCACAAACGGGCCGTCATCGAATGCGATGCGCGCCCGATTGCGATTCACGGTGCAAACGGGGCTGGCAAAACCAATATCCTCGAAGCGGTCTCACTGTTTTCTCCCGGTCGCGGCCTGCGTCGCGCCAGCGCCGAAGACATGGCAAGACGGCCCGAGGCACTGGGGTGGAAACTCGCTGGGCTTTTACAAGCCGATGGCGCACCACACGAGGTCGATATCCGGTCAGAGAACGGCGCAGCACGACAGCTGCGCATCGATGGCAAACCGACTCCCCAGAACGCGCTCGCCCGCCTGTCCCGCGTGCTCTGGCTGATCCCCGCCATGGATCGCCTCTGGATCGAAGGCGCCGAGGGTCGCCGCCGCTTTCTCGACCGACTGACCCTCAGCTTTTTTCCCGATCACGCTGACGCTACATTGGCGTACGAAAAGGCGATGCGGGAACGCAACCGCTTGCTCAAGGAACAGGTGCGCGACGTGCACTGGTACACCGCACTGGAACGGCAAATGGCCGAGGCGGGTCATCGCATCCACACCGCCCGTCAACAAACGCTTGCACGCCTCACAACAGCACAGGACTGCGCCAAAACTGCGTTCCCGACGGCACAACTGGAGCTGACCCAAAGTGAAGGCAGCATGCCCACCTCCGAGGCCGACCTGAAAGGGGCACTATCCGAAAGTCGCTTTCGCGACATCGCCGCCGGACGTACCCTTGTCGGCCCGCATCGTACCGACCTTTATGGCGTCTACGCGGCCAAGGGCGTCCCAGCCCGTGATTGCTCAACCGGAGAGCAAAAGGCGTTGCTGGTCTCACTCATCCTCGCCAATGCACGTGCTTTGCAAGCAGACATAAAAGCCCCGCCCATCCTCCTACTGGATGAAGTGGCCGCCCACCTTGATGAAGACCGCCGCGCAGCTCTTTATGACGAGATTTGCGCCCTTGGAGCACAGGCCTGGATGACCGGCACCGAGACCCATCTTTTTAGCGCCCTAGGCCCGCGTGCACAGTATTTGGAAGTCACTGAAAACGAAAACATTTCCAGCGTGCGACAAACCGGCTGAGGCCGGGCGCAAATCCTACGGAAAGTTTGGTCAATCGCGTGACATTCCCTGCCGAAAAAGCTATAAAATGACAAAATCATTAAGGACGGCATGAATGTCTGAAAACGCGCAGAATCCCGAGCAATACGGCGCGGAATCCATCAAGGTTCTCAAAGGGTTGGAAGCCGTCCGCAAGCGGCCCGGCATGTATATTGGCGACACCGACGATGGCTCGGGTTTGCACCACATGGTTTACGAGGTAGTCGACAACGGCATCGACGAGGCGCTCGCAGGTCACGCAGACGCGGTGAACGTGAAAATCCACGCCGACAATTCGATCTCCGTTGGTGACAACGGGCGCGGTATTCCTGTCGACATTCACCAAGAAGAAGGCGTTTCAGCGGCCGAGGTTATCATGACCCAGCTGCACGCCGGTGGTAAATTTGACAGCAACTCTTACAAGGTCTCGGGCGGCCTGCACGGCGTTGGTGTATCGGTTGTAAACGCTCTGTCTGTCTGGCTGGAACTCCGCATCTGGCGTGATGGCAAAGAACACTTTGCCAAGTTCGAGCATGGCGAAACGACAGAGCATCTGCGTATCGTTGGCGACGCCAATGGCCGCAAAGGCACCGAGGTGCGTTTTCTCGCCTCCACCGGCACGTTCTCGAACCTCGAATATTCGTTTGAGACCCTCGAAAAACGCTTGCGCGAACTGGCTTTCCTGAACTCCGGCGTCCGCATCATTCTAGAAGACGAACGCCCCGTCGAAACTCTTCGGAGCGAACTGTTTTATGATGGCGGTGTGAATGAGTTTGTAAAATACATCGACCGCCACAAGACGCCCATGATGGAGACGCCTATCTACGTCAAAGGCGAGCGTGACGAGATTGGGGTCGAAGTCGCGATGTGGTGGAACGACAGCTACCACGAAACCGTCCTGCCCTTCACCAACAACATCCCACAGCGCGATGGCGGCACCCACATGGCCGGTTTTCGCGGCGCACTGACCCGCACCTTGCAAAAATACGCTCAGGAAAGCGGGATCGCAAAACGGGAAAAAGTATCCTTTACCGGCGATGATGCGCGCGAGGGCCTGACATGTGTGCTGTCGGTGAAAGTCCCTGATCCAAAATTCTCATCCCAAACCAAGGATAAGCTGGTCAGCTCCGAGGTGCGCCCCGCCGTCGAAGGGTTGATGAACGAAAAGCTGACCGAGTGGTTCGAAGAAAACCCGGCGCAGGCCAAGATCATCGTCACCAAGATCGTCGAAGCCGCCCACGCCCGTGAAGCGGCCCGTAAGGCCCGCGAGCTCACCCGCCGCAAAACAGCGATGGACGTGAACTTCCTCGCTGGCAAGCTAAAGGATTGCTCCGAAAAAGACCCCTCCAAGACCGAAGTCTTTCTCGTCGAGGGTGACTCTGCGGGTGGTTCGGCCCAAACCGGTCGTGACCGCATGACCCAAGCCATTTTGCCGCTGCGTGGTAAAATCCTGAACGTCGAACGGGCTCGTTTTGACCGGATGCTGTCCTCTCAGGAAATCGGCAACCTTGTCATGGCGCTAGGCACTGGCATTGGCCGGGACGAGTTCAATCTCGAAAAGCTGCGCTACCACAAGATTGTCATCATGACCGACGCTGACGTCGATGGTGCCCACATCCGTACGCTGTTGTTGACCTTCTTTTACCGCCAAATGCCTGAACTCATTGAAAAAGGCCACCTCTACATTGCACAACCACCGCTGTTCAAGGTGGCCCGTGGCAAGTCCGAAGTTTACCTCAAAGATCAGGCCGCACTTGATGACTATCTGATTGAACAGGGTATAGATGGTGCAGTTCTCAAACTGGGCAGCGGTATGGACATGGTCGGTGCCGATTTGGCACGCGTGGTCAACGAGGCGCGCCAACTCAAGCGCGTTCTCGATGCCTTCCCCACCCATTACCCACGTCACATTCTTGAACAAGCCGCCATTGCAGGCGCCTTTGTGCCCGGTGCTGTGGATTCCGACCTGCAAGGTGTCGCCGACAAGGTCGCTGCTCGCCTCGACCTTATCGCGCTCGAATATGAACGCGGCTGGCAAGGGCGCATCACCCAAGACCATGGTATCCGTCTCGCCCGCATCCTGCGCGGCGTAGAAGAGGTTCGTACACTCGATGGCCCCCTGCTCCGCGGTGGCGAAGCCCGCAGGACCGGCTCCTTCACGCAATCCCTGCAAGAGGTCTACGGCACGTCCGCGTCCCTGCAACGCAAAGACCGGTCTCAGCTGATCAACGGCCCGCTTGACTTGCTGAATGCGATCTTGGGCGAAGGTGAAAAAGGCCTCAGCCTGCAACGCTACAAGGGTTTGGGCGAAATGAACCCGGATCAGCTTTGGGAAACCACACTTGACCCCGACGCGCGCACGCTGTTGCAAGTCAAGGTAGAGGACATGGCCGAGGCAGACGACCTCTTCACCAAGCTCATGGGCGACGTCGTCGAACCGCGTCGCGAGTTCATCCAGAAAAACGCGCTCAGCGTCGAAAACCTAGACTTTTGAATTCTTGTAGTTTCGGGCACAACTTTGCACTCGTGTAGTCATGTCTTCAAAGTGCCCGAACCCAATTTCATTGTAGGTAGAGGCACGGCAAAACCAAAAAAACGGTTTCGCTACTTGCGAACTAGATCCTGTTGAAGTTCTTATCTAGATTTCTGCTGAGGTTTGGAACGTTGGGTGGAGCGAAAATAATGTAAGACTGACGCGTAAAGTCAGCAGGCCTGCAATACCCAGTCCGGACCTATTAGCCGTATTCGGTCCGCAAATTTTGGGCCACCTTTGTCAGCAATTGCAGAGTCGAGATCAATGATTTCAGTGGCTACCTAGCAACAAATGCTGTTGTACCTTGGACGTATAGTCTGACTGCCTCAACGTATTCCGGACATTAGTTTCGCCATTGCAGGTGCCTCCATTTGCGACCTTATGAAAGCCCCCAGCTGTTGCAGATGTTTTGCGCGGCGATCGCTGTTGCGCCAAGTCAAATTGATGTGGCGTCCAAAGTTCCCGTCGGTATTGCCAAGTTGTTTGTACGGCTTGGCTCCGTCTTTACCTTTTGATGAAAATTCCGACCAGCATGCCACGCCTAAGGGGATTTCGCTATCCTCGAGAGGTGATTTCCTACGCGGTTTGGGCTTACCACCGCTTCGCCATGAGTACAGCAGATGTTGAGGACTTGCTCGCGGAGCGGGGAGTCATTGTCAGCCGAGAGGCCATTCTTCTATGGGTCATTCGTTTTGGACAGCATTTCGCTCAGTGCGTCCGTCGAGACCGTCCACGACCGAACGACAAGTGGCATCTGGGCGAAGTCGTCATCACGATCCACAGCAAAAAGCATTGGTTGTGGCGAGCCATCGACGCATCTGGCGATGTGCTTGATATTCTTGTGCAACCACGGCGGAACGCAAAGGCGGCAAAGCGGTTCTTCCGGCGCCTGATTGCTCAATTCGGCGAGCCTAGGGTTGTCATCACCGACAAATTGCGCAGCCAAATAAAGCCGGTCAGCGCGTTGGCATCGGGGGCTGACCATCGCGCCCACAACGGCTTCAACAACGCGATCGAAGCCTCCCACAGGCCGACCCGCAAAATAGAGACGATATTTGGCCGGTTCAAGTCACACCGGCAGGTCCAGAGGTTTCTATCGGCGCACGACCAGATCAACCATATTTTCCGCCCCCGCCGTTATCAACTCACTGCAGCTTCAATCGCCATGCTCGCAACGACGCTTTTAGCCTGTGGGTCGAATACACCGCCGAAATGGCAGCTTGAGCGTAGTCGACCGCCATGTTCCGGTCAGCCGAAAACAACTTCGCAATACCCGTTCGACTGATGTTGCCTGACCAGCAGTAAGCACTGTTTAAAAACACAGCCCGTGCCGTTGGCGGAGCAAGGGAAGACATTCAGTGCCGGCACATTGCGAACTGCCTGCAAGCCGATCCGGCCTATGGGGCCGAAGTTGCTAAGGCACTAGGGTTGAGCATTGGCAAGAACGAAGAGGAGTGATGATGCACTCAATCCATCAAGGCTAACGGGACAGCACAAACAACACCTGCACTGGCCGGGAACTTCGGGAACCGGCCTGTCACCCCGAAAATATTACTGACCTTTCCCAGGCACGTGGTCATGAAAGGGCGCGAAGACGGCACATCGGTTCGAGGCACCACCAACTCTTGCGTTAAGCAATGCAACCATTGTCGCCGCACTTTTGGGACCCTGTTGGTCTTGTTTCCAAAGGCGTAGGAACAGGCGTCCGAGCAAGGAGCTGACCAATCTCAGCCCCCAACTGCAATTCTGAGACACTTCCAAAATAATGCGCCGATATACGGCCACTCTGGTCCAAAAGCACAAGGCTGGGCGTACCGCGCATCCCGAATGTAGTCATTGTTTGTGGCAGCGGTCCGGCGCCTTGTTCGTCGTCTCCGATGGGAAACCTGATCTTGTATTCGTGCAAAAAGGCCTTCAACGATACCGGCGTCATCGCTTCGTGATGTTCAAAAACGGAATGCAATCCAATCACCGCAACTTTATCGCGGGGAAAGCCGCTGTAAGGACTGTACCAGTGGAATCCCGAGTAAAACGCACCATGGGCACAACATCTGGAAAGCCTCGATTAGAACAACTCAACCATGGAAATCTGAAAGCTTAAGGGTATCAGGCGTATTGACTCATTCGCTGACTTGCAGTTCTGGCGCTCGCATCTTGGTCAATCGTCTAGCTAGGATAGATACCTCTTCAGGCTGGACTGATGACTTGAACCCGGCACAAAGGGCTGCGCTGGAGTATCTGTCTGAGGCAAATCAGTTTTCCCGTTCGCCTTCGCATGTCGCCGAATATCTGGGAACAACGCGCGGGACGATGTCCCAGACGCTGAAAGTGTTGATGCGCAAAGGATACGCCGAAGAGCGCAGACAAAAATCCGACCAGCGATCAATTTCTTACGAGCTGACCGAGGCAGGCCTCGCTGCTGTGACAGAGGCCAATCCGATTGCAGACGCCATTGACAACCTGCCCACTGACGTTCAGGCCGCGCTCGAGAATAGCTTGCATCAAAGCCTGAAGCTGGCTCTTGCAGCCAACTGCGGCCAGTCTTTCGGGAAATGCAAGACCTGTGCCTATCATGACGCCGCCTCCGATAATGGCTTCTGCACTTTGTTGGAGCTTGGCCTGGGGCCTGACGAAAAACACAAAATCTGCATCGAACACAAAGGGGCTTAAATGATCCTTCCTGAACTATCGGCGGAAATCGGCGGCATCTTTCTAGGCAGAATCCGGGAACGCTGGCAGGGAAAATCACCTTCTGCCATTCAAAAAGACGCGGTATCCGGCCAACAAGTCATTTCACCAGCCGGATTTTCAGAAGATGCGCAGGCAGACCTGACCGTACATGGCGGCGAAGAAAAGGCCATTCACCACTACGCACAGGAACACTATGTGGACTGGCAGAGCGAGGGGCATATGGCCGCCGCTACAGCACCTGCCGCCTTTGGCGAAAACATCACAACAACTGGTTTGACCGAGGAAAACCTCTGCATCGGTGATATCTTGCGACTGGGCACAGCAACCGTTCAAATCAGCCAAGGCCGCCAACCCTGCTGGAAGCTAGGGCTGCACACCGGGAATGAAAAGATGCCCTACATTTTCCAAAAAACAGGTCGCACAGGATGGTACTACCGTATGCTGGAAACCGGCGTGGCTGAAGCAGGCAGCCGGATCACGCTGATAGAAAGACGCAACCCTGACTGGAATGTCCTGCGTGTGACACGTGCCCGGCTAACGCGCAGGGTATCGCGCGAACGTGCCGAAGCTCTGGCGGGTCTGGCAGAGCTCACTTCCGGCTGGCGGCTGGCATTCTCGCGCATGGCTGCAGGGGAAATCAGCGAAGACACAAAGGCGAGACTTGTCGACCAGAGTGGAAAATGAACACAGAGGTATGCTGCTTTGTCGAATGCGGTTACAGGAACAATCGAATTGATCGAAACATGAGGGCGGATTTTGCCCACCGCGGATCAAACCTTCTATCCACAGAACTTAAAGCGGTCCTAAGCCACTACCAGGGCGGCCACAGGATCGTTCGCGATCAAAATTCATGCTCGCGAACAATCTATTTTCTTTTTCTGCAAAAATGCCGCGTTTCCGTGACCAGTTTACGGCCCGGGATATCGCGGCATTCGGCGAGACGTCAGTCGTTGTCATCCTGTTTGGTGAACAAATCTTTGCGCAGGGTCATCAGGGCACCAGGGTCAATTTTGCATTGAATGACGGTGGTTTGATTGCTCGCGATCGCATCTTTCAGCGCTGGTCCCATCTTCCCTACTGCGTCGACCCAAATTCCCTTACCACCACACAACTCAGCAAACTTGTCGTACCGCGGCGACTGGATCTCCGCGCCGAGTAAGCGACCACCAAAGAACTCCTGTTGATAGGCTTTTTCCGCGCCCCACGCTTCATTATCGAGCACAATAATAACGATGGGCAGATTATGAGAGATTGCAGTTTGAATTTCGACCATAGTATAGCCGACGGCACCATCGCCCATGATCGCCACGACCGGGCGTTCAGGGCTCGCTGATTTTGCACCTATTGCGGCCGCCAGACCAAACCCTACAAGCCCGAAATCAAGCGGTGTGATCAGGCTAAGTGGCTCATAATGCGCCAACCGGTCGGCAGCTTGCAGACATGTGTTGCCCGTGTCGAGTGTGGTAATTGCGTCTGCCGGCAATGCATCGCGAATTTCAGCCAAAGCTCTGCGCGGATGCATCGGCCACGTTGCAATCTCAGCTTCCTCCGCGCGCTCTTTGGCAAGGCTCGCCATGTCGGCTTTAAACGCTTCGCGCCACACATCTGCGTTTGGCTTATTGGCCTTAGGCGCAAGTGCTTCGGCGGTTTGGCGAGCATCTGCTTGTACGGCAATCTCGGCCGGGAAATAACGACCCACTGCCGAGCCATCGATGTCGACATGTGCGATACGCGTATCCGCGCCAACATAATCATTGCTATGGAATGTCGAATTGAAACCCAAGCGCGCGCCGAGAACGACCAAAACGTCCGCCTCTTTAGTCAGTCGGCTGGCAACGCGGTTGCCACGCGGGCCAGCCTGACCCGCAAACCACGGGTGGCCATGGCGCATAACGTCGGCATGCCCGGTAGAGGCAACAACAGGCACCTCCAACGTTTCAGCAAGCTCGGTAAGTGCCTCTCTGCCTTTGCCCCACTTAAAACCGCCGCCAGCAAAGATGACCGGGCGGCTCGCGTTAGAGATCAGTGAGGCAATCGCGTCAACATCCTCTGGCGCCGCCGGTCCTGGGCGTGCAATGGCCACCGCCTTAGGTTCTACATCAGGCAACATGGCCGCAAACAAATCACGCGGGACATGCAATACAACCGGACCACGGCGCCCTGAGCTGGCAAGACGGATTGCGTCTTCCAACATCGGAGCAAGCCGCGACGGGTCCGTCACCATAACCGAACGTTTCGAGATCGGCGCAAACAGCGCGACCTGATCAACTTCCTGAAAGGTATCCTTACACTGGTCCGCCCGCGTGATCGCTCCAGCAATGACAACCATTGGAGAATAGGCCAGCTGTGCCTCGGCCACAGCAGTCACAATATTAACAACACCGGGACCGGCTTGCGCACCCAAGACCACACCGGGTTTGCCCGTCATGCGAGCCCATGCATCAGCCATATGTCCTGCGGCACGCTCATCCCGCGCACCAACATAGGAAATCTCACCGCCTTCATACATGGCATCATAAAGTTCCAGCATCGAACCGCCCAACAGGCCGAACACGGTGTCAATTCCGTTGGCCTTTAGCACTCGGTAGACGGCCTCACCGCCGTTGATCTGGTTACTCATCATTATTTCCTCTTTTTCGGGCACCGCTGCAAAGGATCCCCGTCCTTGCCGCTGGTCATCCATTTTGGTGACTGGAGCACAGCCAACCCTCTGTTTTCGCCAACAAATCGGCCATCCACAGCCTTGCCAGCCCAATGTGTTTTGTTTTGCGCAGCCGGGTGGACAGTCAGTTCTCCACTTTTTGTGGCCTTAACGTCCGTCATCTCAATCATCTGACCTTGGACGGGCGTTCTGCGGGTCAAAGATTGAGTTTGCGTGGACAGAGACCGGATATTGCTGATCCAAAATTTGCACCGACAACCCGGCCTGCGGCGTGCCCTTGCGTACAAAGAGCCAACCCAGCGACTTGCCCACGGTGTAGCCATAACCGCCCGACGTGGTCAAACCTACTGGTTTTCCATTCAAAAGAACCGGTTCGCCACCGTGAATGTCGATACCATCCGCGTGCAATTCGCAATAGAACAGCTCCCAACTCGGATCACGCGACATCAACGCGGCTTGACCCAGAAAATCGCGACCCTCTGTTACGACAAACCTGTCCAACCCAACGTCCAGCGGGCCAACATCCGTCGTCAGCTCCCCTGACGCGCGGTATGCCTTTTCCATGCGCATCCCGTTAAAGGCATAGGAACCCAGATCAACAAGACCGTGCTTTTCACCCGCCGCAAACAACGCATCGTAAAGCGCACAAATGTGTTCCAGCGGGGCGTGAAGCTCCCATCCCAATTCGCCCACAAACGAAACACGCAGCGCATAACAGGATATGCCAGCCACTTTGATTTCCTGGCCCGACAGCCACGGAAACGCCGCTTTGGTGAGATCAGCGTCGGTCAATTCTTTCAGAATAGTCCGAGACGCAGGTCCAGAGAGCGCCAGCATACCCCAATCATGGGACAGATTTACCATCTGTACATCTTCTCCGTCGCAGATATGCGACTTGATCCAGGCAAAATCCGGCGCGGCCCGTGCGATGGGCGATCCCGTGAAATAGCGATCCTCGTCAATCCGCCAGATCGTAATCTCCGTTTCGAACCGACCCTTTTCGGTCAACAGGTGGTTCAGGGTCATCCGACCGTGTTTCGCGGGTAGCTTGTTGGCTGAAAGACGGTTTAAAAGTGCGCCTGCATCCTTGCCAGTGATCTCGAACTGCGCAAATGCGCAAAGATCGATCACCCCAGCAGCTTCCCGCGTGGCTTTTGCTTCTGCGGTCGCGTTTTTATGCCATGCTTGATGGCCCCAGCCCAACGGCTCCACCTCACCCACTTCACCAAAGTATCGCGGACGCTCCCACCCGGCGATCTCACCAAATACTGCTCCCTTTGCCGCGAGCCGATTATAAAGCGGGTGGCGGTTCAGTGGCCGCAAGCTTTCGAACTGTTTGCCTGGACATGGGGTATCATGCCGACGCATAAATTCGTCTTTGGTGCGCTCGACGATAAAATGGTCCGTCGCAAAATTGCCGTACCGACGTGGATCGAACCCACGTGTGTTGATCTCGGCTTCGCCATGCACCATCCAGTCGGCCAAAACTTTGCCAGCTCCGCCGCCCCACGCAAGCCCGATTGACGACCCACAGGACAACCAAACATTCGGTGCGCCAGAAGGCCCAACCAACATACCGCCGTCCGGTGTGTGCGTAATCGCGCCCCGCACCACACGTTTGATACCTAACTCAGCAAGCACCGGCATTTTCTCTAGTGCAACCATCAAAAAGTCGCCAATCGAGTCATAATCCGCCTCAAAAAGCTCGTTTTCAGCAGCCCAGGGCGCGCCCTTTGGCATCTCCCAGACCGTCGGGCAAACATGCCCCTCATAAATACCGATTAACCCTGATTTCTGCTCCTGCCGGATATACCCCCCAAAGGAATTATCACGCATCACAGGAAGCTCGGGGCGATCGAGAAACTCTGGCACCGTGTCCGTGACCAGATAATGGTGCAGACAGCTGACCGATGGTATTTTCAAGCCGAACCATTCGCCCACCTGATTGGCATAGGAACCAGCCGCAATCACAACATGTTCGGCCAGAACATCTCCTTTTTCGGTTTTTAACAGCCACATATCGCCCTTGCGCGACGCGCCCGTCACCTGATTGTGACGCTCAATTTTGGCCCCGCTCGCGCGTGTCGCCGCGGCCAGCGCCATTGTCACCGAGGATGGATCGATATGACCGTCCTTAAACGTACGCACAGCCGCCTTAACGTCATCGACTTTGTAAAATGGGTTTCCTGCAGCTACTTCTTCTGGCCCAACCAATTCCATTGGAAGGTCCAGCAAGCGGCCAACACCCATGATAGACTTCATCCAGTCGACTTCGTCATCCGTAGTTGCGATGCGAAATCCACCAACCTCGTGCCAACCAATCGACTGGCCGGTTTCCTTCTCGACTCGCTTGTAGGTCTCGATCGACGTCTTGTTGATCCATCCGGCTAAACGGGATCCGACCGCGTGGGCGATCTGCCCGGCGGCGTGCCAAGTTGACCCACTGGTCAGTTCCGCTTTCTCAAACAGAATGGTGTCCGTCCAACCATTCTCGGCCAGCTGGAACTGGGCTGCAACGCCCATAATCCCACCACCAATAATGGCGACTTGCGTGGTGCGCGTAGTATCAGTCATGTGCAAACGCCTCTTTGGCGGGTTTCAGCGAAGCCTTGGCCGCATAGCGCGTACAGGCGATTTCAATTTCAAACCCTTCGACAACACGCCCATCCAACAGACCCAATGGTGCCCCCGAGTCTTCGGGTGTCGTGGCTGCGGGAACGTTGATCATGGCAAGCGCAACCGAGCGACCGAACCGATAACTCCATGCCGCCGACGTGATCTGACCTACAACTTTCCCGCCAAAATAAACTGGCTCATCATGGATAGGGATAGCCGATGGATCATCAAATAGAACCGACACAATGCGCCGCTCTGGTGCGTGCCCATTCAGCGCCTCTTCACCGACAAATCCGGTCCCAAAGGCACAAAATGCGCCTAGACCTGCCTCTTGTGGCGTGTTGCCGGGGCTAAGTTCGTGCCCAAAGGCGCGGAACCCACTTTCAATGCGCAAAGACCCACTGGCAAACAACCCGGCATGGCTCGCGCCCGCCGCGACAAGCGCCTCATAGGCGGCCATCGCCATGTCTGCGGGAATATAAAGCTCATACCCCTCTTCACCCGTAAAGCCCAGTCGGCCAGCCCAGCCCCGCGCCAAGCCGATTTCAATGGGAGCGAATTGAAACCGCTTCAAGTTTGGAACTGGGCTGTTCGTGGTGGCCTGCAGCGTTTCGCGGGCTTTGGCTCCCGCCAACCCAAGCACCGCATAACCACTTGTGACATCTGTGAATTCGACGCGATAATCACCCTTGGTCTCACGCATACGCTTAAGATCACGCACGACTTCGCCTGTACCCACAATCATCAGATACGTTTCTGGCCCATGGCGCTGCACTGTGATGTCGCTTTCCACGCCACCACGATCATTCAGAATCTGGGAGTAAGCAATGCGCCCCTCAGCGATATCCATCTGTGCAGCACACAGCCGGTTCAGGAATGCGCTGGCATCCGGCCCTTGGACCATGATCTTGCCAAAGGCGCTCTGGTCCAGAATGGCGGCGCCGACGCGGCAGGCGTCAACTTCTTGACCCACTTGTTCGCGCCACTGCGGCGCACCAAACGTCAACGGCAAATGCGCAGCGTGTCCGCCAAAATGTACAGCCCGCTCCCAGCCGCCCCGACTTTCAAACCGGGCGCCCGCCGTCACAAGACCTGCGTGGATCGGAGAACGTCGTTGACCACGCGCTGTCTCCATCGAGCGACCCGGAAAGGGGTTATCATAATGTCGACCCAAGACTTCCGGAATACGCGCTTCCAGCGCTCCTAGAACATTCATCTCAGGGCTGAAACGGCGTATATCCGCTTCGTTCAGTTCCATTGTCGGCTCGCCCGCTATGATCCATTCGGCCATCGCCTTTCCCGCGCCACCCGCCAGCGCAATCCCAGTCGAGTTCATGCCACCCATCAGGAAAAGCCCGGGCACCTCTGGGCTTTCACCCAACATGAACTGACTGTCCAAGGTGAAGCTCTCCGGTCCATTCAGAAGCATCCGCACTTCGGCTTTTTCCAACGCTGGAATGCGCTCCAGCGCATTCTCCATCATCGGCATAAAATGGTCCCAGTCCTCGTCCAGCAGGTCAAACGAGAAATCTCTGGGCAACCGGCTCATCGGCAACCCTTTTGCATGAGGCTCAAAGCAGCCAACCAACAACCCTTCGACATCGTCTCGGGCATACAGATAAGCATCCTGATCGTTCAACGTCGGCAGGTGGACACCCTTGCCCAACGCCTGCACTTCTTCCAGCGGCTTCGTCAGAATGTAGAAATGCTCACACGCATAAAGCGGCATATGCGCCCCGGCCATCTCGGCAACGTCGCGTGACCAAAGACCACAGGCGATCACCACCTCATCCGCTTGGATGACATGATCGCCCACTTCTACCCCTGATATCCGTCCACCCTTTTTCTGCAATCCTGTCACGGCCGTGTCTTCGAAAATCTGAACGCCCCGCGCCCGCGCGCCTTTCGACAATGCCAGCGCCACGTCTGACGGGTTCACACGGCCGTCCGAGGGCGACCAGACCGCACCAATCACATCGTCTGTCTTAAGAAGCGGCCAAAGCTCCTGCGTGCGTTTCGCGTCAACCACCTCAGCTTCCAACCCAAAGGCGCGCCCCAAAGACACTTGCCGTTTGATATTGGTCAATCGATCCTGATTGGTTGCCAATGTCAGCGAACCTGTTTGCGTCCAGCCAGTGGCCTGTCCGGTCTCGACTTCCAACTCGCCGTAAAGGTCAATCGAATAGTTGATCAGCTTAGTCAGCGTCGCCGACGGCCGCAAACGCCGAACCAACCCGGCGGCGTGCCATGTTGTACCAGAAGTCAGTTTGGACCGCTCCAGCACAACGATGTCTTTGCGACCCTCACGAGCCAAGTGATAAGCTATAGAACAGCCAATTACGCCGCCGCCAATAATGACGGTGCGGGCTGTGTCAGGCAAAGTCATTTTAGAACCCCGTCTCGGATCATGTCTGCAAGTGTTGCGCGAAACGCGTCCAGCGCCTCGTCGATCAACTCAGGTGTATGGGCACCACTGGTAAGGCCGGACGTATACGCCATCATATCGACGCCCCGATGCAACATCCCATCGCGATAGGCTTTGACCTGCACGGGTGGCAAACTGCGTATCTGAGCAGGTGTCATCCCATCAATAGTGTCGCGTCCGAAATGGATGTGAAAAATCGAACTGTCGCCATAGGCCAATCCTACAATTCCTGCATCTGCCATTGCTGTGTTCATACCGGCGCGCATCCGGTCCGCCATCGCATCCGCCTGCGCCTGAATTTCACCAGTTGCCAAAATAGGCATGGCCGCACAGGCCGCCGCCGCAACGAGGGGCGAACCGTTAAACGTGCCCTTGTGACTGACTGCCGGGGCAATCCCGTTCCGTTTGGTGGCGTTGCTCATCAACTCCATGATATCCGCGCGACCGCACACAGCACCGCCGGGCAGACCACCTGTCACGACCTTGGCCAGCGTTGTCAGGTCCGGCACAATCCCATCCCGCGCTTGCCGTCCACCAGGCGACCAACGAAAACCAGTGATGATCTCATCAAAGATTAGAACTACCCCAGCTGCTCGGGCCACATCGTGCAATGCACGTAGCGTGTCAGTTGCCAATGGAACACAGCCGTAATTTGCTCCCGACGCTTCAATGATGACCGTGCCAATACGCTCATCTTCCAATGCCTTTTGCATCGCATCGGGTTCCGCCGCACACACATCGATCAATTCATTAATGGCCTGCGGTATGCCCAGACTAGGTGTTGTATCACTTCCGGGTTTTGCACCCTTAAGCGCATGATCGTGCCACCCATGGAAATGCCCATCCACACGCAAAACCCGGTCCTTGCCAGACCACGCGCGCGCCAACCGAATGGCAAGCATCGTCGCCTCGGTGCCAGACGATGTAAATCGCGCCCGCTCTGCCGACGGGTAAAGCCGGTTTACCCATTCAGCCCATTCCGTTTCCAGTACATGACAATCCGCGCTAAAGATCGAACGCTCGGCTTGTCTCTGTACCGCCTGCACGATTTCAGGGTGGCAATGACCCAGCATCTGGCTCGCACTACCCATCTTGAAATCTAGATATCTCTTGCCGTCCACATCCCATTTCTCGGCGCCTTTAGCGCGGTCAATGAAAACCGGATGCGGCGCGCGATAGCGCAACTCATGACTAACTCCGCCGGGCAACGCTGCACGGGCTTGTTCAGAAAGTATTTGGCTGGTCATACGCTTCGCCCAATTTGAGCCCGGCTGAGCTGAATATCAAATCGGTCCCGTAGAACCTGATCAACCTCGTCAGAAAGGTGAGTCGGAAAATACTCGCTCAACAACTCTTTGGCCTTTTCCTTGGCCACCTCGCCGACATCCTTTGAGCCGTCTTCGTGCCATTCAGTGGGCGTACGCCGATCACCGATATGGGGGTAAAAATAGTCTGATTTCATGCGGTTAAACGTGTGCTTTTCCCCCAGGTAATGCCCCGGCCCCAAGCACACCTGCGCGATCACATCTGCAGCAATGTTCTCTGGCGTCGCCTCGACACCTCGCACCGTGCGCAAGATGTTTCCAAGCAGATCGTTATCACTGACATAGCCCTGCAACGAAACGCCCAGCAAACTGGCGTGAATTCCGGCCGCCTGAGTTACAATGTTTGATCCAGCATGAGCCGCCATAGCCACCGCCAAACTCTTCTCTGCGCCATATTGCGCGTCTAGCGTCTTAGCATCGGTAATTCCGGCAATGGACGACGTCGGCAGATCAAAATGCCGTCCCATCTGGGCCGCAGCCGCCATAAGAATGGCCTGTTCACCGCCGCCACCCGACATCGACCCGGTCCGCAAGTCAGCAACCAATGGCTTGGGTGCAAAAATGGCCTTGGCCTCAGGGTCAATCAGACGCGCAAACACCAATCCGGCCAACGTTTCCGCAACCGCCTGCACCAGCGATCCGGCAATCGTCGCCGGACTTGTCGCGCCGGCCTGCCCCGCGCTGATCAACTGAACTGGAAAACCCGCGTTGATTGCCGCTTCCAAAACTTCACACGCTTCTTCGGCAAATCGCATCGGCGGCACGACGTGGCACACCATAACCGTCAAAAACGGTCGCGCCCGAAACGCCTCCTCACCTCCAGCGATCGCATAACAAAGCTCGGCAATTGCAGGCACATTCTGCGGCTCGGTGATCGAAATCGATACGTGCTTGGACGTACCCGCCAGACAGGCATACGCCGTATTAATGTCCATCAAGGCATTGTCTTCGACATCGCGCGCCACAACCGGGCGGCTAAAATGGTGGATGTTTTCCATGCAATCCACCAACCGCGCCGCGTCATAGAGATCGGCCAGAGTCGCAGGTCGATATTCACCCGAATCCATATCAAACACACCGGGTGCCGCCCCGCCTGTCGACATATGCACACGCGCCTTTTCCAAACACAGGTCCCGCTCAGACACCTGCCCACATAGCGTGAAATCGCGCTTCGCTTCCGCAATTGCCTTTTTGACAAGTGCTCGTGGAAAGAGAAGACGGCCATCTGCCGTCATCGATCCACCTGCGGCCACGACTTTTTTCTGCATCGAGGGGATCGCTTGGCTAAGCCCCAAAGTCTCCAACAACGTGAACATGGCTTCTTCCACCAATGCCACCTCTTCGCTGGAAAGAGGCTTAAGACGTCCCCCCATGACCCCGGGCCAAACAGGTGGGCTGGGGTCAGGCGCCGCCGCCTGCTTCATGCGGCCTTCGCGACCGCGCCGTTTCGATGGTTTTGACATGTCTCATGAGCTCAATTTGATATTTGGCGGAGCATCCCAAAAAGAATGCTTGTTTACAAAGGCGATTTTCTCAGCATTAGATGAGCAAAACTTATCTATAGGCCATCATGAACTATTCACTCCCCGCGCTTCGAGCCTTTGACGCTGCCGCCATGCAGGGTAGTTTTCGTGCTGCCGCAGCAACACTCTCAGTCACGCCGACGGCCATAAGCCACCACATCCGCGGATTAGAGGATCAACTGGGCGTCAAACTGTTTGAACGCGCTGGGCGCGACGTCGTTCTAACCGAAGATGGCAGGCGACTGGCCGAGTCCACGGCCAAGGCCTTTGGAATACTCGATGATGCTGTTCAAACATTACGCAGAACGTCCCGCAAGGCCGTACGCCTTGCGGCAGGCCCGATTTTCACAGCTCGGTGGCTGATGCCCCGTCTCAGCGACTTCTGGGAAGCACACTCAGATATTGAGCTTGAGGTGGTCCCTTCTTATCAACCCGGCGCCATTGATCAGTCCGGAGTAGACATTGTCATTCGCTGGGAGCGTACCGCCTCAATGCCAAAGGATGCCATTAAACTTCTGGAACTAAACCCTGTGGCAATCGCGAGTGAGGAGTTCATGGCAAGGTTTGGCGCCGTCGAGTCTCCCAAAGATCTCCTGGGATTGCCACTCTTGCACCAAAGGGATCATTGGGGTTGGCTAGATTGGTTCGATGCCATGGGCGTACGTGTGCCAATGCCTCTTCGAGGTCCATTGTTTCAAGACGCCAATGCCCTTATTCGAGGTGCCACAGAAGGGCAAGGCGCGATTGTCGGGTGGCTCCCGCTGATTGATCAGGACTTGCGAGAAGGCCGCGTCGTGCGGCTTTTTGACGAGCAAATAACCCCAACTCACGGCTATTTCGTGGAGACCGGATCGGGCAACCGCGCTCGCCGCGAAACCGAGAATGTAATGGCGTGGCTTCAAGGCGCGGCCTAAAGCAAACTCAATAATGCCCGGGTGCTCCCAAAAGAATGTCCCTTGACCAACTTCAAGTCATCAAAATTGTCGAAAAATTTTGGTGCCCAGAAGAGGACTCGAACCTCCACGTCCATACGGACACTAGCACCTGAAGCTAGCGCGTCTACCAATTCCGCCATCTGGGCACGGGTTGGTGAGGCTGGGATTTAGACCTGCCTCAAGGGAGTGTCAACGGCGATTCTGTGAATAGTTCAAAATATTCATCCGCCCTTCCTGCACGACGCACAATACTCACAGTACCCACACACAACCAGAGAAACACGCGCAAAATCCTCGCGGGAAAAGCACACCGCCGTTCTCACCAAATGACCGCAACAGAGCAGATTTCTGCTGACGTCAGCCTACAATCAGCTGCTTCAACTGAAGCGCTTCATGTTCCAGCTCAGTCAGGCGGAAATTGATCACGTCTCCGATTGTCACCATACCCAAAAGGCCCGTGTCGCTGACTACCGGCATGTGCCGGAACCGCCCGGCTGTCATGCGTTTCAGAACTGACACCAACGGTTCCTCGGGGGTACATGTCTCTACATTCTGGGTCATCACGTCACCCACCAACTGCGGCAATGTCTGCCCTGGCGTGTCGGCCAGCTTCCGCACGATGTCGCGTTCCGACAAAATCCCGCACAGCGCGCCATTTGCGTCTGTCACCATCAGCGCACCGATGCCCTTATCCTTTAACGCATCCACCGCGTTCTTAAGCGTTTCTTGTGGCCTGATTGCAAAGACATCCCTACCTTTGCCTTTCAGAATATGCCCAACAGTCGCCAGCTCGGATTTGGTATTCGTTTCCGAACTTTGACTGCGGGTGCGGGTATCGGTTTGATCTTTGCGCATAGGTGCCTGATAAGACGTTGGCATTGCGGCACGTTCCTCCCAGAATGAATTGCCATTGGTTACAACCTACAGCATAACCCAGATTCTGGTTAAGCGGAGATAAATTTGCCAGATTTGACCCTGACCCCGCTCATTGCGACCACGATTTTTGTCGCAGCATGCCTCATGGGCTACCAGTATCGGCGCGTCTGGAAGTCCGAAGGCCCTCGCTGGCAGCTTTGGATTTATGGGGTTTTGGCAGCGTCCGGACTCTTGGTGCTCGGCTTTATACCGCTAGCAACCGGATAGACTCAGCTACGTGCGTTTTCCACATCCATCTGAGCACGTTCCAGCATCTTTTTCGCCCGCGGACAGGCCAACCGCTCGCGCAGCGGGCTGTCCGGGTCGATATCTTTCTTGCAAACCAGACACTGATCCGCATCCGCAATCGCGTTTAATCCGCCGCAGCTTCCCTTGATCGACTTGTTCATCAGAATCACGCCAAGCGCCATGCCCAACATGATCAAGAGTAACAGGCTGAAAGTCAGAAAAAACGTAGCCATTGCTGCAACGCTCCCAAGGTTGGTTTAGGCCTTAAGGTCCGCGAAACGTTTGCTTGCAACCGACTTGAATCGCAGATCAGCGGCTTCTGCGTCTCTTTCGACAAACAGCACAGCCAGATCGTTTTTCTCTGCAATCTCAAGCCCACGCTCGCGACCAAGGATCAACATAGCCGTCGCCCAGGCATCTGCAAGCATACCGTTCTCAGCCAAAACAGTGGCCGAAGCGGTTTTGTGCGTGATCGGACGGCCGGTCACAGGATCGATGATATGCGAGAAACGCTCACCGTCTTTTTCGAAATAGTTGCGATAGTCGCCCGACGACGCCAGCCCCAGACCGGACACGCCAACAACGTCCATCACACCACCAGAAAGTGCCGCTGGTTTCTCGATGCCGATCTGCCAAGGCAGACCATCTGCATTCACACCAGAGGCATAAATGTCGCCCCCGATTTCAACCATATAGCTTGTGATTCCAAAGGCTTCCAATGCGCGACCCACTTGGTCAGCGCCAAAGCCCTTGCCGATTGCTGACAGATATACCTGCGCGTCAGGCTGCTTTTTCTGCAACGCCGACGGCGACACCGTCAAAGTATCACGATGTCCCGAACGGGCCTTTGCAGCAGCAATAGCATCCGCATTGGGCACCTGTGTCTGACCGTTTGCGCCAAAACCCCACAGCTCAATCAGCGGACCCATTGTGGTGTCAAACCGGCCCTCGCTGGCAACGTTTACGTCTTCCGCCGCCCGCATCACATTTGCGAGATCGGTAGAGACCGAAACGGGTGCGCCACCAGTTTGGGCGTTAAACCGCGAAATCTCTGATCCTGCATCCCAGTTTGACATCTGATTGTTCACCAGCGCTAGAGCATTCTCTACGCCTACTTTGACCTCCGCTTCGCTCAACGAGCGATTCGCGTCCAACGCGACAACGTTATACGTTGTGCCCATCGTCAGGCCGGTAATTTTCAAGACTTCAGCACCCGGCTTACATGCGGCAAGTGCAAGAGACATCAAAACAAAAGAGCGACGATTCAGCAGGATCGATTTGGACACGGTGGCACCCCTTTTTGTGGGTAAGTAAGCTTCTCAAGGATTGGCAGGTGGCTTGTCGACGACATTACGGGCTATTTCAACCAAAAAAAGGGCAGTATAAGTAGATTTTCCTACTTTCGCTAGACTGACACATATCGCATAAGCCAGTGAAAAATCGTTAGGGGTTCGAAACTTTGAAGTGCTTTCCGCTACGCAAAGGCCTGAACGTGCCCATCCAAGGAGCACCCAGGACCGAGATCGAAGCTGCCCCAAAGGTGGAAACCTTTGGTATTCTTGGCAATGACTATATCGGATTGAAACCGCGCATCCTCGTTGCCGAGGGTGATGTTGTTGGTGCCGGTACGCCGATCATGATCAACAAGGATCTGCCGGATGTGCAGATCGTTTCACCGGTTGCCGGTCGCGTCAAGGCGATCAACCGGGGCGCGCGTCGCCGCTTGATCAGTATCGAGATCACCGCGCAGGACGACGCGGCTGATGCGGTTGATGCGGTTGATTTCTCTAACGTAGGAGACATCAGCACACCCGAAGGTCTGACAGAGCGTCTATGCGCCGCGGGCTTGTGGTCTGCATTCCGCACGCGCCCCTACTCAAAGGTGCCCGACCCGGCCAGCCGCCCGGCGTCCATTTACATTACAGCACTTGACACAGAACCGCTCGCCGCGAACCCGACACCCATCATTCAGGAAGAAGCGGACGCCTTTTCCAAAGGGGTTGAAGCTATCGCAACGCTGAGCGAAGGCAAAACCTATCTCTGTCAGGAAGAGGGCGCCAACCTGCCCGGTTCTGATCTCGCAAATGTTGAGCCTGTCGCCTTTACCGGTCCACACCCTGCGGGTCTCGCGGGCACCCACATGCACTTCCTTGAGCCTCCAACCGGCTCCAAGACCGTGTGGACCATCGGCTATAGCGACGTCCTGATGATTGGTCGCCTCTTGCTGACCGGAAAATATGACGCGTCCACCGTGATCGCCCTGACCGGTCCGGTCTGCGCCGATCCGCGTCTCGTTCGCACCATATCTGGCGCCTCCATGGAAGAGCTGAGCGCAGGCGACAAGCCTACCGATCTTCCGGTGCGGATGGTGTCTGGTTCGGTTCTTAGCGGAACCGCTGGTGATGGTGTTGACGCTTACCTGGGTCGCTACGCCCGCCAGATCACGCTGATCGAAGAGGATCACAAACAGATCCCAATGGGCTGGATTCGCCCGATGTTCGCGAAATACGCGGTTCAGCCAGTGCTGGGGTCTGCCTTGTCCAAGGTCAAATTCCCACTCACGACAAACCTGAACGGCGGGCGCCGCGCCATGGTACCTTTGGGCACCTTCGAAGAGCTGATGCCACAGGATTTCCTGCCAACCCAGCTGATGCGCGCCCTGCTCGTGATCGACACGGATCAGGCCCAATTGCTTGGTGCACTGGAACTGGCCGAAGAAGATCTCGGCCTGATTGGTTTCGCGTGCCCGGCCAAGTATGAATACGGAGAGGCGCTTCGCGACTGCCTCACCAAAATCGAGAAAGAGGGCTGACCAGTGGGGCTTAGAAACTTCTTTGATCGGATCGAGCCGAACTTTACCAAGGGCGGCAAGTGGGAAAAATACTTCCCCATCTACGAAATGGTAGAGAGCTTCATCTACACACCCAAGACCGTGACGACGGCCGCGCCGCACGCACGCTCTTATGTGGATATGAAGCGCATCATGACCTACGTGGTGATCGCGACGATCCCATGTATCCTGATGGCGCTCTACAACACAGGCTACCAGACCAACCTCGCCATAGCCGAGTTTGGCGCATCCGGTTGGCGCGCATCCATAATCGATGCACTTGGTATCGGCTTTAACGCCGCCAACCCGCTCGCAAACATGCTGCACGGGCTGATGTACTTCCTGCCGATCTATATTGTGACGCTCGTCGCAGGCGGCATCTTCGAAGTTGTCTTTGCCACCATCCGCAAACACGAGGTAAACGAAGGTTTCCTTGTTTCTTCGATGCTCTATGCACTGATCGTTCCCGCCACCACGCCACTCTGGCAGGTCGCGCTGGGGATCATTTTTGGTGTTGTGATCGGCAAAGAGGTATTTGGCGGTACCGGCAAAAACTTCCTCAACCCCGCTCTGACCGGTCGTGCGTTTCTGTATTTCGCCTACCCCGCACAGCTTTCGGGTGACAGCGTCTGGGTGCCTGTTGATGGCTTCACCGGCGCAACCGCGCTGGCCGTCTCCGCCTCTGATGGTTTCCAGGAACTGGCCGCGCGCGGCATGACATGGTGGGACAGCTTCTATGGCTTCATCCCCGGCTCCATGGGCGAAACATCCACGCTGGCCTGTATCCTTGGCCTGATCTTCCTGTTGGCCACCAAGATCGCCAACTACCGAATGGTTGTTGGCTGTATGGCGGGAATGATCGGCTTTTCGCTGCTCCTGAACTGGATCGGGTCCGACACCAACCCAATGTTCGCCATGCCATGGTACTGGCACCTTGTTGTCGGTGGCTACGCCTTTGGTCTGGTCTTCATGGTGACCGAGCCTGTTTCCGGTGCACACACCAATATGGGTCGCTATATCTATGGCGCGCTGATTGGTTTCATGGTTGTGATGATCCGTGTGATCAACCCGGCCTTCCCAGAAGGTATGATGCTCGCCATCCTCTTCGGCAACGTATTCGCACCTTTGATCGACTACTTCGTCGTACAAGCGAACATCAAACGCAGGGCAAAACGACATGTCTGACGATTTGAAAGATGACGCCCCCAAAGGGGCAATCCGCCGCTTCTTGGCTGCACCCCCCGATTCCGTCGGCAAAACAATCTTTGTCGCCGTGTCGGTCTGCCTTGTGGCCTCCATGATCGTGTCCGCCGCCGCCGTGGCGCTGCGCCCGATCCAAGAGGTGAACGCGCTCAAAGACAAACAGATCAACATTCTGCAAGTCGCTGGCATTTACGATCCAAACCAAGACGTTCTGGAATCTTTTGCCGCGTTTGAGCCTCAAGTGCTTGAACTCGCCACCGGCACCTTCTCGGATCAGTTCGACCCGGCCACCTTTGATGACCGCACCGCAGCCGACGATCCCGCCACTTCCGTCGCGCTGGACAATGACCCGGCTGGCATCGTGCGTCAGGGCAAATTTGTCACCGTCTACCTGCTGCGCGACGACGCCGGCGCGGTCGACAAAGTGATCCTGCCGATCCACGGCTACGGCCTCTGGTCTACGCTCTATGGCTTTATCGCGCTGGAAGAGAACGGTAACGACATCTTTGGCCTTCAGTTCTACCAGCACGCCGAGACACCAGGCCTTGGTGCCGAGGTGGACAACCCGCGCTGGAAATCACTCTGGAACGGCAAAAAGCTGGCCGACGCCAATGGCGAGCTGCAAATCAGCGTGACCAAAACCGCGCCCGCCGCCGGTGCCGATCACCATATCGACGCTTTGGCCGGGGCAACACTCACCACTGTCGGCGTCCACAATCTAGTGAACTTCTGGATGGGCGAAAGCGGCTATAAACCATTCCTGGATAACCTCAAAGCGGGGGGCGTGTAATGGCGCATAAACGTAGAGAAATGCTGATCGACCCATTGGTCGACAACAACCCGATCACGCTCCAGGTCCTTGGCATCTGCTCCGCCCTCGCGGTGACATCTTCGTTGCAGGTCGCCTTTGTGATGTCGGTCGCCGTGACGCTTGTCACCGGGTTCTCATCGATGTTCATCTCGATGATCCGCAACCAGATCCCCGGCTCGATCCGGATCATTGTACAGATGGTCATTATCGCCTCGCTGGTGATCCTCGTAGACCAGATGCTCAAGGCATACGCGTTTGAGATTTCCAAGACGCTTTCGGTCTTTGTGGGCCTGATCATTACCAACTGTATCGTCATGGGCCGCGCTGAGGCGTTTGCGATGAAAAACCCACCTGTCGCCAGCTTTATCGATGGGGTCGGCAACGGGCTCGGCTATGGCCTGATCCTGATGATGGTCGGCGTGATCCGCGAACTTTTTGGCGCAGGAAGCCTGTTTGGCATCACCATCCTAGAAACCGTGAACAACGGCGGCTGGTATGTGCCCAACGGTCTCTTGCTCCTGCCACCATCGGCATTCTTCATCATCGGTCTGATCATCTGGGCGTTCCGCACATGGAAACCTGCCCAAGTGGAAGAGCGTGAATACAAAATCCAAGTTGCAGAGGCGCACTGATGGAAGGTCTTCTCTCTCTCGCCGTAAAGGCTATCTTTGTTGAAAACCTTGCCCTCTCCTTCTTCTTGGGCATGTGTACCTTTATCGCCGTATCGAAAAAGATCTCGACGGCAATTGGTCTGGGTATATCGGTAATGGTGGTTCAGTCGATCACCGTACCTGCCAACAACCTGATCCTGAACTACCTGCTCGCGCCCGGTGCGCTGGCATGGGCCGGGTTCCCTGACGTGGATCTGACATTCCTGGGCCTGATCTCCTATATCGGGGTGATCGCCGCGCTGGTTCAAATCCTCGAAATGGTGCTCGATAAGTACTTCCCGCCGCTCTACAACGCGCTCGGTGTTTTCTTGCCGCTGATCACCGTGAACTGCGCCATACTTGGTGGTTCGCTCTTCATGGTCGAACGCAGCTATGACCTCGCAGAATCTGTGACCTACGGCATCTCTTCGGGCTTTGGCTGGGCACTGGCGATCACCGCGATGGCTGGCGTACGAGAAAAGTTGAAATATTCCGACATCCCCGACGGGCTTCAGGGCCTTGGGATCACCTTCATCACCGCAGGACTGATGGCTATGGCCTTCATGTCCTTCTCCGGCGTGAAACTCTGAGGAGCTGACACTATGGCAACATTCGGCCTTGGCATTGCCCTCTTCACCGCAATCGTTCTGGCGCTGGTCACAATCATTCTGGCCGCCCGCTCCAAACTGGTGTCCAGCGGCAATGTGAACATCGTCATCAACGGCGAGAAAACCATCTCTGTACCCGCCGGGGGCAAACTGCTGCAAACCCTCGCAGAACAGAAACTGTTTGTCCCCTCCGCCTGCGGCGGCGGTGGCACTTGCGCGCAATGCCGCGTGAAAATCCACTCGGGCGGCGGATCGATCCTGCCAACCGAAGAAGGCCACATCACCAAGCGGGAAGCGGCCTGTGGCGACCGCCTGTCCTGTCAGGTGGCCGTAAAACAAGACATGGAAGTCGAAGTTCCCGAGGAAGTATTCGGCGTCAAAAAATGGGAATGCACCGTTCGTTCGAACGAAAACGTTGCCACTTTCATCAAGAACCTCGTTCTTGAACTGCCCGAAGGCGAAGACGTAAACTTCCGCGCTGGTGGTTATATCCAGATCGAGGCACCCGCGCACTCGCTCAAATACACCGATTTCGACATTCAGGAAGAGTACCGCGAAGACTGGGACAAGTTTAACCTGTGGCAATACGATTCCACTGTGTCCGAACCGATCGAGCGCGCCTATTCCATGGCAAACTACCCGGACGAAAAGGGCCTTATCATGCTCAACGTCCGCGTCGCCTCGCCTCCTCCGGGTTCGCAAGGCATCCCTGCGGGTCAGATGTCGTCATACATCTTCAACCTGAAGCCAGGTGACAAGGTCACTATCTCCGGTCCGTTTGGCGAATTCTTCGCGCGCGAAACCGAAAAAGAGATGGTCTTTGTTGGCGGTGGCGCCGGCATGGCCCCTATGCGGTCTCACATCTTTGACCAGCTCAAACGCCTCAAGAACAAAGATCGCAAGATCACGTTCTGGTACGGTGCGCGCTCCAAGAAAGAGATGTTCTTTGTCGAAGATTTCGACCAACTTGCCGCAGAGTTCCCGAATTTTACATGGCACGTCGCCCTGTCTGATGCTCTGCCCGAGGATGACTGGGACGGCCATACAGGGTTCATTCACAACGTGCTCTACGAGGAGTACCTCAACGCCCATCCGGCACCGGAAGACTGCGAATTCTACATGTGTGGCCCACCCATTATGAACCAGTCGGTGATCAATATGTTGGTCGATCTGGGTGTAGACCGCGAAGACATCATGCTGGATGACTTTGGCGGCTAACCAAACGCTCAGAACCAATTCCAAACGTGGGGTATTATCCCCGCGTTTTTCGTTTGTAGCAAACTGTCTGAGAATCGCCAGCGGCATTCCCTCTTGATCGCCCCGCATCCCTGCTCCACCATTCGTTGACGTCCGGGTCGTCAAACGGACAAGGAGGCGCTGATGTCCAAACCCCTTGCCAAAGTCAGAGTTCTCGACCTGACCAACGTCCTCGCTGGCCCGTTCTGCTGTCACCAACTGGCCCATCTCGGAGCCGAGGTGATCAAGGTGGAAACCGTCGGTCGTGGCGACCTCGCCCGCCAGCTCGGCGCAGACCCAGACCTGAACTCTCGAGGCATGGGCGTCTCCTTCCTGGCTCAAAACGCAGGAAAAAAATCCGTCACGCTAAACCTCAAGGACCCACGCGGCAGGGATCTGTTCCTACGCCTCGTCAAAACTGCCGATGTCGTTGTCGAAAACTTCCGCCCCGGCGTGATGGACCGGCTCAAGGTCGGCTATGAGACCCTTCAACACGCCAATCCGCGATTGATCTACTGCGCCATCTCTGGCTTTGGCCAAGACGGGCCGTGGGTACATCGCCCTGCCTATGATCAAATTATCCAAGGCATCTCTGGTGTGATGTCCATCACGGGCGACACCCAAAGCGCGCCTTTGCGCGTCGGCTACCCTATCGCCGATACAGTCGGCGGCATGACAGCCGCCTTTGCCATCGCCGCCGCTCTAAACGCTACACCGCGTGGCACGATGATCGACGTCTCGATGTTGGAATCCGTGCTGGCCACCATGGGTTGGGCCGTGTCCAACCACTTGATCGCGGGTGTCACTCCCACTGCCAACGGCAACGAAAACCTCACCTCCGCCCCCTCCGGCGCATTTCAAGCGCGTGATAGCCTGATCAACATTGCTGCCAACAAGGACGAGCAATGGCAGATCTTTGCCCGTCACCTTGGCCTCGAACACCTCTGCACCGTACCAGAATTCGCCACACGCGAGGCGCGCAAACAAAACCGCCTGACCCTCAAGGCACATCTGGAAACTGTTCTCACCACTCGTATCGCCGCCGAATGGGTCGAGGAACTGAACCACCTCGGCGTGCCCTGCGGCCCGGTCCTCAGCGTGCCAGACGCCCTGACGACCCCACAGGTAGCGGATCGCGGCTTTCTCGCGACATACTCAGACGTGCGCGGCGTTGAGCGCGACATCAGCGTGGTCACAACCGGTATCAAACTAGACGGAGCTGCACCTACGGTTTCTAGCCCGCCGCCCACTTTGGGCAAACACAACACGTCTATTTGGTCGGAGCTCGGCCTGACCTCGTCTGACCTTGAAACACTTAAAGGCGACGGCGTGATCTAATCAATCATCAGCCTCTGCATAGGACCGCAACGCATCAATATCCCCAATTCTCGCCCGGTCCCGCTCCACAATCACACCGGCTTGCCGCAACTTGGAGAACGACCGGGACAGGCTTTCAGGTGTCATACCCAGACGCCCGGCAATCAGCACCTTGTCATATGGCAAACGCACTGTGCATTGCCCCGTCTCACAATCACACAGGCTCAGCAGAAACTCCGCAATCCTTTGCGCGCCATTCCGTGATTTCAGCATTTCCAACTGCTGCACAAGCTGGTGCAAATGCCCAAATGTCGAGGACAGGATTGTCAATCCAACCTCACTATCCCCTCGGATCAAATCAACCAGCGTCGATGACGGAATACACATGATGTCGCTCGCCGTCACCGCCTCCGCCGAGACTGGATACGGTAACGCGCGCAGCGCCACCGCCTCCCCAAAGCTTTCGCCGCGGGTAAATACGCTGACAACAGCCTCCTTGCCGCCGGGGGTCATCCGATACAGCTTGACCCACCCCGCCACGACAATGTGGATCACCTGCGCGCTGTCCCCTTGCAAAAATATGGTTTCGCCCCGGTCAAACCGCTGCCAGACCGCTTTGGACAGGATCGTCTCAACGTGCCGCTCCGGAAGTGCCTGAATCAACAAAGCCCGCCGCGCGATTTCTTTGTGCGCCTCATGATTCATTGCTCTTTCCCCCTGACGTCAAAGCGCTACGGCCTGGCTTCATCACGCACTTTCGCAACGTGGCCCAACACACTTGACTAATGTCAAGTCGCGTCGCGGTCGTTTCTATTATGCATCAACGACTACTTGGAAAGTCCGCAATGCACAATTCGTGTACCAGTCAATTCAGATTACCGCGCCGCATGATGCGATGGGCGTCAGATCCGTGTGGCCAACGTGTTGTCACTCCTGCCTACCTTACTCGCTCAAAAGGCACCGGCACGAACCAACCTCGAATCAATGATGCAAATGCAAGAATCCGTCGCGCACCCACAACCGCAAGCACAGCGCTGAAACGTGCGGGTGGCTCGATAATACTCTCTACTTTCGGCCGATTGGATCATACTGAATCCGGTGCAAAAACCGCTCTAGGAAGTCTCGAAAACCCGCTTAGCCTGGGCAGCGTGACCTCACGGAAACTTCACGCCAAATCACGGGAATTTCATAAAGGTGACAAAGAGATACATGGTTTTGGCTCCTCGTCTGAACACGCTCGAAACAATGCGCGACCTACCGACAGTTCGTGCGCCGAAATGGGAAAACTGAACGTTTCCAAAGATATACTGGAGCGAATTGAAAATTCTGTGCTACGCTTCAAACGTTATTTCAAAGTTTTGTTTCAAACCAGCGTGCAATTGTCAGAGGAAATCCTATGACGCACCAGCCAGAAAGACGTTCGTTTCTAAGGGGCCAGTTCCGGCACAAAACTGTCATGCGCCCGCCCGGTGCTGTACCCGCTGACGCCTTCCCAGAGGCGTGCTCCGCTTGCGGTGATTGTCTCGCTGCGTGCCCCGAATCCATTCTGCTCAAAGACGAAGACGGCTTTCCCAAAGTGGACCTTTCCCTTGGCGCCTGCACCTTCTGCGGCGATTGCGCAAGTGCCTGCGAAACTGGCGCACTGCTGCCTACCACCGTATGGGACTGGCGCGCCAAACCCACCGCGGAATGCCTCTCGCTTCAGGGTGTCACCTGTCGCACCTGCGAAGATCACTGCGATGCGCAATCCATCCGCTTTCGTCTGGCCACCGGCGGGCGATCAGAGCCTCGGATGGACCCTGACACATGCACGGGCTGCGGTGCCTGCCTAACGGCGTGCCCCACCAACGCCATCACCTTTTTCCAACACCAGCCCAGCGAGGAAACGCCATGCTGAATATCTGCGGATGTCTGGTTCAGACCATGCCCGACATGACCCAGCAGGTCATCGACGCCATTAACTCGACTGAGGGCGGCGAGGTTCATGCGCACGAAGATGGACGCGTTGTCGTGACCGTTGAAGACACATCTGACAAACGCGCCTCTGAACAGATCATGGACATGCACCAGATCCCCGGCGTGCTGACTGTCACGCTCACTTATCACCATTTCGAACCGGTCGGCCCTGAAACGGCCGTCACGCATACGCTCTGAGGAGGCCCAGCCATGACTTTGCCAACTTCCCGACGCTCCTTTCTAAAGGCCACCGCCGCCGCGGCCACCGCTTCGGCTGCCGGTATCTCCATGCCTCAAGCCGCTACGGCACAGGTCGGCACACCCGACATCCGCTGGGACAAGGCCGCCTGCCGCTTCTGCGGCACTGGCTGCTCTGTTCTGGTTGGGGTCAAGGATGGCCGCGTTGTCGCCACCCAAGGCGACCCAAAGGCGCCGGTGAACCGGGGCCTGAACTGTATCAAGGGCTATTTCCTGTCCAAAATCATGTACGGTCAGGATCGCCTGACAACTCCCCTCTTGCGAAAGTCCAATGGTGCCTATGACAAGAATGGCGAATTCGAACCCGTAAGCTGGGACGAAGCCTTTGACGTCATGGCCGAGAAATGGAAAGCAACCCTCAAAGAAAAGGGCCCTACCGCCGTTTCCATATTTGGCTCCGGCCAATGGACCCTGTGGGAAGGTTACGCCGCAGCCAAATTCATGAAGGCCGGCCTGCGGTCCAACAACATCGACCCAAACGCGCGGCACTGTATGGCTTCCGCCGTGGTCGGCTTTATGCGCGCCTTTGGCATCGACGAACCAATGGGCTGTTATGATGATTTTGAACATGCCGATACGTTTGTACTCTGGGGCTCGAACATGGCCGAGATGCACCCCATCCTCTGGTCGCGCCTCACCGACACCCGCTTGACCAAACCCGGTGCCGAGGTGCACGTTCTCTCGACCTTCGAACACCGCTCGTTCGAACTGGCCGACAACGGCATGATCTTCACACCCCAAACCGATCTCGCGATCCTGAACTACATCGCAAACTACATCATCGAAAATGACGCGGTGAACTGGGACTTCGTGAACAAGAACGTCAACTTTACCAAAACCGCCACAGATATCGGATATGGCTTACGTGACGAACACGAATTGCAAAAGGCCGCAGCGAACCCCAACTCGGGCAAACTCGAAAAAATCAGCTTCGAACAATACAAAGAGTACGTCTCTGAATATACGCTCGAAAAGGTTTCGGAACTCTCCGGTGTTCCTGAAAACAAACTGCTGCACCTCGCTCAGCAATATGCCGATCCCGACCGCAAGGTCATGTCCTTGTGGACTATGGGGTTCAACCAGCACACCCGTGGGTCTTGGGTGAACGGACTGATGTACAACGTCCACCTACTCGTTGGCAAAATCTCGGAACCGGGCAACTCGCCCTTCTCGCTCACAGGTCAGCCCTCTGCCTGCGGCACCGCACGCGAGGTGGGCACCTTTGCTCACCGCCTGCCCGCCGACATGGTTGTTGCAAACGAAGAACACCGCAAAATCGCCGAGGAAAAATGGAAACTTCCAGACGGCACAATCCCACCTAAGCCCGGCTTTCATGCTGTTCTTCAGCACCGCAAACTCAAGGATGGCGAACTGAATTGTCACTGGGTTCAGTGCAACAACAACCTGCAAGCGTCCCCGAACATGAACGAAGAAGGCTATCCCGGCTATCGTAACCCGGACAACTTTATCACCGTGTCGGACCCTTATCCAACCGTAACCGCGCTGGCCGCCGACCTGATCCTACCCACCGCCATGTGGGTCGAGAAAGAGGGCGCCTATGGTAACGCAGAGCGCCGCACCCAGTTCTGGCGCCAACAGGTCGACGCCCCCGGAGAGGCCAAATCAGACCTCTGGCAGATCATGGAGTTCTCCAAGCGGTTCACCATCGAAGATGTCTGGCCCGAAGAACTCATCGCACAAATGCCCGAGTATCGAGGCAAAACCGTGTATGAGGTTCTGTACGAAAACGGCAAGGTCAACAAATTCCCACTGTCCGAAACAGCCGAAGGGTTCAATAACGAAGAATCCAAAGATTTCGGCTACTACGTTCAAAAAGGCCTGTTTGAAGAATACGCAGACTTTGGCCGTGGCAAAGCCCACGATCTGGCAGATTTTGATGACTACCACCAAGCCCGCGGAATGCGCTGGCCCGTGGTGGACGGCAAAGAAACGCTCTACCGTTTCCGCGAGGGTTATGACCCCTACGTCAAAGAAGGCGAGGGCGTCAAATTCTACGGCAACGCGGATGGCCGGGCCAACATCATCTTTGCTCCGTTTGAACCAGCGCCCGAAGAACCGGATGAGGATTACAACCTCTGGCTGGTCACAGGTCGCGTTCTGGAACATTGGCACTCTGGCTCAATGACCCGCCGCGTGCCCGAGCTGCACCGCTCTTACCCTTCAGCACAGGTGTTCATGCACCCCGAGGATGCGCGCGATCGTGGCCTGCGCCGTGGGCAGGAGATCACGCTGTCTACCCGCCGGGGCGAGGTAATCAGCCGCGTCGAAACCCGTGGCCGCAACAAGATGCCTCGTGGCGTCGTGTTCATGCCGTGGTTCGATGAACATCAGCTGACCAACAAGCTGACGCTGGATGCGACCTGTCCGCTCTCCAAAGAGACCGACTTCAAAAAATGCGCCTGTAAAGTCGAGCGCGCCTGAACCGGTAAGAGCGCGCCCAGCGCGCTCTCCACTTCTCGAAAACGAAAGTCAAAGCCATGTCCGCTCCGCAGACACAGCCAGAAAACCGCGCCCGCCGCCGCTTCCTTCAGGATGCAGCGCGCGGCACGGCGGGCTGTGCAGTGGCGGGCATGGGGCTTGTGTGGTTGGTTCAGGATGCGCGTGCCCTGCCGCAACGTGCCATCCGACCACCCGGCGCCTTGCCCGAAAACGATTTCCTCGCCGCCTGCATCCGTTGTGGCCTTTGTGTGCGCGACTGCCCCTACGATACGCTGGTTCTGGCGGAACTGGGCGTTGATGGTGCGGCGACCGGCACACCTTTTTTCACCGCCCGCGACGTGCCGTGCGAAATGTGTGATGATATCCCTTGTGTCGTCGCCTGCCCCACCGGCGCACTTGACCATGACCTCACCAACATCGACGATGCGCGTATGGGCGTCGCCGTCCTGATCGATCAGGAAAACTGCCTCAACGCGCTCGGTCTGCGCTGTGACGTCTGTTATCGCGTCTGCCCTGTCATCGACGAGGCGATCACCCTTGAACGCAGCCACAACGAACGCTCTGGCCACCACGCCATCTTCATGCCCACTGTGCACGCCGACGCCTGCACAGGATGTGGAAAATGCGAAAAATCCTGCGTTCTGCCTGACGAAAGCGCGATCAAGGTTCTGCCCTTCCGTACCGCCCGCGCCGAAGCCGCCGATCACTACAAACGTGGCTGGGAGGAAAACACTCCACTGGTAGATGAACTCATCGATCTGCCCGACCGACTGCCCGGCCCGGGCACAGATAACCTTGCCGCGCCCGGTGGATTTGAACCAGCATTCCAGCTGCCAACGCTTGGGGGGTCCAACTGATGAGTGACACAATACACCTCCCGGTGGGCCGCGAAGCTGTGTTGGAAAATGGTTGGTGGCACGCCCACCGCTTTCTGATCCTGCGACGTATCAGTCAGACGTTCTTTCTCTCGCTTTTCCTTTTGGGTCCATGGTTCGGCATCTGGTGGGTCAAAGGAAACCTGTCCGGTTCGCTGACCTTCGACATTCTGCCCCTGACCGACCCGTTTATCGCGGTGCAATCCGTTGTGGCGGGCCATTGGCCGGAACTCACGGCTCTTATCGGCGCACTCGTCATTGGTGTTGCCTATGCGCTCATTGGTGGGCGTGTCTATTGCTCTTGGGTGTGTCCCATCAACCCGGTGACCGACGCCGCCAGCTGGCTGCACCGCAAACTCGACCTACCCAAAGGCTGGCAACCCAAACGTGGTACGCGCCTCTTTATGCTCGCAATGGTACTGGTGGTCTCGGTACTGACCGGCACCATCGCATGGGAAGTCGTAAACCCGATCTCGATGCTGCACCGCGGCCTGATCTTTGGCATGGGATTTGCCTGGACCTTTGTGATTGGCGTCTTCCTGTTTGACTTGCTGCTGGCGCGTCGCGGTTGGTGTGGCCACCTGTGCCCTGTCGGTGCATTCTACGGCCTCTTGGGGCAAAAATCCCTGCTCCGCGTCACTGCCAATAACCGTGCAGACTGCGACGATTGCATGGACTGCTTCGCTGTCTGCCCCGAGATGCATGTCATCACCCCCGCCCTGCGTGGTCAGGACAGCGACACTCCGCTGATCCTGTCCGCAGATTGCACCAACTGCGGCCGCTGCATCGACGTCTGCGCGCCCAAAGTTTTTCAATTCACCCATCGTTTCGACGACACCCCCGCGCCGGGGCGTGTCCGAACGCGATCCAACCCTGCGCCAAAGGTCGGCAAAGCCGCCTGAGCAAGCAATGGAGATAGCAAGATGAAAACAATACGCCTCATCAGCGCCCTGACCATCGGGGCCCTTGTCGCCATAGGTGGCATTGCCGTGGCTCAGCAGGCCGGGACCGTCAAATCCCTGCGCGGTGTGCAGGTCGACGAGTACGTGCCACTCGAGTCTAACCACAAACAGGACGAAAAACGCTTTCCACGCGCCTACCGTCAACAGCCGCCACTGATCCCGCACTCCATCGAACAGCACCAGATCGACCGCAACGCCAATGAATGTCTGGCCTGCCACGACTGGTCCGTGGCCGGAGAACGCGGCGCGCCAACTCTGTCGATGACCCACTATCTGGATCGCGACGGCAATCAGCTTGATCAGGTCGCCGGCACTCGCTGGTTCTGCAACCAGTGCCACGTCCCTCAGGTCGACGCCCTGCCACTTGTCGACAATACATTCGAGCCGTCCAAGTGAGACGCATGGAAAGGAACTGACCCATGACCGACCACGACAAAAAGCGCGGCCCAATCGGACGCCTCTGGAACTGGTTCTGGACACCCACCGGTGTGCTCAGCGTTGGCTTCACCCTGATCGCGGGCTTCCTTGGTGGCATCCTGTTCTGGGGCGGCTTCCACTGGGCGATGGAAATGACCAACACCGAGGAATTCTGCACCGGGTGTCACACAATGGAAACCAACCTTGGTGAGTATCGCGAGACCATTCACTACAACAACCACTCCGGTGTTCGTGCAATCTGTTCAGACTGCCACGTGCCCAAGGAATGGAACCACAAGATCAAGGCCAAGGTGATGGCGGTCAAGGATGTCTATCACGAGGTGATGGGCACCATCAGCACAGAAGAGAAATACGAAGATCACCGCCTGCACATGGCCGCCCAGACATGGCGCAAGATGAAACAATCTGACAGCCGCGAATGCCGCAACTGTCACAACTTTGACTATATGGACTTTACGCTTCAGGAAACCCGCGCCTCAAACGAACACCAGCGCGCAATCGACAACGACATGACCTGCATCGATTGCCATCAGGGCATCGCCCACAAGTTGCCCGAGGGGTATCTCGAAGAATACAAACGCGTTGTCGAGGAACTCGCGCTCGAAGATGGCCCCAAGCCGCTCAAAGCAGCAGCGGCCGATCCAGAGGCGATCCGCGACTACCTGAACGATACAACAGATACCAAACCCGGAGGCTGAGACCATGCTTGATCTACTTGGAACAATTGGCGGCAACGTCCTCAGCTTACCCGGCATCCTTGGCCTTGCGCTGGGCATGATGACACGAAACGTCTTTCTTGGCGCGGCGCTGGGTGGAGCGGTCGGGATATTTGAAACTCTGGTGTTTGCAGGGTTCCAGATGGCCGATGTCGACATGATCGAAGCCTTCATCGCCGTCGTCGTCGGTCTGATGGCTGGCACGGTGGGAACGGCGATCCGCATCAAGGGCACAACGGTCTGACGCCCTAACATTTTCCACGAACAAAAGGGCGGGTTTTAACTCGCCCTTTTTCGTGACTGTCCGAATCTTTCGCCGCGCACGTCCCCGGCCCGTGTGCCACACCCAAACTCTTTCGCATCTCCCAGACCGTGCTATGTCTCAGCTGGCTAAGTTCAACAAAGGTCTCCACTCGTGAAAGCTGTTCTCTACGAAAACTTTAACCAGTCCCCCAAAGTCACCACCGTTGATGACCCAACACCGGCGCCGCATGGTGTAGTTCTCAAGGTTCAGGCAACCGGCGTTTGCCGCAGCGACTGGCACGGCTGGGTCGGGCATGACCCCGACATCGAACTCCCCCATATCCCCGGCCACGAACTGGCTGGCATCGTTCAGGCTGTCGGCAAAGACGTTACCAACTGGAAGGTCGGCGACCGCGTCACCGTTCCCTTTATCTGCGGCTGCGGAGCTTGCTCTGAATGTCACGCTGGACATCAACAGGTCTGCCCGCAACAGGAACAGCCCGGCTTCACCCATTGGGGCAGCTTTGCCGAATTTGTCGCCATTCATCAGGCCGACCTGAATGTCGTCGCCCTCCCGGAAACCATGGATTTTGCAACCGCCGCCAGCCTTGGCTGCCGCTTTGCAACTTCGTTCCGCGCGGTGATCGATCAGGGCAAGATCTCAGCCGGTCAATGGGTCGCCGTCCACGGCTGCGGCGGTGTCGGGCTTTCTGCGGTGATGATCGCAAATGCTGTCGGCGCCAACGTGATCGCCGTAGACATCACACCAGAAAAGCTCGCTCTGGCCGCTGATCTTGGCGCAATTGCGACCGTTAACGGTGTGCAAAACGACGTCCCCGAAGCGATCAGGGAAATCACCAAGGGCGGCGCAAATGTGTCTTTGGACGCGCTTGGGCACTCTGTCACTATGACCAACTCGATCCTGTGCCTTCGCCCACGTGGCAAGCATGTTCAGGTTGGTTTGATGCTTGGCGAACACGCGACCCCTGCGGTCCCAATGCCCAAGATCGTAGGGCAGGAAATCGAACTGCTAGGCTCGCACGGAATGCAGGCTCATCGCTACGGCGCCATGCTGGATATGGTCAAAAACGGCAAGCTCAACCCAAGCCTTCTTGTTGGCGATCAAATCAGCCTGTCTGACGCGCCCGCCGCCTTGATGAACATGGACAAGTTCCAATCGGTCGGAGCAACGGTCATTACCCGTTTCTAAGCACGCCCCAGTCTGATCCTGGCACCGGTCCATGACTTACATGGCCTCCATGTCCGGATCCGAAGAATCCTTTGGTGTGCGGCAACATGACCGCTGTACAATGTCCAAATTTCACCTGCTTTTGACCGCTCCATTTGGCGGCATGGGTCGATTTGTTTTCAGCCTAAAATTATGGCTCCATTCGCGGTAGAATTGGGGCATTCTCCTTTAATATGCTGAAATATAACGGTTATATCCACCAGCAAAAAACTAACTTTACTATTGCCGAAACCGGTTTCGGAGTGGAGGCTTTAGGGCATGACAACGAATCCCGCTGTGCAAAACACTGATCCTTTGGCCAAACGCCCACCCGTCACAGGGCGCGTGAAGCTTGATGAATTGGCGGCGCATCTCAAGTTGTCCAAGAGTACCGTGTCCCGCGCGCTGAATGGCTACAAAGATATTTCTCCCGCCACTCGCAAGCGCGTCGAAAACGCCGCCCGGCAATTTGGGTATCGCCCGCTCAGCCACGCCCAGGCGATCCGCACCGGCCGTGTGCGCGCCATAGCCATGGTGCTGAACAGCGATGAACCCGATGGGCATAATCCCTTTTTGCGCGATTTCATTGCCGGTGCCTGCGAAGCGGCAGGCGAGAGTGACTGGACCGTCACAATTTCAACCGCCAAATCCGAACCGGATATGCTCGACATCCTTGGTCGTCTGTTCGAAGAGCGCAAGGCCGACGGCTTTATCCTGCCGCGTACGGCGGTCAAGGACCCACGTGTGGCCCACCTTCGTGCGCTCAACGTGCCGCATATTCTCTATGGGCGCACCGGGTACGGCCAGCGCACACCGCCCGCCGATACATCCTGGTTCGACATTTCCGGCGAGACAGCGATCCACAAGGCAGTCAAACGCCTCGCTGGATTTGGCCACACCCGGATCGGGTTTGTCGGCAGCGACCTCAAGTTCAACTACACCCACCTGCGCCGCGAAGGTTATGCCAACGGGCTCTCCGCTGCGGGTCTGTCATATGACCCTGATCTGGTGCGCGATGGTGCCCGCACCCGCGAAGAAGGCGCCGTCGAGGCGCGCGCCTTGTTGAAATTGGACAACCCACCAACCGCTATCATCTTTGCGACGGATCTGGCCGCGCTTGGGTTCTACCCGGTCGCAGCAGAGCTGGGTCTGGAAATAGGGCGCGACGTCTCGGTTGTTGGCTATGACGGCATTCCCGAATGCCAATACGCCCACCCGCCCCTCACGTCCTTCAACGTGGATTCGCGCATGGCCGGTTCCCGGCTCGCAACCTTGTTGATCCGCCAAATTCGGGGGGAACACCCCGAAACGCTTCGCGAATTGAGCGAGGCGGTCCTGATCGAACGGGCCTCGGATGGCCCGCCGACTCTGACGTCAGAACAGCTGGCACAGAAAATTCTTGAAAACCACTGACCAAAATCTTGGGAGGAAACCAAAGATGAAACTCACACCCAAAGCCGCAAAGCTGATGCTTAGCTCATCGCTTGCGCTTGCGCTGACGGCGATGTCCGTTCAGGCGGACACGATCCGCTTCTGGACCACAGAAGAACAGCCCGAGCGTCTTGCCAAGCAGCAGGAAATGGCGGACCAGTTCAAAGCTGAAACCGGCACCACCGTTGAAGTTATCCCTGTCAGCGAAAACGATCTTGGCACACGTGCCACAGCTGCATACGCCGCTGGCGATCTGCCTGACGTTATCTATCACACGCTGCAATACGCCCTGCCTTGGGCCGAAGCAGGTATCCTTGATACCGAAGCAGCCACCGAAGTGATCGAAGATCTCGGCACCGACACATTTGCCCCCGGCGCGCTTGCCATGGCAGCGTTCAACGACGAAACCGCATCGGTTCCCGTTGATGGCTGGACCCAAATGGTTGTCTACCGCAAAGACGCGTTTGACGCGGCTGGCCTCGAGGCCCCCAACTCCTACGCAAACGTTCTGGCCGCGCTGGAAAAACTGCACAACCCGCCAGAAATGTACGGCTTTGTTGCCGCCACCAAAGTTGACGAAAACTTCATGAGCCAGGTTCTGGAACATGTCTTCCTCGCCAATGGTGTCAGCCCGGTTGGCCCCGATGGGTTCCAGCCACTGGACGTTGCTGCAACAACCGAAGTTCTGGATTTCTACAAAGCCATCGCAAAGGCATCGCCTCCCGGTGAGCTCTACTGGAAACAATCGCGCGAACTCTACTTTGCTGGCAAAGCTGCGATGATCATCTGGTCGCCCTTCATCCTTGATGAACTGGCTGGTCTGCGTGACAGCGCTCCGCCCACCATCAACGACGATCCAACCTCGCGTGATCTGGCCGCCAAAACCGGCATCGTCACCACCTTCTCTGGCCCATCTAACCCTGATGGCGCTGCATGGGGTGACGTGCGTTACTTCGGCATCACCAACGACGCCGACACAGACGCGGCAATGGACTTCGTGAAATACGCCATGGATCAGGGCTACACACAAACCCTGTCGATCGCACCCGAAGGCAAATTCCCGGTACGTCGCGGTAATGCCGACAACGCAAGCGCGTTCTCCGATGCATGGGCTGAACTGCCCGTCGGTGTGGATCGCAAAGCACCGCTTGGTGAACTCTATGACCAGGCAATGATCGACGAGATCGTTGGCGGTCTGGACGTTGCCCAGCGTTGGGGCGTCTCCGAAGGACAGCTGTCGCTGGCCTCTAAGATGATCAACAGCCAGGCGATCAACCGCGTTGTCCGTGAATACATCGACGGCGAAGTTGACGCAGCTGCAGCAGTTGCAGCAATGAACGAAGAACTCGCCAAGGTTCAGTAAACCTACCTTTTGGCTTTCCGCAGCGGCGTCCGCGCCGCTGCACTTACCCCTTCGAGGTTCCCCCATGTCTTCGGCTACTCCACCGACCGGCACGGGAGCGCTTGCGAAACGCGAGGCGCGTTTGGCATGGGCGCTTCTGGCCCCTACGCTCGTCAGTGTATCACTTGTTGTGGTCCTGCCCTTGTTAGCGATCTTCTGGATCAGCTTTAAACCCTTTTCCCTGTCCGACCTGCGCCCCCCGGCTCCGGTCGTCCGCGAGAGCTTGCGTGGCTCAGGCGACGACCTGCGCATCGAATACCGCCTGCGGAATTCAAGTCAGGACATCGATGTCACCGGCGTCACCCTCAGCGATACGCTGCCCGATGGCGTGACCGCGACCGCGGGCGTCACTGCTCCGTGCCAGCTCAATGGCCGGGACTTGTTCTGCGATTTTGGCACCCTGACCGGCGGCCAACGCGAACGCATCCGCGTTCCCGTCACGCTTGATGGCGACCCGGACGCGCTCGAACAACAGATCGAAGCCTCCGAGCCCAAGCTCACCGGCAGCGGTCCCAATATTCTGACAAACCTTGATTTCAGCCTGGAAAACTACGCCCGCGTCTTTGACGGGTCCGAGTTCTGGGGCGTCTTCTGGGTGACACTGTTTTACACTGTCTTTGGCACCATTGGTGCCTTGCTCATGGGCCTTTTCGCGGCACTTTTGCTGAACAAAAGCTTCAAGGGCCAAGGGTTCATTCGCGGCCTCTACCTGTTCCCCTATGTTGCCCCGGTCATTGCCGTTGCCTTCACTTGGGTAGCCCTGTTTGACCCGTTTTCCGGATCAGCAAACGCACTACTGGTGCAGATGGGCCTGCGAACAGACCCGATCAACTTCTTCGGCGAACGCCCATTGGCGCTGATCATGGTCACAGTGTTTGAAATCTGGCGTTACTTCCCGCTGTCCTTCCTCTTCATTCTGGCGCGTATGCAATCCATCGACTCCAGCATGTACGAGGCCGCGGACATGGACGGCGCGTCTCCGTTCCAGAAATTCTGGCTGCTCAGCATCCCACAGCTTCTAGGCATCCTGTCGGTACTGTTCCTGCTGCGCTTCATCTGGACGTTCAACAAGTTCGACGACATCTTCCTGCTGACCGGCGGTAACGCGGGCACACGAACGCTCACCGTGAACGTCTACGAACAGGCATTTGCGATCTCCAACATCGGCGCAGGTGCGGCGGTGGCGGTGGTGATCCTGATGTGCCTGCTTGTCTTCAGCTTCGTCTTCTTCCGCTTCATCAGCCGCGAGGAGGGTCTCTGATGCGTAATGGTTTTATCACCGGCCCGGTTCTCGGCGCCCTTTGGCTTGTGGTGATCTCCACCACAATTGCAATCACCATGTCCTTTGCGACGGGCGCAGCGTTTCGTCCGCAGGTTCTCATGAGCCTGCTCTGGGGCGCTGCGGCAGGGTTGGCTTATGTTCGCTTCCCGGCGCGTCACGCGCCGGCGCGACTGGCCGTCTCAGCGCTGCTCGGGCTTTCTTGCCTGACATCGCTTGGCCCTGTGGTCATCGGCCCGGAAACGTCCCTACAGGCCACGCTTGTCACCATCCTCTCGATGGCGGCGGTCATGCACGTGTCCCTAGCCCAGATCCTCAAGGAATTGCCTTTTGGAGAACTGACACGACACGAGTTCGAAGATGCCGTGATCCGGTTTTGCACCGGGTTCGGCTATATCTTCTTCACCGCGATTGTGGTCATCCCCTTCTATGTGATGGTTATGACCAGCCTGAAATCCCAGCAGGCGCTGCTGCAAAATCCTCTGGATTTTTCAATCGACCTCACACAGGGCACCGCGCTGTTCCGCAGCTACATCGAGCTGTTCCGCGACTTTAACTTCGGCAGCTACTTGTGGACATCGTTCTTCGTGTCCGTGCTGACCGTGTTCATCACACTGGCCTTCAGCGTTCCCGGCGCCTACGCCGTAGCGCGGTTCCGGTTTCAGGGCCAAAAGGCGTTCTCGCGCTCGATCCTGCTGATCTACATGGTGCCCATGATCGTTCTGGCGTTGCCGATTTACATCGCGTTCTCGCTGACCGGATTGCGCAACTCGATCCTTGGGATTGTGATGATCTATCCGGTCACGACGATCCCAGTCGCTCTCTACATGCTTCAAGGCTACTTCCGTGGCTTGCCAACCGAAGTGGAAGAGGCTGGGCTCATGGATGGTCTGTCGCGTCTGGCTGTGATCTGGAAAATCACCCTGCCGCTCAGCCTTCCGGCGCTGGCCTCTGTGTCGCTCTATGTCTTCATGATCGCCTGGAATGAATTCCTCTTGGCCTTCATGCTGCTTGATGATCCATCAAAGTTCACGCTGACCCGCGGGGTCACAATGCTGAACTCCTCTGAAATCCCCCGTCAGCACCTGATGGCCGGTGCTGTGATCGCCACCGTTCCAATCATGGCGCTGTTCCTCGGGCTTGAACGCTTCATGACCAAAGGTCTGACAGCGGGCTCCGTCAAAGGATGACTTCTATGAACCAACAAACCAACCCCGACCGCGAGGCGCGCAATATCCTTATTGCCAACGACCGTGGCGGTTACACCATCCCAACCGAGGGGCTCTACCCCTATCAATGGAACTGGGACAGCGCAATTGCCGCGCTCGGCTTTGCCGAGTTCGACAACGACCGCGCCTGGACCGAACTAGAGACGTTGTTCTCCGGCCAGTGGTCCGACGGCATGGTGCCCCATATTCTGTTCCACAAATCCGATCCCGGCTATTTTCCGGGGCCGGACGTTTGGGGCTGCAACGGTCCGATCCCATCCTCTGGGATCATCCAACCCCCCATCGCCGCCACCATGGCGCGGCGCATTTGGGAAAAGGACCGCACCGTAGGCGAAGCGCGCGTGCGCGCACTGTTCCCGGCCATGCTTGCATGGCATCGCTGGGTGATGAAATGGCGTCTGGATGATCGCGGCGCCGTCTGCACCACCCACCCCTGGGAAACGGGTCGCGACAACGCACCCGACTGGGACAACACAATGGCACGCATCGACGCGTCCGATGTGGGCGAATACCAGCGCCGCGACACCAGCCACGTCAACAGCGAGGATCGCCCAACCAAATTCGACTATGACCGCTACATCAAACTGGTGCAGATCGGTCGCCAATCGAACTGGGATCAGCAAACCCTGCTGAGCGCAAACCCATTCCGTGTTGCGGACCCGACAATGTCGTTCACCAGCCTGCGCGCCGCGCGCGACCTGCTGGCGCTCAGCGCGGCACTCGGAATCGAAGCGGACGGGTTGGAAGACGACATCGCCCGCCTCGAAGCCGGCGCGCTTTCCCTCTGGAACGATGACCTCGGTTCGTTTGACTCGCGCGATGCGCATTCCGGCGAATGGTCCGAGAGCGTCTCAAACGCCTCTTACATGTGCTGGTTTGCCGGAATCGACTCTGAAAAGATGCTCGACCGCTTGCGCCACACGTTGGACACCGTCCCGTATCCGATCCCAAGCTACGATCCCGACATGCCCAAATTCGACGCGCGCCGTTATTGGCGCGGGCCGACATGGGCGATCATCAACATGATGGTTGGCATCGGACTTAACGACATGGGCCACACCAAAGAGGCCGAACAGCTGCGCGCCAAGACCGGAGATCTGATCTCGGCCTACGGCTTTGCTGAATATTTTGACCCAACAACCGGCAGCCCGGCTGGCGGTAATGCATTTACCTGGACAGCCGCTGTTTGGCTGCACTGGGCAGGGAGGAACTGATGGGTAGCATCGAACTTAAATCCGTCGAAAAATGGTTTGGCACAGCCCAGGTCATCAAAGGCATCGACCTCAAAATAGAAGAAGGCGAGTTTGTTGTGTTCGTCGGCCCCTCCGGCTGTGGCAAATCAACATTGCTCCGCATGATTGGCGGCCTCGAAGACATCTCTCGCGGTTCTCTTGAGATCAACGCCAACGACGTCACTGATCACCCGCCATCCAAACGCGGTCTGACCATGGTGTTCCAGTCCTACGCGCTCTATCCGCACCTGACCGTCGCAGAGAACATGGGTTTCTCACTCAAGGTCGCGGGCGTACCAAAGGCAGAGATCGACAAACAGGTGAACGCAGCCGCCGAGATCCTCAAACTTGGCCCCTTCCTCGAACGCCGCCCCAAGGATCTCTCAGGTGGCCAGCGCCAACGCGTCGCCATTGGCCGCTCCATCGTGCGTGACCCCACCGCGTTCCTGTTTGACGAACCATTGTCAAACCTCGACGCGGCCCTACGAGTCGAAATGCGCTACGAAATCGCCAAGCTGCACCAGAATCTCAAGCGTACAATGATCTACGTGACCCACGATCAGGTCGAAGCCATGACACTGGCTGACCGGATTGTTGTTCTCGAATATGGTCACATCGCTCAGGTCGGCACTCCGCGCGAACTCTATGAACGCCCCGCCAACCTGTTTGTGGCGCAATTTATCGGCAGCCCGAAAATGAACATCCTGCCTTGCACGACCAAGGGGGATACCTATCAGCTCGATAACGGCGGCAGCGGCAGCTACGACCGAACCGGCGACGCGACCAAGCTGGGCATCCGCCCCGAACATATCGGTGTCGTTGCGGCTGGTACGGGTCAATGCGACGGTACTGTCGAAGTGATCGAATACCTTGGCGCAGATACGTTCCTGATTGTTGATTGCGGCGTCGAAGAGCGGGTGACTGTCCGCCTGAATGGCGACACCGACCTCACGCCGGGCACCACGATTGGCCTGCACTATCCGGGCGAAATGTTGCACTTCTTTGACAAAGACGGACAGGCCCTGTGATCTGCCAAACCGCAGTTGTCTGAGCGGGCCTGTGGCATGCATACAGTCACGCGCCCAATCACTCTGCGGTTTCAAATGAATAAAACTCCCCGGCCAGAAACCTCTGACCGGGGAGTTTTTCTTTCTATCATCTTGCAGCAAAAAAACCACCGAAATGCCCTTGCCGAAATCGGTTTCGGATCCTCCTATTCAGAGAACAAGATTCGATCCGGCCCGGTCCAGAACCACCACAAAACAGGCCGCATTCGGCACACAGGATAAGCAGCAATGACAACAACAGACGTGGTCACACAACGCGCCATCGACGTATTGAAAGCCAACGATCGCGGCGGGTATACCATCCCCACCGACGGGCTTTATCCCTATCAATGGAACTGGGACAGTGCGATCAGCGCCCTCGGTATCGCCGAGTTCGATCTTGAACGCGCGTGGCAGGAAATCGAAACCCTCATGTCCGGCCAGTGGGCCAGTGGCATGGTCCCGCAAATCCTGTTCCACAACCCGGCAACCGGTTACTTCCCCGGCCCAGAAACATGGAGATGCGACGGCCCCGTACCCTCTTCAGGTATCAGTCAACCGCCCGTAGCAGTCACCGCCGCTCGCCTGATCTGGGAAAAAAACCCAGCTCAGGGACGCGACCGGCTGAACGCGCTCGTCCCTAAACTGCGCGCTTGGATCGACTGGTACATGGCTTGGCGCCTCGACGACCAAGGCGCGATCTTTACGGTCCACCCATGGGAATCCGGCCGCGACAATGCCCCCGATTGGGACAAGGCCATGGCCCGCATCGATACATCCGGTGTCGAAAGCTACACGCGCCAAGACACTAAACACGTAAACAGCGCTCATCGCCCCACGCAAAAGGACTACGACCTCTATGTCTGGCTCCTGCAAATTGGTCGCAGCGCGCAATGGGACGACGCCGAGATTGCCCGGATCAATCCTTTCCGCGTCTCTGATCCGTTGATGACCTTCATCACCCTGCGCGCCGTGCGTGACTTCTTGCATATCAGCAACGAACTCGGCCACGACACCACGTCGCTTAACCAGTACATCGAAACGCTCGAACAGGGCGTTCAAACGCTCTGGAACCCCGACATTTCCGCCTTTGACTCCCGTGATACATCGTCCGGCGAATTCTCTGGTTCGATCAGCTGCGGCTCCTACCTGTGCTGGTACGCCGGCGTTGATCACCCCGGAATGCGCGCGCAACTTCAGAACGCGCTCGCAGTCTCCAAATACCCGATTGCCAGCTATAACCTGAACGGCGAGGCATTCGATCCGCACCGCTACTGGCGCGGCCCGACATGGCCTTGCATGAACCTACTGATCGGCCTTGGTCTGGCAGAACGCAACGTGCCCGAAGAACCCGAACTGCGCGCACGCATTCGAGAGCTTTTGGCAACCCAAGGCTTTTCGGAATACTTCAACCCGATCGATGGCGATCCGGCGGGCGGCAAGTCATTTTCATGGACAGCGGCCACTTGGCTCTACTGGGCCCGCCACGACACCTGATGCGCTCCAGCGCCTGGTCAACGCGCCGGGCGCTACTCCGAAACAGAACGCAAAAACACTCGCACCTCTTCGGCCTTCGGAATCGCCTTTGCCGCGCCCTTGCGTGTGACCTTCACCGCCGCCGCCGCGCTTGCAAACCGCATCGCCTCTTTGATGCCTGCACCCGCCGCATGCTGCGCTAGAAATGTCCCGAAAAACGTATCACCAGCTGCCGTTGTGTCCACTGCATCCACTGCAAACGCCGCCACCCGCGTCTCGCTCTCGCCGTCAATAAACACTGATCCCTCGGCCCCATAGGTCAACAGAAACGCCGGTCCCTGCACCTCTCGCACAGCCTGCCCCAAAGCCGCTTCATATTGCGCCGTTTCGGTCCGGTTCATCGACACCAGATCAACCTGCCCGATCAGATCCACCAACGCCCCGGTCTCAAAAGGTGCCGCCACCAGCGCCACCTTCATGCCCTTCTCCCGCGCGATCTTCAGGCCCAGTTCATTCGCGTTGGTCTCGTTCTGCAACAACAACCAATCGCCCGGTCCGGCTCCATCCAAACCTGCCCGCACATTTGTTTCATCAATCGCCTGATTGGCACCGCCAAAAATCACAATACTATTCTCGGATGCCGCATCCACATAAACAACCGCGTGCCCTGTTTGCGCCTCGACACCAACAACACGCGTATCATCCACGCCCAACTCCGCCAGCATCCGGCGCACCACTGCATCATCGCGCCCAACCGCCCCCACATGTCGCACATCTGCCCCCGCACGCTGCGCGGCAACACTCGTGTTCAACCCCTTGCCGCCCAAATTCACCATGTACTCAATGGCCGAAATCGTCTCGCCGGGTGCGGGCAAATGCTCCACCTGATAGAAATAATCGATGTTGATCGAACCAAGATTATAGATCGCCATTCCGCACCTCCCAAAAACGAAACGAGGCCCGCGCTTGCCACGGGCCTCGTCACTTGTGTCTCAGAATGTGCAAACTCGCGCCATCGCGCAAGGCAGCAAGCTGCTTACTGCGCCTTCAAAATGCTTTTCCCCGCATATTCCGCGGTTTCGCCCAGTGTTTCTTCGATGCGGATCAGTTGGTTATACTTGGCCAACCGGTCCGAGCGCGACAGTGAGCCGGTTTT
>NZ_PYGJ01000010.1 GCF_003014475.1 Shimia abyssi | reverse complement strand
CCGCACGGTTGGTTCGGGCGTTGTGTCCAAAATCGTAGACTAATTCAGAGACCCTCTGAATGAACAAAGGGCCGCCCATTGGGCGGCCCTTTTTTTTGCGTGGCATCAATATCAAGTTTTCAAGAAAAAATAATTCTAACCAAGCGCCGAAATTGCAAGCGAAATGGAAAATCGCATATTTGAGATGGTTGCAAACGGTATTCGATCTAAAGTTGAATGCTCTTGCCAAAATTGGCCTTTCACTTCATCTTGAATTTGTTTGGCGCGTAAATGATAGATGTTGAGCGATAATCTATCGGCTTTTGTGCTCTATAATCTTATGATTTCGGACCTGCAAATGCGTATTAGTTTAGAACCGTTTGAGCAAGCCATCTTCGAGATCAATCAAAGGTTTCAACAGAGTCCTGACACCAACAATAACTGGGAAATTACCCAGAGTGTAATCTTGGACATTGGCGGTACCGCTGTGAATGCGGCGGGAACAAATTTGACTGGGGATGAGCCGGGCTGGGGTAGATCTTCTATGAGCGATATTTGGCTCAATAGATACGAAGCCAAAAAATACTTTTTGATCGATCCGTTTGTCGGTGCTTTGCTTGCCGGTCATTCTGAAGTCATGACAAGCTGTGGCACGCTAGGTCGATCTGACCCTGCATGGGAGCTGAACCATGATTTGAAAGCGCATGGGTATGGTTCTCTCTACGGCAGCATGGCCGGAAGCCTGACGTCCGGGTATCGGTCGCTTGTTGTTTTTTGTTCCGATCAAACACTTGCCGAGGTGGATGCAGTGATCGGATTGGATCGTTTGAAGATCATTCATGCTATCATTGCGGCGAACATCCCAGTTCCGTTTGCAGGCTACGATGGCGGCGAAATCAACATTCGACCAGAGAATCTATCTCCCAAAGAGCGTGATGTTCTAAGTTGGCTCGCCAGTGGACTGCGCAATGATCAGATCGCGCTCAAGGCAAATGTTGCCGAAGTCACGGTGCGCAAGCATTTGCTATCCATTCGGCGAAAACTTGGCGCCGCTACACGCGAGCAGGCGGTTGCGATTGCCATCCGGGATGGCTGGATTTCCATTTAACCTGTATCGGATTCGATAGCTTGTTTATTCGGGCCATTGAGTTGACATTTGGGATGCTAACGAGACATCGCAGACGGGCAAATGTGAATTGAGCGGGCGCTTTGGTCACTCGACCCTGAGATGCTGGATGATCAATTGATGTCTCAGAATAATATTAGATTGGAAAAACATGCCTTTTTTTAAACAGAGCTACGTCGCAGCAGCCATTATCGTCTCATTAGTCGGAACCGGCGGAATTGCTTTGGCCTGAAGTAAACCGAAAAACGCGAAAAATGCTGACCCGCAAGTCATTTTCAAATATTACGCAAACAAAAGTATTGATTGGAGCAAAAGGGGGAGGGATCTACTATGCGCCGGATGGGGAGGCGTTGGCGATTTTTCCAAGCAAAGATAAATCGGGCCCTAAATATTCTGTTGGTGTTGGTAAGTGGACGGTTTCGACGAAGGGCACACGGTGTTTCGAATTGACTTGGAGTTTCCTAAAGGACGGAAAGCGCACGGATAAGGCGGCCGAAAAACGATGCAGAGAGCATGTTGTCGATGGGGAAGGTATTATCTGGACTCGTGACAGTAAGCCAAAACGCGGAGATTGGTGGAAACTCGTCGGAAACTCAAAAAATTCGGAATCCAACCGCTTCAAGAAGGGCAATAAGCACAAGTCATCTATGAAAAAGAGCGCACAGCAACTTGGACTAAAACTCTAGTCGCAGCTACTCCGCTCGGACCCCCAACAAAGAAGGCCCGGTGTATCCCTCCCTCTACACCGGGTAAAATTTTTGACGGCGAAACAAACACGCGCCCAACGTTTAATCGACTGGGCTCGAGACTATCTTTCGGCGTTCCCAGATGTCCGTATTTCGCGCTTGCCTCCCTCTCATCACACATGTATATCGCGCGAGTTCTTGGAGAGAACATTGAGGCGGGATGATTCCCGCCTTTTGGGTTCGATGAGGGTTTGCGGTGGTCGCACATCCTCCTCTCAACTCTCACGCCTGATAAAAGGCTGACGAAATGCAAAGTCAAAACATTCGCATTCGGCTGAAGGCTTTCGATTACCGTGTACTGGATGCCAGCACACAGGAAATCGTGAACACGGCAAAGCGCACCGGCGCAACTGTCCGTGGCCCGATCCCGCTTCCGAACAAAATCGAGAAGTTTACCGTTCTGCGTGGTCCCCACGTTGACAAGAAATCCCGCGATCAGTTTGAGATCCGTACGCACAAGCGTCTTCTCGACATCGTAGACCCGACACCTCAGACCGTGGACGCGCTGATGAAGCTCGACTTGGCGGCTGGTGTTGACGTCCAGATCTCGGTTTAAGGAGGGTATAGAGATATGCGCTCTGGTATTATCGCGAAAAAGGTGGGCATGACCCGCCTGTTCATGGAAGACGGCAAGCAGATCCCTGTGACAGTTCTTGAGCTGGATGGACTTCAGGTTATCGCACAGCGCACCGAAGATAAAGACGGCTATACAGCCGTTCAGTTGGGTGCAGGTTCGGCAAAAGCCAAGCGTACTTCTAAAGCTATGCGTGGCCACTTTGCTGCGGCAAAAGTCGCCCCAAAGCGTAAGCTGGCCGAGTTCCGCGTTTCCGAAGACGGATTGATCGAAGTGGGTGCCGAAATTTCGGCGGAACACTTCCTTGAAGGTCAGAAAGTCGACGTCAGCGGCACTTCGATCGGTAAAGGCTTTGCCGGTGCAATGAAGCGCTGGAACTTTGGCGGTCTGCGGGCGACACACGGTGTCTCGATTAGCCACCGTTCGCACGGCTCAACTGGTCAGTGTCAGGATCCAGGTAAGGTTTTCAAAGGCAAGAAAATGGCTGGCCACATGGGCGCTGCCCGCGTGACCACTCAGAACCTGGAGGTTGTCAAAACTGACGCCGATCGTGGTCTGGTGTTCATCAAGGGCGCAGTTCCCGGTTCCAAAGGTGGCTGGGTCACCGTCAAGGATGCCGTGAAGAAAAAAGCGCCGGAAGGTCTGCCTTTCCCGGCGGCTGTGAAATCTGCTGCTGAAGCTCCGGCCGAAGAAGCCCCTGCAGAAGGTGGTGAAGCATGAAACTTGACGTAATCAAACTCGACGGCTCGAATGCCGGTTCGGTTGATCTGAGCGAAGACCTGTTCGGTCAGGAACCCCGCGCGGACATCCTGCACCGTGTGGTTCGTTGGCAGCGTAACAATGCGCAAGCCGGCACTCACAAAGTGAAGACCCGTTCGGAAACCAGCTACTCGACTAAGAAGATCTATCGCCAGAAAGGCACCGGTGGCGCACGCCATGGTGACCGTAATGCACCGATCTTCCGCGGTGGTGGTATCTACAAAGGTCCAGTAGTCCGTTCGCATGGCCACGACCTGCCCAAGAAGTTCCGCAAGCTGGGTCTTAAGCACGCGCTGTCGGCTAAGGCCAAGGCGGGTGAGCTGGTTGTGATCGAAGATGCCGCAACCGAGGGCAAGACTGCTGCTCTGGCAAAGCAGGTGAAAAACCTGGGCTGGAAACGCGCTCTAGTCATCGATGGCGCTTCGGTGAATGAGGACTTCCTCAAAGCATCGCGCAACATCGAAGGCTTGGATATCCTGCCAACGATGGGTGCAAACGTCTATGACATCCTCAAGCGTGACACTCTGGTGATCACCAAGGCGGGGATCGAAGCATTGGAGGCCCGTCTGAAATGAGCGCTAAGGCAGAACATTACGACGTGATCCGCAAGCCGGTTATCACCGAAAAATCAACCATGGCGTCTGAGCACGGTGCGGTTGTTTTTGAAGTGGCGATCGACAGCAACAAACCTCAGATCAAGGAGGCCGTTGAGGCTCTGTTTGGTGTAAAGGTCAAAGCGGTCAACACTACTATTACCAAGGGTAAAGTCAAACGTTTCCGCGGCCAGCTGGGCAAGCGTAAAGACGTTAAAAAGGCTTATGTGACCTTGGAAGAAGGCAACACGATCGACGTTTCGACCGGTCTGTGATTATCGGTCCGGGCTGAAGCCCGGTCTACGGAAAACTGAGAAACCTCCTCGGTGTAAGCCGGGGGGGTTTTTTGTGGAAATATGAAAATCTTTTGTATAAGGGCCTTGATCGATCTGAAGGGTAGACTAACCGGTGCGCCCGTAAAACGTCATCCGCGCCTCTTCTGACAGGGACACGCCCGGTTCCGAGTTGTAGGCCAGCACCGCCAGCATGCGGGTGCGATTTCCTTCGTTTAGGGCAACACGGTGGATCGAGTTGCGGCCGCGGAAGAACACCAGCGTTCCGGCCTCGGCGACAAGTTCCTTCACCGGGGTTTTACCATCCAGAATATCGCCCACCGCGTCAAAGTTCATGTCGCCTGCATCGGCGTCGCGGACGTTCTCGACATACTCAAACTGCCCGCCTTTTTCCGACGGCTGCACCATTAGCGTGATGGCAAAGGACGAGTTGTCGAAATGCCATCCCAGCTCCTGCCCGGTCTGCGCAAAGTGTAGGTTAATTGATGAAAGGGGATCGGCGTATTCATAGACGGCCTCTTCGCCAAGTACTTCGCATAAAAACGTTTGAAACAGCGGGGAATCGTAAAGCGCGCGCAGTGGCGAGCCGGTTGAGATCAGGTCATCGGTGATACAGCCCTTGGACGAGGTCACCATGCGGTTGCGCGGGTGATCCGGGGCAAACGCGGGATCAGGGGCGCTGAGGTAAACGGTGTGTTGTTCGGTCTTGGCAAAGACCTTGTCGGCGTTGGCAACGCCCTCGTCGCGGATTGCATTGATGGCGCCCTGCTGTACAAAGCCAGGCATCGACAGTACACCGGTTTCTTCGAAGCGATTTTTGCACGTTGCGCGAAAGGCTGCGTCGCCGATGGGGTAGGCGTTCAGGTCTAGAATCTCGTCCAGCGTCATGGCGGGTCCTTGGAAAGTTGGCGTCCGATTGAAATGTTAGCAGTTTCGGGAGTGTATTCAAAGATTCGGCGGATTAGGTGCGTTGAGGCGAGTTGGATTAGTTGCAGAAACGTAATGAGTATTTTAGGTGACATTGGAAGAAGGTCGCACGATATGGAGATCTGTCATCGTTGAATATCAGACCAGACGTCGCTTGGTCTACGCGACGTGGTGAATTTCCCTCTGGGAGATCCGGGGCTTTTGTTACCGCGGTTCTTGAACTAGCCCAAATCAGTGTTCCGAATGTAACTTAACCGTTGGATGCATTTTATGCAGAAAAGATACAAACCGAAAAAGTTCACGGCCGAATGGTTTGTGCACATATTTGTCGCAGTGGTCTTCTTCGCGAGCATTATTCCTGTTTTTCTTTCGTCGTTGGTTCCCAATTTTTACCGTCGACTTATTGGGCGAAAGTAACCTATTTTCCTAGGATCGTGATCGCCGCAATTATGTGCTTGCACGGGCTTCACTTGTTTAAGAAGAACGCCGAGATCAACGAACGGATCTATGGAAAGTTCAAGCGGGCATTCATTATCATCGTCTCACCGCTTTTGTGTTATGGCTTTGCAGCCCTAACTTTAACGGCGACTTTTCCAATGAAATGGGCGTTATTCGCGAGCGAAACCGTAGAAATTGAATTCGTTGTCGATAATCCGAATCGGCGGAACCGAAAGTATTGCAGGCGGTCAATTTCACTCGAGGGGCTGCCGCCGGGATTGGATCGTATTTGCGGGGTGACTGAGGATTTTGCATCCAGACTTGAGGCAGGCTCTAAGATCGTTGTTATAGGGCAGGGAACTTCGATTGGTGTGTTCCCAAGGCGTTTGCGGGAATTCCAAGCCGACCACTAACAAGATTGTGTGGTGCAAAATTGCGGCCCATGGGCTGCTCGAAAATCGCTGACTGCCCGCGCTTGGCGATTTGGTGAGGTGGGAGCGGCCTTGATGTGACGCGCGGATTTGGTTGTGATAAAGTGGCTGTCAGAAAACTTAGATCGCCACTGCGCGCCTCATCGATGCGCGTTTGTGCAGCGATGGTGGTGGGGCTAAGAAAAACAGGGCGATCTACTTGCCACCCACACCGATCCCCGCTATATCCCGCCAGTCGACTGGCCTCAGATTCGTTCTGGGGCCGGTTGTTATTTAATCGGGGACCTTCGGGGCCTTATAACTCGGCCACCTTCGGGGGGCTATCTACATAGCGAGGCTGATGCCTCGCACTGCTAAACGGAAGACAGAAAGCATGGCACTCAAGTCGTATAAGCCGACGACGCCGGGCCAGCGCGGGCTGGTGCTGATCGACCGTTCGGAGCTTTGGAAAGGACGTCCTGTCAAGTCTCTCACAGAGGGTTTGACTAAATCGGGCGGCCGGAACAATACCGGACGGATTACATCGCGTCGTCGCGGTGGTGGGGCAAAACGCCTTTACCGGATTGTTGACTTCAAACGGAACAAATTTGATGTAGCGGCAACCGTCGAACGGATCGAGTATGACCCGAACCGGACCGCATTCATCGCACTGATCAAGTACGAAGACGGCGAGCAGGCCTATATCCTCGCTCCTCAGCGTCTCGCAGTTGGCGATCAGGTGATCGCGTCGGCCAAGGCCGACATCAAGCCGGGCAACGCGATGCCGTTCTCCGGCATGCCGATTGGTACCATTATTCACAATATCGAACTGAAGCCAGGTAAAGGCGGTCAGATCGCACGTGCCGCAGGTACATATGCGCAGTTCGTTGGTCGTGACGGTGGCTACGCTCAGATCCGTCTGAGCTCGGGCGAACTGCGTCTCGTGCGTCAGGAATGCATGGCCACCGTTGGTGCCGTGTCCAACCCCGACAACAGCAACCAGAACTACGGTAAAGCCGGTCGTATGCGCCACAAAGGCAAGCGTCCGTCGGTTCGTGGTGTGGTCATGAACCCGATCGATCACCCACATGGTGGTGGTGAAGGCCGGACCTCGGGTGGTCGTCACCCAGTTTCGCCTTGGGGTAAGCCGACCAAGGGTGCTCGTACCCGCAACAAGAACAAAGCGTCGCAAAAGCTTATTATCCGCTCGCGTCACGCCAAGAAGAAGGGGCGTTAACATATGTCTCGCTCTGTATGGAAAGGCCCCTTTGTCGATGCTTACGTGCTGAAAAAAGCCGAAGCAGCGCGCGAGTCGGGCCGCAACGAAGTTATCAAGATCTGGTCGCGCCGCTCGACGATCCTGCCCCAGTTTGTGGGTCTGACGTTTGGCGTTTACAACGGCAAGAAACATATCCCAGTCAACGTGTCTGAGGATATGATCGGTCAAAAGTTCGGTGAATATTCGCCTACCCGTACCTATTACGGACATGCGGCCGACAAAAAAGCGAAGCGGAAGTAAGTCATGGGCAAGGCAAAGAACCCCCGCCGCGTGGCAGACAATGAAGCAATGGCCAAAGTCCGGATGCTTCGTACAAGCCCGCAGAAACTGAACCTGGTTGCAGGCATGATCCGCGGCAAGAAAGTTGAGAAGGCGTTGACCGACCTGACTTTCTCGAACAAGCGTATTGCAGCAGACGTGAAGAAATGTCTTCAGTCCGCTATCGCGAATGCCGAAAACAACCATAACCTGGACGTTGACGAGCTCATCGTTGCCGAAGCCTATGTAGGCAAGAACCTGACCATGAAACGCGGTCGCCCGCGGGCCCGTGGTCGTTTCGGCAAGATAATGAAGCCGTTCTCGGAGCTTACCATCACGGTGCGTCAAGTTGAGGAGCAAGCCTAATGGGTAACAAAGTCAATCCGATCGGCATGCGTCTTCAGGTGAACCGCACCTGGGATAGCCGTTGGTACGCAGATACCAAAGACTACGGTGATCTTCTGCTGGAAGATCTGAAAATCCGTGAGTTCATCAACAAAGAGTGCAAGCAAGCTGGTATTGCACGTGTGATCATCGAACGTCCGCACAAAAAGTGCCGTGTTACGATCCACACAGCTCGTCCTGGCGTTATCATCGGCAAGAAAGGCGCGGACATCGAAACCCTGCGCAAGAAAATTGCCACGATGACCGACTCTGAATTGCACCTCAACATTGTTGAAGTTCGCAAGCCTGAGTTGGATGCTCAGTTGGTTGGCGAGTCGATCGCTCAGCAGCTGGAACGCCGTGTTTCGTTCCGTCGCGCTATGAAGCGTTCGGTTCAGAATGCCATGCGAATGGGCGCTCTGGGTATCCGGGTGAACGTTGCTGGCCGTCTGGGCGGCGCGGAAATCGCACGGACCGAATGGTATCGTGAAGGCCGTGTGCCTTTGCACACATTGCGTGCCGACATCGATTACGCACATTCCGAAGCGATGACACCTTATGGGATCATCGGGATCAAAGTCTGGATCTTCAAAGGTGAGATCATGGAACACGATCCAGCGGCACGTGATCGTAAAGCCCAGGAACTCCAGGACGGCCCAGCACCTCGCGGTGCAGGTGGCGGTCGTCGCTAAGGGAGACTGACAAATGCTTCAGCCAAAGCGTACAAAATTCCGCAAAATGCACAAAGGCCGGATTAAAGGCCTCGCAAAAGGCGGTTCGGACCTGAACTTCGGTTCTTTCGGTCTGAAAGCCACTCAGCCTGAGCGTGTGACTGCTCGTCAAATCGAAGCGGCTCGCCGCGCGATGACCCGCCACATGAAACGTCAGGGCCGTGTTTGGATCCGCATCTTCCCCGACACTCCGGTTACTTCGAAACCAACCGAAGTTCGTATGGGTAAAGGTAAAGGTTCCGTGGACTATTGGGCATGCAAGGTCAAACCAGGCCGTGTGATGTTCGAAATCGACGGTGTTTCCGACGAAGTTGCGCGCGAGGCACTGCGCCTTGCAGCGATGAAGCTTCCGGTGAAAACTCGCGTCGTAGTTCGCGAAGACTGGTAAGATCAATTTTGGTGCATCCTGCGATGTGCTGAAAACATCTGACAAAGAAGTGACCCTTCGGCCTATTGGCCGGAGGGTTTTTCTTTTGAGAATTGGAACTACCTATTGAAAATGAGCGACCGGGATCGCCGGGAAGCAAAAAATGGGAGCGTCGCATGGAAAATTACGCCGAACTAATGTTTCACGAGGCGGTCGCTGAGCTACAAAAAGCCGACGGTAGTTATGAAAAATACCAAGTGGGGTACAGGCACAGGACGCAGGACAAGCTTTCTATCGAGGACATTGCATTTATTCGAGAAAGGGAGAGTGTCTATATCGCGACCACGACACCGGAGGGCTGGCCCTACGTTCAGCACAGGGGCGGGCCACGCGGCTTTTTGCAGGTTGTGGGCAATCACCAAATAGTTTGCGGCGACTACCCTGGAAACCGGCAGTATTTATCGATGGGAAATTTGCAGTCAAACAATAAGATTTCACTGTTCTGCATGGACTATATGAATAAGAGGCGCTTGAAGTTGCAGGGGCATGCCACCCTGCGAAACGCATCTGACGTCGCCGAGCAGACGCTTGAGTTGTTGGACACCGACGGACCAAGGATTGAGCGCGTATTGTGTATCGACGTTGTCGCGATGGATTGGAATTGCCCTAAGTATATTCCTGAACTCTATCCGGCAGAGGTGATCAAGCACGTTGCATCAAAAGAAATAGGACGGCTTCAAAGGGAAAACAACGAGCTGCGCCAAAAATTGAAGGATATCGGTGCGTGAAGCACAGGGTACAGGGGCATTGTCGCGTTAGAATACGCAGGCTATGAGGTGCCATGGCCCAGATCGAATCTCTCTTTGTGACCCGTCTCTATCGTGCGCGCCTTGGCGAGTATGGAAAATCAATCGACCCGAATGAGCTGGAGGCGTCGTGTTATTCGATTGCTGAAGATGATGAAGCGGGGCAGGCGTGGTGCGAAGAAAACGGCTATCCTGGCTATACCTCTTACGCGTCTTTGACCGACTTGCCCTGGCGGTTCCCAATCTTTGCGGACATCGTGGACGCATTGGATTCCCACGTGAAGGCGTTTGCGCAGGATCTCGCGTTTGACTTGGATGGACGTGAATTGAAGCTGGAAGACATTTGGATCAATATCCTGCCGGAAGGCGGAACACACAGTTCCCACCTGCACCCGCATTCGGTAATAAGCGGGACAACCTACGTCGCCATGCCCGGCGGTTCGAGCGCATTGAAGCTGGAAGACCCACGGTCCGGACGCATGATGGCCGCACCGACTCGAACCAAAGAGGCAAGACGTGAACTGCAGCCGTTTATTTATGTGAGGCCAGAGGTCGGCGATGTCCTGCTCTGGGAAAGCTGGCTGCGCCATGAAGTTCCCATGAACTTGGCCGAGGATGAACGGATTTCGGTGAGCTTCAACTATAAATGGGAGTAAGCTTGCGTTTCACTGTAAATTGGCGACACTCATGGGACGCTGATTGAGGGCGAAACGCATTTGATCCTTTCATTGGACACGAGCTTCATAACCGACGGCTGGGCCGGGCATTTATCCTATCTGCTGCTTGTCCTCTCAATGCTGATGCGCAGCATGTTGTGGCTGCGCTTGATGGTCGTTGCGTCCGCATTGGCGGGGATTGCTTTTGACTACTTTTGGCTTGGCAATCCGGTTGGTGTTTTTTGGCAGTCGCTGCTGGTCGCGGTAAATCTGGCGGAGCTCGCCATTTTGTGGAGGAATGATCGACGCGCGGTTTTCTCAGTGGAGGAAGACGCGTATCGCACGCAACTCTTGGCGGGACTTACACCTGGTCAAGCGCGGCGATTTCTGGATCGAGGTCGATGGGAAGAATTGCCAGAGGGTAAAATCCTAACGACTGAGGGGCAAACACCAGAGTTCTTGAGCTATCTGTCTTCCGGCGAAGTCGCAATTCACATTGATGGGCGGCTGGTGCGGGTTGTTGAGGGCGGTCACTTCATTGGTGAGATGTCGCTTGTTGGCGAGGACGGTGCCGTGGCGACAACGATTTTGCAAACACCTTGTCGTGTATGGCGGATTGAGCGCGACAAAGTCTTGCGGCTGCGCGAGACCAATCACGCAACACTTGCGGTTCTTGAGGCCGCTTTTGCGCGTGATATGCGTTCAAAGCTCATCTTTGAAAACGCACGAAGTTAGCACGCTGAGTTTGGCGAGAACGCGGAACTTAAGCGGTTCTCGAAGATTTCCTTAGTACTACTTGCTATCCCGCTACACACCCCGTATAGAGCGCCATCTCATGGATTCCTGTGAACACAGGATTCGTGTGTTTGTCATTTGTCCATCAGGTCAAAGGTCACCCCTCAGATAACCCAGGGGGCCTTCTGGTGTATGAGAAAGGAAAAGGCGATGAACGCCAAAGAACTGCGTGAAAAAACGCCGGATCAGCTTCGTGAAGAGCTGGCCAATCTGAAAAAAGAGAGCTTTAACCTGCGCTTTCAGTCGGCCACTGGCCAACTTGAAAACCCTGCGCAGATTCGTGCAGCTCGTCGTAACGCCGCGCGCGTTAAGACGATCCTGAACGAAAAAGCAAAATCGGCAGCTGAGTAAGAGGAGCCCTAAAGATGCCCAAACGTATCCTGACTGGCACCGTAACCTCGGATGCCAACGCCCAAACAGTCACCGTGTCTGTTGAACGTCGTTTCACACACCCGGTTCTGAAGAAAACCATTCGTAAGTCCAAAAAATACCGGGCTCACGATGAGCAGAACGCTTTCAAGGTCGGCGATCAAGTTCGCATCATCGAATGCGCGCCGAAATCGAAAACGAAACGCTGGGAAGTTCTGGAAGCCTAAGAATCTCGATAACGAGATTCCTGGCGACTAGACTTAACAGTCAGTCGAAACCCTGGGGGAAACACCACGCATCGGTGCCCCATAGGTCGGGAGAAACCACATGATCCAGATGCAAACCAACCTGGATGTAGCTGACAACAGCGGCGCGCGCCGTGTTCAGTGCATCAAGGTTCTGGGTGGTTCCAAGCGTAAATACGCATCCGTAGGCGACGTTATTGTCGTCTCGGTTAAGGAAGCCATCCCCCGTGGTCGCGTTAAGAAAGGTGACGTCCGTAAGGCCGTTGTCGTACGCACCGCAAAAGAAGTCCGCCGTGAAGATGGCACCGCGATCCGTTTTGATCGCAATGCAGCCGTTATTCTGAACAACAACAACGAGCCCGTAGGTACGCGTATCTTTGGCCCGGTTGTTCGTGAGCTGCGCGCCAAGAACTTCATGAAAATCATCTCGCTCGCCCCGGAGGTGCTGTAAGATGGCTGCTAAACTGAAAAAAGGCGACAAAGTTGTCGTTCTTGCCGGTAAGGACAAAGGCAAAGAGGGCACTATCTCTTCCGTTGATCCCAAAGCTGGCAAGGCCGTGGTAGACGGGATCAACATCTCGATCCGTCACACCAAACAGACCCAGTCAAATCAGGGCGGTCGCATCCCTCAGGCGATGCCAATCCAGCTGAGCAATCTGGCATATCTTGACGCAAACGGCAAAGCGACCCGCGTTGGTTTCCGCATGGAAGGCGACAAGAAGGTTCGTTTCGCAAAAACCACGGGGGACGTGATCGATGCTTGATACTGAAAACTATACCCCGCGTCTTAAGGCGACCTACGCTGAAACCATCCGTGCCGCTCTGAAAGAAGAGTTCGGCTACAAGAACGACATGCAGATCCCGCGTCTGGACAAGATTGTTCTGAACATCGGTTGTGGTCGTGCGGCTGTAAAAGACAGCAAAAAAGCCAAGTCGGCTCAGGCCGATCTGACCCTGATTGCAGGTCAGAAAGCCCTGACCACAGTTGCCAAGAACTCTATCGCCGGCTTCCGCGTTCGCGAAGGTATGCCGATGGGCGCCAAGGTAACCCTGCGTGGCGATCGTATGTACGAATTCCTGGACCGTCTGATCACCGTTGCGATGCCGCGTATCCGCGACTTCCGTGGTGTGAAGCCGAGCTTTGACGGCCGCGGCAACTTTGCCACTGGTCTGAAAGAGCATATCGTATTCCCAGAAATCGACTTTGATAAAGTCGATGAAGCCTGGGGCATGGATATCGTGATCACCACCACCGCTGAAACCGATGCCGAAGCCAAGAGCCTGTTGAAGCATTTCAACATGCCCTTCAGCGCGTAATCGGGAAGGAAAAGAGACATGGCTAAGAAAGCAATGATCGAACGCGAAAAAAAGCGCGAGCGCCTGGTGGCAAAATACGCAGCCAAACGCGCCGAGCTGAAAGAAATCGCGAATGACGAAAGCAAGCCGATGGAAGAGCGTTTCAAAGCGCGTCTGAAGCTGGCGAAACTGCCGCGCAACAGCTCGGCTACCCGTCTTCACAACCGCTGTCAGCTGACCGGTCGTCCTCACGCTTACTACCGTAAGTTGAAGGTCAGCCGTATTGCGCTGCGCGAGCTGGGCTCTGCTGGTCAGATCCCCGGCATGGTCAAATCCAGCTGGTAAGGAGAGAGCGATATGAACGATCCTATCGGTGATATGCTAACCCGTATCCGTAACGGCCAGATGCGCGGCAAGTCGGTGGTGTCTACCCCCGCTTCCAAACTGCGTGGCTGGGTTCTGGATGTTCTGGCCGACGAAGGCTACATCCGCGGCTACGAAGCATCTGAAGAGAATGGCCACGCGGCCTTCGAAATCAGCCTGAAATACTACGAAGGCACCCCTGTTATCCGTGAGCTGAAGCGTGTTTCCACGCCCGGCCGTCGCGTTTACATGGGCGTCAATGACATCCCAGTTGTCCGTCAGGGCCTTGGTGTGTCGATTGTCTCCACCCCAAAGGGTGTGATGTCGGATGCAAGCGCACGCTCCAACAATGTTGGCGGCGAAGTGCTCTGCACGGTCTTCTAAGGAGAGCTTGATGTCTCGTATTGGTAAAAAACCGGTCGAGCTGCCCAGCGGCGTAACTGCCTCTGTCTCCGGCCAGACCATCGAAATCAAAGGTCCGAAGGACACCCAGTCTTTCACTGCAACGGACGATGTCACGCTTGCGGTTGAAGAAAACGTTGTGACCGTGAAGCCGCGTGGCATGTCCAAGCGCGCACGTCAGCAATGGGGTATGTCGCGTACAGTCGTCGCCAACATGGTGACAGGTGTAACGACGGGCTTCAAAAAAGAGCTAGAAATCAACGGTGTTGGTTATCGTGCGCAGATGCAGGGCAACACCCTGAAACTGTCGCTCGGCCTGAGCCACGAAGTGAACTTTGAAGTGCCTGCCGGTATCACCGTCACAGCCCCCAAGGCCACGCAGATCATCGTTGAAGGCACAGACTCACAACTCGTCGGTCAGGTTGCGGCAAACATCCGCGAATGGCGCAAGCCCGAGCCCTATAAGGGCAAAGGTATCAAGTACAAAGACGAGTATATCTTCCGCAAGGAAGGCAAGAAGAAGTAAGGACCAGACAAATGGCAAACAGCAAAAGAACCCTGTTTCTGAAGCGCCGCCTGCGCGTCCGGAACAAACTTCGCAAGGTCAACGTAGGGCGCGCGCGTCTTTCGGTACACCGTTCAAACAAGAACATCAGCGTTCAGCTGATCGACGATGTGAACGGTGTGACCCTGGCTTCCGCCTCCTCGCTGGAGAAGGATCTGGGCGTTCTCGGCAAAAACAACGTGGAAGCCGCTGCCAAAGTGGGCACCGCGATTGCCGAACGTGCGACCAAAGCCGGCGTAAGCGAAGCTTATTTCGACCGCGGCGGATTCCTCTTCCACGGCAAGGTGAAGGCTCTGGCCGACGCTGCGCGTGAAGGCGGACTGAAAATCTAAGACTTGTGGGGGACGTTCGCGTCCCCCCGATGATCCGGGGGTCTAGGGACTCACCTGGGTTGGATAGAATTGGCGCTTATGTGCCGAGAATTTATGGAGTACCTCAATGGCAGAACGTGATAACCGCCGGGGTCGTGGACGCAACCGCGAAGACGAAACCCCGGAATTCGCAGATCGTCTGGTTGCGATCAACCGTGTGTCGAAAACCGTGAAAGGTGGTAAACGCTTCGGCTTTGCTGCACTCGTGGTTGTTGGCGATCAAAAGGGCCGCGTCGGCTTTGGCAAAGGTAAAGCCAAAGAAGTTCCTGAGGCGATCCGCAAAGCGACAGAGCAAGCCAAGCGCCAAATGATCCGCGTGCCTCTGCGTGAAGGTCGTACGCTGCACCATGACATCGAAGGTCGTCATGGCGCTGGTAAAGTTGTCATGCGGACAGCACCAGAAGGTACCGGGATCATCGCCGGTGGTCCAATGCGTGCTGTGTTTGAAATGCTGGGCGTCAAGGACGTGGTGTCCAAGTCGATCGGTTCGCAGAACCCATACAACATGATCCGCGCCACCATCGACGGCCTGCAGAAAGAAAGCAGCCCCCGTCACGTAGCGGCTCGCCGTGGTAAGAAAGTTGCCGACATCCTGCGCAAGGACGAAGCACCTGCCACTGAAGCTGCAGAAGCGTAAGGAGTAGTCGTTATGGCTAAAACCATCGTAGTAAAGCAGATCGGTAGCCCGATCCGCCGCCCTCAGGATCAGCGCGCGACACTGGTCGGCTTGGGTCTGAACAAAATGAACCGCACCCGTGAGTTGGAAGATACTCCTTCGGTTCGCGGCATGATCAACAAGATCCCGCATCTTGTTGAGATCATCGAAGAACGCGGTTAAGCGTCTCGAACACATGGAAATTTGTTAAGCGCCGCACAGAAAAGTGCGGCGCTTTTCTTTTTGCCAAACATTGTAACTTGCCACTCCTGGGGTGCTCAAAAGTTATGCAGTTTATGCATGGCGGGCTTTCCAAGCTGTACGTTGTTGAATGCAGTGAGCGGCCCTATCTCTCCTGTGTCGCCGCAAATGGCGTTCGTGATTCACCGGGTCGACGCTGTCCCCGGACCGATAACAAAGGAAAATGAAATGGCTTACGCAACTACAACAACCACATCGTTCAACGTTTTTGACCGCGTCCGCGCCACAATCTCTAACCTGCGTTCCGCGGCGCAAGAACGTACTGAGTACACTCGCACTTACAAAGAGCTGTCGCGTTTGACAAATCGCGAGCTGGCAGACATCGGCCTGCGTCGCTGTGACATCGAGTTGGCTTGCTCTGGCAAGATTGCTCGCTAAGCTTGAGCACAGAAAGTCTATTGTGATGCAACACCTTCGAGATGATCTCGGAGGTGTTTTTTTTACCTTTTGAAAGCTATGCGTCTTTTGCATGGCGTCACGGCTCATCTGTGGATTGTTGGCGCTAACGGATCTCCCTATTTTGAACGTGTAAGCGGGAGGGCTAACGATAAGGAGCGAAGCGTTTTCGCCCAAAACACATAGGAACACGTAATGGCACATGTAAACGTATCAAACAGTTTTGACGTCCCGTTCTTTGACCGCTTGAAAGGTTATGTAGACCGGCTTCAAGAGGCTCGCGCACTTCGGCGGATGTATAAGGAAACTTATGCCGAACTAGATGCCCTTACTGAGCGCGAGCTAAGCGACATCGGGATTGGCCGCGGCGAAATCGCGCGAATCGCGAGTGAGCACGTCTACGGCGGCTGAAATAACCGCCAAAATAGAGAGAATGCTTCAAGCCTCGGTTCTGACCGGGGCTCAATTCGTTTAAGATAGTGCTGCCGGGCTCTGGTTGTTTTCGTCGCGCAAAACGGAAACAAGCTCGGCTCAGAAGTAATGTGTGGGAGCCATTAAGCCAAAAAGCCACGCTGAGGTTGCAACGCGCGAGTTCCTCGTCTATACGCCCCCGGTGGCGTATCCAGCCACAGAATCAAAATCAAGAAAAGCCGTGTTTGGCCCGTTCGCTTCGGGGTTACATCCGGCAAAGGAGAAGCGACATGAAACTGAACGAACTTCGCGACAATCCAGGCGCAACCAAGAAACGTATGCGCGTTGGCCGAGGCCCCGGCTCTGGCAAGGGTAAAATGGGTGGCCGTGGTATCAAAGGTCAAAAATCCCGTTCGGGCGTAGCGATCAATGGCTACGAAGGCGGCCAGATGCCGCTCTACCAGCGTCTTCCCAAGCGTGGTTTCAACAAACCGAATCGCAAGAAGTTCGCTGTGGTCAACTTGGGCCTCATCCAGAAATTCGTTGACGAAGGCAAGCTGAACGGCTCCGAAACTGTGACCGAAGAAGCACTCGTTGCATCTGGTCTGGTTCGCCGCGTTTTGGACGGTGTCCGGGTTCTGGCAAAAGGCGACGTTACCGCAAAGTTGGCCATAGAAGTGACCGGCGCGTCGAAATCTGCAGTGGAAGCTGTGGAAAAGGCAGGCGGCTCGCTGACCATCAAATCCGCGCCAGCGGCTGAATAAGAGGTTGTGAGCGGATCACCATCCGCTTACATACTCCTAAAGGTTTTCCAAACGCCGCCAACCGGAAAACGGTTTTGGCGGCGTTGTCATTTTGAGAGAGATCCGCATGGTATCTGCAGCTGAACAAATGGCGGCCAACACAAGCTGGGCCGCGCTTGGTAAAGCAACCGATCTTCGCAATCGCATCCTGTTCACGCTGGCGTTGCTGATTGTATATCGGTTGGGAACATGGATTCCGGTTCCCGGTATTGACGGTGTTGCGCTCCGCGAGTTCATGGAGGGCGCAGCTGCGGGTCTTGGTGGCATCCTGTCAATGTTTACAGGCGGTGCCCTTGGCCGAATGGGCATCTTTGCTCTCGGCATTATGCCCTATATTTCGGCATCCATCATCGTCCAATTGCTTGGCGCGATGGTGCCCGCCCTTGAGCAACTCAAAAAAGAAGGCGAACAGGGCCGCAAGAAGATGAACCAGTACACGCGCTATGGTACGGTCGCCCTCGCGACTGTGCAGGCGTATGGCTTGGCTGTCAGCCTTGAGGCCGGGCAACTCGTGACAGATCCGGGTATGTTCTTCCGCTTCTCGTGTTTGATCACTTTGGTTGGCGGCACAATGTTCCTGATGTGGTTAGGTGAACAGATCACTGCGCGCGGAATTGGTAACGGTATCTCGCTCATTATTTTCGTTGGAATCGTTGCAGAACTCCCAGCCGCACTGGCGCAGTTCTTTGCATCGGGTCGTTCTGGCGCCATCAGCCCCGCGGTCATTGTCGGTGTGATCGTCATGGTCGTTGCGGTGATCGCCTTTGTGGTTTTCATGGAACGCGCACTTCGCAAAATCCACATTCAGTATCCGCGTCGCCAAGTTGGACAGAAATTCTATGATGGTGGTTCCAGCCATTTGCCGGTCAAAGTTAACCCCGCTGGTGTGATCCCTGCGATTTTTGCAAGTTCACTCTTGCTGTTGCCGACGACAATTTCGACGTTCTCTGGTGCCCAAACTGGGCCGGTAATGTCGACAATCCTAGCGTATTTCGGCCCCGGACAACCGCTTTATCTGTTGTTTTTTGTCGCGATGATCGTGTTCTTTGCTTACTTCTACACGTTCAATGTCAGCTTCAAGCCTGATGAAGTCGCGGACAATCTTAAGAACCAGAATGGCTTTGTTCCTGGAATTCGACCTGGCAAACGCACCGCTGAGTATTTGGAATACGTGGTTAACCGCGTTCTGGTCATGGGGGCGGCCTATTTGGCAGCGGTCTGTCTCTTGCCAGAAATCCTACGTAATCAATTTGCGATCCCATTCTATTTTGGCGGCACCTCGGTTCTGATTGTTGTTTCTGTAACAATGGATACCATCCAACAGGTGCAGAGCCATTTGCTGGCGCACCAGTATGAGGGTTTGATTGAAAAATCGCAGCTTCGTGGCAAGAACAAGAAGCGCGGTAAAAAAGGAGCTGCTCGTCGATGAACATTATTCTGCTTGGTCCACCCGGCGCCGGCAAGGGCACTCAGGCTGGCCGTTTGGTCGAAAGCCGCGAAATGATCCAATTGTCTACAGGCGACATGCTGCGCGAGGCGAAAACTTCGGGTACGGAGATGGGCAAGATCGTTGCGGATGTCATGGACCGAGGAGAGCTCGTTACCGATGAGATCGTGATCGGCTTGATCCGTGAAAAGTTGGAAGGCGACAAAAAGGGTGGTTTCATCTTTGACGGTTTCCCACGAACATTGGCGCAAGCAGATGCGTTGGCGGAATTGCTGGCGGATGTTGGTGAAAGTCTGGACGCCGTGATCGAGATGAAGGTGGATGACGACGTTCTGGTCGGACGCATCGTGAATCGCGCCAAGGAGGCGGTTGCAGCTGGCGGTACGGCCCGAGCAGATGACAACGAAGAGAGCCTGAAAGTGCGTCTGATGGCTTATTATAAGCAGACGTCACCATTGATTGGTTATTACCACGCCAAGGGCAGCCTGAGCGCTGTTGACGGGCTAGCGTCTATGGATGAGGTCGAAGCGTCGATTGGCAATGTACTCGGCTGAACCGCTGCTCGCGTTTGACGGTTAACTAGAGCGGCCAAGCTGAGTCGCTCTTTTTTTACTCTTGCGGGTGGTGTAAATGGAAAGTGTTGGACCCGTTCGGAATGGTAAACGGCAGGTCGTTGTGTCCGAATTTCATTGATGCTTGACACACCAGCTAATCGCCCATAAATCACCTTATCTCTAATTAGAGAATCAACAATTGCAGCGGGTCGCGCCCGCACCGCAAGATCACCTGATCAGCTGAGGCCCGGCCGCTGGAATGCGTCGGGCTTACGTTGTGAAAAAAGGTTCCGGCGTTACGGAACCGCAACGAAAAGGAAAGTGACACGTGGCACGTATTGCCGGCGTAAACATCCCGACCCACAAGCGGGTCCCGATCGCCCTGACTTATATCACTGGTATTGGCCCAGCATCGGCCAAAGAAATCTGTTCTTCGGTGAACATCGACGAATCACGTCGTGTTAATGAACTGAGCGACGCAGAAGTTCTGTCCATCCGTGAGCACATTGACGCGACTTACTCCGTCGAAGGTGACCTGCGTCGTGAAGTGCAGATGAACATTAAACGCCTGATGGATCTCGGATGCTACCGCGGTCTGCGTCACCGTCGCAACCTTCCGGTTCGCGGGCAGCGTACCCACACCAACGCTCGTACTCGCAAAGGCCCTGCAAAGGCCATTGCTGGTAAGAAGAAATAAGGGAGGGTTTGATCAATGGCACGTGATAAGACTCGTACAAAGAAAAAAGAGCGCAAGAATATCGCCTCCGGCGTTGCTCATGTGAACTCTTCGTTCAACAACACCAAAATCCTGATTTCTGACGTTCAGGGGAACGCGATTTCGTGGTCGTCGGCTGGCACCATGGGCTTCAAAGGCTCGCGGAAGTCGACACCTTATGCGGCTCAGATGGCTGCAGAGGATGCCGGTAAGAAAGCGCAGGAACATGGCGTAAAAACTCTGGAAGTAGAAGTTCAGGGCCCCGGTTCGGGTCGGGAATCCGCACTGCGCGCTTTGGCCGCTGTTGGCTTTAACATCACGTCGATCCGTGATGTTACTCCCATCGCGCACAATGGTTGCCGCCCGCCGAAGCGCCGCCGCGTTTAAGCGAATTATTTCCAATTTGGGGCCGCGTGATTTCCACGGCCCCATTTTGTCGTTTTGAAACCTCGGGCGTTTGTCTCTTTTGGACATGAGAGGCAAACAAGAATGGAGGGACGTATGATCCACAAGAATTGGGCAGAATTGATCAAGCCGACCCAGCTTGAAGTGAAGCCGGGCAATGACCCTGCGCGTCAGGCAACTGTTGTGGCAGAACCACTCGAGCGGGGTTTTGGTCTGACCTTGGGCAACGCGCTGCGCCGCGTGCTGATGTCGAGCCTACAGGGCGCGGCAATCACAAGTGTTCAGATCGACAACGTGCTGCACGAGTTCTCGAGCGTCGCGGGCGTTCGTGAAGACGTGACAGACGTGATCCTTAATCTCAAGCAAGTTGCTCTTCGCATGGAAGTTGAAGGGCCAAAGCGTCTTTCGATTAATGCCAAGGGTCCTGGTGCGGTTACGGCTGGCGACATCAGCGACAGTGCGGGTATCGAGGTTCTGAATAAAGAACACGTGATTTGTCATCTGGATGACGGTGCGGATCTGTATATGGAACTGACTGTCAATACCGGCAAAGGCTATGTGTCTGCTGATAAGAACAAGCCTGAAGATGCACCGATTGGTTTGATCCCGATTGATGCGATCTATTCGCCGGTTAAGAAAGTCAGCTATGATGTTCAGCCGACGCGGGAAGGTCAGGTTCTGGATTATGACAAGCTGACCATGAAAATCGATACCGATGGCTCAATCACTCCGGAAGACGCTGTGGCTTTTGCTGCGCGCATTCTGCAAGATCAGCTTTCGATCTTCGTGAACTTCGACGAACCGGAATCAGCAGGTCGTCAAGAAGAAGATGATGGTCTCGAATTTAACCCACTTCTCTTGAAGAAAGTGGACGAGCTTGAACTGTCAGTACGTTCGGCGAACTGTCTGAAAAACGACAACATAGTTTATATTGGTGATCTGATTCAGAAAACTGAAGCCGAAATGCTTCGGACACCAAACTTTGGGCGTAAGTCGTTGAATGAAATCAAGGAAGTTCTGTCCGGAATGGGACTGCACCTTGGGATGGACGTCGAAGACTGGCCGCCAGACAACATCGAAGATTTGGCCAAAAAGTTTGAAGACGCTTTTTAACAAATCCGTAGGTCGGACAATTTTGTCCGACCTACCTGAATGCCCGGATTGCCGGGGACATATGGGCATAGTCGCCCCAAGGAGAGTGGCTGACACGCATCGGCTGCCGGACAAAGCAAAACGCGAAGAAGGAATTGAAAAATGCGTCACGCTCGTGGTTACCGCCGCCTAAACCGAACTCATGAACACCGTAAGGCCATGTTCTCAAACATGGCGGGATCGCTGATTGAGCACGAACAAATCAAAACAACTCTTCCAAAAGCCAAGGAACTGCGTCCAATCGTGGAAAAGCTGATCACCCTGGCAAAGCGTGGTGACTTGCACGCAAGGCGTCAGGCCGCAGCACGTCTGAAGGAAGACCAGTATGTCTCTAAGTTGTTCGACATTCTTGGACCACGCTATGCAGACCGTCCGGGTGGTTACATCCGCATTATGAAAGCCGGTTTCCGTTATGGTGATATGGCTCCGATGGCGATCATCGAATTCGTCGATCGCGACGCTGATGCCAAAGGTGCAGCAGACAAGGCTCGCGTAGCTCTAGAAGACGCTGCGGAAGAGTAATCTCTGTTCTTGCAGAAATGCGACCCTGTTCGACGTTGTCGGGCAGGGTTTTTTGTTTTAGCGGTCCCTGAAGCAAGATATCGGTCATTGGCTATGTTTCGCACACAAGAGCGACAAGCTTTAGCCTCCGCATAGGCAGTCCATGGACGTTTTTGGGCGCCAATAGAACCAATCGCCGGAAATACACACAAAAAGGCCCGCCGCATTTGTATGCGATGGGCCAGAATTTGTAGTCGGTAAAAAATACGCGACGCATCAATTGGTCTTGATTAACGGCGGATGCCCAAACGCTTAATCAAGTCCTGGTAACGGGCTTCTTCTTTGCCCTTCAGGTAGTCCAGCAGCTTACGGCGCTGTGCGACCATTTTCAAAAGGCCACGGCGACCGTGGTTGTCTTTCTTGTGGGTTTTGAAGTGTTCGGTCAGGGTGTTGATACGAGATGTTAGAATGGCAACCTGAACTTCGGGCGAGCCAGTATCGCCCTCTTTAGTCGCGAATTCAGTCATGACGCGTGCTTTGTCTTCAGCTGTAATCGACATCGGGGTCTCCTTGAACTTAGGGGTTTAGGGCTCAGGCCGGGATGTCGTCCAGCAAGGTCCTTTAGAGAAATCTACGCAAGATTCGTTGGGTAGATGCGCGCGTATAGGTGAAAACTGAGTAAAAGAAAAGAGGTGTTATCGTCACCTTAACTGGATAGTGCAAAGGCCTCTGCGCTTTGCGGCATGAGCGAAATGTCTGCTGCGTTCAGATCCTCACCGCCGTGTACAAGGGCAAGCTCTGTTCCATTGACAAGCACGCGAACTGCATTGCCTTCGTTTGTATCTGGTTCAATTGTGACCTGAGGGTCGCCATCAATGTCGTCGTATATGAGTACCAAATTGTCCTGAGATGGGTCGAAATCCATTACGGTGACTGGTTCACCGTATTGCGCTGCATCGTTCAAAAAGAACGAGTCATACCCTTCACCGCCAGACAAAATATCCCCGGCGCCGCCAAACAAACTATCACTTCCGTTTCCACCGTTAAGGTAGTCAGTGTCGTCTTGTTGAGCTAATTGAGTAACCCCCGACAAAATGTCGTTTCCATCCCCACCGAAAAGAGTGTCCGAGCCCGTGCCACCTTGCAGATTGTCATCATCCAACCCGCCATGAAGTGCGTCGTCACCTGCGCCGCCTAGCAGCTGATCATGGCCCATGCCGCCAACCAATGAGTCGTCGCCGGAGCCGCCTTCGATTGTATCTTCGCCTACATGACCGAACATTGTGTCTTGGCCGTCGCCGCCGGAAAGAATGTCTTCGCCGTAATCGCCGTGCAATAAATCGTCGTCCGCGCCGCCAAAAATAACATCATTTCCAGTTGAACCGTGTATGACATCGTGACCATCGCCACCGTACATTGTGTCGTTGCCGACATAACCGTTTAACTGGTCATTTCTTTCATTGCCGCTGAGGACATCATTCTGATCTGTTCCAGAAAGAATGTCATTACCGACGGAACCAGTAATCGAATTTGGCGCGTTAGGTTCCGGCAATTCAGGAGGTGTAGGTTCTTCGCTACTCGGGTCGGTTGTAATGGAAACGATGTCGCCCTCATCGTCCGTTGTCGGAGTTTCAACGGCAACAAATGCTGCAGCACCTACCATAAGACCCAATAATCCAGCCAAGAACAACATAGTTCAAAATCTCACCTTTTTCTCAAGGCAGTAAGCCACATAACCGGAGCTTAGTAAAATCCATCTCGGATCATTGGTTAACTTGTCTTTGGACCGTCCGAGCAACTTGTCAGACGCCACGGCTTTGGCTGGGTTGCGTAAGAGATATACAATGGATGCCTGGGGTGCCCGTGTTTGGTTGTTCCCAACGCGTGAATGGTGCGATCCAAGCCGGCCAATACCCGGCGCATTCTACTTCCCTGTTCCAAATGGACACCATGTGCGCCCCAGGCCGCAACGATTACATCTGCCCAACGACAACACTCTGCGACAATTGAGTCGTTGTCCGGGCCAACTGGATTTGGATGATTACGCAGAATACGTGGATTGGTTTCTCGCAGAGCAAAAATGTTGGTGGCGCAAAATCCGCCAAAACCCAAGGCGCGGGCGCGACGTTCGCATCGTTCGATGGTCGGATCGTTCTGTGCTTCGGTCGCCTTGGACGGATTTAGCATGATGAATGTGACTTTCGCTGCGCTGTCATCCCAAACACGGGTCAGCGAATAGCGGTAGGTCCCGCAGTCAGAGTAAGTCGCAACTGAGGCAGCATCTCCCTTTTGGAACGTACGCGTGATCATGTGTTTGGCATTACGAACACGCGAGAAGGATGCAATTCTCCATTTTTGTAAATCCCAACGGCGACCGGCTGTCCATCGATTGAGGCCCAGCATTCATCGCCGTATTCGACGTCATTGGCGATGACCATACCAGGGTTCCCATTGCGTAGACGAATGGCACTTTGAGCCGTCGCTTTGACCTCTGGCAAATCGATCAAACCCTGTTCAAGTGGCAATAAGTATGCGTCAAGGTCGGTTGATTTTGCATTGTCATCAATTGTCTCGAGACTAAGGCCGTTTTCCGCGTCAAACGGACCCGACCAAATTCGCCGCAACTCTCGTACGTGTCCATAACAGCCAAGCGCCTCTCCCAGATCACGGGCGATCGAACGCACATAGCCCCCCTTGCCACAGATCATTTCAAGTGTGACGTGATCCGCATCCTCTCGGTCCGTTAAAACCAGTTCTTCTACCCAAAGCGGACGAGCCGCGATTTCAACATCCTCACCATCGCGTGCAAGCTTGTAGGCGCGCTGACCATCAATCTTTACGGCTGAGAACTTGGGTGGCACTTGCATGATGTCGCCGACAAAATGTCCGAGGGCCTCTTTGATTGCGTCATCGGACGGGCGAGAATCTGAGCTGGCGATAACCTCGCCCTCGGCGTCGTCTGTATTGGTCTTTTGGCCCAGCCGGACTGTAAAGGTGTAGGCTTTTAGGGCATCGGTTATGTAGGGAACTGTTTTGGTTGCCTCGCCCAAGGCAACGGCCAAAACGCCGGTTGCTTCTGGGTCGAGCGTACCGGCATGTCCGGCTTTCTTTGCGTCCATCGCCCAGCGAACTTTGTTGACAACAGATGTCGACGTAATCCCTGCCGGCTTGTCGATCACCAGCCAGCCAGAAATGTCGCGCCCTTTGCGTTTGCGTGCCATTATAAACGTCCAATTTCGATGATGAGATCGGCGGGGTAGCGGATTGCGACGGAGGTGTCAAACGCGTGCCGGTTAATTTTGGGCAACCACGCCTACGATTGGCCCCATCCAAAACCCGGAATCCGATCTGTCGAGCTGTGGTGCATGGATGCGGCTTACTTTGCCGTCAAAATAAAGGGCACTATGCGTGGCCAGTATATCGCGGAAAAAACTGCCGAACTCGTAAAACGTGACTGGCGCGTCGGATATCGCGAATACCACTGTTTTGCCGTCGCGTGACGTGCCAACGCCATTGCGGATAAAACGGGATGTGCTATCGACCAGAAACCTTGGGTGCAATTCACCATCAATCACAAGCATGGGCCCGGATTGTGTAGCAAACTCGCAATCGGGCGATTGGTCTGCGAAGGCTAACGTTTCAAAGACATCGGCCCGCGATCCGCGGATGCAGAATACACCATTGGGTAGCAGTCCGAAATTCCCCTTGCTTGCGCCAGTGAGGAGGGGGGTCTCTGGCGTTCCATTTTCGACGTAGTGGCCGACAGGAGCGCGGTTAGGGTGGTACATGCCGCCATTCATGGCAAAAACCAGCTCTGCGTTGTCGCCGATATGGCGCGATACGTCAGAAAACTGTCCCAGAATATTGCCGCTTTCGTCCCGAAGGAACAATTTGATCTGCTCTTCAGACGCGTTCACAGTGCAAACCGTAAAGCGCTTGCCCAAGTAGTCGAGTTCATCGCAAGCGGTTGCTTGCGCCAGTTGAGGGGCAAGCCCGAGTATAGCGAAAGCAAGCGCGCCCCTGAACATCATTGGTCGTCGACGTCCCGTCTAACGCGATCCTCGGAAAGCATGCGACGGGTGTCGTCCATCTGGTCAAATGTCTGGTCCAGTTGGAAACGCAGGTCGGGCGTGTATTTCAGGCCAGTCTTTTTACCAATGACGCGGCGCAGTTCGCCCTTGTTGCGTGCCAAAAGTGCGATCACTTCGTCCTTGCCCTTGCCACCTAAGGGCAGCACATAGGCCGTTGCTATCTTGAGGTCAGGCGAAGTGCGCACTTCGCCCACCGTGATCGACATGCGGTTAAGGTCGGGGTCATGAATGTCCCCACGCATCAGCACTTCGGAAAGCGTACGGCGGATTTGTTCGCCGACGCGCAATTGTCGTTGAGATGGGCCGTAGCCGTCTTGATATGTGTTCTTAGCCATACCCACCACTTATGCTTTTCACAGTCTTTTGCCAAGCAGGGCTTTGCCAAGCGGGCAGGCATTGGTTAAGCAGGGCCCGAAGCCAATTGAACTACCGCCAAGATGGAGACGACGCAATGGAAGACCTGCCAGGTATCGCGATCACCGGGGCCTCAGGCCGCATGGGGCAGATGCTGATCAAAACCGTGGTTGAGAGCAAAAAAGCCCGGCTGGTAGGTGCGATAGAGCGCAAGGGGCACGATTGGGTTGGCCGCGACATAGGTGAGGCCATGGGCGGTTCGGCCTTGGGGGTGACCGTGACAGATGAACCGTTGGAGGCCTTTGCCAAAGCACAGGCGGTTATCGATTTTACAGCACCGGCAGCAACCATTGAGTTTGCTAAGCTGGCTGCACAGGCGCGCGCTGTGCATGTGATCGGAACCACGGGGATGACCGTCGAAGACATTGCACAGCTTGCGCCATGTGCGCGCCATGCAGTGATTGTACGCGCTGGAAATATGAGCCTTGGAGTTAATCTGTTGACCCAACTGACCCGCAAGGTCGCTGAGGCGCTGGATGAAGATTTTGACATTGAAGTAATTGAAGCCCACCATCACCACAAAGTGGACGCGCCTTCTGGTACAGCTTTGATGCTTGGCGAGGCCGCGGCTGAAGGGCGTGGAGTTGAGCTGAACGACGTTGCTGATCGCGGGCGAGATGGCATCACTGGTGCACGAAAACGGGGCGATATTGGGTTCACGGCCATTCGTGGGGGTGACATTGTGGGGGAACATGACATTCTGTTTGCCGCTGCCGGAGAACGCATCGTGCTGCGCCATATGGCAACGGATCGTACGATTTTTGCCCGAGGTGCTCTCAAGGCTGCCTTGTGGGGGCAAACTCAGAAACCCGGCGAATATGACATGGTGGATGTGCTCGGCCTGTAGGAACTGGGCGTCCTCTCCTTTTGCGCAGGGCGATTCGCACCTAAGATCAGCGAAATAAATCTTGGCAGATGTCTCTGTGCATGATTTTATGCGAATACAAAAAATTAAATGACCGTACAAGATTGCGGTCGCTGATCAGGGAGACGACGATGAAATCCTCTATGAAGATGGGCCTTTCAGCTTTGGCGTTGTTGGCGGCGGGTGCTGCTGGTGCTGCGGAGCTTGGCGATACAAGTAAGCCGATCAAGTTAGCAATCAATGAATGGACAGGTCAGCACGTCACAACCCATGTCGCCGGCGAGATGCTGAAGGCGGCGGGATATGACGTGGAGTATGTCACGGCGGGTATGATGAACCAGTTTCAGGCGATTGCAGATGGTGACATCCACGCGACGCTGGAAATCTGGTCGTCGAACGTGTCGGATCAATATGCCGTGCTAAAAGGCGAGGGGATGCTGGAAGAGCTGTCAGACCTTGGCCTGAACGCCCGCGAAGGTATTGCGTATCCATCGCATGTAGAGGAACTGTGCCCGGGTCTTCCAGCGTGGGAAGCACTGCGCAATTGCGCGGTGAACTTCGCCACGGCCGAAACGATCCCAATGGGCCGTTTGGTGGATTATCCGGCGGATTGGGGTACACCGGGTTCGGATCGCATGGTCGGGTTAGGCTTGCCGTTTAAGGCTGTGCCTGCCGGGTCTGAGGGTGCTCTAATCGCGGAGCTGCGCGCCTCAACCGAGAAGAAATCGCCGTTGCTGATCACCTTTTGGCAACCACATTGGGCGATGTCGGCCTATGACGTGAAGTTTGTGGATCTGCCACCGGGCGAAGATGCCTGCTTTACAGATGCGTCCTGGGGGCCGAACCCGAACGCCGTAAATGACTGTGACTTTGCACCGTCGCGGATCTTCAAGGCGGCTTGGCCTGGCCTTAAAGAACAGTCTCCCGCCGCGCACGAGATCCTTGTGAATTACACGCTCGCTGTAGAAGATCAGCAGCCGATGATGGGTGCTGTCGACGTGGATGGTCAAAAGGTTGAAGACGTTGTCGCGGCTTGGATGGGCGCTAACGAAGACAAGTGGAAACCAGTTGTTGCGGCAGCAACGCAGTAACGCCGGATGACAGAAACAACACGCCCCGCTGCGGCGATTTCGGTCGAAGGCCTATGGCAGGTCTTTGGCCCAAACGCCGCGACGGCCCTGCGCGATGCACGCGGGGCTGGCACCTCATCTGACATTGCGAAGGCCCTTGCAGATAAAGAGTTCATCCCGGCTGTGAGGGAAGCAAATTTTGAAGTGCAGTCGGGCGAGTTGTTTGTGATTATGGGCTTGTCCGGGTCGGGCAAGTCCACCCTGATCCGCTGTATTTCACGACTGGTGGAACCCACTGCTGGTGCGGTGCGGATTGACGGTGAAGACATCCTCCAGGCCTCAGAAAAGCGCCTGATCGAGCTGCGCCGCCATAAGCTTGGCATGGTGTTTCAGCACTTTGGCCTGTTTCCTCATATGACGGTGGCGGACAATGTGGCGTTCCCCCTCAAAATGCAGGGCGCTGGAAAGACGAACCGGCGCAAACGAGCACTGGAAGTGATCGAACTTGTTGGCTTGAGCGGGCGCGAAGACGCGTATCCGCGCGAACTTTCAGGTGGTCAGAGACAGCGGGTCGGGATTGCCCGGTCGTTGGCGGTGAACCCGGATATCTGGTTTCTGGACGAGCCTTTTTCCGCGCTTGATCCATTGATCCGGCGACAATTGCAGGACGAGTTTTTGCACATTCAGGCGACGCTGAAAAAATCTATTGTATTCATCACCCATGATATCACCGAAGCGCTGAAACTTGCGGACCGGATTGCCATCATGAAGGATGGTGAAATCGTGCAGATTGGCACACCAGAAGAGATCGTGCTGCGTCCGGTGAATGACTATGTCGCCGAGTTTTCCAAAGACGTGGCCAAGGGAAAACATGCGTGTGTCGAGTCGGTCATGACACGCGATGTCCCCGACAATATGCCGGATGATCCGGGTCTCCGTCCGGGTATGACGTTGGATACGGCGTTGGCCAAGTGCATGTCGTTGTACGAACCCGTACCTGTTCGCGACGAGAGCGGCATGGTGATTGGCGCTGTGCAGCCAAGCGATTTGGCCGCAGCACTGCAGGTCGAAGAGACATGAGCATCGCACAGGCATTGCCCGCGCGGGCTACGCTGACGCGTGGTACGCAGGCGGCTTTGCTGGTTTTGATGGTGGCTGTGGTGTGCCGGCTGTTGGGTGGTCAATGGCCTTGGTTAGTGACATGGCCAACGGTGTTGACAGTGCCCATGACTGAGTGGATGGGCACGTCGGTGGGGTGGTTTCTGAGTGTTTTCAAGCCAATAGCACGGGCTTTTTCGTTTTTAATCAGCTTTCCAATGGACTGGGTCAGTGGATTGTTGGGTTATGCGCCATGGCCGTTGATCGTGGGCGGCGTGACGGCGCTTGGCTGGATGCTTGGCGGTGTTCGGATGGCCGCACTTGGGGCGTTTGGCCTCGGGTTTGTGGTGCTGTCGGGCTATTGGGCAGAAAGCATGAACACGCTTGCGCTGGTGGTTGTTTCGGTGCCGTTGGCGATGATGAGTGGGCTGGCGATTGGCATTCTGGCTTTTGAATACCCTAGGCTGAAGGCACCGGTTCAGGCATTGCTGGATGTAATGCAAACCGTGCCGACATTTGCCTATCTAACACCATTGCTGGTGCTATTTGGATTTGGGCCAGTTGTGGGGCTGATCGCCTCGGCCATCTATGCGGCGCCACCGATGGCGCGCAATGTGCTTTTAGGGTTGGAGCGGGTTGAGAGCGACATCCGCGAGGCGGCGGTGATGTCGGGGGGCACACGGCGACAGCAGTTGTTCCTTGTAGAACTGCCCGCTGCGACAACACAGATCATGGTAGGTGTGAACCAATGCCTGATGGCGGCATTATCGATGGTGATCATCGCTGCTGTAATCGGTGGGTTTGACGATATCGGCTGGGAAGTGCTTTTGACAATGCGTAAGGCGCTGTTTGGGCAAGCTTTTCTGGCGGGATTGGTGATCGTGGTCTTTGCCATTGTGATCGACCGCATGTCCGGTGCTTTGGCCACACGGCGACGTAAACAAGACCGGCGCGTGGCGTGGGGCATCCTTGGAGTTGGTGTTGTGATCTCTGTGTGGGCTGTGCTGGCAGGGTGGAACCCTGCCGAGATGGCCGCATTTGACGGAGTGGCCGACAGTGTGGATGCGGCTGTGGGCGGCTTTACAGCAAACCACGGTGCGACGCTGGATGCGGTAAAGAATAACGCGATGTTCTATGGGCTTTTGCCGCTTCGGATTGGTCTAAGTGATGCAGTGTTGCCATTCACTTGGGGCTTTCAATGGGAGGCTTGGCATTCGGCTGTTTACTATCTGGTGGCAGTGGGCATTGCGGGCGCGCTGATCTGGTCCGGACGACCCGCGGCGGGGCTGGTCGTTGTGATCCTGATGATGATGTGGGAAATCGGGATCGCACAGTTGCCTTGGCCCATGGTGATCGTTGGTGCGGGTGCGCTTGGCTGGGTGTCAGGCGGGTGGAGATTGGCGCGACTGGCAGTGGTTCTGCTGAGCTTGATCCTGATCTCGGGTCTGTGGGAGCGGGCGCTGCTTTCTCTTTACCTTTCAGGGTCTTCCGTCTTTGCCTGCGCCATTGTTGGCGGTGCGCTGGGGCTCTGGGCGGCGGTCAGTGTGACCGCGTGGCGCGTACTGAGACCTGTCTGTGACCTGCTGCAAACTATCCCTCTTTTTGTATTTCTGATCCCGGTTCTGATGTTCTTTCAGATCGGAGAATTCTCTGCATTTTTGGCTATTTGTCTCTACGCGGTTGTTCCGATGATCCGCTATACGCGGCATGGGTTGATAACCACGCCTGAAGAGATGATCGAGGCGGCTAAAGCAAGCGGTGCAGGTACTTGGCAGGTGATGTTCGAAGTGCGCGCACCCTATGCGGCGCCAACGATTTTGCTGGGGCTGAATCAGACCATTCTGTATGCCTTTGCCATGCTGGTCATTGCCGCGCTGATTGGAACGACGGGGCTTGGTCAGTCGATCTATCTGGCGCTAGGTCAGGCCGACGTTGGGCTGGGTGTGACCGCTGGGGCAGCGATGGCGATTTTGGCACTGGTGGCGGATCGGCTGGTGCAGGGATTTGCCAATGAGCGCCGCCGTGCGCTTGGATTGTGATTTGTGCCGAGAATCATGGTTAATGCGCTGATTTGTTAGGGAAACCGGCTTTCGGTTTTGCGTCGGTATTACGTCGGTATCGCGTCGGTGTGGTTTTCGGGATATTCCGGGGTTAACGGCGCGCGCGCTTGGGGGCATGTTTGGCAACATCAAGGGCCTTATTGGTAGAGGTGACATCAGATGAGCGACTGCATCGTTGCAATCGATGGCGGTGGATCCACGACAACCGGCGTTGCCGTGATGCGCGACGGACAGGCAAGTCGCCTAAAGCCGGGTCGGGGATGCAATGTCGCAGATGGGCCGGGATGGCAGATGTCGTTAGAGACGGTGCTGGCGCAAATCCCGACTGGCGCGACAGTTGTCCTCGGGGTGCCGGGTTGGGGGGAGATTGCGCAGAATGACACCGCGGTGCGGCGGTTTGTTGAGGCGCGGCGCACCACGCATGTGCATTTCCTGAACGATGTGGAGCTGGCTTATCGCGCGGCCTTTGAAGGTGGGTGGGGTGTTCTGGTTTTGGCCGGAACCGGTTCCATGGCCATGGCGGCAAAATCAGACGAGGTGATCAGGGCCGGAGGCTGGGGGCATTGGATCAGTGACGAGGGGAGCGCGTTTTGGATTGGGCGCGTCGCCCTTGCACTGGCAGTGGCGGAGTTTGATCAAACAAAGCCAGATACAGGTTTTGCTGCGCGCCTGATGCAAACGCTTGACGTTCGGGCGGATCAGATTGCCCTGTTGGAATGGATCGCAACCGACCCTGAGACGCGGGCACGGATCGGCGAAGTGGCGCTGCATGTGGACCGTTTGGCCGATGTTGGCGACAAAGTGGCGTTTGATATTATGGTCAGCGCAGCAGAAAAGCTATCGGTGCTGGCGCGGTGCGCGGCAAGACGTGCAAAATTGCCTGAGCCGTTTCGTTGGTGTCATGCCGGTTCGGTTTTTCAGAGCGCAACTGTGTGTGCGCATTTGATTGCCCAGCTGGGCCCGCCATCGCACCCGGATCATGGGACGCTTGCGGGTGGATTGAAAATGGCGGCAGAGCTGGCTGGATGGTCCGAAGTATTTGACTGGGATGAATTGCTTAGCGACTAAAAGTCGATGGCGATGCCTTTTTTCTCCCAATCGCCAAAGCGGACGGGTTCAGGCCCATCGCGACCACCCAGTTCGGTTGCTAGATCTTGGGGTTTGGCGTTTTTGCGGCGCTCCTCGGCTTCGGCCAGTGCGCGCTGGGCGGCGGGGGGCAGATCAGAGAGGTCGCGTTCTGGGGTTTGATCACTCATCACGGGTTCCTTTTGTAGTCGACCCTTGATATACGCGCGCCTTGCCTATGAGCAAGGGATCAAGGAGTCGCAACGCCTATGCCGAAACCCACGCCGAAACCCAAGTCTAAAACCGCGTCGAAATCCAGTATGCAGACCCGACGCAACGCCGTTTACCTGCTGGATCAGGTCTTGGGCGAGGGGCGGTTGCTGTCTGAGTTGATCGCAAGTGGAGCGTTGGAGCGGCTGGAGCCGCAAGAGCGGGCGCGGGCGCAGCGTTTAGCGACGGAGACCCTGCGTGGGCTGGAACGTGCGGACCGCCTGTTACAGAAACACTTGCAGAAATATCCCCCGCTGACGGTACGCAATGTGTTGCGGCTGGCCACGCTGGAGCTGTGTCAGGGTGGCGCGGCGCATGGCGTCGTAAATGACGCCGTTGAAATTGTGTCGCGCAACAAACGCACGGCTGGGATGAAGGGGCTGGTGAACGCTGTGCTGCGCAAGGTGGTCGCACAAGGCGAAGATGCGTGGAATTTGTTGCGGGTGCCGCGCCTGCCCAAGTGGCTGCGCGGCCCGTTGGTACAGGCCTATGGGCCGGAGACTATGATGGCGATTGAAGCTGCACATTTTGCGGGCGCGCCTTTGGATTTGACGGTCAAGGGCGGCGCGGCAGCGCTGGCTGAAACCGTGGGGGGCGTGGTATTGCCGACTGGATCGGTGCGCATTGCCGATGCGGGGCAGGTTTCGGGCTTGCCGGGGTTTGAGGCCGGTGAGTGGTGGGTGCAGGATGCAGCCGCAGCCATTCCGGCGCGAGTATTGAATGCTCAAGCGGGAGAACACGTGCTGGACCTATGCGCGGCACCGGGCGGCAAGACCATGCAGGTGGCGGCAAGCGGTGCCACGGTAACGGCAGTGGATGACAACCCGGCGCGGATGGAACGGGTGCGGGAGAATTTGAAACGCACCCAGCTTAAGGCCGAGCTGGTCGTGGGTGACGTGATGGCCCAAAAGGGTAGTTATGATGCGATCCTGCTGGATGCGCCCTGTTCGGCAACCGGCACCATGCGGCGGCACCCTGATTTGCCACATGCCAAGGATGGCAGCGAATTTGGTGATCTGATCGGGATGCAGTCATGGATGCTGGACCATGCGCTTTCATTGCTCAAGCCCGGCGGACGGTTAGTGTTTTGCACCTGTTCGCTGTTGCCGGATGAGGGAGAAGTACAGGTGGAAGAGGCGCTTGAGCGGCACAATGATGTGCGCGTGGACCGCACTGCGCTTGAGGTGCCGGGGATCGAGCCGGAGTGGATCACGGAAGAAGGCGGGCTGCGGTTGCGCCCTGATTACTGGAGTGAATTGGGGGGTATGGACGGGTTCTATGTCGCCTGTCTGCGCAAGGACGGCTGAGACGGCGGTGGGCGCTCATTGGCCCGTGCGGGCCGCTTCGCATCTTTTATGGTTCAGAAAGTACGCAAAAGCGGAGTTGCTGGTTGATCGAGCGATTCAATCGGTGACTCATTGCGTCAAGGCGGCTACACTCTGACCAAACGCCAAAGAGCGTAGAGGCAGAGCAGATGTCCGACCCAAATAGTTTGTCAGCACGCTATACGCGGGCCATGCACCGGTTGCATGCGCGCATCTCTACGATGGCGCGTCCGGCGACGGGTTTCACGTCTATGCCAGAGCCGCGCACGATCGGGCTTTTTGCACGTGGCAAGCAGCTGGTGGCGGGTAATTTTCTGTTTGCGGGCCATCTGGTTAGCGCAACGGACACGTCGATCTGGGATATCGATATCCCCGATGAGGTTTTTGCGCAGGAGCTGCATGGGTTCGCCTGGATGGACGATCTGGCCGCGGTGGGGGATGCAGTTGCAAGGGACCGGGCGCAGCTTTGGCTATGGCGCTGGATTGATCGTTACGGCCAAGGGCGAGGGCCAGGATGGACGCCGGATTTGACGGGACGGCGGTTGATTCGCTGGATCAGCCACGCATTGTTTCTTTTGCGCTCACGCGATTCCGAGCAGTCAGAGGCTTTTTACCGCTCGCTTGGGCAGCAAACGATTTTCTTGTCGCGACGTTGGCAAAAGACGTCACCGGGATTGCCACGGTTTGAGGCGCTGACCGGGTTGATCTATGCCGGATTGGCGCTTGAAGGCATGGCCGAGCATGTGGCCCCGGCCTGTAAGGCGCTGGACAAGGAATGCCGCCGACAGGTGGACGAGCAGGGCGGGATCCCGACACGCAATCCGGAAGAGCTGTTGGAAGTGTTCACGTTGCTGACATGGGCGGCGACGGCGCTGGGCGAGGCGGGTAAGCCGGTCTCAGACGCGCACGAACAGGCGATTGCCCGCATTGCACCGACGCTGCGCACGTTACGGCACTCTGATGGAAGCCTCGCTCGGTTTCACGGCGGTGGGCGCGGCATGGAGGGGCGGCTGGACAGTGCGCTAGCCGAGAGTTCGGTCAAATCGCGTCAGGCGGATGGGTTGGCCATGGGGTATGCGCGGCTGAGCGCGGGGCGCACAAGTGTGGTTGTTGATGCAAGCCCGCCTCCGAAAGGAGACAGCTCGATCAATGCACATGCATCGACGTTGGCGTTTGAGCTGACCAGTGGGCGGCGGCCATTGATCGTGAATTGTGGGTCGGGGTCCGGCTTTGGTGAAGATTGGCGACGTGCAGGGCGGGCGACGCCTTCGCATTCGACATTGTCGCTGGATGGGTTGTCGAGCGCTCGGCTAGGTGAAGAAGGGCGCGGGTGGCGCGAAGAACACCTGGTGGATGGCCCTAAGGAGGTGCCGATCCAGATGAGCCAGGCATCAGATGGTCTGAGATTTGAGGGCGGGCATGATGGGTATTTGCGCACCCATGGGCTGACCCATGCACGCACTTTGGAGCTCACCTTTGATGGGCGCGGCATGGTCGGTGAGGATATGTTGATCGCGCTGGACGACACGGCGAAGCGGCGATTTGACCGGGTGATGGATGCCAAAACATTGCAGGGGATACCCTATGCGATGCGATTCCATTTACACCCAGAGGCAGATGCAGAGCTGGACATGGGTGGCGCGGCGGTGTCGATCGCACTCAAAAGCGGCGAGATTTGGGTCTTTCGACATGACGGAAGCGTTAAAATGGAGCTTGAACCCAGTGTTTTTCTCGAAAAAGGCCGATTAAAGCCCCGCGCGACAAAACAGGTCGTTCTATCTGGCGTGGCAATGGAGTATGCGACGCGCATCCGGTGGTCCCTTTCCAAAGCGCATGAAACATCCGTGGCGATCAGGGACCTGAACCGAGAAGAGCTGGACCTGACACATTGACCATTTGGGACGACACCAAGATATGACCGACATCACCCCCATCCGCCGCGCATTGATTTCTGTATCCGATAAGACTGGGCTCGTTGAGCTGGGCCAGGCATTGGCGGCGCGTGGCGTCGAGTTGCTTTCGACAGGCGGCAGCGCAGGTATGTTGCGGGAAGCGGGCTTGGCGGTGAAAGACGTGGCGGATATCACAGGGTTTCCCGAGATGATGGACGGGCGTGTGAAGACGTTGCACCCCAAAGTGCACGGTGGTTTGCTGGCGCTGCGTGAAAACCCAGAGCATGTGGCTGCGATGGAAGAGCACGGGATCGGGCCAATCGATCTTTTGGTTGTGAACCTGTATCCATTTGAAGAGACCGTGGCTAAGGGCGCGGATTATGACACATGTATCGAAAATATCGACATCGGTGGACCTGCGATGATCCGGGCCGCGGCAAAGAACCACGGCGACGTTGCCGTTGTTGTTGATGGCACAGACTATAGCGCGTTGCTGGACCAGATGGAGGCCAATGACGGCGCAACGACCTTGGCTTTCCGCAAGTCGCTGGCGCAGACGGCCTATGCGCGCACTGCGGCCTATGACGCCGCTGTATCCACATGGATGGCGGGCGCGATTGGCGAAGAGACGCCCCGCCGCCGCGCGGTGGCCGGTGAGCTGAAACAGACGTTGCGTTATGGCGAGAACAGCCATCAGCAGGCAGCATTCTATACGGATGGTTCCGGTCGTCCGGGTGTCGCGACAGCCCGGCAATTGCAGGGCAAAGAGCTGAGCTATAACAACATCAACGATACGGACGCCGCGTTTGAGCTGGTGTCTGAGTTTGATCCGGAAAATGGTCCGGCCTGTGCCATCATCAAACACGCTAACCCGTGTGGTGTCGCTGTGGGTGCGACGCTGGTTGAGGCGTATCAAAAGGCGTTTGATTGCGACCGCACCAGTGCGTTTGGCGGGATTGTCGCGTTGAACCAGCCGCTGGACGGTGAAACCGCCAAGAAGATCGTGGAGATCTTCACCGAGGTGGTGATTGCACCGGGTGCGTCAGAAGAAGCCAAGGAAATATTTTCGGCCAAGAAGAACCTGCGGTTGTTGCTGACCGATGGTCTGCCAGATCCGAAGGTGGCGATCACGGCCTACAAACAAGTTGCTGGCGGGTTGTTGGTGCAGGACAAGGACGTTGGGTATGTTGGGCTGGATGACCTTAAGGTCGTGACCAAGAAAGCGCCGGATGCGCAGGAATTGGCCGATCTGTTGTTTGCGTGGAAGGTGGCGAAACACGTCAAGTCAAACGCTATTGTCTACGTTAAAGGTGGCGCAACCGTGGGCGTGGGCGCAGGTCAGATGAGCCGGTTGGACAGTGCCAATGTGGCCGCCGCCAAAGCCGAGCGCATGGCCGCTGAATTGGGCATGAGCGAAAGCCCTGCCAAGGGCAGCGCTGTAGCGTCGGATGCGTTCTTTCCGTTTGCGGATGGACTGCTTGAAGCAGCCGCGGCGGGCGGCACTTGTGTGATCCAGCCGGGCGGATCTATGCGCGACGAAGAGGTCATCAAGGCCGCGGATGAGGCCGGTTTGGCTATGGTTTTTACCGGTATGCGCCATTTCCGTCACTAAGGCGGCAAGAGTTTTGTGCCCGGGTTCTCCGGGCGCACAGCGGCCAGAGTAAGCCCCTGAAAACAAGGGGCACACGGGCTGTGTAGCGAGGCAGAAAGGGGGCGCAGATGCGTCTGGTATTTTGGGCAGGATTCTGGGCGTTTCTGACGGACCAGGCCAGCAAGTACATAGTGGTGCACATGATGAATTTGCAGGAAATCCTGCAGATCGATGTGCTGCCGCCGCTGTTGCAGTTTCACATGGCGTGGAATCGTGGCATCAATTTTGGCTTGTTCGCCAACAATGCAGATGCGGCGCGCTGGATTCTGATTGCGCTGGCAATCGCGATTTCAGGATTTGTGCTATATTGGGTGCGCAAAGATCCGCCCGGCAAGTGGGGCCTGATCTGTGCCGGAATGCTGGTGGGCGGCGCGCTGGGCAATGTGGTGGATCGGCTGTTGTACGGTGCGGTTGCGGATTTCCTGAACATGTCCTGTTGTGGCATCGACAACCCATATGCGTTCAATTTCGCCGATGTCTGGATATTTGCGGGCGCGCTGGGGCTGGTGTTTTTTGGTGGGGAAAAAAGAGAGGCGTGACCTTGTCGCGGTGATGCGGTAAGGATTTCGCAAAGCTTATCGGAGGGTGGCAATGCGCATGATGCGTCTGCTGATGATCGGGTCTGTTCTGGCACTGGCTGCGTGCAGCGGTGAAAAAGGTGTGCGGGTTTTGTCCAAGACTGGCGATGGTCCGGACGAGTTTGTTGTTGTGCCGGGCAAACCACTGGTACAGCCAGAAAACTATGCTGCCCTGCCGCCGCCAACACCGGGCGGGCGCAATCTGAGTGATCAGGATCCGCTGGCAGATGCGGTGGTCGCCCTAGGCGGATCAGCCGCCGCACGGAGTAATACATCAAGCGTTGGGCGTGCGGATACGGCGTTGATCAACTATACCTCGCGCAATGGACGTCAGGCGGATATCCGCCGCACAGTTGCCGCCGAAGACGAAGCGTTTCGCGTCAAACGCGGGCGTTTCAGCAACATTCGAATTGTGCGACAGGACCGCTATAACGAGCTGTATCGGCGGGAAACGTTGCGAAGCTATGACGAATGGTGGCGCTGGCGGCGTGCTGGTGTGCGCACACCAGCCGCACCACCCGGTGAGTGACGGCGTGCAACGTAAGGCCGGGTGAAAAATCCGGTTATGTCCTCACATCTCTGTCACAGCCCTTGCAGCCGCGCCGTTCGAGCGTAACTATCATGTGATAGTTTTTCGACCGGTCTGCGGATGCGGTTGGTTCTTCGCAGAGAGGTTTTTCATGTTGCGACGTTTCGCTATGGCTGTGGGAGCCGCTGTTTTGGCCGTGCCCGCGTGGGCCAGTGATCTGGTGACGGATTTCACGCTGGACAACGGCATGGAGGTGGTGGTGATCGAGGATCATCGGGCGCCGGTTGTCATGCATATGGTTTGGTATCGAGCCGGTTCGGCAGATGAAAAGCCTGGTGTGTCCGGGGTGGCGCATTTTCTGGAGCACTTGCTGTTCAAGGGGACGGAAACGCTGGAACCGGGCGAGTTTTCCGCCACGGTGGCGGCTAATGGCGGGCGCGACAATGCGTTTACAAGTTATGACTACACCGGGTATTTTCAACGGGTCGCTGCAGATCGGCTGGAATTGATGATGCGCATGGAGAGTGATCGGATGGTCAACCTTCAGCTTGATGATGAGGACATTCTAACCGAGCGGGATGTGATCATCGAAGAGCGCAATCAAAGGGTGGAGAACAGCCCCGGTTCGCTGTTTCGCGAACAGATGAGCGCGGCGCAGTACATGAACCATCGGTATGGCGTACCTATCATTGGTTGGCGCCACGAGATGGTGGATTTATCATTGGAAGATGCGTTGGAGTATTACGAACAGTTCTATGCGCCCAATAACGCCATTCTGGTCGTCGCCGGCGATGTTGAGCCCGATGCGGTCAAAGTTTTGGCGGAACAATACTATGGTGTGATCCCGGCCAATCCCGATCTTGGGCCACGTGCACGCCCACAGGAACCGCCACAGACCAGCGCGCGGCGCATGGAGTACAGCGATCCGCGCGTGTCGCAGCCATATGTAACGCGGTCCTACCTTGCACCCGAGCGCAACCCCGGTGATCAGCGCACGGCTGCGGCGTTGACGTTGCTGGGCGAGGTTTTAGGCGGATCGCAGACGTCTGTTTTGAACCAGAAGTTGCAGTTTGAGGCAAAAAAAGTGGTTTATGCCGGGGCATGGTATAGTGGAACGACGCTGGATCAGACCACCTTTAACTTGACTGTGGTGCCAGTGCCGGGCGTGTCGCTGCGAGAGGCCGAGGACGCAATGGACGCAGCTGTGGCTGAGTTTATCGAAACAGGCGTAGACGGAGAGCAGCTTGACCGGATCAAGATGCAGCTGAGAGCGAGCCAGGTGTATGCCCGAGACGACGTTGAGGCGCTGGCCAATCGGTACGGGCGCGCGTTGACGTCCGGGTTGACGGTTGCGGATGTTCAGGAGTGGCCCGAGATCCTGCAATCGATCACTGGAGACGAGATTATTGCAGCGGCACAAGCTGTGTTTGACAGGAAACGGTCGGTCACGGGCTGGTTGATGGCCGAAGAGGAGGTCACGCAATGATGCGGTTTGTATTGGTATTTGTCGGGTTTTTTGCGGCATTGCCCGCATGGGCAGAGATCAACATCAAGGAAGTGACCTCTGAGGGCGGGATCAAGGCGTGGCTTGTAGAGGAACCGTCTATCCCATTTGTTGCGCTGGAACTGCGGTTTCGGGGCGGCACCTCGCTGGATGTTGCGGGCAAACGCGGGGCGACCAACCTGATGGTTGGGTTGCTCGAAGAGGGTGCCGGTGATCTGGATGCACAGGGGTTTGCGCGCGCAAGCGAAGCGCTGGCGGCGCAATTTGGGTATGACAGCCACGATGATGCGGTCACGATTTCGGCCCGGTTTCTGAGCGAAAACCGCGATGAAGCATTGGAGTTGCTGCGCTTGTCACTGATCGAGCCGACCTTTCCACAGGTTGCTGTGGACCGGGTACGTGCGCAGGTGCTGAGTGGCATTCGCTCTCGTGCAAAGGATCCTAACGACATCGCAGGAGAACATTTCAATGCGGCGGTTTTTGGTGATCATCCCTATGGCACCGACGGGTCAGGCACTGTTGAGAGCGTGACGGCCTTGACCCGCGACGACATTGTTGAGGCCCATCAGGGCGCATTAGCGCGGGACCGGCTGTTTGTTGCGGCGGTGGGCGACATCACCGCCGACGAGCTTGGGATGTTGCTGGATAACCTTTTGGGGGCGTTGCCCGAGACGGGCGCGCCCCTGCCCGAACGCGCGAACGAAGTGTTGAGCGGTGAAGTGGAGGTGGTTGAGTTTGAAACGCCACAATCAGTGGCGATCTTTGGCCAGCCGGGTATTCATCGAGAAGACCCGGATTTCTTTGCGGCCTATGTGCTCAACACGATCATGGGCGGCGGCGGTTTTGAAAGCCGGTTGATGACCGAGGTGCGTGAGAAGCGCGGCCTGACATATGGGGTCTATTCCTATCTGGTTCTTCGGGATCATTCCGACTTGTATCTGGGCAGTGTGGCATCGGCCAACGACCGGATTGGCGAGGCGATTGACGTCATCCGCGCTGAATGGGCGCGAATGGCCGAGAATGGCGTCACGCAGGACGAACTGACAGCGGCCAAGGCGCTTTTGACCGGGGCCTATCCGCTGCGATTTGATGGTAACGGGTCGATTGCCAAGATCATGGTTGGAATGCAGATGGATGGCTTGCCGGTTGATTACATTGTGACGCGGAATGATCAGGTGGATGCGGTGACGCTGGACCAGATCAACCGGGTCGCGGGCGAGCTGTTGGACCCAGAGGCGCTGACCTTTGTGGTGGTTGGTAAGCCTGACGGCGTGTAAAGAAGCAGGCCCCTTGTCGGTGATAGGGGGTCTTTTTCATTCTAGTTCGGTTTTCTGAGGTGAAAGACCTGCTCGACCGGGTATTCTTTGGCCCAGTCAGAAGGGATCGCGGCGCGTGTCCCTTGCGCCCATTCTGGTGCATAGAGTTCTTGATACCGGGTGACGAGGAAGCCGATTTGTGAAAACAAGTCCATCCAACCAGACATAGTCAGATTGAAACACACGCCGGTCGGTTCAAATTCGACCGTGGTCCAGTCAGCGCCCCATATGTTTTTGTAGGGCCGGTGCAGGGTGCGATTGGCGGGCGCACCGTCGAGTGGCGAACAGATCAGTGATAAAGGGTGGTTGCCGAGGAACACGAGCTGTCCACCGGGGCGCAGCAATCGCCATGCCTCGGGCAGCCACGAATCCGGAGGGCACCAGATCGAGGCGCCGTATTCCGAGATTGCAAAGTCGAACGACCCATCGGGCAGGCCGGTTTCCTCGGCGTTGCCTTCGACAAACGCGATGTCAGAGCCGTGTTGTGTTGCCAGATTGCGCGCGGTTTGCAGTTGCTCGGTAGAGATGTCGATCCCCGTCACCCGCGCTCCGCGCCGGGACATCCAGTAAGAGACATACCCCGTGCCACATCCGAGCTCGATTGCGTCCATGCCCGCCATATCGACAGGCAGCATGGACAGTTGTTCTTCGGTATTGCCCCAGGTGCCCCATTGCGGTGGATCGAGAACCCAGCGGTCCTTAGCAAAATCGACCCAGTTGGCGGCGTCGGCATTCCAGACATCTTTGTTGGTCGTCAAGTAATCGCGGGTCATAGCTTCTCTCTCGCGGTGTATGGGATTGGGTTTAGCACAATAATTGGGTGCAAATATTGCTGTTTAGCGTGCGCTCACGCGTCGATGATACAGACGTGAATTGAGTGGTCGAGTGTTTGTGCGACACTGGGTGTGTGAGTTCGGTTGCGCCGAACCCGATTTGGGCAAGTCACAACAAAGGGGGGAAAGCATGAGCATGTCACGTGGAATAATTGGCGTGATCCGCAGGATGGTTGGGGTGATGGTTTTGGGGGCGCTGGTAACCATTAGCGCTGGGCCGCGTGTTTACGCAAAGGCACTCTCGTCACATGTGATTGAGCAATATGGCGCGCCGCCGGGCGTTCCGGAAGGCCGGTTGCCTCCAGCCGTGCGAGAGGCGGTACATGTGGTGTTTGAAGAAAGCCTTGAGCAATCGGCTTGGGGGCAGGATCAGGAGACTGCGCTGCGCGAAATTGCGGAGTCTGGCGATCCACGGCTGGTGTGGATCATAAGCGATATGATGCGGTTCACGTGGCGGCGTAACTTTGACGATGCCTTAGCCGCCGCAGCAGAAACCTTATTGCAGGTCGAGTTGAAAACACCTCAGCGCTGGGGGGAGATTACGGATTACCTGATCGCATGGAATATTCCGGCCTATCCGGGGTATTTGGACACGAAGCGCTCGATTTTTACAAATTTCGTCCCCGGATGGGAGCGCATCTTTGTCGAGGGTGACATTGACTGGCGCATGGTATCGTGGGGTGGCGTGCTGATTGATGACCGTCCATTTGGCACGACGGATACCCCGTGCAACTGCATTCCGGCCGCGGACAACCCGGAGGTTGTGAGTGCTAAGGAGGCGCGGTGGTTAAAGAAGCGTGACATCGTGTTTGGAGTTGAGGTCAATGGCGAATACCGCGCCTATCCGCGCCAGATCATGGAAGTGCGCGAGATGGTGAATGACACGCTGGGCGGGCGCGACTTGGGTATTCCCTATTGCACGTTATGCGGCGCGGCGCAGGCCTATTTCACGGATAACATCCCAGGCGTTATGCGGCCTGTTTTGAGGACGTCGGGACTGCTTATCCGGTCGAACAAGGTGATGTATGACCTCAACACCTACTCGGTTTTTGACACGTTTCGCGGCGATGCGGTGACAGGGCCGTTGGCAAGGAAGGGTGTCAAGCTGGAGCAGGTCAGTGTTGTAACGACAACCTGGGGCGAATGGGAAAAAGCACATCCAGAGACAACAGTACTGGTCGAGTCGTTGGCGCTGGGGCGGAATTTCGATTTTCGCAATGGGCGCGATGCGGATGGCCCGATTTTCCCGGTGGGGGATGTGGACCCGCGTTTGGGCGTGCATGAGGATGTGATCGGTGTGGTGACGGCGAGCGGTCAGCCGGTGGCGTTTCAGCGTAGCAAGGCGTTTTCTGCGCTAAAGCAGGGGCGCGACGTTATTGTTGAGAACGTACATTTGAAGCTGGATGCCGGGGGCATTCGGGCAGTGGATGCAAGCGGCAAAGATTTGGGCAGTCATCAGGCGTTTTGGTTTGCGTGGTCGCAATTTTACCCTGGCACAGCTTTGTGGGCTGGATAGGCGCCAGATGATGGGCGGGTGTACTCGAAGGCATTTTGCTCAAAGGCGATGCATTTTTGGCGACTGATTTAGGGAGCATTAACACAATTCAGACGGTTCGCCGTTAGCTTGGGGCCCGACTTGGGGTTGGAGCGATGACGTACATGACGGAAAACAGAAAGCCACCAAAGACGAACACGGCCACGCCGGTCATGAGCAGTAATAGCGCACAGCTGTTTGAAATCCTCAACCAGATGGAGCAGGGCATCGTCGCTTGGTCGCCGGACGGTGTGTGCAGGCTTCACAATGACAGGATTTTCCGAGTTCTGGAGTTGAATACGTGTGATCTTCGGGTGGGGATGAGCCGAGAACAGTTTCTGAAAATCAGTGTCTCGTATGGCGTTATTTCCCAAGCCAAAATGGATGAAGTTCAGGGGAATTTCAAAAGCGGTCAGCCGTTCCACTTTGATCGTAATATGCCCTCGGGGCGGGTGGTGTCATCCTTTGCGCGGCCCTTGATGGATGGCGGATATGTGGTGACTTTTACCGATGTGACCCAGTTTCGTCGGGACGCCGCCGACTTGGACAAGGCAAAGAAGGCCGCGGAAGCCGCGGAGACAAAGGCGCTTGCTCTTCTGGCAAAAGAGCAAGCTTGGCGCAGTGAAGGGAAGCTGCTGGCGCAGCTGGACGAGTGGTTGCAGAGCTGCAAGTCACTGGACGAGCTGTTTGAGGTCGTGCGTCGTTTCATGCCGAGCCTGCTGCCGTGCACCGATGGAGAGCTGTATCTGTATTCCAACTCGCGTGATGTGTTGGACGGGAGCTGTACATGGGGGGAGGCCAAAACCCACGACCATATCGCGCCGGACAGTTGTTGGGCGTTGCGACGCGGCCGGGGCTATCATTATGACGCATCCGGTGCCGGGTTAGAGTGTCAGCATATGCTGGACGCGGCAGATGGCATTCCAGAGATCGAGAATGCGATCTGTGTGCCGATTGTAGCTCATGGAGATACGGTTGGATTACTGCACGTGGTTTATCCAGCGCAGATGGAGCGCAGGCGTGTTCTGGAGGCGAACGAGTTTGCGTTGCAATGCGGAGAACATATCAGTCTGGCGATTGCCAATGTGAAACTGCGCGACGAGTTGCACGACCAGAGCACGCGCGGCCCGCTGACCCGATTATACAATCGACGTTATTTCCTGGAGGCGTTGCGATCCGATGGGGTCATGGCAGCGCGCAAGGATGAGAGTTTTGCTTTGCTGGCATTTGACGCGGACAAGTTCAAATCGTTCAACGACAATCACGGGCATGATGCGGGCGACATGGTGTTGCGCGCGATCAGCGACAAGATGCTGGACATGTTTGCCAAAGGAGAAACGCCGTGCCGATTTGGTGGTGAAGAGTTTTCCGTGCTGGTGCCGAAGGCGGATACGGCACGTGGGCTTGTGATTGCGGAAAAATTGCGGGCAGCGGTTGAAGAGGTTCAGGTGCGCTATGGGGCCGGTGAGTTGCCACGGGTGACGATTTCTATTGGTGTGGCGAGCTATCCAGCTGATGGGACCATGCCGCAAGACTTGATTAAGGCGGCTGACAAGGCGCTTTATGCGGCCAAGGCCGCTGGGCGTAATTGCGTACGCGCGGCTGCTGATGTGGAGGGGAAATGTTGTTGAATGCGACCTTTTATGCAACATCCGAATAGGAGCGCGGAAGGTGACGTGGGAAAGGCGGCTTTGCCCCCGTCACAGCGGGCTGTGACAAGGGCAAAGTATTTTTACAAGACGAAGTGAGGGGCGATCATGGCAGACTGCCCCTTTCAATCATTCGCCGTAGGGGATCCAGATGTTTTTAACCTGGGTTGCCGCTTGCAGGAAGGCGCCGCCTTCTCCGGCTGGGCCGTGCCAATCGCGCGATTGGGTGTTGTTGACCCAGGTGCGTTTGAGGTTGCCCGCGCTTTCGCGTTCGAGTGTGGCGGAAAGGTCGGTCGAGGAGAAGGACCAGACCGCGTCCACATCAAGGTGACCGGCCAGTGGTTTGGCGAGTTCGGCGTGGGAACCAGTGAGGATATTGACCACGCCAGCGGGCACGTCAGAGGTTTCCAGCACTTGGTAAAAGTCGGTGGCGGCGAGGGGGAAAGGCTCGGATGCGATCAGTATGGCGCGGTTGCCCATGGCGATGGCGGGGGCCATTGTCGAGACTAGACCGAGCAAGGGAGCCTCGTCTGGGCAGAAGGCGCCGATCACACCAACGGGTTCTTTCATGGCCAGCGCCACGCCGCGAATTGGCACACCATGTGCCTGGCCATCGTATTTGTCGGCCCAAGCGGCATAGGTGAAGAGGCGCTGGACCGCGGCGTCGACCTCGCGCGCGCCGTTGCGCGCCCCGGTCAGGGCGTTGATCCGGGCGGCGAATTCATCATGCCGTGCCGAGAGGTTTTCGGCGATATAGTAGAGGATTTGCGCGCGCAGGTGCCCGGTGGTGCCGGACCAGCCTTTGGCGGCTTGGGCAGCCTCGACTGCGTTGCGCAGGTCTTTGCGGTTGGCCAGTGGGGCCTGTCCGAGAAGGGCGCCGGTTTTACCGTAAACGTTGCGGGAATAGCCGCCATCGGGCCGCGTCTGCTTGCCTCCGATATAGAGTTTGGCGGTGCGGTCGAGCGGGTCAGCGGGACCCTTGTCGCCGGTGAATGCGGTGAGGGGATTGAGCGGCTTGGCGCTGGAATTGGGTTTGGTGTAGGCGGAAAGACCTTCCCAGCCGCCTTCACGTCCAAAGCCACTTTCGCGTATTCCGCCAAAGCCAGCGGCGGCGTCAAAGAGATTGGTCGCATTTACCCATACGACCCCGGCAACCAGTTTCGGTGCGATGTCGAGGGCGAGGTTCACATTCTCGGTCCAGAGCGTTGCGGCGAGCCCGTAGCGCGTGTTGTTGGCCAGTGCCACGGCCTCGGACGGAGTGCGGAAAGTGGTGGAGACCAGTACGGGGCCGAAGATTTCCTCTTGCATGAGGCGTGACGAGGGGGCGAGGCCGGTGATCAGGGTGGGCGGGTAGAAACAGCCTTCGACGGGCATGTCGACGGCGGCGGCGTAGGTTTCGCCTTCGGTGTTGCTGGCCACCAAGTTGGTGATGGTTTGCAACTGGACCGGATCGACGACCGCGCCGACGTCGATGCATTTGTCGAGCGGATTGCCAAGGCGCAACCCATCCATGCGGGTCTTGAGCTTGGCGTGGAACCGATCTGCGATGCCTTCTTGCACAAGCAAGCGTGAGCCGGCGCAACAAACCTGGCCTTGGTTGAACCAGATTGCATCGACAAGCCCCTCGATGGCGCTGTCGATATCGGCGTCGTCAAAAACAATGTAAGGGGACTTGCCGCCTAACTCGAGCGTGAGGGATTTGCCCGAGCCTGCCGTGGCGGCGCGGATGGCGCGCCCAACAGAGGTGGAGCCAGTGAAGGCGATTTTATCGATGCCGTCATGGGCGGTGATCATTTCGCCCACAGCGCCATCGCCAGTCACAATGTTGACCACACCTGCAGGGACGCCCGCCTGTTGGCAGATATCAGCAAACAGGAGGGCGGTAAGAGACGTGTATTCGGCGGGTTTCAGCACCACCGTGTTGCCCATGGCGAGCGCCGGGGCGACCTTCCATGCGAGCATCAGGAGGGGGAAGTTCCAAGGGATGATCTGGCCACAGACGCCGAGTGCCTCTGCGTCGGGCAGTTCGCTCTCCATCAGTTGGGCCATGCCAGCGTGATAGTAGAAGTGGCGCTGGACAAGGGGGATATCGATGTCGCGGCTTTCGCGGATCGGTTTGCCGTTGTCGAGTGTTTCGAGCACGGCAAAGAGGCGTGAGTGTTTTTGCAACAGGCGCGCGATGGCGTAGATGATCTTAGCGCGGCCATGGCCGCCGAGCTTTTGCCATTTGGGTTGCGCCTTGCGGGCGGCATCAACGGCGGCGTTCACTTCGTCTTGGGTGGCCTGAGACAGGTCGGCGAGAGTTTCCCCGTTGGCAGGATTGCGCGACTGGAAATCCTTGCGCGGAGTGGTCCAAGTGCCGTTGATGAACTGGCCAAAAGCCGCGCCCTGATCAACGATCCATGCCAGCGCATCAGCAGCGGATTCAGGGGCGGGGCCGTAGTCCATAGACTCGAAGATTTCTTTCACGGTCATGAGCGTATCCTCAGGCCATTGCGTGGCGGTAGGAGGCCGAATAGTGGCCGGTGACATGGTGTTCGAGCTGGCGTTCGATGTCATTCAAAAGCGAGCTTGCGCCAAAGCGGAAAAGGTCAGGTTGCAGCCAGCGGTCGCCGAGTTCGTCTTTCATGAGCGCCAAGTAGACCAGGGCGTCCTTGGCCTTGGAGATGCCACCTGCGGGTTTGTAACCGATGCGGTAGCCGGTGCGGTCGTAATAGTCGCGGATGGCGCGGATCATGACGAGCGAGACAGGCAAGGTGGCATTAACGCTTTCCTTACCGGTTGACGTTTTGATGAAATCGGCTCCGGCCATCATACACACGAGCGAAGCGCGCGCGACGTTGCGAAGCGTGCCGAGTTCGCCGGTGGCGAGAATGGCTTTGACGTGCGCGTCGCCGCACGCTTCGCGGAAGGCTTTCATCTCATCGTAGAGTGCCTGCCAATTGCCTTGCAGGACGTGGCGGCGGGTGATGACGATATCGATTTCTTCGGCGCCTGCTTTGACGCTTTCTTCAATCTCTGCCACGCGCAGATGGAAAGGTGAGAGACCCGCTGGAAAGCCGGTGGAGACTGCTGCGACAGGGATACCTGTGCCTGCGACGGCGGAGACCGCCGTGTCGACCATGTCGTGGTAAACGCAGACAGCCCCTGTAGTGAGCCCGGTCATGCCAAGCGCATCGAGGATGTCTGCGCGCACAGGGTTTGCGGCCTTGGCACATAGTCGGCGCACGCGTTCTTCGGTATCGTCGCCAGCCAGAGTTGTCAGGTCGATGCAAGCGATCGCCCGACAGAGCCATGCCGCCTGATAGTCTTTCTTGACCGAACGGCGGCCCGGCAGTGTCTTGGCGCGACGTTCAATGGCTGACGTGTTGGCCTGTGCCATGCGCACCCAATCGAGATCAAGCGCCATGCCGGGATTGCGGGGCTCGATGGCTGTGGGCAGCTGGTGGCCGGACGTGGTGTCGTCCTGTGTCATGATAGGCGTCTGCATGTGCGTGTCCTCAGGTGGGGCCTGATCGAAAAAACAGGCCTTACCGTGTCACGGTGACGGGTGGTTTTCAAGCGCGCGCGTTGGGGAAATCGTCATTTTTTGACCTTTTGGTCAAGTTAAGTTGCAAATAATTCGCAATTGCGTTGACATTATTGAGAATGGTTCTCATATTCAAGTTGAACAAGGGTGAGGTACGTCCATGCGATTCTCGCGTCGTGGTTTTCTGGCAGCTGGTGCCGCAGTTGGGTTTTCCGGTTTTTCCGGTCCGGTTTTGGCGTCCGACACACTGTCGGTTGTGGCAACGACGGGCATGATTGCTGATACCGCGCGTCGCATTGGTGGTGGCGCGGTTGAGGTCAAGTCACTGATGGGGGCGGGAGTTGATCCGCATGCCTATCGCCAGACCCGCACCGATATTGTCGCCATGACGCGCGCGGATCTTGTGCTGTGGCATGGGTTGTATCTTGAGGCACAGATGCAGGATTTCCTGCACAAGCTGGAAAAGCGCGGCACAGTTGTGGCGGCGACAGACACCTTACCCCGCGAGTTGTTGCGCGGGCATGACGATTATGCCGACAAGTTTGACCCTCATGTTTGGATGGACCCGACATTGTGGACATATGTTGTAGAGCATATCCGCGACGCGCTGACCGCCAAAAGTCCGGCGAATGCCGAGTTGTTTGCAGCCAACACAAAAACTCTGATTACCGAGCTGGAGGCCTTGGCCGTCTATGGTGCACGGGCGATGGCCACGGTGCCCCAAGAAGCACGCGTCTTGGTAACGGCGCATGATGCATTTGGCTATTTTGGCCGCGCATATGGGTTTGAGGTTATGGGTATTCAGGGCATTTCGACCGAATCCGAAGCGGGCCTGAACCGCATTGGCGAACTGGTAGACCTGCTGGTTGAGCGCAAAATCGGTGCCGTGTTTGTGGAGAGCTCGGTCTCGGACCGGTCGATCCGCGCGCTGAGCGAGGGTGCAGCCGCCAAGGGGCATGAGGTGATCATCGGAGGCGAGCTGTTCTCAGATGCGATGGGGCAGGAGGGCACCTATGAGGGCACTTATCCCGGCATGATTGACCATAATTTCACAGTGATAGCTGGTGCGTTGGGCGGTTCGGTGCCTGCGCGTGGTTTGAGCGGCAAGCTGTCAGCGGGGTCTTGATATGACAGTTGAGTTGATCTCTGATCAAGGCATTGCACCAGATGCGCGCCACCCGGAAGAGAGCCCACTGGCAATTCGCGGGATGACGGTGTCATACGGTCAAAAGCCGGTTGTGTTTTCGGTCGATATGACGGTGCAAGAGGGGTCAATGACGGCTATCATTGGCCCAAATGGGGCCGGTAAATCGACATTGCTCAAGGCGGCGCTTGGGATTGTGACACCCTTGGCCGGGCAGGCAAAGGTTTTTGGAAAGCCTCTCAGATCACAACGACATCGTATCGCGTATGTTCCGCAGCGCGCCAGCGTTGACTGGGATTTTCCAACACGAGTGATCGACGTTGTTTTGATGGGGCTGTACCGTGAGCTGGGTTTGTTGCGACGGGTGCGCAAGACGCATCTGGACAAGGCCACCTCATGTTTGGAGCGCGTCGGAATGGCGGATTTTGCAGATCGCCAGATTGGGCAATTGTCCGGTGGTCAGCAACAGCGAGTGTTTCTGGCGCGCGCGTTGGCGCAAGGGGCAGATTTGTATCTGTTAGACGAACCGTTTGCCGGTGTCGATGCCGCAACCGAAAAGGCGATTATCGCGGTGCTCAAGGGATTGCGTGCAGATGGCAAGACGGTGGTGGCGGTGCATCATGATCTGGCAACGGTACACGAGTATTTTGACCGGGTGTTCCTGATCAACACACGTAAGGTTGCCGAAGGGTCCGTGGCCGAAGCCTTTACGCCGGACGCTTTGGATCGGGCCTATGGTGGCCGTCTGGCGACGGCTCAGATGGATCGTGCGGCGAGCTAAGTTATGATTTGGGACGCGTTGACGTTGCAGCTTGGCTACAATGCCACGCTGGTGACAATTGGTGCCTGTTTCCTCGGCGTGGCCGCTGGGGTGACGGGGACGTTCCTCTATTTGCGAAAACGCGCGCTGGTCAGCGATGCGATCAGCCATGCGACACTGCCCGGGGTTGGTCTGGCCTTTATGGCGATGGTGGCACTGGGCGGTGACGGACGCAACTTGCCCGGTCTTTTGTTTGGCTCGGCTGTGTCCGCTGGATTGGGTTTGTTGTGCGTGAACTGGCTGACCCGGCGCACACGTCTGGCCGAAGATGCCGCGATTGGCGCGGTGTTGTCGGTGTTCTTTGGTTTTGGCATTGTGTTGCTCACCGTCATTCAAAACATGAGCGCAGGGCGCGCCGCGGGCCTGGAAGGGTTTTTATTGGGGTCAACAGCGGGGATGCTGTGGAATGACGCGATGGTGATTGCCGGTGGAGGCGTGTTGACGCTGGTGCTGGTGATGATCTTGCGCCGCCCCATGAGCCATGTGGCATTTGACCCGGAATTTGCGGCCTCGAGCGGGGTTAATGTGGCGCGGATCGATCTGGCGATCATGGGGCTGGCAATGGCGGTCACGGTGGTGGGGCTCAAGATCGTGGGCTTGATCCTGATTGTGGCCATGCTGATCATCCCTCCGGTGACGGCGCGGTTCTGGACAAATCGCACGGATTTGATGGTGCTTATTTCCGGCACATGCGGAGGCATCGCGGCGTGGGTTGGTGCGGCCCTGTCGGCGAGCGCACCGTCGCTGCCAACTGGCCCGATCATCGTTCTGGTCAGCTTTGCGATGTTTGCGGTATCGTTGTTTCTGGCTCCAAACCGGGGCGTGCTGGCTGCGATACTGCGCCATCGCCGGTTCCAACGTCGTGTGCATTTGCGCCAAGGGTTGTTAGCGCTGGCTCAAGGTCAACCGATCTATGAAGCATTTACGCTGCGTCTGCTAAAGCGGGCAGGACTTGCGCTGTCGGATGGGGTGGCGACCGAAGCTGGCAAGGCGCGGGCGGCAAAGGCGCTGCGCGACGAGAAACGCTGGGAATTAGTGCGAGCGGACCCGTTGTTTGAAAGCGCGGCGGCCCTGTATGACGGGTTGCGTGAGATTGAGACCGTGCTGACAGGTGATCAGATTGACGAAATTGACAACCGAATTGGCGGACCAAAAGGGGTGATGTCATGAGCGGTGTCGAGTTTGTTCCTCTGTCATTGACACCATTATTGATCGGCGTGTTTTCTGCTGTTGCCTGCGCGTTGCCGGGAAATTTCCTTTTGTTGCGGCGCCAAGCGTTGATTGGAGATGCGATCAGCCATGTGGTGTTGCCGGGTATCGTGGTAGCGTTTTTGGTCACGGGTGTGGTAACCGCGTGGCCGACGATGATTGGCGCGGCACTGGCATCATTGGTGGCCGTGGTCATGATAGAGGCTGTGCGCCGTCTAGGACGGATCGAACCGGGCGCGGCGATGGGACTGACCTTTACGGCGATGTTCGCGGGTGGCGTTTTGCTGTTGGAGCAAAGCGACACGTCCGGTGTTCATCTGGACGTTGAACACGCGCTTTACGGTAATCTGGAGGCGCTCATCTGGCTGGACGCCGTGGGCTGGGAGAGCCTGCTCGACCCGGTTGCGCTGGCCGGGTTGCCGGACGAGTTGCTGCGGATCGCGCTCACGCTGGTTGCGGTGGGTGTGTTCCTGTGGGTGTGTTGGCGCCCGTTGAAATTGTCGACCTTTGATGAAGCCTTTGCGCAGACGCTTGGAATGCGCACCAGCTGGATTGGACTGGCGCTGGTGGTTGTTGCCGCAATTGCGGCGGTGGCCGCGTTTGACGCGGTCGGGTCGATCATCGTTATTGCGATGTTCATTTGCCCGCCCGCTGCTGCCCGTTTGATGACCAATCGGCTTGAGATACAGATCACTTGGTCGGTGGTATTTGCAGTTCTATCGGCGGTGCTGGGATATATTCTGGCGGGATATGGGCCATTGTGGTTGGGGCTGGACAATGCGGTCAGTGCCGCGGGAATGATTGCGACCGTGTCGGGGCTTATTCTGGCGGCGTGCGCGCTGTGGGCGCCCTGCCGGATGCGATCGGGCGCACCGGCGCAATAACCTTTGGAATTCTCAATGTTCCCAAATACCCGCGCCGCAGGCACGGGCCCTCGGGCCCGTTTCAGGCAGCAGTTGGCTTTGATGTTTCGCTTGAGAGTGTTTTCCACGCGTCGTGTTGAGACAAGAAGACGCTGCCTGTGAGGTCATCCAGAAAATGACTGCGTTTCAATCGGTCCATGACCGGGCCTTTGACCTCTGACAGGTGGAGCGTGATACCCATATCCGAAAGTCGCTGGTTGATCTCTTCGAGACTTTCCAGCGCGCTCATATCGATTTCATTGACGGCTGAGCACATGAGAACAACGTGGCGGACTGGATCGTCACCGATCACACGGGTATTGATGTGGTCCTCAAGGTAACGCGCATTGGCGAAGTAAAGGCTTTCATCAATGCGGAGCGTGACAATCGCTGGGTCCGTCTGCACCTCGTGGCGCAGGACGTTGCGAAAATGCTGTGTGCCGGGAACTAGGCCAACTTCGGCGACATGCGGACGCGATGTTTTAAAGAGAAAAAGCGCAATGGAAAGTAGAACGCCCGCCGCGACACCGGCTTCGACACCAAAGCCCAGCGTGAGCAGAATGGTCGCGGCGACAGCAGTGAAATCGACACGGGAATAGCGCCATGTTTTTCTAAGGATCGAAAAATCGACCAGCGACGTGACGGCAACAATGATGGTGGCCGCCAGCGCTGCCTTGGGCAGGAAAAATAAAATGGGTGTGAGAAAAAGCGCGGCGAGTGCAATCCCGATGGCTGTCATGGCTCCGGCAGCGGGGGTTTCGGCACCCGCATCGAAATTGACGACGGATCGGGCAAATCCTCCGGTGACAGGATAACCGCCCGTGGCGGCAGCCGCGATATTTGATGCGCCAAGCCCGATCAATTCTTGATCGGGATCAATCCGCTGGCGTTTCTTGGCGGCGAGTGTCTGAGCGACGGAAACAGATTCAACGAAGCCGATGACGGAGATAAGCAGGGCCGACGTAAAGAGAGCTGACCAAAGATCCGGGTCAAAGCTGGGCAGGGTTAGGGGCGGAAGCCCCGCGGGGATGGTGCCCACGATCTGCACGCCCTTTTCGGGTAGGCCAAAAGCCCAGACCACAACGGTGCTGATACCGATTGCAGCAACTGGGCCAGCTTTGGCGAGGATATCGGAGAGGCCCGACGGCAGACCAAATTTTGTGAGTGTCGGCCTTAGTGCAAAGCGCACCCAGAACAGAAATACGAGTGTCATCGAACCAAGGGTAAGTGTGACCAGGTTGGTTTCAGGCAGGTGGCTGACGAGAGACGTTAGCAGCTCTGGCAGCGAGTGACCGTGGGCGGTGACACCAAGTAAGTGTTTGAGTTGGCTGGTGGCGATCAGGATACCAGAGGCGGTGATGAACCCGGCGATAACAGGGTGTGACAGGAAATTCGCGAGAAAGCCGAGGCGAAAGAGCCCCATAAGTGTGAGCAGCATGCCAGACAGGAAAGCAAGAGTGATAGCAGCGCCGATGTAGTCAGTCTTTGTTTCGAGACCGAGATTGCCAATCGCGGCGGCGGTCATGAGTGAGACCACGGCAACTGGTCCGACAGAAAGCGTGCGTGAGGTGCCAAATATCGCGTAGGCCGCAAGTGGGAGAACCGATGCATAAAGCCCCATTTCTGGTGGCAGACCCGCGAGGAGCGCATAGGCAAGCGACTGTGGGATCAGCATGATCGTTACAATCACAGCGGCCATTAGGTCGGCGCTGAACGTTTGGGGTGTGTAGAAGCGCGCCCAGGTCAAAATCGGAAAATAGCGGGACATTTATGGTGGGTCTCCGAATACGGGAGCTCCCTTCATATTCGGAAAATGGAATTTGTAAAGATTTTGAGGTGCGACAGCTCCGCGCGCCCTAGCGGGCGCTTCTTGCGTTGGGGCGTTGACATTGGTCGACGGGAAGGAGAAGCCTGTCTCGTGCAGAAAAATTGCGGAGGCAGCGATGAGCGGGCGTTGGGAATTCTGGATCGATCGGGGTGGCACGTTTACGGATATTGTCGCGCGCCAGCCGGATGGCGGAATTGTCACGCACAAACTGTTGTCTGAGAACCCCGAGCGCTACAAGGACGCCGCCGTTCAGGGCATTCGCGACGTGATGGGTGTGACTGGAAATTTTGCTTCCAACAGCATCAGTGCGGTCAAGATGGGTACCACTGTGGCGACAAACGCGCTGTTGGAGCGCAAGGGCGAACGTGTGTTGCTGGTGATCACCAAGGGGTTCCGCGATCTGTTGCAAATCGGTTATCAGTCACGCCCGCGCCTGTTTGATCTTGAGATCAAGCGGCCTGATTTGCTGTATGAAGACGTGGTCGAAATGGACGAACGGCTGGATGCCGAGGGCGGTGTTGTTCGCTGTCTGGATGAGGATGCATTGTCCAAGGCGATGCAGTCGGGTTTCGACCGCGGTATTCGCGCCATCGCGATTGCGGGTTTGCACGCCTATTTGAACCCTGTCCATGAGGCGCGGGCCGCTGAAATGGCGCGCGAGATCGGGTTTATGCAAGTCAGCGCCAGCCACGAGGTTAGCCAATTGGCCAAGTTGGTTGGGCGCGGCGATACGACGGTTGTCGATGCGTACCTGTCTCCAATTCTGCGACGTTATGTCGATCAGGTTGCTGGGGCGCTTGATCTGGGTACAGCATGTGAGCGGCTCTTGTTCATGCAATCCAATGGCGGCTTGACCGAGGCGCACCGGTTTCAGGGGCGCGATGCGATCCTGTCCGGACCCGCTGGCGGGATTGTCGGCATGGTCGAGACCGGCGAAGCCGCAGACTTTGATCACCTGATCGGGTTCGATATGGGGGGAACGTCCACCGATGTGAGCCATTACGCAGGTGACTACGAACGCTCGTTTGAGACCGAAGTGGCGGGTGTGCGCATGCGCGCTCCGATGATGGATATTCATACTGTGGCTGCAGGGGGCGGGTCGATCTGTACCTTCCGTGATGGGCGATTTCAGGTAGGACCGGAAAGCGCCGGTGCGGATCCCGGCCCGGCCTGTTATCGGCGTGGTGGGCCATTGGCCGTGACGGATTGCAACGTGATGCTGGGTAAACTGAACCCCGACCATTTCCCACATGTGTTTGGTCCCGAGGGCAACGAGCCCTTGGATGTTGAGGTGGTGCGTCAGCGTTTTGCAAAAATGGCCAGCGACGTCGCGGCAGAAACAGGTGAGGCAGCGCGCAGCCCTGAAGAGATGGCCGAAGGTTTTCTGCGTATTGCGGTGGACAACATGGCCAACGCGATCAAAAAGATCAGCGTTCAGCGCGGCCATGATGTGACGCAATACACCTTACAGTGTTTTGGCGGCGCGGGCGGGCAGCACGCGTGCCTCGTGGCCGATGCGCTGGGCATGACACGGGTTTTTGTGCATCCATATGCAGGTGTTTTGTCGGCTTATGGCATGGGCTTGGCACAAATTTCTTCGATGAAGGAGGCGCAGGTGGATGTGCCCCTGAGTGATGTAACGGTGGCGCGGGACGTATCAGATGCATTGGCCGATGCCGCGTTGGCCGAGGTGGCAGAGCAAGGCGGCGAAGATGTGCAATGCCAGCATCGCGCGCATCTGCGTTATGAGGGCTCGCACGAGGCGATTCCGGTGGTTTTTGGTGATGCAGCGCGTGCTCGGGCAGATTTTGAGGCACGGCACAAAGAACGTTACGGCTTTATCTCGCCGGATCGCACGATCCTTATCGACATGGTGAGTGTCGAAGCCACGGGCGGTGGCACCGGTGCGGTTTCGGGCGACATGCCTAAAGGCAACGGCGTTCCGGTCGGGCAGATCGATATGTATACCGGAGGCGTGTGGGGAGAGGTGCCGATTTATGATCGGGACCTGTTAAACCACGACTCGGTGGTCAAGGGGCCTGCTGTCATAAAGGAAAAGACTGGCACGAACGTGGTTGAACCGGGTTGGTCGGCGCGGGTTGACCGGTTGGGCAACCTTGTTCTGGAACGGCACGAAGAAAAAGCGCGCGAAGTGGCAGCGGGCACTAACGTGGACCCAGTGTTGTTGGAAGTGTTCAATAACCTGTTCATGAGTGTCGCGGACCAGATGGGCGCGACGCTGGCCAATACGAGCTGGTCTGTGAACATCAAGGAACGGCTCGATTTTTCATGCGCGATCTTTGATACGGCGGGTGATCTGGTCGCCAATGCACCGCATGTGCCAGTACATCTGGGGTCAATGGCGGAGAGTATTCGCACGGTGATGCGCGAGAATGACGGAGACATTCACGACGGCGACGCATTTATGCTGAACTCGCCATACAATGGCGGCACACACTTGCCGGATGTGACGGTTGTGACGCCTGTGTTCCATGACGGCAAAGTGGTATTCTGGCTGGGCTCTCGCGGGCATCATGCAGATATCGGCGGGCGGACACCCGGATCCGGACCGCCCGATAGCACCCATATCGACCACGAGGGTGTTCTGATCGACAATGTCCGGCTGGTCAAAGGGGGCGTTTTACAGGATGCAACCGCCCGCGACGTGCTGGCAAGCGGCATGTATCCGGCGCGTAACCCGGATCAGAATATGGCAGACCTCAAGGCGCAGGTCGCCGCAAACGAGACCGGGCGGCGTGAGTTGCTGAAAGTTGTCGGACAGTATGGATTGGACGTGGTGATGGCCTATATGGGCCACGTTCAGGACAATGCCGAGGAAAGCGTTCGCCGCGTGATTGACCGGCTCAAGGATGGCCAGTTCAGCTATCCGATGGATCATGGTGCCAAGATCGACGTGCATGTGAGTGTCGACCATAAAGCGCGCGAGGCCGTAATCGATTTCTCAGGCACCAGTCCACAGCATCCCGGCAACTACAACGCGCCGTTGGCCGTTTGCCGAGCTGTGGTGCTCTACGTCTTTCGAACCATGGTTGGGGCGGAAATTCCGCTCAATGAAGGCTGTCTGAAACCGCTCAGGATCGTTGTGCCGGATGGTTCAATGCTGAACCCGGTCTATCCGGCGGCGGTGATTGCGGGGAATACCGAGGTATCTCAGGCCACTTGCAATGCACTCTATGGTGCATTGGGGGTTATGGCCAGTTCGCAGGCGACGATGAATAACTTTATCTGGGGCAATGACGATTTCCAGAATTACGAAACTATTGCTGGGGGCACCGGTGCGGGGCCGGGGTTCAATGGGTGCGATGCGGTGCAAAGCCACATGACCAACACGCGCATGACCGATCCTGAAATTCTTGAGAAACGGTTTCCAGTACGGCTTGAGGCTTTCTCGGTCCGGGATGGCTCTGGTGGCGTTGGCAAATGGTCAGGTGGAAATGGTGCGTGGCGCAGTATGCGGTTTCTGAAACCGGTCACGGTGACAACACTTTGCTCGCATCGCGAAGTAGCACCATTTGGTGTTGCCGGCGGTGCGCCTGGGGCTGTGGGCGTGAATTGGGCTGAAATGCCAGATGGTACGCGGGTTGATCTGAAAGGGTTTGACGAGATTGACCTGCCCGCGGGCGCGGTGTTTGGCATGGGTACCCCGGGGGGCGGAGGCTGGGGGCAAGGCTAGGGAGTAGCTCATCAAGCCCTTGCGGGCTTTCCTCGCCCCTTTCCTTTCGCCAATAAACATACCGGGGTGGTCACAGCTTTTGCTGTGACAAGGGGCAGCGCCCCTTCAGGCTCAGCTTTGCTGAGCCACCGAACGCCCCCTCAAACCGCGCTGAAACCAACATCAAGTGCCGCGATAATCTGATCGACCTCAGCCGCCGAAATTGTCAGCGGCGGAGACATCAGGATGTTATTACCACCGATGCGCACCATAGTGCCCGCCTCATAGGTCGCTGCGTGCACGCGTTGCATGCTGCCCGCATCCATGGGCGTCTTGTTGGCGCGATCCGTGACAAGTTCGATCCCGGTCATCAAGCCATGCCCGCCTCGCACATCGCCAATGATGTCGTGTTTCTCTGCCAACGCGCAAACCCCTTCGTAAAGCTGTGTTCCGCGAAGGCCAGCGTTGGTCTTAGTGTCCAACCGCAGCGTTTCTGACAAGGTCGCAACCACGGCTGCGGCGCCAACGGGATGTGCGGAATAGGTGTAGCCATGGAAAATTGCGGCGTCCGGACCGCCCTTTTCAAATACCTCTGCCACCTTGTCGCTGAACAGAGCAGCACCAACAGGGAAATAGCCTGACGTGATCCCTTTCGCCGTTGTCATGATGTCGGGTTTTACCCCCCAATGGCGCGCGCCGGACCAATCGCCGGTGCGTCCAAACCCGGTAATCACTTCGTCCGAAATCATCAATATACCGTGCCGATCACAAATCTCGCGCATGAGCGTCATAAAGGATGCGTCAGGCACGATAACGCCGCCTGCGCCTTGAATAGGTTCCATAATGAACGCAGCGATGGTGTTTGCACCCTGAAAGGCGATCTCGTCCTCGAACGCCGCAGCGACATTCTGGGCCAGATAGGCTGGATTAGTTTCGTTGAACGGGTTGCGATAGGGGTAAGGGCTGGGCAGGTGAAAACATCCCGGCATCAGCGGTTCATAATTGATCCTGAACCGGTTGTTGCCGTTTACAGAGGCGCCGCCAAAATGCGTGCCGTGGTAGCCTTTTTTCAGTGACATGAACTTGGTTCGGGTCGGTTCGCCCCGTAACCGATGGTATTGGCGCGACAGACGCAAGGCGGTTTCCACACTGTCCGACCCGCCCGAGGTGAAAAACACCCGCGCCATGCCGTCTTCGGCGAAAAATTCGCGCACCGCATACGACGCCTCAATCGCCATCGGATTCGATGTTCCGGCAAAGGCGGAATAGTAAGGCAGGTCATAAAGTTGCTTGGCGATAGCGTCTTTTATGACGTCATTTGAATAGCCTAGGTTCACGCACCAAAGCCCACCCACCGCATCAATAACGGTACGTTCGTCAAGGTCAGTGATGGTTGCTCCAGCCGCGCTTTTGATGATCGTCGGGGCGTTTTCCTGCGTGTCGCCAGGCGCGCCCATCGGGTGCCAAAGGTGACGGGCGTTGTTTTCCTTGAGGAAGTTGTCGTCTTTCATCGAGGGCCTCCGAATCGCGCTGGCTTTGTTGTGGGAAATGGGGTTTGAACACATAATGGCGGTGCGATATGCGCTGTCCAGCCTGTTCGCGACGAGGCAAAGAATTGCGGCCTGAAGCCGGTGGCAGAATCAAACCAGAACGTGCTAGGTTTTGCGGTATGCCTCTGAGTGACCCCAAGATAAGCGAAAACCGACCCGTTATCCGTCAGTTAGATGATGGTGCGATTAACCGTATTGCAGCTGGCGAAGTTGTGGAACGCCCAGCCTCCGCCGTGAAGGAGCTGGTGGAAAACGCCGTCGACGCAGGCGCGCGGCGGATTGAGATTGCCTATGCCGACGGGGGCAAGACTCTGATCCGCGTGACGGATGATGGCTGCGGCATTGAGGCCGAAGCATTGCCTCTGGCACTGTCGCGTCATGCGACCTCAAAAATTGATGATAGCGATCTGCTTGATATCCACACCTTTGGATTTCGCGGAGAGGCGTTGCCGTCGCTGGGTGCTGTGGGGCGATTGACGATCACGTCGCGTGTTGGGCGCGAGGATGGGGCGTCTATTTCGGTCGAAGGTGGCAGCATGAAGCCGGTCAAGCCGGCGGCTTTGTCAGCGGGTACGATCGTGGAATTGCGTGATCTGTTTTACGCCACTCCTGCGCGGCTGAAATTCATGCGCACCGACCGGGCCGAGGCTCAGGCGATCACGGATGTGGTCAAGCGTCTTGCCATGGCCGAGCCCTTTGTTGCGTTCACATTGCGCGACGTGACCGGAGGTGGCGAGGGGCGTGTTTCATTTCGGGTCGAAGCCGAGAATGGCGATTTGTTTGATGCGCTGCATGGGCGCTTGGCCCGCATAATTGGCACCGAGTTTGCCGAGAATGCGCTGCGGATTGATGCTTCGCGCGACGGGTTACGCCTTTTGGGATATGCGGCGTTGCCGACATACTCGCGCGGGTCGTCTGTGGCGCAATACCTGTTCGTGAATGGTCGCCCTGTCAAAGACAAGCTGTTGATTGGCGCGTTGCGTGGGGCCTATTTCGATTTCCTGAGCCGCGACCGGCACCCGGCGGTAGCGTTGTTCATTGATTGCGATCCGCATCTGGTGGACGTCAACGTGCACCCGGCAAAGTCCGAAGTACGTTTTCGCGATCCGGGCCTTGCGCGCGGCTTGATTGTCAGCGCCCTGCGCCATGCTTTGGCAGAGGCGGGGCATCGCGCCTCGACCACAGTGGCTGGTGCAACCCTTGGCGCGATGCGGCCAGAGCCGACTGGGAATGGCCCGGCGCGCGTCTATCAGATGGATCGCCCGTCGCTCGGCGCGCGGCAAGCATCTTACGCGGCGCAGGCTCCAGCTTATCAGGCCCCCGGGTATCAGCCCACGTCTGAGCCCGGATTTGCTGAGTTTTCCCAGGACTACAGCGCGCGTGTAGAACCCATAATCGAGGAGGCCCCGCAAGGGTCCGAGGAGATGCCCGCAGAACCGGTCGAACACCTCCCGCTTGGGGCCGCCCGCGCACAGGTTCACGAGAATTACATTGTGGCGCAAACACAAACGGGCATGGTCATTGTCGATCAACACGCCGCCCATGAACGGCTGGTATACGAAAGGCTCAAGGCGCAGATGTCTGAAAACGGCGTTGCAGCGCAGGCGTTGTTGATTCCCGAGATTGTCGAGTTGAGCGAGGGCGATTGCGCGCGCCTTCTTGCGGTTGCTGACGATCTGTCGCGGCTTGGTCTTACGCTGGAGCCCTTTGGTGGTGGCGCTGTGGCCGTGCGCGAAACGCCCGCAATTCTGGGCGAGGTCAATGCACGGGCCATGGTACTGGATATTCTGGACGAGCTGGATGATCAGGGCGAGAGCCTGTTGGTGCAGGCGCGGATCGAGGCGATTCTCAGTCGGGTGGCCTGTCATGGCTCGGTTCGGTCCGGGCGCCGAATGCGGGCCGACGAAATGAATGCGCTGCTGCGCGAGATGGAGGCGACCCCGCATTCGGGGCAGTGCAACCATGGGCGGCCTACATATGTCGAGCTGAAGCTCAGCGATATTGAACGTCTTTTCGGGCGCAGCTGAACCGCTTTCGGCTTGTACCTGATGGCGATCGGGTTTCTACTTAAGCGGGAAATTCCGTGAGGTTGATAATGACTGGCGATTTGTGGATTTGGCTATTGGTGGTGGCAGGCGTAGTGGCACTGGCGCTTTTGGTGCGCTTGATGGGCGTCACATCACGGCTTTCCGCACTCCGGCTTGAGGCTGCCAAGTTGTCTGAAGCGTTGAGCGCCGAACAGACCCGTGCGGCCAAGGCAGAGGAGTTGGCGACCCAGGTCGAAGCCTGGCGCACACGTCACACGCAGGAACAGGCGAAACGCATCGAGGCAGAAGCCCAATATCGCGTGTTGCACGAAGCACATGAGGCGCGGCTCGAAGAGTTGCGTGGCATGAAAAAAGAGCTTGAGGATAAGTTCGATGCGCTCGCCTCGGGTGTGTTGCGTAAAAATTCCGAGAGTTTTCTGGAATTGGTCAGCGAACGGTTTAAATCCCACAACCAGACGGCCACAGATGATCTTGACAAGCGCAAGCTGGAGATTGCCAATCTGGTCAAGCCACTAGACGAAAAGCTAAGCGTTTTTGACAAGAAAATCACCGAGATCGAGAAGTCCCGAACCGAGGCTTATGGCGCGATCAACGAACAGGTGCAGGTGTTGGCAAGAGGTCAACTCGCCTTGGGCAGTGAGACACGTAAGCTAGTTCAGGCATTGCGCGCGCCCAAGACACGTGGTCGTTGGGGCGAGATGCAGCTGCGGCAGGTGTTCGAGATGGCGGGCATGGCGGAAAATGTCGATTTTACGCTGGAACACCATATGGAGACAGATCGCGGCAAGATGCGTCCGGATGCCATCGTGCATATCCCCGGTGGTAAATCTATTGTGGTTGATGCCAAGACACCTTTGGAGGCCTATCTTGACGCGCTCGAGGCCGAAACACCCGAGGCGCAGGCGGCTTCAATGGCCCAACACGCGCGGCAAGTGCGTGAGCACGTAAAGGTTTTGTTTTCCAAGGCTTATCAGGACGAAATTGCCACCACGCCTGACTTTGTGGTCATGTTCATTCCAGGAGAGACATTTGTCGGTGCTGCCGCCGAAGCTGATCCGGGTTTGATCGAGTTTGCGTTCAAAAACAAAGTTTTGATTGCCACTCCGACCACTCTGATGGCGCTGGTCAAGGCCATTGCATATGGCTGGCAACAGGAGAAAATGGCAGAAAATGCCGTTGAGGTGCAGCGGACCGCCAAAGAGCTTTACGATCGGTTGAAGACCTTTGGTGGCCATTTGTCTGCAGTCGGTCGCGCGCTGAACAGTTCGGTCAGCAGCTATAACAAAGCGGTCGGCTCGATGGAGGGGCGGGTGCTGCCATCTGCGCGCAAGTTTGAGGCGATGGGTGTTGTGACACAAGATAGCGAATTGGAAACTCCGGCGATGATCGAATCCGATACGCGCCCTTTATCTTCGTTGGATGTGCAAGACGACTGAGGCAAGTGTCGGGGAGCGCACGCGGAGCGTGCTGGGCCCAACAGCCAGAAGCCCAGCTTTGCTGGTCTGATGGGTGGCGGGAGTGCTTGGGTCGGTTTGCGCAAGATCAAGGACAGGATACGTGTTCCGCGGTGAAGTAGAGTGGAACCGACAAAAGGAGACGCGACATGTTAGAGATCACACCGTGGAAAGTGGCACAGGTTGTGCTGATGTCACGCGAACTGGACAGAGCCGAAGGTGAATTGCGCGGTTTTGTAGATCGCTTGAACGAAGACGAACAAGCAAGCCTTGTTGCCGTTATGTGGGTTGGGCGCGATGCGTTTTCAGCGACTGAATTGGATGAAGCGATTGCGACAGCCAAGGCCGAAGCAACAACGCCAACTGTAGATTACTTGATCGGGACACCGCATTTGTCTGACCATCTTGAGAATGGCATGGAGGCACTTGGCCTGTCGTTGTCGGAGGCCGAAGACGGTTTGGTGCGGCGCGGGTAGCAGGAAAGCGTTAGGTAAGTCGGACAATTTTGTCCGACCTACGCCCGCGTTCCGAGAGTAGCAGGCGAATTTACGCTTGACGAAAACCTCTTGCTTGATCAGGCATCTGATAACGGTGAGCCGCGAGGCGGGAGGATGACTGTGTCAGATCTGTTCGATATGGGGCGTGCGCAGCATAATCAACCTCTTGCCGCAGCTCTGAGGCCGCAGTCGCTGAACGATATCATTGGACAAGATGCGCTAACCGCCGAAGACTCTGTGCTGAGACGCAGGATAGCGGCCAACCAATTAGGCAGCATTGTGCTTTATGGCCCGCCCGGCGTTGGCAAAACGTCAATTGCGCGCGCTGTGGGTCAAATGCTGAACAAGGAGTTTCGCCAGCTTCATGCCACGCGGGCGGGCGTAAAAGACATTCGCCAACTTGCAGATGAGGCGCGCATCCGGCCCTTACTTATTTTTGTTGATGAGGTGCACCGGTTTTCGGCGACTCAAGCTGACGATTTGTTGGCTATCTGCGAAGAGGGCACGGCGGATTTTATCGGGGCCACCACGCAGAATCCCTACACGTCTTTGCCAAAGGCGCTGGTGTCACGCTCCACCATTCTCAAGCTGGAGCCAATATCTCTGGACGATATGCTGACAGTGGTGCAGCGCGGGTTGGCGCATCTGACCAAACTGGGCATCAAGGTGACTTTAAGCGATGCGCACAAGCGGGTGATTGCCGGGCGTTCCGGGGGCGATGCGCGCAGTGCGTTGACAACGTTGGAAAGCCTTGCCGTGGGGCACGCTGAGGGCGCCGAGGTCACGATTACCGGGGAAATGATCGAAGAGGTGTATAATGCGGCTCCGGTCAATCACGACAGGTCGGGCGATCAGCATTATGACATCATATCGGCCTTCATCAAATCGATGCGTGGCGGCGAGCCTGAGGCGGTCTTGTATTGGTTGGCTCGGTTAATCCACGGTGGTGAAGACCCGCGGTTCATTGCGCGCCGGATCATGATTCAAGCCTCCGAAGATGTGGGTCTGGCCGATAACACAGCGTTGCAGACGGCGGTGGCCGCGGCGCAGGCAGTTGAGATGATAGGCTACCCCGAGGCGCGGATCATTCTGGCCCATGCCGCGCTGCACGTTGCTCGCGCGCCAAAATCGGGTTCGGCCAACCACGGGATTTCTGCGGCTTTGACAGCTGTGACCAATGAACCGCCGTTGCCCGTGCCGATGCATCTGCGGGACGCCCATTATCAGGGGGCTGAGGCGCTGGGCCATGGCGGGTATCGCAGCCCGCACAAAGACCCGAGGGGCTGGGTCGAACAGGAATATGCGCCGGGAATGGAGCCGGGGCGGTTTTATCAGAGCGAGGCGCGTGACGCGCCGACATTTGAAAAACGCGCGGACGAGTATTGGGAGCGCGTGACTGGTCGCCCGGTTCCCAAACGCTTTGGTCCCTGAATTCGGGTAGTTCACCGCTAGAACGTGGCTTTGCTGCCTACGGCGCGTCTTGAATTGGGCTGTTCGCTTGACAAGCCCTCGGGTGCGCGCGATGGACCGGGCATGATGCATTCATTGTTATATGTGGCTTTTGGCGGCGCTGTTGGTGCTGGCCTGCGATACCTCGTCGGTTTGGGCGTGGTGCGTATGGTGGGGCACGGGTTTCCGCTGGCGATCATCACGGTCAACGTAATCGGGTCTTTCCTGATGGGCGTGTTTGTGGTGTATGCAGCCCATCGCGGGCTGAACCATTATTCACCTTTGGTCATGACCGGCCTGCTTGGTGGGTTCACCACCTTTTCGGCGTTTTCGCTCGAGACGGTCACGATGATTGAGCGCGGGCAGCTTGGTGCGGCTGCGCTGTATGTGTCCATATCCGTTATTGGATCAGTTGCCGCCCTGATGTTGGGGCTTTGGGTTGCCAGAGGAGCCTTTGCATGAGCCGAGTTCAAACAATTACCGTGGGGCCGGAAGACACCGATCAAAGGTTGGACCGATGGTTCAAGCGCATGTTTCCGCATGTCGGACAGGGCCGGATCGAAAAACTGTGCCGCAAGGGCGAAATTCGTGTTGATGGCGGGCGGGTCAAGGCTTCGACACGACTGGCCACGGGACAGCAGGTGCGCGTTCCGCCATTACCAGAGCCGGGGTCTCAGCCCCCTAAGATATTCTCGCGTGTGTCGGATGCCGATGCGCGCCTGATCCGCGATTGCGTGATTTTTAAAGACGACCACATCATTGCACTTAACAAACCGCCGGGTCTGCCGACGCAAGGCGGTAGTAAACAAAAGCGGCATGTCGACGGCATGGCCGAGGCGTTGACATTTGATTATGACGAGAAGCCGCGCCTTGTGCATCGCTTGGACAAGGACACGTCCGGTGTTTTGCTGCTTGCCCGTACGCGCCAGATGGCAGCGGCGATGACTGCAGCGATCCGGCATCGTCAGACTCGCAAGATTTACTGGGCCGTCGTGGCCGGTGTGCCAACGCCGTATTTGGGCGAAATCAAATACGGTCTGGTCAAAGCTCCGGGGCATGGCGCACGGGGCGAGGGCGAAAAGATGCATTGCCTGCACCCGCGCGACGTCGATAAAACGCCAGGGGCAAAGCGCGCGATCACGCAATATGCGACGCTGTACCGGGTGGCCAGCCGTGCCGCGTGGGTGGCGATGGAACCGATCACAGGGCGCACACACCAATTACGGGCCCATATGGCTGAGATCGGGCATCCGATCATCGGTGATGGCAAGTATGGCGGGTCGGGTCAGGAAAACATGGGCGATGGCTGGGGCGCGAATCTAGGCGGGATCATCAGCAACAAACTGCACCTGCACGCGCGCAAGATGGAATTTGAGCACCCGGTGACCAAACGCATTCTGACAATCGAGGCCCCGCTGCCGCCTCATATGGAACACACGTTTGAAACCTTTCAATGGACGCCGGATCTGGCTGCGGACGATCCGTTTGAGGCGCTGCAATGACGGAATTGGCGCTGGTTGTCTTTGATGTTGATGGAACATTGGTGGACAGTCAGGCCGATATCCTGAGTTCGATGCGGGCAGCGTTTGCGGCTGAGGGCGAAGCGGCACCGCCGCGTGAAGCAATCCTTGGGATTGTTGGTTTGTCACTGGATGTCGCAATAGCTGAACTGGCGCCAAAGCTTGGTGTGGCGATGCGGGATCGAATGGTTGAGACGTATAAATCAAGCTATATGAACCATCGTCGGACCAAAGGTACCGCCGTTTCTTCGCCGCTCTATCCCGGAGCGCGTGCCGCACTGGAGCGGTTGTCGAAGCGAGAGGAAACGTTGTTGGGCGTGGCGACGGGAAAGTCGCGGCGAGGCCTGGACAAGCTGTTGGAAGGGCATGACCTGAACGGCATGTTCGTGACCGAGCAAGTGGCCGACCACCATCCGTCAAAGCCGCATCCCTCAATGCTTGAGGCCGCAATGCATGAAGCAGGCGTCGTGCCGGGGGCGGCTGTGATGATCGGGGATACGCGGTTTGACATGGACATGGCGCGGGCCGCTGGCATGGCAGCCATCGGTGTCAGTTGGGGTTATCACGACCGTTCTTCATTGAGAGACGCGGATATCGTCATTGATCGGTTTGACGATCTGGACGCTGCGGTGAAAGACATCTTGGGAATTTGACGATGAGCGATTGGGCAAAAAAGCGGTTCTGGAAGACTGCGAGCGTTTTAGAGGTTGAAGGTGGCTTTACAGTGCTGCTGGATAGTCGCGCGCTGAAAACACCGGCTAAGGCGGCGTTGATCGTGCCAACCCGCGCGATGGCTGAGGCTGTCGCTGAGGAATGGGACGCGCAGGAAGAAGTGATAAACCCGAACACTATGCCTGTCACCCGTTCCGCCAATGCGGCTATTGATAAAGTGTCGGTACAACATAGCGAAGTCGCGGACCTTTTGGCGGAATACGGAGCGAGCGATTTGCTGTGTTATCGGGCCACTTCGCCTGCGGAGTTGATCGCCCGCGAAGCAGAAAGCTGGGACCCGATTTTGGACTGGGCCGCCACCGTGCTAAACGCGCGATTGGTGCCGGTTTCCGGGGTAATGTTTCAGGCGCAGGACGATTCGGCATTGCAGATTTTGCGTGAAAAAGTGCATGCGCTGAACAACTTTGAACTGGCCGCTTTTCACGATTTAGTCAGCATGTCGGGGTCTCTTGTGTTGGGCTTTGCAGCTCTTTTGGACCATCTCGCGCCCGAAGAAATATGGCGCATATCACGAATTGATGAAGACTGGCAGGAAGAGCAATGGGGCGTGGATGAAGAGGCTGCAGAGCAAGCTGCTCGCAAAAAACGAGATTTTCTGCACGCTTATCGCTTTGTAAATATGCTCTCTTAAACACCTTTGTCTTTTCCTTAGGCTTTCCGTAGGGTCAATTTGGCGGATTATCGAAATCCGTTATGGACCTCTTGACGTTTCCTGATGATTGCGCCCAAACTGCTGATGCGGAGTGCATGGGACAGTGCCTTCGCACTCGTAAGACCGAAAAATGAAACGGTCGAATGACCACCAAAAAGGTGGCCAATCAGGAAGAGGTAAAAATGAAAAAATCCGTAATTTTTGGTGCGCTAACCGTGGCTGGACTTGCCGCAGGTGCTGCTGCCGCTGGAACACTTGACGACGTCAAGGCTCGTGGCAAGCTGAACTGTGGTGTGACAACCGGCTTGGTTGGCTTTGCCGCACCAGATGCAAACGGCGAATGGGATGGCTTTGACGTGGGTGTCTGCCGTGCCGTTGCTGCTGCTGTTCTGGGTGATCCCAAGGCCGTAGAATTTGTTCCGACCACCGGTAAGACACGCTTTACTGCGCTGGCATCTGGTGAGATCGACATGCTGGCCCGTAACACCACCTGGACCTTCTCACGCGATGTGGACCTCAAGTTCACTTTCGTCGGCGTGAACTACTATGACGGTCAGGGCTTTATGGTTCCAAAAGAGCTCGGAGTGTCCTCGGCCAAGGAACTGGACGGTGCAACCGTTTGTATCCAGACCGGGACAACAACTGAGCTGAACCTGGCGGATTTCTTCCGCTCGAATAACATCAGCTATGAGCCGGTTCCAATCGAAACAAACGCAGAAGCACAGCAGCAGTATCTGGCTGGTGCATGTGACGTTTACACCACGGACGCATCCGGCTTGGCCGCGACACGTGCAACATTCGAAGATCCTTCGGCGCACGTACTGCTGCCTGAGATCATCTCGAAAGAGCCTCTGGGTCCGCTCGTTCGCCATGGCGATGACAATTGGGGTGACGTAGTGCGCTGGACTCTGAACGCGCTGATCACAGCGGAAGAGCTGGGTGTGACTTCGGCCAACATCGGTGAGATGGCAGCCGGCACCAACAACCCAGAAGTAAACCGTCTGCTCGGTACAGAAGGCACCCTTGGCGAAATGCTGGGTCTGTCGGCCGACTGGGGCAAGAACGCCCTGATGGCGGGCGGCAACTATGGTGAGCTGTTCGAAGGTAACATCGGAGAAAGCACCCCGATCGGTCTGGCCCGTGGCCTGAACGCTCAGTGGACCGATGGTGGCCTGATCTACTCGCCACCCTTCCGTTAAGTTTCAAGACAAAAGGGCGCAGGGGAAACCTTGCGCCCTTACTACTTAGGGTAATGCCTACACACCAAAACTTCGGTCCCGGCGCATCAATGCGCCAGATAACAAAAATCAGACCGAGTCACGGGGAACAAATCTTATGACCACTTTGACCGACCCTCCCAAGGCGTCGTTCCGGCTGTCGATGCTGTTCAATGATACGCGCTATCGATCTTTGACATTTCAAGCAATCGCTGCCGTGGCTCTGGCGCTGTCGATCTGGTATCTTGGAAACAACCTGATCCAGAACCTGCGCGCAGCTGGCCTCAACATTTCGTATGACTTTCTAGGTGATCCTGCGGGTTACGATATCAACCAACGCCTTGTCGAATACGACAGCCAATCAAGCCATGCGAAGGCCGCACTGGTCGGATTGCTCAACACGCTGTTAGTAGCATTCCTGGCGTGCATAACGGCGACCATTTTTGGTGTGATTGCCGGTGTTTTGCGGCTGTCCAACAACTGGATCGTATCCAAGCTGATGGCGGTTTATGTGGAGATTTTCCGCAATATCCCGGTTCTGATCTGGATCATCATTATCTTTACAATAATGACCGCTGTGATGCCTGGGCCTCGGGAATTCCGCGGAGACAACCCAACGTCAAGCATGGTGCTGGATCTGTTTGCCTTCACCAATCGCGGCGTCTATGTGCCGATGCCGTTTTTTGAAAATGGACTCTTTGGCAGCCCGACAATGAATTGGGTTCTTGTGCTGCTGGTTGCAGTTGGGTCGTGGTTTGCCACGCGAAAGGTGTCCGCGCGGGCCGCTCAGATCCAAGCCGATACTGGCGTACGCCCCAAGACACTATGGACGAACCTGGCGATATGGTTGGTGCCTTTTCTCGCGCTCATGGTCATCATGGGCCTGTCCTGGGAAGTGCCTGCGCTGAAGGGATTCAACTTTAGCGGAGGCATCAAGATTGGTGGGCCGCTGATTGCGCTGTGGTTCGCTCTGTCGATCTACACAGGCGCGTTTATTGCTGAGAACGTGCGTGCTGGTATTCAGGCGGTTTCCAAAGGTCAGACCGAGGCGGCTTCGGCCCTTGGGTTGCGTCCGCGTCGCGTGATGAACCTTGTGGTTCTGCCACAGGCGTTGCGTGTGATCATCCCACCGCTGATTTCGCAGTACCTGAACATCACCAAGAACTCATCGCTGGCAATTGCCGTGGGCTATGCCGATATCACCGCGACGCTGGGGGGAATCACGCTCAACCAGACGGGGCGGGCGATTGAGTGCGTGCTCTTGCTGATGTTGTTCTATCTCACTGCGTCCTTGACCATTTCGATGGTTATGAACGTCTACAACGCATCCGTGAAGCTGAAGGAGCGCTGAGGCATGGCTGGACCTGATAAAAACTCCATTGCCTTTGTGGCAACCGAAGTCATCCCGGAATCGCCGCCCCCCGCGCGCGAGACTGGAATTGTGAAATGGGGGCGCGAGAACCTGTTCTCGTCGATCCCGAACGGTATTCTGACGCTGGTATCGCTCTGGCTCATCTATGTGATACTGTCGAGTACCTTGCCGTGGATCTTGAACGGCGTCTGGACGACGTCGTCGCTTGCTGAATGTCGCGAAGTGCTGGCGGGTAAAACTGGGGCGTGTTTCTCGGTTCTGACGGAACGCTGGAACCAGTTGCTTTACGGATTCAAGTATCCAACTGACGCCTATTGGAGACCCAACCTTGCGTTTGTGCTGATGCTGGTTGCCATTGCTCCTGTGCTGTTCTTTGACTTGCCGCGCAAAATGCTCGTATTCACGGCACTTTATCCATTTGTGGCCTTTTGGCTGATCTGGGGCGGCACGATCATGGCCCCTGTGGTTGCCTTGCTCGGGTTCGTGATTGCGGGCGCGTTCTTTCAGAAGTTCGGTCGTTCGAACTTTGCCTTGGGCTTCTTTGGCGGCGCGGTGATTGCGCTGATTGTGTGGAGCATTGGCGGCGCGTTGATCCCTGAGGGGGCATCGGAGAACGCAGTGCTTTCGGCGGTGCCGAGCCGTGATCTGGGTGGTTTTATGCTCAACATGATGTTGGGTTTGACCTGTGTGTCGTTGTCGATCCCGCTGGGCATCGCATTGGCGCTTGGGCGTCAGTCAAACATGCCGCTGATCAAGGGTATCTGTGTGGTCTTCATCGAGTTCGTACGAGGCGTGCCGCTGATCACGCTGCTCTTTGTGGCCTCTGTGATGCTGTCTTACTTCTTCCCACCAGAAAGCACGGTAGATCTGTTCCTGCGCGTGGTGATCATGATCACTATGTTCTCGGCGGCCTATATTGCCGAAGTGATCCGAGGCGGTTTGGCTGCGTTGCCAAAGGGGCAGTACGAGGCGGCAGACAGTCTTGGGCTGGACTATGCTCAGGCCATGCGCCTGATCATCCTGCCTCAAGCGTTGAAGATTTCGATTCCGGGTATCGTGAACGTGGCCGTTGGCCTGTTCAAAGATACGACACTGGTATCGGTGATCTCGATGTTCGACCTTGTCGGTATGATCCGTGGTCCGATCCTCGCATCCACCGAGTGGAACGGCGTTTACTGGGAACTGTTGGGCTTTGCCGCCTTGTTGTTCTTTGTCGTTTGCTACAGCATCTCTCAATATTCACAGTGGCTCGAGCGTAAGCTCCACAAAGGCCATTAAGTAGGAGTTCACGAAATGTCTGAACTTATATCTGACCGCGCCATCGACCGCTCCAAGATGCAGGTGAGCGATAATGTTGCGATTGAAATCAATAACATGAACAAGTGGTACGGCACATTCCATGTGCTGCGCGACATAAACCTGACCGTCAATGAAGGCGAGCGGATCGTGATCGCTGGGCCATCTGGCTCGGGGAAATCGACCCTGATCCGCTGTATCAACCGACTGGAAGAACACCAATCGGGTGATATTTTTGTGGATGGAACCGAGCTTACCAGCGACTTGAAGAACATCGACAAGATCCGCTCGGAAGTTGGGATGTGCTTTCAGCACTTTAATCTTTTCCCGCATCTGACCATTTTGGAAAACTGTACGCTGGCACCGATCTGGGTTCGCAAGACGCCCAAGAAAGAAGCCGAAGAAACAGCGATGCATTTCCTTGAAAAGGTGAAGATTCCGGAGCAGGCGGATAAGTATCCCGGTCAACTTTCGGGTGGTCAGCAACAGCGTGTGGCGATTGCGCGAAGCCTTTGCATGAGACCGCGGATCATGCTGTTTGACGAACCGACTTCGGCGCTTGACCCTGAGATGATCAAGGAAGTTCTCGATACCATGATCGAGCTGGCCGAAGAAGGCATGACCATGCTCTGCGTGACGCACGAGATGGGTTTTGCCCGTCAGGTGGCGAACCGCGTGATCTTTATGGATGCGGGTCAGATCGTTGAACAGAACGAGCCGGAAGAGTTCTTTAACAACCCCAAGAGCGAGCGGACGCAACTGTTCCTCAGCCAAATTCTGGGACACTAAAGAACGGCGGGGCGTGGCCCCGTGATTCCGGAATTATTGTGAAAGGGCGGGGGTTTACCTCGCCCTTTTGCGTTTAGATAAGTTCGCGTGGAATCACGAAGCTTTTGACCTTGCCCGTGCCAAATTCAACGTCTTTCCAGCTGTCGGTATTGAACCGGAAAACGGTGGTTGCTCCGGTGGGATAGTCGAGGAATTTCTGGTGCTTTGGCAGTTTTCGGGCGAGGCGTTCGGCAAGCTCACCGATACCGGGATTGTGGCCGAGTACCATGACTTTACGGCCCGTGGCGTCCTTGATCTGATGCAGCATGGCGAATGCGCCCGCGTGGTATAGCGCGGATTTGACAACGGGTTTTACCGCGAGTTGCATCAAGTCGAGTGTTTCCAGCGTGCGCTGCGCAGAGGAGGTAAATATCTGATCTGGAAGCATGCCTTCGTGGCGCAGCCAATCGCCCAAAGCCCGCGCTGAGGCGCGCCCACGTTTGTTGAGGGGGCGGTCGTGATCAGGAAGAGTCAGGTCATCCCAGCTGGATTTGGCGTGACGGACAAGGATCAGTTTAAGGGCCATTGCTCTGGAACGCTCGCATGTGGAAGGCAGATTGTGCGGGCAGTCTGCCATAGCGGGCGGAGACCGGGCAAGCGCGGCGAGCGGCGCAACCTTGCGACATACAGTCCGCACCGTCGCGTTGCGCGAGGAATGTCCGGCACGCGTCTATGCGGTATTGATCAGAGGCAAATGCGTCGACGGGGCAGGCTGTGGTGCAGGGCTTGCCTACGCAGGAATTGCATGGGTTTTCAGGCGGTTGCGGGATTTCGATCTGCTGTGGGAAGGCGAGGGCGCCCCGAAAGCTGACAAAGAGACCCGCAGTGTCGTGAACCAGAAGCGAGATGGGAGAGGGATGGCAGCGGCCGGAGCGAACTGCCCATTGAAAAAAGGGCTGGTAGGGCGGGCCACCAAAGGGGAAGAAGGGATGCGCGTTGAAGGCTGTGGCAAGGCCAGTGATGACGCGGGACGACCAGCGATCCATGGGATTTGGTGTGCCGTCGCGGTACTCGGGCGTTTCTGAAAACGCGTCCCAAAAACCCGGCTCGCGTGGGCCGAGCAACAGGAGTGTGCCAACTCCGGTGAGGGCCGGATCTCTATCCCCGTTAGGGTGGAAACCGCCGAGGATATCGAGGTTCTGGGCGGCAGAAGCCCGCAATATCAGATCGTAGTTCATGCACGCGCACCCATCACTTTTTGGCGCCGAGTTCGCGTGTCAGCCTGTGATCTGTCCGTTCAACTCGACTTGCATAGTATCACGGTTTCAGATGTGTTGCGCAATGTGGAGACGCGGCGCACGGTTGCGCGCCTGCGACACGAGGTTTGAGGGGGTCAATCCGCCCGGATCAGCGAGCCCGCACCGTGTTCAGTGAAGAGTTCAAGAAGGCAGGCATTGGGTGCACGACCGTCGAGGATGACGACGGCACGCACGCCCCCGTCGATCGCATCGAGCGCGGTTTCTGTCTTGGGAATCATACCGCCGGCGATCACGCCATCCGTCGTAAGGTTTCGGATTTGTTGAGCTTTTAGCTCTGTCATGACGTCGCCATCGGCGTTTTTAACACCAGCAACGTCTGTCAACAAAAGCAGGCGATCGGCCTTGAGCGCAGCGGCGATGGCCCCGGCGGCAGTGTCGCCGTTGACGTTGAAGGTTTCACCGTTGCGTCCTGCTCCAAGAGGGGCGATGACGGGGATCGTGTTGTTTGAAAACAGCTCGTTCAAAATGGATGGGTCCATGTCAGCAGGGGTGCCGACAAAGCCAAGATCAGGGTTGGTCTGGTCACAAATCATCAGGTTGGCGTCCTTGCCCGAAAGGCCCACGGCCTTGCCGCCCTGATTGTTGATTGCCTGAACAATGCGTTTGTTGACGAGACCGGAGAGGACCATCTCGACCACTTCGACAGTGTCGATGTCGGTTACGCGCTTTCCGTTGACAAATTCCGATTTGATATCAAGGCGTTTGAGCATCGCGTTGATCATCGGGCCACCGCCGTGGACGATCACTGGATTGACACCGACCTGACGCATCAGCACCACGTCGCGAGCGAAATCGTCCATCGCTTCGTCGCTGCCCATGGCGTGGCCGCCAAGCTTGATCACCACAATCGCGCCGGTATAGCGCTGAAGATAAGGCAGTGCCTGTGACAGGGTGGCGGCGGTGGCGATCCAGTCGCGGTTCATGTTTTGCTTCTTCATCTCATGACCTCTTTGGGAGGTGTTGTTACCGGGTTGGCCGAGGAGTTCCAAGCGGTTTAGCGATACCAGTGTGGCAGACACTGGATATTGGAAACAGAATCGCAATTTTTCAGCGGGTTGTGAGGCGGAGTTCGTGTGAAAACCGGTGTGCCGACACGAAATGACGGCGAATCGTGGTTAACGCCCTTGTTTCATTGGAAATGGCACGTCGGCGCAACGTCGGCGCAACGTCGGTATTACGTCGGTATTACGTCGGTATTGCGTCGGTGCTGTTTTTGCGAAGAGCGCGAGTTAATGGCACGGGCGTTGCGTTTGGGGGCGCTTGCTCCTCAAGCCCGTGCGGGCTTTTCTCGCGACTGAGGCCGGCACGGACCGGCCTTATGAGGTGCGGTTATGTTAGCCTGTCTTTTTCATCTCATGTAGCTCAAGGCTCGCGACGTCGCCCTCGGTTGCGGCCGAGTAGGCCGCGAGGTGCGGGGCATTCATATGCTGTTGCCAAAGCTCGCGGCTTTCCCAGTTTTCGTAGAACACAAAAAGGCCGGGCGTTTCGTTATCTCTGTGGAGATCTTAATTAGTGCAACCGGGTTCGGCGCGGGTGATGTTGATCAGCTTTTTCATTTCAATTTCAAGCAATTCTTCTTTGCCGGGTACTGCTGTGATTCGGACAAGTATCGTCAGTCCCATCGCGGTGCCTCTTAACAATTGGCGCCCGAGTGCAGATCTATCCTTTGGTTGGCTCAGCGCAAGTCCACACATTGACTAAGCAATTGTATGAGTTAGAGGGTTTGCGTGTTCCATCGGGCAAAGACGCGACCCAGGATCTTTTGGCTATTGGGCGTGGACCTTGCGCAGAGCGTATTTGAGATCGGATTGCAGGGCTTTGAAATCGCGGGCGGCGGTTTCGTGGGCGCGGCCAATCAGGACATAGTCCCAGCCGGGGGTGCCATATGCGGGCAGAATCAGGCGGGCGATTTCGCGCATTCGGCGTTTGGCGCGATTGCGGGCAACGGCGTTGCCGACCTTTTTGGAGCAGGTGAAACCGACGCGGATGACGTGTGTCGGCACGTCTTCTTCGTCGCGACGCTTGCGGGCCTGTAGCATCATCGCCTTGGTGCCTTGACGACGGGCACGGGCCGCAAGCAGAAAGTCGCGGCGTTTTTTCATGACCTCAAGACAAACGGACACCGCCGGGGGCGTTTCCCCGTGGCTGGCAGTGCCATCCGTGGGGGCCTCCGGCGGTGTCATGTCCGTCAGAACGTCGTGTCGTTGAGCTTAGGCGCTCAGCGACTTGCGACCGCGTGCGCGGCGTGCGTTCAGAATCTTGCGACCGGCTTTGGTGGCCATACGCGAACGAAAACCGTGGCGCCGTTTGCGAACCAGGTTCGAGGGTTGGTAGGTGCGCTTCATCGCTCCGTCTCCATACTATCAGGGCGGCACCGTCAGATATTCTGATCGGGAATCGCGGGCCCATGTGCTATTCGAAGCCCGGTCTTTAGGGGAAGGCCGGGTATAAGTCAAACCTCTGATCGGGGATTTGCAACAAAAATGCAATGGTTCGGCGACGGATTGTTTCAGTTCGCCGCGATCCAGCCGTTTGTATCACGAAACCGCGTGTTTGCGATCAAGCCACCGTGAGTTGGGTGTTGTTTTGCGCCCAAGTACCGCATTTTGGAAAACAAGACAAGTAATGGACAGATGATGGCTGACGTGACGAACAGAAACGAGAAGGATCAATCAGGTTGGACGCGCGCCGTCCCCCTTTTGGTGATCCTTGCGGTGGCGGGTGTCGGGTTTTTCACCTTGCGCGATGTGCTGACATTCGAGGCGCTGGGCGCGAACCGTGAAATGCTGATCGCGTATCGGGATCAGCATTACCTTGCTGCGGCGCTGATATTCATTGCCGTCTATGTTGTTATTGTGAGTTTCTCTTTGCCGGGGGCGACGGTGGCGACGCTGACCGGAGGGTTTCTGTTTGGCACTTTTCCGGGCGTGGTGTTCAACGTTGGCGCTGCAACCATTGGCGCGGTGGTGATATTCTTGGCCGCGCGTTGGGGACTGGGCGAGCGGCTGGCCGGCAAGATGGATGCATCTCAGGGCCGGGTGAAGGCGATCAAACAGGGCATTGACGAGAACCAGTGGTCGATGCTGTTTCTTATCCGGCTGGTGCCGCTGGTGCCATTTTTTGTGGCCAACCTTGTGCCTGCGTTGGTGGGGGTCAAGCTGTGGCGCTATGTGTTGACGACGTTCGTCGGGATCATTCCCGGCGGGCTGGTTTATACGTCGGTCGGCGCGGGGCTGGGCGAGGTGTTTGCCCGTGGCGAGACGCCCGATCTGGGCATTATCTTTGAGCCGCATATCCTATTGCCGATCCTTGGTCTGTGTGTGCTGGCCGCGTTGCCAATGATAATTAAGGCGCTGCGCGGCGGTCGGGAGGCCCTTTGATGGAAGACATCAAGACGGATCTGTTGGTCATTGGCGCCGGGTCGGGTGGCCTTTCGGTTGCGGCGGGTGCCGTACAGATGGGTGCCAGTGTTGTCCTGTTGGAAGGGCACGAAATGGGCGGCGATTGCCTCAACTGGGGATGTGTGCCGTCCAAGGCGCTGATTGCGAGCGGAAAGGCAGCCTATGGGCAGGCCCATGCGGCGGCCTATGGCGTCAAAGATGTGACGCCAGCGGTGGATTATGCGGCGGCCAAAGACCATGTGGCGGATGTGATTGCGCAGATTGAGCCAATGGACAGTCAGGAGCGGTTCGAGGGGCTGGGTGTGCAGGTGATCCGCGCGTTTGGCACGTTTGTTTCCGAACGCGTGGTGGAGGCCGGAGCGCATCGGATCACAGCCCGCCGGGTGGTGATTGCGACTGGCTCTAGCCCGCTGGTCCCGCCGATACCGGGGTTGGACAACGTGCCGTGGCTGACCAACGAGACCTTGTTTGACCTTAAGGAAAAGCCCGAGCATCTGTTGATTATCGGCGGTGGTCCGATTGGCATAGAGATGGCGCAGGCACATGTGAGGCTAGGCTGTCAGGTGACGGTGATCGAAGGGGCCAAGGCGCTGGGACGTGATGACCCGGAGATTGCGGCATTTGTGCTGGACCAGCTGCGCGACGAGGGTGTGGAGATCGCCGAAGACGCGCTGGCGGCAGAGATTACAGGTGGACGTGGTGACATAACAGTCGCCACAAAGGATGGGCGCAGCTTTAGCGGCACGCATCTGTTGATGGCGGTGGGACGAAAGGCAAATGTGGATCGGCTGAACCTTGAGGCGGCGGGCATTGCGCAGACGCGGACGGGTATCAAAGTGGACGATAGCTTGAAGACCACAAACAAACGCGTCTATGCGATTGGCGACGTGGCCGGGGGCGCACAGTTTACCCATGTGGCAGGCTATCATGCCGGAGTGATCATTCGCTCGGCGCTGTTTGGGTTGCCAGCCAAGGCACGCACGGATCACATTCCTTATGCGACCTATACCGATCCGGAACTGGCGCAGATCGGACCAACTGAGGCCGAGGCGCGCGAGATTTATGGCGACAAGCTGACGGTGGCCCGGTTTGAGATTACACATAATGACCGTCTGATTGCCGAGCGAAAAGCCAAGGGGCTGATCAAGGCGATGGTGGTCAAGGGGCGTCCGGTTGGGGTGTCAATTGCTGGGCCGCAGGCGGGCGAATTGATCAATCTGTGGGCACTGGTGATTGCAAATAGGCTAAAGATGGCTGCTGTGGCGGCAATGGTCTCGCCTTATCCGACGGTGGGTGAGGTGAATAAGCGTGTGGCGGGGGCCTATTTCTCGCCGCAACTATTTGATAACCCTAAGGTGAAAAAGGTGGTCGGACTGGTGCAGCGCTGGCTACCATAGGAACCAACAGGCACGTAATTATGCTCAACACGCTTTCGGGCCGATTTTTGATCCTGACTGTCATCTTCGTGATGCTGGCAGAGATTTTGATTTTTGTGCCTTCTGTCGCGCGCTATCGCGAAGATTACCTGTTGTCACGGCTGGAGAGGGCGCAGATTGCATCTCTGGCATTGCTGGCGGATGATATGATCGATGCGGAGCTGGAAACCGAACTGTTGGCGAACGCTGGCGTTTATAACGTGGTGCTGCGGCGTGATGAGATCCGGCAGCTGATGCTGAGCTCGCCCATACCGAAACCGATCTATGCCACCTTTGACATGCGTGAGGCCCCTGCGTTTGAGCTGATCCGCGATGCGATGATGCAGCTTTTTGACAATGAGGATCGGGTGATCCGGGTGATTGGCGCGCCGGTACGAGAGGCGGGGTTGTTGATCGAAGTGACGATGGACACGATGGATTTGCGCGCCTCGATGCTGGATTACGGCGTGCGTATTCTGATCCTGTCGGCGGTGATTTCGGTGGTGACAGCGTTCCTGTTGTTCTTGGCGGTGCGCGCCATTCTGGTGCGCCCAATCAAGGGTGTGGTGGGCTATATGCAGTCTTATGCGGCTGCGCCTGAGGATGGGCGGCGCATCATTCAGCCGACGTCAAGCGTGGTCGAGCTGCGTGAGGCGGAGGAAGCATTGCAGAGCCTTCAGACCGAGCTGACGGCATCGCTGCGGCAGAAGGAGAGGTTGGCACAGCTGGGTGGGGCGGTGGCCAAGGTGAGCCACGATCTACGCAATATCCTGACGTCGGCGCAGCTGTTCACGGACCGGATCGAGATGAGTGAAGACCCGCTGGTCACGCGGTTGGCGCCCAAGCTGGTGAATTCGATCACGCGGGCGGTGAACCTGTGCGAATCGACGCTGGCCTTTGGGAAGGCAGAAGAACCGCCCCCCTCGCTGACGCGTGTGCCGTTAGCTGATATCGTGTCGGATGTAATCGAGAGTGAGCGGCTTGCCGTGGGTGACTTTGATCTGAGCTTTGCTGAAAATATTCCGGCAGGATTGAATGTTCGGGCGGATCCTGAGCAGCTGTACCGGGTGATCTCGAACCTGGTGCGCAATGCGCGGCAGGCGATTGTGACAAGTGGCAAGCCGGGGGAAATTTCCGTTTCCTGTCAGGAAGATGACGACATGTGGTATATTCACGTGGATGACACCGGGCCGGGTTTGCCACCCAAAGCACAGGAACATCTTTTCACACCGTTCCAAGGAGGGATTCGCAAGGGTGGGTCCGGACTTGGACTGGCGATTTCGGCTGAATTGATCCGCGGGCATGGTGGCCGCGTGACGCTGGAACGCACCGGAGAGGGCGGAACGTGCTTTGAAATATGCCTTCCGAAAGGGGACGTGGCACAGGTTTGAACGCGGGGAAAAATTTTCTTGTTTTTTGCTCTTGCAAGCCCCGTGCGTTCAAACTAAACCCCACCTCAACGCGCTCTGGTAGCTCAGCTGGATAGAGTACCTGACTACGAATCAGGGGGTCGGGGGTTCGAATCCTCCCCAGAGCGCCAATTTCCCGGATGTGAAGAGACACGCCGTTCTGCCACCAGAAACGGACCAGGTTATTATTCCATTATCGCTTTTACCCATCGCTATTTACGGCTACGCCCAGCGTAGTGGCGGCTCCCGCCAAATTCATGGCCCCGTCTTTGACTTTGCCAGTCGCCTTGGACGTTGGCCGCATGCAGTTTATGTGGATTGGTGTCTTCGAAGCGGTTTGTGCGCTGGTGGTTGTAGCGCTTTTTCTGTCTTCCCGGCAGAAACCTTGTTTGCCGCTAATAGCTGCTTTTGGTGTGTTCGGGTTTCAAAGGCTTTGGCTTCTGCCGGTGCTGGACAATCGAACGCTGGCGATCATCGCGGGCCAATCTGTCGAAGAGAGCTTTTTGCATCTGTTCTATGTCGCGGCTGAATTTTTGAAGATCGGTTCTCTTTTCTGGGGCGGCGTTCGGATGATGCGGGGCATGTTTCGAGACACAGGGCCGAACGCAGCTTCGGTGCAGGTTTGAATTCCCAGCGAACTGAAAAAGAGAGAAGGATCAGACCTTGAGCGTGGTGTGCATTTATTATGTTTGCGAATTGGGGGATCAATTTCCCTTGCACCCAATATGGTAGTTCCGGTCATTGCGCCGGTGCAGTTTATTTCAAAATGATCGATCGTTGATGAGGGTCGTCTGGGAAGACCCGCCCGCTTTGGATACATTGGAAAATGTGATCAAAGACCAGACCGGGTTGGCCTGCGGCTTTGCCGTAGCGGAAATAGTTATGCCCCTTTGGTGTGTCGTAGGCGGTGTTTACGTCATCACAATCGACCTGAAACACGTTGCGCGGTGTATGGCCGATGTTTTCGGGGCCGGTGTGTCCAAGGCGGCGTGAAGCGATCTTGGATTTAAGGTTTGCGGCTTTGCTGGCGCGCAGGGCGAGATCGTCGGAGGCATAGTAAACCACGACATTGCGCGACGCGTGCGAGATCAGCTCGCCAGAATGGCCATGGTGCAGGGTTTCGTTGACGACATCCGCCGCGACCATAAAGGTGTTTCGAAACATCAGGGGCACGCCTGAGGCGAGGTCATATTTGTTCCAGTTGAACAGGGTTTGCCGCAACACACGGTTTCCCATTGAATGTGCGAGCATGTTGATGCGTTTTAGACAAGGCGCGACCTCGGGGTCATTAGCATCCGAGTTGCGCCAGTCTAGGAATTTTTCCAGAACGCGGGCAAAAGAGTAGCTGCTTTGGTCGGCGGATTTCTGATCGTCCCAGTAGTCTGAGACAATGCCCAGATCATTGTCGCAAGGCCAGATCAGCGGCACGACCAGCACCTCTTTGTCCTTTTTGGCATCGCACAAGGTTTGGAGATCTTGGGCCATCTCGAAAATGTAGTCGGGCAAATTGTTAAAGCCGTGCACAAAGATCATCACCTGGCGGTAGTCGCTGTCCTTGAGGCGTTGGAGGAAATCGAGGCTACCGATTTCGGTGTGATCGTCACCGTTCCCTTTTTCGCAAAAGAAAATGGAGTTGCTGGGGGCATTGTTTTTCAGGTCGAAATTAAATTTTCGCCCGCGACGGGTGCGAATGCTTTGGGTAGGGAAACGATTTGTTACGAACAGCATGGTGTGCTCCGGGTGAAATTGGGATGGTTGAATACAAGGCGGTCAGGATGAGTTCGACCTTAGCAGGTTATTGACCTTGCGTCATTCTCGCATGGGTTGCGGGCGCTCGATCGGCGGGGCTATGCCGGAAGGAATGGTGCGAAGCGCCATTTTCGAGATTGACCGGCATCAGATTTCGCTGATACCCGTAGCTGTGATGGTGCTCAGAGTCGCAAGGCTTTGACACAGGGAATACGGTGCGGCCCATTGGGCCAAGTCCGTGACTGCCCCCGCAACTGTAGGCGGCGAGCGACCCCGATGACACCACTGGCCCAAGACGTGGGCTGGGAAGGATCGGATGAGTTTTGACCCGCGAGTCAGGAGACCTGCCATCGCAAATGAAACTCGAACCGGGCGGGGTGTCCCGATAGGAGGCCATTGTGGTTGAATTGGCTTATGCCGTTGACATAAATGGTTTTTGTAACGCCCCGCGACAGCGCGGAGGGCGATATGGACCGGACCAAAACACACAAGATTACGATCTGCACATCCTGCAAACACAAGGGCGAAACCTGTAAGCCGGGGTATGAGCTGATTGATCGGCTGCGACAGGCGATTGAGGCGGCGCGCGATACCATCCCCGAGGATTTCGAGATCTCGGGGGTTGCCTGTATGGCGGGGTGTGATCGCCCGTGTACGGTGGCCTATCACGGTTCGCGTAAGGCGACATATCTGTTTGGCGATGTTGATGCAGAGGCGGATATCGACGATCTGGTGACATTCGCGCGGGACTACGCCTATCTGCATGACGGGTGGAGCACATCCGTGGACCGACCCGGCAAATTGAAGAAATCTACGCTGGCACGCGTACCGGCCAGCATCATTGCGGTGGAAAAATCGCAGGAGCCGGTGCAATGAGCGCGGCAGAGTTACAGGTTAAAGACGTCAGTTGGCAAGCCGGGACAGATGGTCAGCCGATCCTGCATCCGGTGAGTTTTCATCTCAAAGCGGGGCGCATTCTGGGCATTGTCGGGCCGAATGGCGCGGGTAAGTCGACGCTGTTGCGAACGCTTTATCGCTATCACAAGCCAAGCGGCGGGAGGGTGCTGATTGATGGTCAGGACATCTGGCAGATGGCCCCGCGCGAGGCGGCGCGTACTGTGGCGGCGGTGTTGCAGGAGCAGAGCAACGATTTTGCGCTGACGGTGCGCGACGTGGTGACGCTGGGTCGGTTGCCGCATCGGCTGGGGTTTTCCACGCCGGGGCGCCGGTGTGGCGAGATTGTCGAGGACGTTCTGGAGCGCACGGACCTGACGCGACTGGCGGACCGGAGCATTGGCACGCTGTCGGGAGGCGAGCGGCAACGGGCAATGGTGGCCCGTGCAGTTGCACAGGCCCCGCGTGTTATTGTGCTGGACGAGCCAACCAATCATCTGGACATCCACCATCAGCTGGAGCTGTTGGAGCTGGTGCGGCAACTGGGCATGACCGTGGTTGTGTCGCTGCATGACCTGAACGTTGCGTCGTCGTTCTGTGATGACATTTTGGTTCTGCAGAATGGCCATTGTCGTGCCTTTGGACCGCCTGAAGAGGTTCTGACAGAGCCGCTGGTGTCGGGCGCATTTCATGTGATGGCGCAGTTGGAAACGCTGAGCCGCAGTCAATCACGCCATTTTTCATTTCAACGAAACTCTTGAGAGGACCCAAGATGAAACAACTCGCAATTGCTGCGGGGCTGAGCCTGTGCGCGAGCGCGCTGGCGGCTGAAACCACGGTGCAAAGCTGTGACCGGGACGTGACCTTTGACAAGGTGCCAAGCGCGGCGATTTCCAATGACGTCAACCTGACAGAGATGATGCTTGTTCTGGGGTTGGCGGATCATATGGTTGGCTATACCGGCATTTCGGGCTGGAAAACGCTGGATGAAGATATGCGGGCCGGTGTTGAGGCGCTTCCTGAGTTGTCGTCCAAATACCCCAGCAAAGAAGTGTTGATCGGGGCCGATGCGGATTTCTTTTTCGCGGGCTGGAATTACGGCATGAAGGTGGGTGGCGAAGTGACGCCCCAGACGTTGGCGCCGTTTGGGATTGACGTTTACGAGCTGACCGAGAGCTGTATCCACATTGGTCAAAAGGCCAAGGTCGGTATGGACGACATGTATAATGACCTGCTGAATCTGGGTCGGATATTTGATGTTGAGGACAAGGCGCAGGCGCTGGTGGACGGGTATAAGGCCGAGTTGGCGGCTTTTACGGCTGAGCTGGACGCGGGTGACACGCCGCTGCGGGTGTTTGTCTATGACAGCGGTGAAAGCACGCCGTTTACAGCGGGGCGTTACGCCATGCCAACCGCGCTGATTGAGGCGGCCGGGGGGCAGAATATTCTGGATGACTTTGAAAAAAGCTGGGCCACGATCACGTGGGAAAAAGTGGTCGAGCGCAATCCCGAGGTGATCGTGATCGTGAATTACGGCAATGTCACCGCTGAGGAAAAGCGGGCGTTCATGATGTCGAGCCCAGCTTTTGCCGATATTGATGCCGTCAAGAACGACCGGTTCGTGACGCTGGAATATGTTGAGGCCACACCGGGGCCACGCAATATTGCGGCGATCAAAACGCTAGCCGAGAGCTTTTGGGCTCAGTAGTGCCGCTGAACGCCGCAAACAGCGCGGGCGCACCCCGCCCGCGACATGCGATACGCTATACCTTGGTGGGTGTGGCGCTGTTGGCGGCGTCGGTGACAATGGCCGTCTGCGTTGGGGCGGTTTCTGTCCCGGCGGGGACGGTGTGGGGCATTGTGCTGGACAAGATTGCGCCGGGTTCAGTCGAGGTGACGTGGTCGCGGGGCAAGTCGGCCATCGTGTGGGATATCCGTTTTCCCCGCGCGATATTGGCGGTGATCGTCGGGGCCGGGTTGGCCGCCGTGGGGGCCACGTTGCAGGCGGTGACGCGCAATCCGCTTGCCGATCCGCATTTGCTGGGGATTTCGTCGGGCGGGGCTTTTGGTGCCATTTTGGCGTTGCTGCATACCGGGTTGTTTCTTGGGCTGCTCACGGTGCCGTTGTTTGCCTTTGGCGGGGCGCTGATGGCGACGCTGTTGGTGCTGGGCATGTCTAACTTTGCCTCGGCCACCAGCGCGGATCGGTTGGTGCTGACAGGGGTTGCGATTTCGTTTGTGATCATGGCCGGAGCCAACATGTTGATATTTATGGGGGATCCGCGGGCCATCCATACGGTTGTATTCTGGATGCTGGGCGGGTTGGGATTGGCGCAGTGGTCCCATCTGATGTACCCGCTGGTTGTGCTGGTGCCGTGCCTTGGCTGGTTTTACCTGCGGGCGGGTGACCTGAATGCAATGACAATTGGTGATGAAACCGCGACGACGCTTGGGCTGAGGGTTGCGCGGTTTCGGTTGTCGGTTTTTGTGATTGGTGCGTTGATCACCGGGGTGATGGTGGCGTTTTCGGGCATGATCGGGTTTGTCGGGCTGATGGTGCCGCATATTGCGCGGCTGATCACCGGGGGGGATTATCGCCGCGTGGTGCCGATGTCGGCCTTTCTGGGCGGGCTGTTTGTGCTGTGGGCCGATATTGTGGCGCGCACGGTGATGGCGCCAGAGGATATGCCGATTGGCATTGTAACCGGGTTTGTTGGCGGGTGCTTTTTTGTTTGGCTCTTGCGGCGCAAATCGGGGCAGGGTGGCGCGTGAGCAGGTCAGACACCCAGCAGGTCGCGCACCTCGTTTAAGCGTGAGCGCGCGACGGGTACTTTGGGCAAAGAGCCAACCCCATCAAAGAAGCAAACGCCGCTATCCTTGGCGCGGCGGAATTCGGTGACATAGGCCGGGTTGATCAGATAGCTGCGATGCGCACGAATGAAATGGGACGTGCCAAGGCGGGTTTCGGCCTCGGAAATGGACCAGGGGCAAAAGAGTTTTTCGTCACCCGCATAGAGTACGGTATAGTGGCCTTCCGCACGTATGGCGGCGATTGCGGTGCGTTCGAGAAACTGGGTGCGGCCCTCTTTTTCGAAGGGCACCGGGGTGATGTCGGGGGCGGCAACAGGTTCGGGGGCCGGTTCAGGGGCTGGTTCGGGTTGCACGGCGGGAGATGGCACCGCATTTTGGGCCGTAGGTTCGAGGAACGACACGCCGTTCAGCAAAAAAACACCGCAGATTACAAAGGCCGTCACGGTGACACCCATGGCGAGAACTTCGTTGGAAAGGGCGGGCCCACCGCCGCCGGTGGTGTCCAGCGCAATAAAGCTTGTGCCGGACATCGCCACAAAATGCACCGCAAAGACCGAGAGCCCGAAACAGACGGTGCCGAGGAGAATATTGCCCTTGGTGCGGGCCCCGTACGCGACCCAGATGGCCAGCACAGACAGGCCCATGGCCGAGGCTAGTGCGATAATGATGCCGCTGGGGGCGAATACCGGTTTGCACAGCTCCATGCCCAACATGCCGATATAGTGCATGGCCACGATGCCAAAACCGACAACCGCGCCCGCCAATGTGAGCGTCAGGGGGGTGCGGGTTCGAAAATGCAGGATCAGAAGCGCAAAACCAACCATCAGGATCGCGGTTAGGGCCGAGATCAGGGTCATCAGCCCGTCGTAATAGAACAAGATCGGCAATTGCAGGCCAAGCATGGCCACAAAATGCATCGACCAGATGCCACCGCCCAGAATGACGGCAGAAATCACCACAATCAGTTTACGCTGTGTTCCAGCAAGTGCCGAAGCGCCACGGGTGAGTGACAGGCCGCTGAAACCTGCCATCATGGCAATGGCCAGCGACGCCGCAACCAATAGCGCGTTGTGCGAATAATCCAGCATTCTCAGGCGTTTTCCTCGGCTCCCGGCGATAGGTTAGCAAAGCAATAGCAATGTGCAAACAGTCTGTTTGCGCATAGAGGCATGTAGTGCAGGGTAGGGAGTTGCTTGGGGCGCCGCTCGTCAAGCCCGTGCGGGCTTTCCTCGCGAGGGCGGCGCGCCCGGTGGTCAGGGGGTCGGGTTTTTGAGGCGTTCGATGATCATTGGGAAGATATCGCGGTTGGCGTTGCGGCCAATGAAGCAATCCATGTGGCCATATTCCGTGAAAACATGCCGATGATAGAGATGCGCCTTGTCCGGGTTGGCCTCGCGCAGCCATTCAAGCGTGCGCAGTGACGTGTCGGGCAGGAACTCTTCGTTCAGGGCACCGGCGATGAAGGTGATCGGCATATCAAGGTTCTGGTGGTTTGGGAGGTAGATATTAGACCCATCAGCCGCCACGGATTGTCCTTCGCGCATCATCAGGGCGATTTGCAGGAACGGTTTGGTCGAGATGCGTCCGAAGATATCCTTGACCGCGTTATGGGTGGCCTCGTTCAGCTGGCTGTGCAGATAAATCGGGCCGTAGATGCCATAGATACGATGGCATGTGGGGCTGTAGCACGGGTCTTCGTTGGGGAAAGGCACCTTCCACATCATCAGGTCAATTGCCTGATCCTGTTTTTGCAGACCCGGATTGGCCGGGTCGGGTGGGAAAGCGGCTGAGGAATTGGCGTCGATGGTTTCGAGGCCAAAGAAAAGGTCCGCCATGGCCGGATCGGGCACAACCTGTGAGACGAGGCCGTGCAGGCTGTCTGGTACGCCGTTTCGGATCAGGCTGGTCACGCGGGTGTCGGCCTTCATTTGGTTGAACCAGTTTGTGACCGGGTGCGTGGTGAGCTGAGACGAGACGATCGAGCGGATTTTGGATTTGTCGACCGCGCCGCAGAGGATGGACATCAGGCAAGTCATGGACCCCATGCAATGGGCGACGATTTGCACGTCGTCGGCCCCGGTCGCCTGAAGCACGTGATCGACGGCGGCGGGCCAGTCTTCGTGTGCGACGTCGTCGATGGTGAAAGGTTCCATCGAGGTTTTGCCCAAGGCAGGGCTGCCGCGATATTCGAACATCCAGACGTCAAAACCAGCGTCGCAGAGCATTTCAACAAAGTTGGTCTCGACTGTGCGCAAGGCAAATGAGCTGGCCTTGGTGGCAAAACCGGGGGCGAGGATCACGGGCCCGGCGGTGCCGCCCTTGGCGCGCAGCAGTTCAAGAGGCACGCCGGTTTTGGTGGTGATCGCCACCTTTTGCACCGTGATGTCAGAGCCCTTGCGCAAAAGCTCTCCGTCGACGGGCAATGTGTTGCCGGGATCGGGATCTGTGGCGGGGAAATTTTTCATGTAGGCGAGGAAACCGCCATAGGTGCGGAAAATCAGCATGGCAAAGAGCACACCGACCTGTTTGCCAAAGACCATGGAGATGGCCATTTCGACCTTGGACGCGGCCTCTGGGTCGAGCTTGGCAAGGATCGCCTGAAGGATGCGGCGCATGAGTTGTTTGCGGGTCTTGGGTGCGACCAAATCCTTGTGCAAATTGCCGCGCGAGACGATGTCCATAAACAGGCGGTAGATCAGATCGGCCGGCACGTCGGTGTTGAGTTTCGACGTGATTGTCTGCGCCTGAGCAGCAAGCTGTTGCATGCCAAGGCGGATCACACCTTGGGCGATGTGATTGCCGGTGTCGTCCTCGCCCTCGTAAAGGTCCACAAAGAGCGTGGTGAGGTCAGTCCACCAATCGGAACCGGCACGGCGTTTGAGGGTTTTGACACCTTTGAAATAATGCACAGTGCCGTCGGGATCGTCCTTGGACACCAGTTGGCCGACATAGACCATCAGCCATTCTTCGACATGCGAAGCATCCTGTTTCAAGAGCTCAAACGTACCGGTGCCGGGTTTGATAGTGCCTTTGCCACCGGGCAAGAGCGGGCAGAGTACCTCGCCCGAGAGGTCGGCGGGATGGGTTTTGTCTTTGAGCACGGCCTCGATCGAGGGGGCGTAGATGTGGAAATTGCCGGTCATCTCGCCGTCGTCGCGGGTGGCGCCAAGTGCTGCGGATACGGCGTAGGGGTCAGAGATTGCCCCGGTTGCCGCTGGTGTGGGGCGGGCGACGTGGCCTGACATGGTTTCGTCAAAGCTGGCTTCGGGAGAGAAATCGCCAACGTCATCGGCGAGGTATTCAATGACCCCTTCGAGGCGCGTGGTCCATGGAACAGTGTCGGCGTTTTCCGACATTTCGTCGCTGACCTTGTCGAGCACATGCAGGATGTCGTCGATGGCCGGGCCGAGATCATCGCGCATTTCGCCATCGGTCAGCCCCCAGTAGACGCGAGTCTTGGCGTATTTTTTCTTGATCCAGCTATCAGGGCCGTATTTGTCGATCAGGTCGTCCAGCAACTCGCGCGCCGCCTTGGTGGCGGCGGAGAGATCGGTTTCGCGTAGTTTTTGGATATGGCTGAGTTTTGCGCGTACATCATCGAGACCATGAATGACCTTGGTTATGATTTCAGGCTGGCCAGATTTGGCGTCAGTTTTAGGCAAGGCGTGGTCGATGGGATCGTCCATTTTGCGCATCATGGGTTGATGGGCGGGCTGTGCTTCGGTGTTTTTCCAGCCGTTTTTCTCGATCAGCATCGACATCGCGCGTTCGGACACGGCGGTAATGGTCAAGAGAGGGTTCAGGCCAAGCGAGGTGGGCATGACCGAGCCGTCACAGACCAGAAGCCCCTTGTGGGTGTCGGTGCCCGTGCCGGTGAACAACTCGCAGTGATCATTGACCACACCGGTTTCGCCGCTGTCACCCATGCGGCACCCGCCAACCGGGTGTACGGTGACGAGTTTTTCGCCAAACGGTGTGAGCGAGATCGGGTTTTCGAGGTAGTTGGCCCAAATACCATCACAGGCGTCGCGGATCATGTCGTTATCGTGCAGATATGTTTTGGACGCGCCGACGCCGGGCCATGAGACGATGGCCATGTCGAGGTCTTGATCATACTGGATTTCGCCATCTGCGGCGTCGTGCGACATCAACAGGAAAGTCTGTGTGCGGCTGATCGGGCCGTCATAGGCCATGCCGGTAATGTCACCTCCGGTTTCAAAGGCGTTTCCGATGGCCTTGATGTCCATCAGGCGCATTTGGGCGTCGGGGAAGCGGAACAGATCACCATGAAGGGCCTCTTCCATGAAAAAGGCCGCGCCGTAGACCATGGCGAGCGCGCCGGGGGCGACACCCTCTTCGATGACAAGGCCCTTTTCGCCGGGTTTACCCGGTTCCATGTCGACCTTGATCACACCGGTGATGCAGGGGCCGGGCATGTATTGCGGCGTGTCCCATGTGGGGATGTTCGCGCCGGCACCAATGCCGTAGACCGGCGCGCGGTCTTTCTCGGTTTTGGCGTGCTTCCAGTTGGCATCAAAACCAAAGGCCAGCACGTCGCCATTGCCGGAAAAGCCAGCGCCGAGATTTTTGGTGCTGAGCGGCAGGCCCGCCTTGGACGAGCGCATGAGGATTTCGGTGCTGCCCAAAGTACCCGCGCCCAACACGACGGTGTCGGCAGATAGGTGAATGGTCTTTGGGTTCTTGAGATCGGTGATGTCCTCGATAGTAACCTCCCAGCCGTCACCCTTTTGCAGCACGGTTTGCACGCGGGCTTCGCAGACGATGGTGGCGCCGTGTTTGTGGGCATCGGGAAGGTAGTTCATCAGGGTTGTGTTCTTGGCGCCGTAGTTGCAACCCGAGCAGCAATCGCCGCACATGTTGCAGGCGGCCTGCATCACCCCGGCGGCATTTGGGCCGTCGGTGAAGGTGACATTGATCGGTGGGCGCTCGAACTTTGCATCCATGTAATTGGCTGACGTTTCAAGCGCTTGCAGCTTGTGCGGGTTGTATTGCGGCGGCAATGGGTTGGAGCCGAGCATGTCGCGCGCCATGTCGTAGAATGGATCAAGTGCGCCGTCTTGGCGGAAGAAGTCGGGCCAGCGTTTATCCTTGAACGTGCGCGGGTCGGTTTCCAACGCGACGTTGGCGTTGATCAGGGATGTGCCGCCAAGCCCGCAGCCGACAATCACATTGATATCGTCGTTCATGCGCATGTCCATCATGCCGTTTTTGTCCGGTGTCAGCCGACCGACTTGAGAGGCGGTCAGCTGGGTTTCGGCAAGGGCGGACGTGATGGAATTCGGGTAGTCACCGGGTAGGATTTCGCGGCCTCGTTCGAGCACACAGACCTTTAGACCAGCGCGCGAGAGGCGAGAGGCCGCGACGCCGCCGCCGTAACCGCTGCCAACGACAATGGCGTCGAATGTTGTCTCGGTCAGAGCGGAGGGCGTGATCGAAATCGGGTCCATGTGGAAGGATGTGGTGAGGTTTGCGGTGAGGTTCTTTTCGGGTTTGGTCATCACACCAGCCCTCCCAATTTGTTGGCGCGGCTGTCGGATTCTTCGGTCATTCGAAGGATCATGGTTTGGCGCAGTTCCAAATCCCCTGCGACAGCGTTGGAAAAGGCGGTCCAGAGATCCGCGTTCTGGTCGACGGCGTGTTGCAGGCGCTGAACCAGCGGGTTGTTTCCGTCGCGGTCAATATCGGCAGTGGTGACACGCACGCTGGTGGGTTGGCCGTTGACCGGCATTCCGTAGAGGCGCAGGGCGGCGGTGTTGAGATCATCGTCGATAAACACCGCCGAGCCGCCCTCGACTGTTGAGAGCAGCGCTGTGTCCAGCACCCAGCCGCCGGTGTTATAAAGGCCGACAGGGCCGGAAAATCCGTCCGTGATGATCTGGTCTTCGAAGGGCTTGTGGGTGTGGCCAAAGATGAACGTGGTGCGGTCGGGCAGAGTTGCACCGAGTTCCTTGTGCATTTGCGGCAAGACCGCTTTGGAGAGATAGGATTTCAGCGTATCGACCGACCCGGCAGAGAGGGGCGCGGTGTAGGCGTAGCGTTCCAGTTGGCTGAAATTACCAACGAGGCTTTCGACGATCCCACGGGCGGCAATCGCGAGGCCCTCTTCGATCATTTTTGTCGGGGGGAGGTCAAATTTTGTGGCCACGATGTGGGCCAGATGGTCCGCGATACGTTGTTGAAATTTGGCGGTTTCTGCGCCTGTGAGCAGGCTGTGATAGGCCTCGGTGACGTCCTTGCCCAGAAGACCACCAGAGCCGATGGTGGACCAGCCAAAATCGATCCAGTTGCCATTTAGCGCCTCAAGCGTTTCCACGTCCTCACCGATGTCGGTACGTCCGCTCATCACGGAGGCGACAAGATTCATGGCGCGATAAGTGCTTTCGGTGAAGTGGCCGTGATGCAGCACAATGGCGCGGTCGCCAGCCGCATTGGTGAGGCCCATATTAGGGTAATAGGTGGGCACCTTGAGGTCGAGGCCAAGCGTGGATGCGAGATGTTCGAGTATGCGTGAGGCGGGGCATTCGTTGGTCGGCTGGAACGCGGCCGTGACGTGACGAAAGCCCGGTACAACGCCATCTTCGGCACGTCCATCATACCGTTCGGCTGTCCAGAGCGCGTGATCATGATTGCCCGGCAGGAACAGCATTTTCTGCGATAGAGCGCCGGGTGTAGCGTAGAGCGATTTGAGAACCGTCCCGAGAACATGGCTGGCGCGATCGGGTGGCGAAAAGGACATATCGAACGAATCGCCCATCATGATCAGATCAGGCGGAGCGTCTTTTCCGTTAAGGGATTTGAGGGTTGCGCCAAGGGCTGCGCCCAGTGTCTCGGTCGTCGGGCTGACAGTATCGGGATCAAACGCACAGTTTTTGTCTAAGGCCGTGAAGACGCTGGATAATGCGCCGGAGTGAAAATCGGAAAGGCAAACGTATTTCAGGGTGTTATGAGTCTGTTCCAATGGCTTACCTTTCAAAAGGTGATGTCGCTATAGAAGAATGTCACGGGGTAAATGTTCCCGTCATGGTAGCGCAGGGTGGAATTTTGACCTAATATTTTTCGATTTTTCGGTCCGTTGGACGCGAAATTGACAAATGATTTGCGCCTTTTGGTAAACGCACTATCCTCGATTAACGTAAGGGAAGTTGGTGTTGCACGGTTGTGAAACGATGCGTAGCCAATGCGCCGAGCGCCTATGAAATGGGTGACTAAAAATGACAAACTTGACCCAGCAAGAAGAGATTTCCGGCCAGAGACGTTGGGCGGCGATCCTGTTTGCGGATGTGGTTGGGTCGACGGAATTGTCTGAAACGCTGGGTGCTGACAATTTTTACGGGTTGATGCGTGACCTGATGCGCGGGGCGTGGTCAATCGTTGAGAAACGCCACGGGCACACCGTGGAATTCGGCGGCGACAGCCTGTTGGCGATCTTTGGCGCGCCGGTCGCGGTTGAGAATGCGTCGTTGAATGCCTGTGAAACGGCCCTGGAGATCCAGAGTTTTCTGAGCGAGAACGCGGAGCAGTTTGAAAAGCTTTATGGTCACGCGCCGCAGATGCGGATTGGGCTGGGCGGCGGTGTTGTCACTGTTGGGGATTTGTCGATCAGTTCCAAGATGAGCCTGAACGTGCTGGGCAGTGCGGTAAACCGGGCCTCGCGGTTAGAGGGTATGGCGCAGGCGGGCGAAGTGCTAATTTCGACGCGCATCCGCGATCAGGTGGAAAATCATGTTGAGTTAGAAGCGCTTGGCGACAAGACCCTCAAGGGATTTTCTGAGCCAGAGCCGGTTTTCCGATTGAAATCGGTATTGCAGGAACGCAGCGCGTTCCAGATGCGATTACGGCGCGGGGCAAAGGATTTTGCGGGGCGCGATGCGGAACTGGACATCCTGACAAAGTGGGCCGGGCAGGATCAGAGCGAAGCACCCGTTATCGAGATTGTCGGACAGGCCGGGATTGGAAAATCCCGGCTGTTTTACGAGCTGGGCAGCCGTTTGGGGCAAAAGATCCGGCTGTTGAAGGGGAATTGCGAGATTGGGCGGCGCAGCGCGTCGTTCTATCCATTGGTTGGGTTGCTGCGTTCCTATTTGAACTGGGCACCGGACCAGCCAGTTTCTGTGTTGACGGCGCAAATGGCCAGTGCCTTTGGGCCACAGGTTGTTGAGGCACATGCCTTTGTCGATTTGTTGGCCGGGACGGCGGGGGGCAGTGCCAGAGCGGAGCGCGAGAATGCGATTGAAATACGTGCCGAGCTGACGCGTGCGTTGCGGGTACTGTCGCGTCAGTCGGATATTGCGATCCTGATTGAAGATGCACACTGGATGGATTCGACAAGTGCTGATCTGTTGTCGGAAATGGTTGCCAGCGGCGATTTGCGGATCGCAGTGACCCGCCGCCCTGATAAACGCATGGAAGGTATTCTTTCCGGAACAGTTCGGCATTTACAGTTAAGCCCGCTGAGCACCGAAGGATTAGCGAGCATCATACGGTCGGTTCTGGGCGCCGCTGAAATCCCCGATAACCTGTTAAAATTCGTGACACAGACCAGCGACGGTCTGCCATTGTTTGCCGAGGAAGTGGTGCAATTCCTGAAGCAGGACGGGCAAATCCAGATTGAGAACGGCAAAGTCACGTTTGAAGCCAAGGATGGAACGCTGCGCGAGGCGGGCAATTTGCAGCATATCATTCTGAGCGGGTTTGACGGGCTGTCATCAGACGCGCAAAGCTGTCTTAAATTTGCGGCGACCAAGGGGCGGCGTTTCAGCGTTGGTTTTCTGGAAAAATGTACCGGAGACAATGACGCCGTGCTGGCGGCCGTTGATGAGGTCACAAACCTCGGGATTGCAGAGATTGATCCGCGGGGCGGGCGTAGGGCCTTGCGGTTTTCGCACGCGCTGGTTGGGGAAACGATCTACGAGTCGATCCTGAAAGCCGAGCGGACGCGGTTGCATTTGCAGGTTGGTGCGGCGTTGGAAACGGTGGATGGGTCGACTGCGGCGGAGTTGGCATTTCATTTCTCCAATGGAGAAGACCCCGATAAAGCGGTGCAATATTTTTGGCAGGCTGCGTCGGAATCGATGTCGGTTTACGCGGTTGATATTGCCGATGTCCAACTGGAACGCGCCTTTGAATTGATCGAGGCCGACCCAGACATTGTCGGGGATCGCGACTATGGCGAGATGCTATTGCTGCATTGCCGGGCATTGGACATCTTTGGGAATTTCCGCCGTGTGAACGAAGTGGTGGAACAACGTGGTGGGCGGTTGGAGGCGATTGGGCCGTCGCGAAATTACGTGATTTGCCTGACATTGCAGGCGTTGTCGCGATGCCATGGCGGGAACTATCCGCTGGCGTTGGACCTGATCGAACAAGCGACGCGCGATAGTGAAGCCATCGGCGACGAGGCGTCGAAAGCCTGGGTCAAAGCCGCCAAACTGAGGATCTATGGTGATACCGAAGCGGCCACGATTGACGAGCTTTACGCGATTTACAAGGAGGTTCGCCCGGTCGCGGAACGGTTGCAGGACGGGCATATGATACAGGCGTGTATCTACAACATGCAGGCGTGTTTCCGTGGCAACGGTCAGACACGCAAAGCCGAAAAGTTGATCGATGAACTGGAGGCCTATGGGCTTGAAAACCGGGATTCGCGCGCCATGGCCTATGCGAATTGGGCCAAGGCGGTGCATTGTTTTACCAAGCGCGATCCGGTGAAGCTGCGCGAAGCGACGCAAACGGTGTTTGAACATGCCGTCCCCGGAACGGCGGATTGGCGTGTTGCAGGGTTATTTGATGTTGCCATCGGTCTGTTGGAAGAGGGCGAATTTCCGGACCCTGAGGCGTTTACGCCGATTATGCAAACATCGCGCGATATCGAGGATTTTACGCTGCACCATACCACGTGGATTGGGCGCATGATGGCGTGTTTCAAGTCTGGAAAGATCGCGCGGGGCCGGCAAGAGATGCGCGACATGACCGAGGATGTGCGCGTTTTGGGAACCAATGAATTGCAGCGTATCATGTTGCTTTATCAGGCTGAAATCCTGTTGGCGCTGATGGGGTTGAGGCGGTCGACGGGACCAAAGCCGAAATTGGGGGCAAAGGATTTGCTGGCATTTGCGCAGATGCGTTTATCTGCGCGCGGGCGAGCCAAGGCGCTGTTTGAGAAATACCTGAAGGATACAAATGCCAGAACCGGCCCGCTGGTCGCGCGGGCACATCACGGTTTGGGGCTATTGGCCAAGTCTGGTCGCCGTGCAGAGGTGGCGCGTGACCATTTGGAATTGGCGCGAGAGTTCTTTGACGCGGACGGATATGACCTTGCCGCGCAAGAGGTGCGCCAGTCGTTGGATGAACTGGGGGCGTAAGCGCCCGGTCAGGTCTGGTTCATCCAGAATGAGGCCAGCGTGAGAGCCGTGAACACCCCCAGGATCGTCAGGCACAGCGCGGTTTTGTTTTTGGGCGGTTTTCCAAAGAACGACATGGCCTGAGCAAAGAGCGCAAAGGCGCAGACCGCAAGGAACAGCCATCCTGACGCGCCCTTGAGCGGGGCGAAAGCCGACCAATAGAGCGCCATTCCGCCAAGGATAAGGGCAAATTCCAGAATGATTGATGCGGGCCGGTTTTGCCAAAGGCCAAAGCCGACTTTGCGACCGTGCGGCAAAATGCTGAGTGTGTGAACATGTACGATCAGGTCCAGAAACCAGTGCGACAGAGCGACAGCGAAAATGACAAGGGCGACCGCCCCTGTCAAACCAGCCCCAAGCGCCAATCCCGCGCAGGCGAGGCTGATAACACAAGCGCCAAGCAGGCTGTGCGAATAGGGCATGTAGTAGAGATTTAGCGGCGTGGTCGCAGTGGCACCGGGGCGGATCTCTACCTTTTCCACGCCCGCCAGTACCAGTGAAGACCAAACGATGTCGATTGACTGGGTGGCAAGGAACACTGCAGGCAGGGGCGCTGCGGGGATCAAAGCGTGTGTTCCTAGAGCAATTCCATAGTGACCAATAAACATGATTTGTCTCCTCGCATTAACACTATGCGAGAAGAAATGAGTGACACACAAGCATAGGGTGAATTATGCTTGGTTCCATCCCATTGGTGCTTTCGCACAGGTGTTTATTTTAACTGTTTAGGAACAATATGTTGCGACGGTTCTTTTCATTTCTAGGTTCGTGGAAGTTTTGGCTGATTGTTGTGATCGGCGTGGCCGTGTTGGTCGTGATCGGGCTAAAATCGCCCACGGTGGCCACGTTGCGAGAGCGCTTGACACCACCTGAGTTGCCAGATGTGGCCACGCTGGAGATGGCTGATGAGATGGGGCAAAACTGGAGTGCTGACACGCGGCACAGGTTCCATCACACCTCTCAGGGGACCAGCACGTTTCCGGTTCCGGTAGAGTGGTTGCTGGCGCTGGAGGTACCGGAAGCCTCGTTGAGCGGTTTGTTGTGGCCCAACCGACAGCCAAGGCTTTTCGAAACCGGGTATCTGGCGCGGTTCGGGTTCATTCCATCGCCGGTTTCGCCGGACAATCCGTATGGGCTTCCGATTGGGTTTGCGACGTCGGATTTCCAGAATTTGCCGGGTGTGTCGGGCAAGGCAACATCTCTTGGGTTGACCTGTGCGGCCTGTCATACGGGGCAGTTCAGCTATGAGGGCAAGCGATATGTCGTGGACGGCGGGCCGTCGACCGTGGATTTGGATGCGCTGACCAATACGTTGGGGGCGGCGTTGGGGCAGACGGCGTTGGCTTCGGCTTTGCCGACACCCAACCGGCGATTTGAGCGGTTTGCCCGGACCATTCTGGGTGATCGCTATGGGGCGGCGGCGAAACAGCAATTGGCGGTCGATCTGAAAGGGGCACTGGGCGCGTCCTATCCGGATCGGTTCAACGTGCTTGAGGGGCATGGACGGTTGGACGCGCTGAACCGGATTGGCAATCAGGTTTTTGCAGAAAATATTGACCGGCCACAGAATTACGTGCCGATTTCGGCGCCGGTGAATTTCCCGCATATCTGGACATCGTCTTGGTTTAACTGGGTGCAGTATGACGGGTCGATCATGCAGCCGCTGATGCGCAACTCTGGCGAGGCATTGGGTGTGCATACGCATGTCAACACAACCGCGCCCAAGGACGAACAGCGGTTTTCATCTGCTGTGCCGGTCAGAAACCTGGATTGGATCGAAGATACGCTGGCAGGCAAAACACATCCGATGGAGGCCAAGGCTTTTGGCGGGCTGTTGTCGCCAAAATGGCCAGATGCGTTGGGCGCGATTGACGGAGAATTGCGCACCAAGGGTGCCGCGCTGTATGCAAAACACTGTTCCGGGTGCCATTTACCCGCACCGGATAGCGAAGCGTTCTGGTCGGATCGGGTGTTCAAAAAAATCCAGTACACGTCCGGTGCGCAGCAGTTGGAAACGGAACTGCCCTATATCAGTGTCAACGTAATCCCCTTGCGTGTGGTGGGCACCGATCCGGCACAGGCGGGAATTTTGCGGGATCGCACAATCGACACCGCCGGTAATATTGAGACAGGGACCGAGGCTATTGGGCTGGCGGCGACGATCTGTTTGAACCAAGGCAACGGCGCATTGGAGCAGGTTCGGGTGAATGACGGACCGATGCTGAATTTTGCCAAGGCGCTGGCGGCGCTGGTGCAGAACACCAACAATGCGTGGTTCGAGGCCAATGGCATTGCCGAAGCCGACCGCGCGCCATATCAAGGTAACCGGCCAAACTGTTTGCAGGCGGATGCCGGATATAAGGCGCGCCCGCTGAACGGCGTTTGGGCAACTGCGCCGTTCTTGCATAACGGCTCGGTCCCGACATTGGACGATCTGTTGCGCCCGGTTGATGAACGTCCTGCATTCGTGCAATTGGGCAGCCTCGAGATTGATCCGATAAAAGTGGGTGTGAAACAGCCCGATTTGGGGGCTGACAGCTATCCACCTTATCAGGATGGGCTGTTTATTCTGGACACATCGTTGCCGGGAAACCTAAATTCAGGGCATGGATTTGGAGTGCAGAAAAACGGCGACAAGACGGGTGTGATTGGGCCCGCGTTCACGGATGAGGAGCGCGCGGCGATCATCGAGTTTCTGAAGTCGATTTGACGCAAGGCGAGCGAGGGCGAGCGTATCCTGAAAGTTGGAATTGTTTGCCCGAGCGCGTTGGCCGGTGATGCAGGCGTGGTGCGTCTTGTTTCTGCGTTGAAACGAGACGCGCGCTACGAGCTTGTTTTGTTTCAGCGTGTTGCGGACGAAGACATGGCCCGACCCGGTGGCGCCATGGCGGTCATAGAGCGGCTTGAGACGCGATTGCGGCCTTTGTCTAAACCGGTTGAGGCTCCTGTCAGCGACGTGGTGCCGGGACAGCCCGATGTGGTGATCGATTTTTCAATGTCTCAAGTTGCGTTTGATATTGCCACCCAGGCGCGGTTTGGGATGTGGCGACTATCGTCTTATGCGGCGGATGCCGGATGGGCAGAGATGTCTCGGGGGGCGCCGTTTGTTAAGGTGATGCTGTCGCGGGTGGGGCGGGACGGTGAGGATTCCTTTCTGGCGGCGGGCAGCTATGACACCAAACCGCTTGTGTCGATGACAAAAGCCTATTTGCGCGAGAAATCGGTGCAATTGGTCCTGCGCGAGTTAGCGCGGTGCGATGTGGATGGCCAAGGGCCACGATTTGAGATGGTGCCGGGGCACGCGTCTGTGTCAGTTGCGGGATATTTGGGTGCTGTTGCTGGGGAAGCAGCGGGGCGTGTTGTTCGCAAGGTCAGATCGCGGATGGGGCGCGCGCCACGGCAGTTTCGCCTGCGCTATGGGCGTGGCGGGTTGGACGACTTTGATCCGGCGAGCGCGATTGAAGTGACCCCAGAGCGGGGAACATTTGCAGCGGATCCGTTTTTGTTTCAGTGGCAGGGCGCGACATACTGTTTTTACGAGGAATATGACTATTCCCGAGGGTTGGGGCATCTTTCGGTGGCGCGTGTGGATGAGGCCGGTTGGCACCCGTTGGGCGAGGTGATGCGGCGCGACATACATTTGTCGTTTCCGTTTGTCTTTGAGCAAGATGGCGAAGTGTACATGATCCCCGAAACCTGCGCGGCCAAACGGGTTGAAGTGTGGCGCGCAACGGATTTCCCTTTGGGGTGGGAACTGCACACTACAGCGTTGGAGGGGCAAGCCGCGTCAGATGTGGTGTTGGCAAAACACGGTGGAGAAACGTGGATGTTTGCCAATCTGAGCAGCGACAGCTTTGGGGATTTTTGCAGCGATCTGCATGTGTTTCGGGTGGATGGCCCCGCCTTGAAATCCGTGGAGCCGCATCCGATGAACCCTGTGGTGATTGACAGCGCCACGGCGCGCAATGCCGGGCGGGTGCACGTGGGCGATGGCCGGTTGGTTCGGATGTCACAGGACAATACCGGAGGTGTTTACGGCTATGGGTTGAACGTGATGGAGATCACTGAATTGACGCTGGAGGCATATTCCGAACGGCGACTAAGACACGTGACGCCAGAGCAGATCCCCGGTGTGATCGGCTGTCATCATGCGGATTTTGCGGATGGGTGGTTTGTGGTGGATGTTAGACACCCTTAGGTGGGTCACTCTTCGGTAAGAGCGATATCGAGGCCATGGTCGCGTGCGAAGGCAAGGAAACGTTCGACAAAAACCTTTTCAGAGAATTTCTGGGCGTGTTTGACGATGGAATGTGCTGGCAGTTTGTCGAGGCCCTGTGCCTCAAAATCCGTAACGGCTTGTATCAACCCTTCGACGGTTTGATCCTGAAATAAAAGACCCGTTTTGCCGTCAACAACGGTGTCCAATGCACCACCTTTTCCATAGGCAATGACGGGACGACCCGAAGCCATGACCTCGACCGGAACAATGCCGAAATCTTCTTCTCCGGGGAAGATCAGCGCGCGGCAATGGGCCATGTATGCCTTCATTTTGTCAAAGCTGACACGTCCGAGAAAATGGACATATTCCGGATTTGCGAGCCGCGAAAGGGTGCGTTCGGTTTTGGGTGGACCGCCAATGACGATCAGCGGTTTCTTAAGGCGATTGAATGCCTCCACCGCGAGATCTGGGCGTTTATAGGGGGCGAGCTCACCCGCCCAAAGGTAAAATTCGCCCAGTTCCGAGGCGGGTACGGGCGAAAAGTCCTCGACCGCGACGGGGGGGTGGACGACGTGTGACGGACAGTCCCAATAGGTTTTGACCCGATTGGCAACATGGTTGGAATTGCTGGCGATACCATCAAGCGCGCTGGCGCTTTGCTGGTCCCAGCTGCGCAATTTTCCAACCAATGCGGGCATCACGGTACGGGTGATCAGACCGGCCTGCTGTCGGTAAACATCGTATTGATCCCAAATGTAACGCATGGGGGAATGGCAGTAGCACAGGTGCACCGCGTCAGCGCGTGTTTTAACGCCTTTGGCTGGGCCGGACTCGCTGGAAATGATCAGGTCAAAATCTGTCAGGTCGAGTTTGGCGAGTGCGTTTGGCATGAGCGGCAGGTATTTTTGGTACATGCTGCGCGCCATGGGCAGGTTGGAGATTTTGGTGGTGCGCACCTCGTGGCTGTTGATGAGGTCGCTCATCTGGTCGGGCGCGTAGACATGGGTGAAAATGACCGCTTGTGGGAACATGCGGCATAAGGTTTCCAGAACCTTTTCACCGCCACGCATTCCAACCAGCCAATAATGGACAATGGCCACCCGCAAATCGCTGGCGTTTGTGGTTTGGATATGGGGATAGCTATGAGTATTCATAGCTACCGACTTCGTATTGGCGCGAGGCGTTACGGTTATTGGCCATGCTGAGCACCGCACCGTCGATTGGCGTATGAGCCTTTTTGAAGTGGCGGATACCGCGCATAACGGCAGACCGTTGGGTGCTTTCACAGGCGACAACAAGAATGCGCGCATCGACAAGCTGCGAAATCAGTAATGCGTCAAGTGCTGGGAACAATGCGGGTGAGTCAATCAATACGGCGTCGTATTTGTCTTTGAGCTCGGTGATCAAGGGTTCGATCCAGTCGGTCGACAGATCCTCGACCGCCTGCAAATCAAGGTCGTCAAAGGCAAGCACGTCAAAATCAAGGTTGTCCGCCCGGTAGATTACCTCAGACAAATTGCATTTGTGGTTGATGTAGTCCGACAGGTCGTTTTCGAGCGTAATCCCAAGTTGCCGTTTGATGGACGGTCCGCGCGCGTCAAGGTCAAGCACGATGACGTCTTTGTTGGCCATGGCGGTGACTTGAGCCAGCGCGAGAAGCGTGGTTGATTTGCCTTCGTTCTGGAGCGCGGATGTGAGCATGACGGTTTGTTGCCGATGTCCCATCACATCAAGGGATGTGCGCAATTGTCGGACACCTTCGGAATAGGCACCAAGTGGGTTGCCCTTGACCTCTGACAGAATGTTGCGCGCAGCCGATCGTCGCAGTTTGGGCAGCGCTGAGAGGATTGGCAGATCGGTGGCGCGTTCCAGCTCGTGGCTGGAGCGGAACGTGGTGGGGGCCATTTCATTGAACAGAATAACCGCGCCCAGCACGGTGCCAGCCAGAATGGCGGTAAAGGCCGCCATCAGTTTGGGTCTGGGCGCCGTGGGGATTTCAGGGCGAATGGCGGTTTCGATCAGTTTTGCGTCAGCTTGTTGCAGGTCGCGTTGGCTGCGCATCTCGGTCAGGCGTGTTAACAGGGTCTGATAGTTTTGGCGCGACGCTGCGGCCTCGCGCTCTAACTGTTTGAGTTGCAGCATACTGCCGGAAATCTGAATGACCTTGGCCTCGAGGTTGGCAATGCTTTGACTCAGGCTTGCTTCGCGCAGCTCGGCAATTTCTAGTTCATTGCGCTGGATTTCAAGGACATCCATGACCTCGCGCTCCATTGCCTGACCGACGGCTTCTAGTTCATCGCGGATGCGTACACGCCGTTTTTGGGTTTCGTCAAAGCTGCGGGCCCATTCAGCGTCTTCTTGCAGGAGTGACAGTTCCTGAACGCGCAAAGTCTCCATCGTGGGAGTGTCCACGATATTGGCTGCTGCGCGTGGGCCACGGGTGTTGATCGTGCTTTCCAGTTGCGTAAACCGCGCACGAGCGGCGACACGCTCTGAACGGGTTGCGATCAGCTGGGTGTTAAGGCTGGAGAGCTGTTCAACGGTGTTTTCCAGTGTGCCGCCGTTTTCCAAAACACTCTTGGCGATATATTCAGATACGGCCAGTTCGGCGGCTTCCACCTCGGCTTCCAGCGTGCTGACTTGCGCCTGGAGCGAGTCGGCAGCCTGTGTGACGGCGTCACGTCGCGCGCCGGTCTGAGTGTCGAGGTAGACATTGATGACGGTGTTAGGGATGACTTGGGCCAATTCACGGTCGCCAAATTCGGACTTCACGACAATCACAAAGGAATCGGGTTCGTCATAAACGGACAAGCCGTTTCGGATGGCCTTGACCACGCGGGCGGTGCGTTGTTCTTCCTCGGACAGACCGCTGGAAGGTGTCGGGGCGGGCGACGATCCGGTGAGGGCGCCCAGTGCGGATTTGACCGTGTCTTTGCCGCGATCCATCAGCGATTTAGGCTGTAAGGCCGGGTCCAGTTTATTCTTGAGGTCATCGGACAGCAGATTGACCACGTCTGTGATCAACAGATTTGAGCTGAGAACGGCAACTTCTCCGTTCACCATTTCTTCGCTGGGCTGAAGGGACGCAACAACCTCGTTGCCGGTTACGATCTGTGCTTTGCGCGGGTCAAGAACCACCTTGGCATATGCGGTGTAGGTGGGTGCCATGCTGGAGACCAAGACGAAGACCGCAATACCGACGCCAAGCATAACAAGCAGGAAACGCCAGCGTTTTTGCCAGAGGCTGCGAAACAGCGCCCGGATATCATGTGAATCCGGGTCGGTCAGGCTTTCTCCGCGCGGCATCCCGTAGGGGGATGCGTCATGTCTGGGGTCGTGTCGATTCATCCAACGTTCCATTTTGTGTTCCGGCGGATTGAAATTGCTGCTCTGACCGGTCTGTGAACACCGGAATTGCCATGCGATATTCATACGGTTGTTTTGCCGCCGCGCCGGTTTCCCCAAATTGTGACGTCTAATGTCCCGTAAGTCGAGGTTAACGGACCAGATTCGCATGACGCCGGGTTCAATGCGCTGATTGTTGCACAATCGCGGCCAGAGGGTTGGATTGTTGCGTGGTAGCAAGGGGAGCGTGCCCGGTTTGCGCCGAATCATATCTTGAAAGCGCTGACGTTTAGATAGATTTGCCGCGTGTGTTCGCGTGTCTTGACAGAAACAAGCGCGCGTAGCTTATGCTGGATGACAATGGAGATAGTCCCAAGCACATTCCTGGCCCTGGCCGCCTGCGGTTTGATTGTCAGCCAAGGCCCCTACAAAAGCCTGTGGGTGTTTTTTGCGTTGGTTCCGTTTGGTGCCGCGGCGGCGTTTAATTTGCCCGCGGTTGGTGGTTCGACTATCGGGTTGAAGGAATGCGCGGTCTTGGCTGTTTTTGCATGCTGCGCGGTGCAACCCTATGGAGCGAACAGGATGCTGGGCACGTTGAAACCCGGCCAGCCGGGGTTCTGGTTGCTGATGTTCTGGTTGTTTTGCCTGCTTTCAGCACTGTTTGCGGCGCGGGTGTTTGCAGGGCAGACTGAGATTTTTAGCCTGTCGCGCAGCTCGAATGATAGCGGCATTGTTGCGATTCCGCTGCGGGCGACGAGTGGGAATATCACGCAGCTGTTCCTGCTGACGATGAGCGCGCTGGCCTATCTGTGTTTTGCGACTTTGTTTCGGGCGCGGCCCAATGGCGCCATTGTGGTGCGCTCGATGGTGGTTGCATCGGTGGTGCATCTGGTGCTGGGATTGCTGGATGTCTTTACATTCTCAACCGGGACCAGTGCCCTGATGGAGCCGATCCGCACCGCCAATTACGCCATTCTGGAAGACCATTATATGATGGGTCTAAAACGCATGATCGGAGGCTTTCCAGAGGCGTCGGTCTTTGGCGCATTTTCGCTGGGGCTGTTTGCGTTTTGGCTGCATTACTGGGCGCAGAACCGGCAATCAAAGATTGCGCCGTGGATGTTGGCGTTGTCGATCTTTGTCTTGCTGAGATCCACGTCTTCGGGCGCGTATGTGGCGGTGGTTATCTATCTGGTGCTGTATGGCGGTTTCATGATGGTGACGCGTATGCGCGACCGCCTGCCCGGACGCGCGGCGGCGGTGGCAATTGCGGTTGTCATGCTGTGCTGGCTGTTTGGATGGACATTGTATGTGGCGATGGAAACGTTAACGCCGGTGTCTGATTTTCTGGAACGCTCGCTGTTTGGCAAGCTGGATACCAGTTCGGGTGTGGAGCGGATGAGCTGGAACAATCAGGCGTTTCAGAATTTTGTAGATACGTGGATGGTGGGCGCGGGATTGGGCAGTGTGCGGGCGTCAAACTGGCTGGTGGCGAGTTTGGGCAGCATTGGGGTGATTGGCACAGGTTTGTATCTGATTTTCTTTTTGTCATTGTTCCGCCTGTCGCCTGATCCGCGTGATCAGGAGAATGTGGCGGTTACGGAATCGCTAAAGGCGGCGTGTTTTGCGTTTTTCTGCTCGGATTTGTTGATTGCGACGACGCCCAATCCGGGCATGTTCTTTTTCACGTTAGCCGGATTGTCGGCGGGTTTGTCGCGGGGCAGTGTCTTGAGGTATCGCGCGATGGTTGATGTACCGTTACAGACCAAGGCCATGCGCGGGCAGGCGGCGTACTGAGATGTCGGGGTATTTGAGCAAAGTGCGACGGTTACTGGCAAGTGCGCTGGTGATCGGGATCTGTGCCCAACCAGCGCTGGCCCAAGACCGGGTTGGTGCGCGTCTGGGGGCGGCTTCTAATTTTGGGCAGGCAACATCGGACAGAATGATGCAGGCAGCGATTGCGCTGGGCGTGCGTGATTTTCGCGATGCCGTCTATTGGCAATCGGTCGAGCAGGCGGGCGGGGCGTATGACTTTGCGGGGCCACGTGTTGTTTACCCTGACACGATTGGCGCATTTGGGGCGCGCATGAGTTTGACCGTCAACAACCCGCATGAACGCTATGACGAAGGCAACACGCCGTACAGCGCGGAGGCTGTGGGGGCGTTTGCGCGGTTTGCGGCAACGGCGGCGCAGCGGTTTGCAGCGGTGGATGCCGTTGAGGTTGGCAACGAGATGAACAGCCAGAGATTTGCGTCGGGGCCGGGGTGGGATGGCACATTAGAGGAGCGGGCGGCGGCGTATGTGGCACTGCTTGCTGAGACCTCAACTCATGTGCGCGGACTGGAAAAGCCGATGCGTATTCTTGGCGGGGCGGCAGAATCGATCCCGCTAGCGTGGTTTGACGCGTTGTTTGAACAGGGCGCGGCCAAGTTTGTGGATGCCTGGGTTGTGCATCCCTATTCGGTGGCACCAGAGGATTTGCCCGCGATGATCGACCTGTTGCGGTTGCGGCCAGAGGCGCGGGAAGTGCCGTTGGAGATCACGGAGTTCGGATGGCGCTCGGGGCAGGAGGCGCCAGCTTATCTGATCAAGAGCCATTGTCAGATGTCGCTGTCTGGCGTAACGCGCGCGGTTTGGTATCCGCTAAACCCAAGGGGTGACGGGTATGCGCCGCTGATTGGTGAGGATTTCGAGCCCACGGACGTGGGCAAGACATTTGCATTGATACAGCAGTATTTTGTCGGGCAATCGGTTGCGCCTGTCTCTGACGATCCGCTGGTTTTTGGCTGTCGTTATGGCGAAAACGCCATGGTTCTGTGGGGGGCAAATCGGGATGTGGTAATCCGCGACCCTAATATTCGGGCTGTTTTGCCCAATGGTGCGGAATGGGGCGGCGAAAAGATCACGTTGGACGAAGATACGCCGGTGATTTTGGTGTCTGCGGAAGGTGCGTTGGGCGAGGAAGTCCAGCTTGGCCAAAGCCCTGTGCTGGCAGATACCCGGTTTCAGTTTGCGTTTGATCCCGCGCAGCGAGGAAGCAATTTCAGTTGGCACGTGCGCAAGGGCGGTGCGGAAAGGCCAATGCAATTGCGGCGTGGGCAGGAAAAGAACGGAGTACCGTGGACGCCCTATCTGGGCACCGATCTGGATGGGTTGACGCGGGCTGGTCCGGGCTGGGTGCTGCCCGGATTGCATGGCGATGCGCCCTTGGACGTCATGGTGCGCCACGTGAGCCCGAAGGCACGAGACGTGATAGTGCAGGTGGATATATCCCCGGCGGATCGCAGCACCGATGGGGTGACCTTGGATGTGATTCTGAATGGAGATGTGCTGATCCACGAGGTGGTGACATCCGCGCAAGAATTTAATCTGGGGCCGATCGCAGTGGGCAAGGCGGATCAGGTGGATGTGATCGTGGGGCCGGGTGAGACATCACAGGGTGATGTCACGCAGTTGCGGGTGCGGATGTATCGAACGACGCGTTAAGCGCTGGGCTACTTGGGCACGGTTGTTAAAGCATGGATGTCATCACGGGTTTTGGCGAGGATTTGAGCGTGTTGATCCGGGTTTATGCCTTGGGACAAGGCTGTGTTGAGTTTTTCGAGCACGTCTGCTGGAGAGATTTTTGGGTCTGTCAGAACGCGGTCACCGAGGTGCACGGTTTTGAAAAAGTCGGCCAACTTATTGTCCCATCCAAACCCGACGCATGGAATTTGATAGGAATACGCAACGATACATGCGTGTAGTCGGTGGGCAAGCACAGCGCGATAGCCAGAGATCAGCGACACCAGTTCGCGGGGCGTATTTGGTGCGCTTTCAATGCGAAGTGCTCCGGTTTCCTTATGTGGGTGCAGGTCTGGGTGTGTGGCCAGTGTTTCCACGGTGCGCCGGTCTTCGGCGGCACCATTGCAAAAGATTGAAACCGGATTTTCTTGGGCGATCAGCGTGAGAATGATGTCGGCGTAGAAGTCCAGCCCGTTGCCGCTGGTTCCGGCGGCTTGACCATCCGCATGGTAGTTGAGAATGCTGGGATCGGTGATGCACAGGCCGATACGATCACCGTGTTTAGACGGCGCACCATAGGTGGCGAAGGCCAGCAAACCCGGATCGAGCCGCAACAGGGGCAAGGGGGATGTGCCTGGACATTGAGACTGCCAGTTTTCGATTGATCCGGCATCGCGCAGCCCAATCAGAAACAGATCGGGTGAGAAGACATCGTGAAACAGGGCAGCGCCGGGTTTGGTCCAATTGCTGGCAACTCCCGCCGCGTAGAGTGCGTATGGAATTCCAGCGCCACGCAACAGGCGCGCAACGCGGCTGACCTTGAGCGGGAAGTTGAGATCGGCGTCTGACAGAATCTGACCGCCGCCGATGATCGCCAGATCCGCGCCATTGAGGGTCTGAGACCAGCGCGGCGCGTGGGTGTCGAGCAGCTTTCCCAGCTTCCATTTCACGAGCAATTGCCGGACAGGTAAGGGCAGGGCAGACAGTACGCGCAACACGTGTTGGCGATTTTTGACCATGACCTGACCAAAGCCTTCGCGCCCGGAGATGTCGATGCAGTTGACACGCGGCTGAGCGGGGGCGGCTTCAAGCGTGTGGGACAGGCATTCCGCAATGACACCGTCGCCAACATTTTCGCTGTAAGGCAGGCCAAAGATGACAATTTTCATTGTGCAGTCCCAATTGTCTGTTCGACACTAAAGGTATCTGGCATGGCTGATGTGCACAGATAAAAATTGCGCACGAATGCAACGTTGTGGCTGTAAGGTGCAGAGAAACCGCGGTTTGTGCCGCAAGATGCGGAGATAAGCCAAACCATGCCGGTCCAAAAGGTTGTCGTGATCAATGATGCCAGCCAAGCGCGGGGTGGCGCCACCGGATTGGCGCTATTGTCTGTGCGATTGCTTCGAGAGCGCGGTGTGCCGGTTGTGTATGTGTGTGGGGACGATGGCGAAAACGATGAGTTGGCGCGATTGGGGGTTGAGGTGCACGCCCTCGGGGGCGAGCGGCTGTTGTCTCAAAGCGCTGCCAGGGCGTTTCGACGCGGGCTTTACAATGACGCGACAGAGGGATTGATCGCCCAAGTTCTGCGCAAGCATGATAGCGCGGGCACGGTGTATCATCTGCATGGGTGGGCGCAGGTGTTTTCACCGGCGGTGTTTGAGGCGCTGCGTCCCGTGGCACGGCGCACATGGGTGCATGCGCATGACATGTTTTTGGCCTGTCCAAACGGTGTTTACATGGACTACCGGCATGACACTGTGTGCCAGCGCGTGCCGTTGTCTTTTGCCTGTGTCACGCGCAACTGCGACAAGCGATCCTATCCGCACAAGCTGTGGCGGTTGGCGCGTCAGCGCAATGTCCAGCGGTTGTTTGCGAGACAGGAGGGCTGGGCCGGCATTGTGCCGATCCTTCCTGCGATGATCCCAAGGTTGTCGCGCGCCGGGTATGAGCCGGAGATGTTTCACACCGTCAGAAACCCGGCGCGGCCGTTTACGGATCAGCGGGTGTGTGTCGAAGAGAACACCGGATTTGTCTATGTCGGACGCTTGGAGGCCGATAAAGGAGTTGCCCGGCTGGCCGAAGCAGCCGTTCGCTGCGGTGCACACGTGACCTTTGTGGGCGAGGGGCCGTTGGCCGAAACGCTGGTATCGCAAGGTTTCGAGGTCACGGGGTGGCTGACGCGCGAAGAGATAGGGCAACGTATTGAAGGACATCGCGCGCTGGTCATGCCGTCGCTGCATCCCGAACCGTTTGCCCTGGTCTTGGTCGAAGCGCTGGGCAGCGGCGTGCCGGTTCTGACGGCGCAATCTGCGCTGATGGCGGAAGAGATTTGTGGGTTAGGTGTGGGGTATCAGTTTGATGTTCATGACATCGATAGTATGTGCAGTGCTCTGACTACGTTCGACGAGCTGTCGGATGACGCCTTACGGGGCATGAGCGAAAGGGCCTTCGATGTCTGGCATCAGTTGGCCCATACTCAGCAAAGCTGGATCGACGAATTGATGGAGCTTTATGAAAGCGTGGCGCGCTAGGGTCAGGCGCCATTAATCCTGCGCCACTGGTTTGACAGGTTTTCGGTTTAGTTAGGATCAGGGGTGAAGGAATAGCGGTTCAATTTTAAGATCCCGAGACATGGCCGGGCTGAAAATCCGCCAAATCCAAAGGACGCCAATTCCGTTTCATCTCAGAGGCTCGGGCCGTTCAATAAAATGAGCAACACTTACCTTCGCAGCCCAAACCAACGATATTTCGCGGATTTGGCGCCAGAGATGCAGGATTAATGGGGCCTGACCTTAACGCGCGTCGCTTTGGTTCAGGACGACAAACACCGTTTTAAGGATGATTTTTATGTCGGTCCAAAGACGCAGGTTTTTAACATAGCCGACATCAAGGGCAACGCGTTCCGCGTAGGTGGTGTTTGAGCGCCCGCTGACCTGCCAAATGCCGGTAATGCCGGGTTTGACCGACAAACACAGGCTGAGATCTGCACCATAATGGTGTGCCTCGTCGCGGGTAATGGGGCGCGGGCCAACGATTGACATATGGCCCACCAGAACGTTCCAGAATTGCGGGATTTCGTCCAGGCTGGTCTTACGCAGGAACGCACCCAGCTTGTGAACGCGGGGGTCGCGATCAAGTTTTTGCCTTTGTTCCCATTCCGCGCGCGCAATCGGATCTATGCGCAGCACTTGTTCAAGGCGCTGGTCGGCATTCTGTGCCATCGTGCGGAACTTGTAACATGGAAAAGTTTTGCCACCTTTGCCCAGCCGGTTGTGTGCGTAAAACACCGGACCGCCCTGGGTGAGTTTTAATAGCAGGCAGAGCAACAGAATAAGGGGCGTTACGGCGAACAGAGCTACGGCGGCAAAGGTGCGATCAAACACAGGTTCTAGCAGGCTGGCAGTTATGCCCCTGCGTTGGTTGCCTTCTGCGACCCTTAACTTGTATGCAGTCTCTGGCCCCGCGCTTGGTTCCAGAGGAATACGCTGTTGGTACAAGTTTCGTCCCCCTCAGTGACGCTCTGCAAATATTGCATAAATTGGATATATGCTTTCCGTAAAATATTGAAACAATAGGTTTCCGTGTGGGAAACGATAGTGCTGATTGGTGATCTGAGTACCATTGAGGCCCAAGAGGCGGCTGTTCCGCGAGGTGATTTCCACCTGTGTTGAATGGAGCGCTCTGCCGTCGCAGTATTGGTTCCACCAAAGAATATTTGGCATAAATCTCTGAAATTGTTTGGTTTTTGGTGAAAAACGGTCGGGCTGGAGCGTCGGTCTATGGTGCCCAGAGCTGCAAAATAGGCGCGCTGGAATGGTTTGTACCTCTCAATTGAGCTGAGACTTAGCTGGCGGGTAAAACAAGCAACTTAGCTTTTATGCAGATCGTAATGCTCGCCACCCAGCAAATAAATAACGAGGCAAATAGAAACATGAAGGCTGTCGTGTCCGGCAGATGGTTCAAAAAAGAATCAGAGGCGGAAATCATTGCGATGCACATCAGCGAAATGACGACGCCGGGTGTAATGTCACGCACGATATCGGACAGCTTGAGGTCCAGCTCTTTGACCATCGCGATGAGTGAAACTGTTGAGATAACAACGGCCGTGCCAAGCAGACAAAAGGCGGCCATTTCGGCACCAGAACGTCCAATTGTCAGCAACAGGACCAGCAGAACGATCAGGCCGAGCCATCGAATGCGCTCTTGGATGATCGCCTTGTTGCGGCAGCCCATTGTCGGCTCAAGCAGCATGGAGCCCAATCTAATGGCGCGGGCCAGACAAAGAATTCCGATAATGGGTGCCGCTGGCAACCAGTCTTTGGTGAAAACCAGCACGACAATTTGGTCGGATAGCAAAGCAAGTGACACCATTGCCGGCCAAATCGCTGCGGCTCCAAAGGCAGTGTATTCGTGCCAAGCGGACGCCATGTCGGTGCTCTGGTTTTCTTTTTCGAGGCGCGAGAAACGGGCCCAGCTGAGCAGGGAAAGCGGGGTTGCCAGCAAGTCCGAGGCGGTTTGTGCGATGCGGGCTCCGCCACGAAAGGCACCAACGGCGGCGGGCGTCAGAAAAAGCCCGAGCAGAAAATCTGCGCCGTAATTATTGAACATACCGGTTGCGGTTGTGACCCAAAGGGACCGGGCGGTTTTCCAGCCGCGCTTGACGATTTCGAGCTGGCAGGAAAACCGAGGGAACCGGCGCAGGATCGCGGTTGTGACCAACAATTCGACAATGGATGTTGTGTACCGGCCAAGAACCAGCGCGTATACGCCCCAACCGGATCGCAGCGCGAGGATCATGGCGATCAGCGCGATCACTTCTCCGACAACGATATACGCGCTGGCGGTGCGGGGGCGTTTGTCGGCAAAGAGCTGTGCTTCGTTCCAGGCGATTGGTGCACGTAGGAAGGGCAAGAGGCAGAAAACTACGAGCAGCGCGCCGAGATTTGAGGCATTTGCCTGTGAAATCAGGCCAAGCCCGAGGAAAACGAGTGACGTTATGGCCGCCATGATAAACAGGACCCAAAAATAGGTGTCCTTGTCCCGGTCCAAATCGTGACTGCGCAGGAGCGCGTGGTAAAAGCCGGTAAACATAAAGCTGTTGGAGACAACCAACAGCGCCCATGACAGTGCGAACACACCAAATTCAGCGAGTGAAAGAACGCGCGATGCAATCATAATGCTGACAAAAGACAGGCATTGAACCAACAAACGTGCGCCAACGCCAACGGCAAAAGGAGACGCAAGTTTTTGGATGAAACTATGCATTTGAAAGTCGTCGACAGATGCCCGTGGCACAAAGTGGAAAAAGTGGAAGGATCAATTCAGGCGCCCGAGACGGCGAAATCCATTTCTGAGCGTCTGGCCCAACCGGATGAGTTCAGGCACCGGATCAACCCAGCTGAAAGAAGGCAAAATCCATCGCTTCTCGAAAACGGAGCCCAGCCATTGCCAGAGCGTCAGCTCGCCCTTTTTGCGCAATTCGAGATAGGCGCGGAAGTCGCGTATCGGATACCAGCACCGCAGGCCGTAGTCAAAATTTTCAAGTTTTGGAATGGGTTGGCCCGTAAGGTCGCAATAGACGATCAGATCCGTTTTGGCCCCGACCTTGATCAGCAGGCGATGGGGGGCTGTAAATCTGGAGTTCAGCTCGATAATCTTGAGTTTGCCGTCGCGGGCGTCGATCTTGAATTCAAGCTCTGCAATGCCGCGCCAACCGATGCCAGAAATGAACTGGTGCCCGACGCGATCGGTTTCTTCGTGCCATTCGGTATTATGAAACACAGCGCCGCCCATGTTCTTGGGCAGGCGACGAATAATGGTTTTGGTGAAATGGATCAGCGGTTTGCCGTGCTCTCCGTAATAGGTGTAACAACTGGTCGCCATGTTATCGTCGCCCGGGATCATTTCGACAATCATGATGTCGAGATCGTGGTCAAACGCGAGCTGCGCCTTTTCCAGAAGCTCGTCCGGACTGTCTTCGATGATAAAGAGCTTTTTGCCAAACGTCTCGACAAAGTGGTGCGAGTGCATGGGTTTGATCATGACCGGAAAGGTGACATCGGGCACCGCTTGGCGTACGTCTTCCATGTTTGAGACCGGCCAATATAGAGGCGCGGGCACGCCGACCTGATTGGCAAGGTCGAGTGTGTCCTGCTTGTTCAACACGGCGCGTTTCAGGTCTGGATCGAACCGTTCAAGAATAAAGCGGTCTTTTAGGGCGTCATAATTGTCGAGGACAAATTCGATGGAATCGTCATTGAGCGCGAATAGAATGTGCCCCTCGAGGCCATGGGTGTCAGCGCCCAAAAGCAGCGCGCGCCAATGAGCATGGGTTTCGGTTCCTTCGGGAACCGGAAAACTCTGCTGGCAATAGCGGCTGTTCATCACCCAGCAACCGGAATTGCCACTGGCCTTGATCGGCACTCCCAGCGGACCAAGGTGGCGTGCAATTGCGAGCGCGTTCATTTCGCCGCCAAGAAACAATATGGGGGTGCTGGTATTCATTGGTCGCCTTCTGGCCTGTTTGAAAAGCGGTCAGAGAGCGCCGCGCTGTATTGTAAGGACGATCAAGAGTTTTCGTCTAATCGACAACCTTTTTCTTCAAGAAGATCATCAACCCACGCATTCGAAAAATTTCCCATGCGTATATTTGCGACGTATTCGGACATGCGTGCATCGTTGGCCTGAAGTCGCGCGAGAACCTCGGTGGCAAAGTCCTGAGGGACCACAGTTACCCCGCTGCAATCCGCGCAGATGACATCACCTTGATTGACCACTACGCCGCCGCAGCTGATCGGGTAGTTTATTTCGCCCGGCCCCCGATGGAGCGGGCCGAAGGGTGTCGTGCCACGGGCAAAGATCGGCATGTCGAGTTCCTTGAGGCCGTCCAGATCACGCACCAGACCGTCAATGACAAACCCGGCTATGCCACGCGACGCTGCCTTGTTTGCAATCAGGTCGCCAATGACAGCAGCGCTAGCGGAGCCGGTGCAATCGACAACGATCACATCGCCGGGATTGGCAATATCCAGTACCTTGTGCACCATGAGATTGTCGCCCGGATACACTTTGACCGTGCAGGCGGGGCCAAACAGCTTTCTCGTGTTCACAACGTTATTGATCTGTTGATGCATCGCGAACATGCGGTTGAGCATGTCAGACACATCACATGATTCAAATTTGCTAAAACCATCAATGATATCTTGGGGTAGCCGTTCGCTGGATGACTTGATGCGAAATCCTGGTCCCGGCGTGATGTCCGCGGATTTGGGTTTCGCGGCGCACACATTTTTTTCCAACATTCTGTCTTTCCCCCAGTTTAAGACGGTAGAACCGATCCGAGTAGACATGAACAACGGTCCGCGCCCGGAAACGGCGACGCAAACCCAATAAGATTTTAATACAAACTGAACACAGGATACGCGCATTCGTTCGTGGAGTTGAAACAGAGATCTTGGAAACGAACTGTTTCCAAATCAATGACGTTTTTTTGAATTATTGTATCACAATTGGAAACAATGGTGCCTCTTTTAGACGCGGCCCTGTGATAAAGCGCGGGTCATTGCACGTTTGCCGAGTTCCGCTGAGCGGTTTGAGCCAAACCTGTTGAGTCCTTTTTGGGTGAGTTTGCGTATACCGCGCGCACTGCCGGGAATTGAAAGCGGGCGTTCCAAGCTGCCTTCGCACAACTGGCGCGACGCGTTTGAAAATTCTCTTTTGTACCGCTGCGTACCGCGCCCGAGGTCCACTTCGCTGAGCCCGCGCGCGTCTGCGTCTTCGGCGCAAAGCGCGAGGTGCACGAGGCCCGGAGAATATCGATTAAGCGAGGCGTCATAAGATGGCATCCACCAGTGCAGCGCCGCGTGTGAACGCATTCCGAAATGCGCCGCGATCAGGCGGTCCCCAGCGTAGAGCGTCGAAAACATGCCAGCAAAATCAGTTGTTTTTGTATCGCGGATGGTCTTGGCGACGTCCATGAGCCATGGCGTATCCAGAATAAACCGGGCGTTCTGTTCCGCTAATGCGGCCCGTTTCCATTCAAGAAAAATGTCCCACGCATCAGGGTCGGGGTCATGTGCCAGGAAACGCAGCTCGCCCAGTTCGCGGATCAGTTTACGTTTTTTGCGAGCGACGGTTTTGAGCGCGCTGGTTTCCTGCGCGCGGCCTTTATACCAGTTCTCATACCCGTCGCGCAGGTCGATGCGGGGCGAGTCTGACTGCCAGTATGCATTTTGCGCAAAGGTTGGCTGTGTTTGGAGCGCATGGTTGAAATCGTAGCTGGCAAGGCCGACAGATTTAAGGAAGGACGGGGTGTGAATGGGGGCGCCAGTTGGGCCGACGATCCCTTGGTAGTCGGAGATTTGCCCACCCAGCGGCGCGCCGCGCGCTCTGGACAGTTTGTGGAAGGCAAAGAAGCTTTTTGTCTGTTCGGAGTATTCTATAACCGCGACTTTGACGTCGCTGCGGTGTTTGGCAACAGCCTGTGCATAGCCAACAGAGAAGAATGGGCTGCACAGGTCGGGGTTTTGGAGCTGGTTCTGGCGCCATTGTTCGATGCTGTCTGCGTCGAGGTCCGGGACAGAGATGATATCGCAGCGCATCTTGGTTAGCGCAAGTCTTGGCAGAAGGCAGCAATGCGCTGGCACGCGTCCTTCAACAAAGCCTGCGACGTTGCAAAGCTGACCCTTATAAATGGCGAGGTACCGTAGGCAGACCCTGCGACGATCGCGACGCCGGTTTCCAGCAGCAATTGCATGGCAAAGTCGTCATCTGTTTCAATGCGAACACCACCGGGTGTTGATTTGCCGATAAGCGTCGAAATATCTGGGTAGGCATAGAACCCGCCATCGGGTGTTTGGCAAGACATGCCGTCAACTGAGGAGAGAAGGCCGACTGCGACATCGCGGTTGGACCGGTAAAGTTCGCGGTTGGTGACAAGGAACGATTGATCGCCTGTCAAAGCCTCAACAGCGGCCCATTGTGCGATTGAGCTGGGTGCGGATGTGGTTTGCGACTGGATTGTGCGCATGCCGGAAATTACAGAGTCGGGCCCGCCCGCGTAGCCGATGCGCCAGCCTGTCATTGCATAAGCCTTGGAGACGCCATTGCATGTCAGGGTGCGTGATTTCAGGCGCGGCTCGACCTGAGCCATCGTTACGAAAGGGGCATCGGTGTAGCAAAAATGCTCGTAAATATCGTCGCAGAGGATGGCCACGTGTTCGTGTTGCAGCAGGATTTCGGCCAGTGCCCTGAGCTCTTGCGCCGTGTAAATCGCGCCGGACGGGTTGTTTGGAGAATTCAGAATAACCCATTTTGTGCGTGGCGTGATTGCGCTGCTCAGCTGATCCGGGGTGAGTTTGAATTGGGTTTCGGGGCCAGTCGCAATCGGGACTGGAGTGGCCCCGCACAGGCGTGCAATGTCGGGGTAGCTGACCCAGCATGGTGTTGGAAAGAGCACCTCATCGCCGGGATCAAGCGTGGCCGCGAGCGCGTTGGAAATGACTTGTTTGACGCCCGCGCCCACAATAACCTCGGACGGATTATATGATAAATCGTTGTCCCGTATGAATTTTTCAATGATCGCGTGCTTGAGCGGCGGGATGCCGTCAACGGGTGTGTATTTGGTCTCGCCGTGTTCTAGCGCGCGCCATGCTGCGTCTTTGACAGGCTGCGGTGTATCCCAATGAGGTTGGCCCGAACTCAGCGAAATGATGTTTTGGCCGGACTGAGCCAGTTCTCGGGCCTTTTGTGCCATTTCCATTGAGGCGGGACGTTTAACACCGGCAAGCTTGCCTGCTTTGGAAATCATGTTTCTTGGCGTCCTGTGCGATCATCTTCAGCCTTCTGGATACTGTGCGAATTCACTGTTGTTCACAATGCTTGTGTGATTTTTCAGGATAAGCGTTTGAAAAAAATACATATATCGAGATTGTTATGGGTCTCTGGAGCACGATTGATGAGGTGGGGGGTGGGCTCCATCTAAGAATGGTGCGGTTCTTAAACCGGTCTTACGACCTATTTTCAGCGGTGAAATTGGACCATATTTTCCTTGATTGGTCTTGTTTTTTAATAATTGGTATTTATTGAATTCACATTGCTGAATAAAGGTATTGAAATGGTATTATTTTGCGCTTATTGGAGCAGTTACACATTGGTTCGATTGCGTGGCGCCGTACCGATTGGCGGCGATGGTGGTGGGCTACGAAGTAGTAGGAGGCGAGGTTGTGGATGTTGTCGACTTTCTGAAACCGGACGGCTGGTTGGGCCGTGGGGTGGGTGGACCGCGATACGTGCAGCTGCGCCATCGCCTAGTGGAGGGGATCGAAACGGGTGTTCTGCGCCCAAATTCCTCTCTGCCACCTGAGCGGGAACTGGTTGAAATCACAGGTCTGTCGCGGGTCACAGTCCGCAAGGCCATTCAGGAATTGGTGCGGCAGGGTGTCATTGAGCAGAGGCAGGGATCCGGTTCATTCGTGCGGGATGATGTTGTTCGGGTTGAACAATCGCTGTCTCACCTGACGTCATTTACCGAAGAGATGCGTGACCGTGGAATGCAAGCGCGGTCGACTTGGCTGGAGCGCGGTGTTTTTCGGCCAACCTTTGAAGAAGTGCAGGCGCTGGGGCTGGCCGAGGGCGAGCAAGTCTCACGGATTTGCCGATTGAGGGAAGCAGAAAAGCGTCCGATGGCGTTGGAATACGCCTCTCTACCGTATGACATCCTTCCCAATCCAGTTGAGGTGACCACCTCGCTTTATGATTTGCTTCACAAATCCGGGAACCACCCTGTGCGGGCCGTGCAAAAGATTTCTGCAATCAACCTGGAGGCAGAAGACGCGGAGCTGTTGCAGGTGGCTGAGGGGACAGCCGGGTTGAGAATTCTGCGCAGATCTTACCTTAGCAGCGGTCGTGTTATTGAACTGACCCGCTCCATTTTTCGCGGTGACGCCTACGATTTTGTGGCCGATCTGCGCTTGTCCACATGAAAGGCGGCTTGTTATGACACAGTCTGAATCCCAAATGAAACGAGAGATTTTGGAAATTCCCGAAGCGGTTGAACGTCTGTTGTCGCTGGGCGGTGCCAATATTGTTCAGGCCGCCGATGATGTCAGAGCCATTGATCCACCCTTTTTGATGTCTGTCGCGCGCGGGTCGTCGGACCATGCATGTACCTATCTGAAATACGCCAGTGAGCTGTTGTTGCAGCGGCCAATGGCATCGGTTGGGCCATCGGTGCAATCAATCTATGGCGTTAACCTGCGGTGCGATCGTTCGGTTTGTGTTTCGGTGTCGCAATCCGGTCAAAGCCCGGACATTGTGCAGATGACACGTTCGCTGGCGGAGGCGGGGAGCTATGCTGTGGCGATCACGAACAACGACGAGTCGCGACTGGCCAAAGTGTCAAACGCGACATTGCCGATCCATGCGGGGCCAGAGCTGAGCGTTGCGGCGACCAAAACCTTTGTCACGTCAATTATTGCCGGGCTTTGGTTTCTGGCGGAATGGAAGCACGATGAAGCGCTCAAAGCCGCGCTGTTTTCGCTTCCTGAGTTCCTGTCGCAAGCCACCAGTTGCGATTGGGGCACGGCGGCGGGCGCAATGGATGGAAGGCCGCTTTATACGCTGGGGCGGGGGCCGTCGTGGGCTATTTCGAACGAAGCCGCATTGAAGTTTAAGGAAACCTGTTTGATTCAGGCCGAAAGCTATTCTTCGGCTGAGGTGATGCATGGGCCGGTGTCCATTGTGGAGCAAGGATTTCCAGTGTTGATCTTTGCAGGTGCCGACGCTGCTGAAACTTCAGTTGCCGGTGTTGCCGACGAATTGGCGGCCAAGGGCGCGCAAGTTTTTGCGACCACGTCGCTGGTGAAGCAAGCCAACGTCCTGCCGCATGTTCGAACAGGGCATTGGTTGACGGACCCAATTGCAGCGATTGTTTCGTTTTATGGTATGGTTGACCAAGTCGCGGCAAACCGTGGCATAAACCCGGATGTGCCGCGCCATTTGAACAAAGTCACGGAAACGGTCTGAGCGAATCTGGTGCGTATGGCCCGAATCTGGCTAGTGCGACTTGCCATGTGCTTTCGTTTTTTGCTAAATACGAAAGTTAACTGGTGAAAGCGAAAGATATGCGACCGTCGAAAAATTCACAGTCTCGCCATGCAGCGATCCTGGCCCGGCTTAAGGAAAACGGGCGCGCGACTGTGGATGAATTGGCGGCGTTATTCGTGACCACGCCACAAACCATTCGTAAAGACCTGAGTTATCTCGCGGACGAAGGTCTGGTGATGCGCTTTCACGGTGGCGCATCTCTTTTGGCGGGCACGGAATACACCCGGTTTTCCGTGCGCCAACAGATCGCGAAAGATGAGAAAGAAACGATTGGTCGTGCGGTGGCCGAAATGGTACCGGATAACACTGCCGTTATGATCAACTCGGGCACGACGACGGCGGCCGTGGCGCGCCATCTTCAGGGGCACACTGGCTTGAAGATTGTGACGGATTCAGTGTCCGTGGCCAATGAAATAAGAGATTTTCCGGGTGTAGAAGTGATGGTTCCCGGTGGCGTGGTCCGAGCATCCGACGGTGCGATATTGGGTGAGGTGGCTGTGGATTTCATTCGTCAGTTCCGGTCCGATGTTGCCGTGATTGGCGCGGCAGCCATCGCGCAGGACGGTGCATTGCTGGACTATGACTTGCGCGAAGCATCGCTTGTTCGCGCGATTGTTGAGAACGCGCGCCACGTTATTCTGGCAGCGGACAGTTCGAAATATGACCGAATGGCCTCTGTCTGCATCGGGCATTTGTCGCAGGTGCGCACATTGGTGACAGATCGCCGGTGTCCGCAGGAATTGCGCGCGCTTTGTGTAGCCCACGGTGTTGGGTTGGTAGAGGCATAATGAGAAAGCGATGCGCATTTTCTTGACAGGTCGCTTCGACTTGTGCTTCTAATCGAAAATAACGAAATCAAAACGAACCATCATTGGTCACGCTGATCTGGTGCCTCCGGGGAGGAAGGTAATAGAATGGCTATTTTGAACGCCCTAGCGTGGGTGAACACGTGGATTTTGCGCGCCGGAAGGCTGGTGGGCTGGGTTGCCCTCGCCTTGATGGTTGTCGTGATTCTGACTCAGGTTTTTTGTCGCTATGTTTTGAACAGCGCCTTGCCGTGGCCGGATGAGGGCGCGCGGTTTCTGATGCTGTGGATGACGGGTTTGATGGCGCCGTCGGCGTATCGGTGGGGCGGGTTTGTCGCCATCGACATGCTTGGCTCAGCACTCCCGAGCCGGTTGGGCGCGATGCTGAACTTGGTTTTGCTGGTCATGTCGCTGGCCGTTCTGCTGATTGCGGTAAGCCACGGATACAATCACACGATGGGGTTTGGGGGCAACTTTAACAGCTCGTCTTTGGTGTTGCCGTTTGACTGGGTCGGGCTTGAGGCCATCAAAGTGAAGCTGCGCTATATGTATGGCTCGCTGTTCCTGTGTGTCCTTTTGCTGATCTCGGTGAATATCGAACTGTTGATGCGGACGGTGTTCCTGTTGATCAATCCGAATGCAACTTTGCCGGACGATGACAGCTTTGGCGTAGCGATGGAGGCCGACTGATGCTGGCTCTTTTCCTTCCGGTTTTCCTAGTCTTCCTGATGATCGGTCTGCCGGTTGTCTTTGCCTTGCTGTTTGCGCCTGGTGTGCTGCTGATGCTGAATGGGCAGGAACGCGATATCGCGCTGTTGTACCGCAATGTTTACAACGGGATGGACAGTTTCCCGCTAATGGCGTTGCCGTTTTTTGTACTGGCGGGTGAGCTGATGAACCGCGGCGGTATTACCACGCGGATTGTCGAGTTCAGCCAAGCCATGATGGGGCATTTGCGCGGCGGGCTGGCGCATGTGAACATTCTGAGTTCCATCCTGTTTGCCGGACTGTCCGGCTCTGCGGTGGCGGACACGTCGGCGCTTGGCTCGACGCTGATCCCGGCGATGGAGAAAAACGGTTACTCGCGGACCTTCGCGGCGGCGGTGACGGCGGCGAGCTCGGTGATCGGACCGATCATTCCGCCCTCTGGCATCATGATCATTTACGCCTATGTAATGGGCGAAAGCGTTGCCGCGCTGTTCCTGGCCGGAATTGTGCCGGGTGTGATGGTGGGTATTGGTCTGATGGTGATGGTGCGCCTGATGGCGGACAAATACGATCTGCCAAAGGCCGAACGGATTGTGCATCAAAATCAGACGATTACTCCGCTGGAAGCGAATGTCAGCTTTGCGTTGCTGCGGTTGAATTTTGCCGGGGTGCTGGTCGGTTTGTTTGCTGGTGTATCCGCCCTGCTGGGATTGGCCGGGGTGAATATCTCGGTCAATGGCTGGCTGGTGTTTCTTGTGTTCCTGCCGATTGCGCATCTTTTGCTAATGCGGTTGCGGACCAAGGTGAGCAACGATTTCAGGATCATCTGTAAAAAGGCGGTGGCGCCTTTGCAGACTCCGATCATCATTCTGGGCGGTATTCTGGTGGGTGTCTTTACCCCAACCGAAGCAAGTGCGGTCGCGGTGGCCTATGCGCTGGTGGTATCGTTCTTTATCTTGCGGTCTATGAAGCTGAGCGATTTGCCGGGCGCGCTGACACGGGCGGCGCTGGCGTCGTCGACGGTTCTGTTGCTGGTTGGGGCGGCTGTCGCCTTTAAAACGGTGGTGAGCTTGAGCCACGCGCCGGAGATCATGGCGGACTGGATTCTGGGGCTGTCTGAAAACCCGCTGATCCTGTTGTTTCTGATCAACATCCTGCTGTTTGTGGTCGGTATGTTCCTGGATGCGGGGCCGGCAATTATCATTCTGGGTCCAATCCTGGGTCCAATCTTTGTCGATCTGGGTGTGCACCCGGTTCACTTTGCGATCATTATGAGCGTGAACCTGACCGTAGGTCTGGCCACGCCGCCGATGGGGCTGGTGCTGTTTGTGGCCAGTTCAGTGTCTGGTGAAAAGGTCGAGGCGATCTCGAAGGCGATCCTGCCGTTCCTGATGGTCGAGGTGGTCGTGATCTTCCTGATCACCTATATCCCGGCGATTTCTATGACGATCCCGCGTCTGACGGGCTTTGTCCAATAAAAACAAAAGCTAAAACCAAGAGTTAACAAGGAGGAAAACATGTTCAAATCAACCATCAAGGCGCTTACGGCGGCTGCGATGCTGGCCGGTTCGGCCATTGCGGTGCAAGCGGCGGACTACACGATCCGGGCGACTGCGAACTCGAATGAAAACGACGAGGACTACGACGGTCTTGTTGTCTTCAAGAATTTTGTAGAAGCCGCATCGAACGGCGCGATTGAAGTTGAGCTGTTCATCGGTACACAGCTGTGCGCAAAGGGTGCGGAGTGTTTGCAAGGTGTGGCTGACGGCACCATCGATGTCTATATTTCGACTTCGGGCGGCGCATCGGGGATTTTCCCTTATGTTCAGGTGCTTGACCTGCCGTATCTGATGGCGAACGACCGCATTGCCGAAGAAGTGCTTGCCGGTGATTTCACCCGCAAGATGCGTGAAATGGCGCTGGAAGACAGCGGCGGGACAATTCGCCTGATGACCATTGGTAACACTGGCGGCTGGCGTAACTTTGCCAACACTAAACGCCGCGTTCAGTCGCCCAGCGACATGGAAGGGCTGAAGATCCGGACCGTGGTTGCAGACCTGCCCCAAGAGCTGGTGCGCGCACTGGGTGCATCGCCAACTCCGATCCCATGGCCTGAGCTGTTCACCAGCTTTCAGACTGGTGTTGTAGAAGGTTCCAAGAACGGTATCACCGACATCATGGGTATGAAATTCCCGGATGCTGGCCTGCAATATGTGACGCTGGACGGCCACGCCTATATGGGCGCGCTGTGGTGGATGAACAACGCCAAGTTCATGGATATGCCAGAAGATATGCGTCGCGTTGTTGTCGATGGGTTCTCGGCGTTGCAGCAGGCAACCTTCGCGTCGCCCAAGCGTAAGTCGATCCAAGCGTATGAAGATTTTGTCGCCGGTGGCGGTGATCTCTATGTGCCGACACCTGAAGAAAAGGCCGCGTTCAAAGAAGCTGCTGCGCCGGTATATGACTGGTTCAAAGGCAACATTGACGGCGGTGACGTGATCTTTGACGCGCTGGTATCTGCCGTAGCGGACGCCGAAGCCAGCATCAACGAAGGCATGGCGAAAGATCTGAACTGATCGTTCCTATGTGCAAGAAAAGGGAGGCGCCTGTGTGGGCGCCTCCGCCTCCGCTTAGCGAAACGGGTAAAGCCAGACCCGATAGTCGTCCACCAGAATATGGGCTTTTTCGATTTGTTCCTTGGTCATCTTTTTCACCACTTCCTCAAGGGAAATGGCCGCATCCGGATCGCCTCCGATCGCGGAGAGCGTGTACCACATGTAGGCTCTGACCAGATCCGGTGCGGGCATTCCGCGGCCGACCTCGTAATACCATCCAATACCAGATTGAGCGCCAGCGTGCCCCTTGAGAGAGGAGCGCAAGTACCACTCAAATGCGCGGATATCGTCGCGCGGGACACCCAGCCCCAGCGCGTACATCACGCCAATCAGTTCTTCGGCCTCGGCATTGCCGGACCGCGCCGCTGGCAGGAGTTCCTGCATCGCGGCCTCGTAATCCTGGGCATCCATAAGATCGCGCGCCGTTTCGATTTCGGCAAAGGCGGTCTGGGCAGTCAGCATCAGAACAAGGGCAAGTCGCTTCATTTTGGCTCCGTTGGTTTGATATTTTGCGCCGCGTTTGCGTGCGCGCCCGCGTATGGGAACCCGCTTCCGGCACCTTTGCAAGTGTCGGATTTTCTGGAGTTTGATCCAGCCAAGGCCAAGATCGGGCAGCTGTTGTTTTTTGACCCAATCCTGTCGGGTAATCGCAACATCGCCTGCGCGACCTGTCATCACCCCGAGCATGGCAGCGGGGACGGTTTGTCGCTGGGCATTGGCGAAGGTGGCATGGGGCTGGGCCCGGAGCGGACGCCGGGTCAAGGGAATACGCGTATTATCAAGCGCATTCCGCGCAATGCACCCGCGCTGTGGAATTTGGGTGCGCGTGACATTGATATTCTGTTTCACGACGGGCGCGTTTCGAAGTCTGCGATTTATGACAATGGGTTTGACACGCCAGCACAGGAATGGCTGCCCGAAGGGTTGGACAGCATTCTGGCCGTACAGGCGGTGTTTCCGATGACGTCGCAGTTTGAAATGGCGGGTGATCCAAAGGAAAATCAGGTCGCTGGCGCGGCCTATGATCGGATTGATGCGGTTTGGCCAATTATCGCCAAGCGGGTGCGGGTGATTCCGGAATATGCGGACATGTTTGTGGCAGCGTTTGAGGATGTGAACAAGCCGCTGGATATTTCGATAACCCATGTCGCCAATGCTTTGGCAGCGTTTCAGGGCAGTGAATTTCAGAGTTTCGACAGCCCGTTTGACGCCTATCTGAACGGTGATAAAGCAGCGCTGGACGGGGCGCAAAAGGCGGGCATGGACCTGTTTTTTGGCAAGGCGCAGTGCAGCGCTTGCCATTCCGGTAAGTTGTTGTCAGATCAAAGTTTTCATGCGCTGATGTTGCCGCATTTTGGACCCGGCAAAACACGCCAGTGGGATCCGATTGTGCGCGATGTGGGGCGCATGGGGGCATCGGACCGTTTAGAGGATGCGTATCGGTTCAGGACGCCGCAATTGCGTAACGTCGCGCTGACTGGGCCGTATGGGCACAACGGAGCTTATGCGACGTTGGAAGGGATCGTGCGCCACCACCTCGATGCACGAGCTGCGTTTGAGGCTTGGGATGCGAGCATGGCGGTTCTGCCAGAGGTTCCATGGTTGTCGGCAGCAGATTTGCTTTCGATGCAGGACAAGCGCGAGCGCGCGCGGCTGGGTGCGGTATCCGATATTGAACCGGTTTCGTTGAGTGATGCGGAAGTGGCCCAGATCGTGGCCTTTCTTCATGCGCTAACCGGGACAGAGTCGGTCAAGGGGCGGTTGGGGCGGCCTGATCAGGTGCCAAGCGGACTTGAGGTGCCCTGATGAGCAAAGTTTTGTGTGTCGGCGCTGCAGTGGTCGATTTTCTGTTCTATTTACCGGAATTGCCTGAGCGGGCCGAAAAATTCGGGACCGAGGACGCGGCGATCGTTGGCGGCGGGTGCGCGGCAAACGCGGCGGTGGCCGTGGCACGGCTGGGCGGTCATGCGATCCTTGGCGCACGATTGGGGCAGGACTTGATTGGCGACATGGTGCTGGACGGGTTGAGCAAGGACGGAGTTGACGTGTCCAACGTGACCCGCACACCCGGTGCGCGCAGTTCGTATTCATCGGTTTATGTGGATGCGGCCGGCGAGCGGCAGATTGTGAACTTCCGTGGTCAGGGGCTTGTGCTGGCCACGGATTGGTTCGCTGGGATTGAAGGGCTGGGCGCGGTTTTAACGGATACCCGGCGCGTTTCGGCGGCGCGGGATGCGCTTCAGTTTGCACGTGAGTGCGGGGTGCCGGGTGTGCTGGACGGTGAAGCGCCGATTGATCCCGAATTGCTGAACCATGCCAGCCATGCTGCGTTATCCATGCAGGGCCTGAAGGATCTGGTGCCGGGTATGACGCCCGAGGCGGCCCTGTTGCAGATCTGCGAACGCTATGGGTGCTGGGTCTGTGTGACCGACGGTGAACATGGCGTTTGGTACGCGGATGGTGGTGACATCGTGCATGTACCGGCATTTCAGGTCGAACCAATTGACACATTAGGTGCCGGAGACATCTGGCACGGGGCGCTGGCGCTGGGGTTGGCCGAAGGGCTGACCGAGCGGCGCGCCATTGAATTTGCGAATGCAGCGGCGGCGTTGAAATGCCTGAAACCCGGTGGTCGGGAAGGTGCGCCAACGCGCGAAGAAACAGACGAATTCCTGAAGGAGAGAACCCATGACACTGACACCCGGTAAGCTTTGGGGGTTGCGCCGTATGGCCGACGAGAACGGTCTGTTTAAAATGACAGCCGTAGATCAACGCCCGCCGATCAAGGGCCCGATCGCCAAGCATCTGGGCGTGGAGCAGGCCCCTTGGGAGGAGGTTGCACGGTTCAAGGGACTGTTGATCGAGACATTGCAGGCGCAAAGCACGGCGATGCTCTTGGACCCGCATTATGCGATACCCCATAGCGTTGACGTATTGTCCCCGACAAAGGGGCTGATTGTGACGCTGGAAGACAGCCTGTTCAGCGAAACGCCAGAGGGGCGATTGTCGTCTGATATCGACGAGTGGTCCGTTGCCAAGATCAAGCGCATGGGCGGTGACGCGGTCAAGGTGCTGGCATGGTATCGTCCGGATGCGGGGGACGCGGTCAATCAGGCACAGAAGGATTATGTCAAGAGGATTGGCGAAGAATGCGCCCGCTATGACGTTCCATTCCTGTTTGAATTGCTGGTCTATCCATTGGCGGCGGATGCGCACCAGACCAAGGAATATGTGGAGATGAAGGGCAAGAAGGCGGACGATGTTCTGGCCTCGGTCGAGGAGTTTGCTAAGCCGGAATACGGTGTTGACGTCTTTAAGCTGGAAAGCCCGGTGAATGCCGCAGATGCGGATGGTTCGGCAGAGGTTCAGCAGGTGTTTGACGAGATGGGGCGGCTTGCCGGGCGGCCTTGGGTGATGTTGAGCGCAGGTGCAGGCAAGCCAGAGTTCCGCAAAGTTCTGGAACATGCCTTTGCCGCCGGTGCGTCAGGCTTTTTGGCGGGGCGGGCGATTTGGCTGGATGCGTTTGGCGCCTACCCGGATTGGGATGCCATTCGGCGTGAACTTGAGGGGCCGTCGGCGGAGTACATGGCCGATATCTCGGCGTTGGCGGATGCAAGCGCGGCCAATTGGGCGGAACATGCGTGTTATGGTGCCGGTGGTGCGCGGTTTGCGCCCGGGGATGCGAGTTTTCGCCACGAATATGGCGATTTTGGAGACCACTGAATGAAACTTGGAATACTGCCATTGGCGCGGCCGACATTTGATGTGGCCTATGCTGAAAGCAAGTTGGCGGCGATGCTCGCGGTGTTGGACGCGAGCGGGCACGAATTGTGCGGGCCGCGCGTGTTGTTGATGGATGACGAAGCAGCAGGAGCGGCGATTGACACGTTGCAGCAGGGACATGTCGACGCGGTTCTGGTGTTGCAGGTGACGTTTACGGATGCGTCTTTTGTGGTTTCGGTGGCCAATGCGTTTGAACAGGCGCTGCATATTTGGGCCGTTCCCGAACCGAGGCTCGGCGGGCGGCTGCGGCTGAACGCCTTTTGCGGGCTGAACCTCGCCAGCCATGCCTTGCGGCGCAACGGGCGCGACTTTGGCTGGCTCTATGCCGATCCAGAGGCGGATGTTTCTCGCGATGTGCAGGATTTGTTGACAGGTGCGCGTGGCGCAGGCCACGCGGTGGCAGCAGCGCGCCCGGAGGCGACCGACGCAGGGCGCGCGGTAGCAGAGGCCGTCAAAGGCAACCGGATTGCGCGCATTGGTGCCCATCCGGTTGGCTTTGACACATGCGCCTATGATGCAAATGCGATCCGGGATCTGGCGCAGGTCGGGGTTGATGCGATTGAGCTGGACGACCTGTTTGATAAGGCGCGCAACGCATCTGATGAGCGGGCGCGGGCGTTGAGAAATGAGGCGGATCAGGTGCTGAGCGGGTTGGAAGACGTGGATCAGGCGCAGCTGGATCGGTCTTTGCGGCTTAAGGCGGGGTTGGACACGCTGCGCGCTGAAGGGGCATATGATGCTTTTGCCATTCGGTGCTGGCCTGAGACGTTTACCGAATATGGCGGCGCGGTGTGCGGACCGGCGGGGATGTTGGGCGAGGCGCGCGTGCCCTGTGCCTGCGAAGCTGACGTTTACGGGGCGCTGACCCAGTTGATCCTGATGCAGGCCGCTGATGCCCCGGTGTTTTTGACGGATATCGTGGACATGGATGCAGAGGACGACACAGGGGTCGTTTGGCATTGCGGACAGGCGCCCATGTCGATGCGTGACCCGGCGTTTGAGGCTGAAGCGACGGTTCACACCAATCGCAAACAGCCATTGCTGTTTCAGTTTCCTCTGAAACCGGGCACCGTGACCATGATGCGGATCAGCCAGGCGGATGGCGTACCATCGATGGTGCTGGCCAAAGGAGAGATGCAGGCGCGGCCAATGGCATTCACCGGCACCTCGGGTGTTTTGAAATTCACGCGACCCACTGGCGAAGTGCTGGACCGGATGATCGAGTGCGGTTTGGAGCATCACATGGCGCTGGCCTATGGCGACCATATTGACACGTTGCGCGGGGTGGCGGGTGCCATGAACCTGCCGGTTTTGGAGCTTTGAGCGGAATGACAGTGCGATATGGCATCATCGGTTCCGGGATGATGGGGCAAGAACACATTCGTAACCTCAACCTGCTGGAGGGGTGCGAAGTCACGGCCGTGGCCGACCCGAATGAGGGGATGCGCGCCGCGTCGATTGAAACTGCGGGCGGGGCAACGGGGTTCGCCGATTACAAGGATATGCTGTCGGCGGGCGTGTGTGATGCGGTGTTAATTGGCGCGCCAAATGACACGCACCACTCCATTATGCTGGATCTGTTGGAAACTAACCTGCCCATCCTGTGCGAAAAACCATTGTGCACCACGTCTGCGGATTGCCGCGAAGTTTTGGCCAAGGCCGATGGCCGTGCCGCACCCGTATGGGTGGCGATGGAGTACCGTTACATGCCACCCGTACAACGGCTTTTGCAGGAGGTGCAGAGCGGCACAGTGGGCGCGCCGCGCATGATGTCGATCCGGGAACACCGCTTTCCATTTCTGGAAAAGGTTGGCGACTGGAACCGGTTTTCAAAACGTACCGGGGGCACTTTGGTTGAAAAATGCTGCCATTTCTGGGACTTGATGCGCCTGACGCTCGAGAGCAATCCGGTGCGGGTGTTTGCCAGCGCGGGTGTGGATGTGAATCATCTGGACGAGCGCTACGAGGGGCGCGTGCCGGACATTATCGACAACGCCTATGTGGTTGTCGATTTTGAGAACGGGACACGCGGAATGCTTGATCTGTGCATGTTTGCCGAAGGGTCTTATTGGCAAGAGGTGGTGTCGGTTACAGGGGCGGCGGCGCGGGTTGACGCCAAGGTGCCGGGGCCAGCGCGATTCACAGTGGACGGGGCCGAGCGTGCCTCGGAAATCGAGATTTCACACCGCGCCAGCAAGGACGTGATCCGCGAAGAGATCGAGGTCGATCATTCCATCCTGTCGGCGGGCGATCACCACGGATCGACCTATTTCCAACACGCGAAATTCCGCGATCTGGTGAACCAAGGTCACGGCACACCCGAAGTGACGCTGTTGGACGGGTTGTGGTCAGTGATCGTGGGCGAGGCTGCCGAAGAAAGCGCGCGTTGCGGGCAGGCCATTGACGTGAAGGTGTAAAGATGCACGCATTTGGGACCATGCCAACAGGCGAAACGGTGCATCGGCTGCGGCTGGAGGGAGGAGGCCTGACGGCGCATGTGCTGACCTATGGGGCGGTGTTGCAGGACCTGAGACTGGAGGGGCATGACGCGCCGCTGGTGCTTGGGTTTCCCGAGTTTGCACCTTACCTTGACCGTTCGCCGTTTTTTGGTGCGATTGCCGGGCGTTACGCCAATCGGATTGCAGACGGGCATCTTGAGATTGACGGCGCCACGCATCAGCTGGCCTGCAATTTTCTGGGAAAGCACTGTTTGCACGGTGGGCTGGACAGCATGGGCAAACGGCTGTGGCAGGTGCAGGAACACAGCGCGTCGCATGTCGTGCTGACACATGAGTTACCGGACGGGCATATGGGGTTTCCGGGCGCGTTAACCGCACGGGTGACGATCCGGGTTCTTGATGGCGGTGTGCTGGATTTTGTGATGGAAGCCGAGACGGATGCGCCAACGCTGTGTAATTTGGCGCATCATAGTTATTTTGTGCTGGATGATGGCCGGACTATTTCTGAGCATTTGCTCAAAGTTGATACGGGGCAATATTTGCCAGTGGACGGTGAGTTGATCCCGACCGGAGAAGTCCGCGATGTTGATGGAACCAGCTTTGATTTTCGCGCGTTTGCGCGGTTGAAACAGGCCCATCCTGTGGATCACAATTTCTGTCTGTCACAGAAACGCGGCGCGATACGCCCGGTCGCATGGCTCAAGAGCCAACGTTCGGGGGTGTCTATGGAGTGCCGCACAACCGAACCGGGGCTTCAGATATATGACGGTGCGAATATCAATATTGACCTGGGAGGGCTGAGTGGAGAGCCTATGGGGGCGTATGCGGGGCTTGCGATGGAACCGCAGGTTTGGCCAGACGCCAACCATCACGCCCATTTTCCACAGGCGATATTGCGACCTGATGAGCGCTATCGCCAACACACGCAATTCGTATTTTTGAAGGAAAACACATGAGCGATTTTAACGGTTTGATGATGCAGGCCAACCTGATTGGCGGTGAATGGGTTGGCGCCGATGGAGGGGCGGAGATTGCAGTGACCAATCCTGCCACTGGCGCGGCACTGGGCAGTGTTCCCAACAGTGGCGCGGATGAAACCGAGCGCGCGATTGCCGCCGCAAGTGCGGCGTTTAAGCCATGGGCGCGTACCGGTTTGCTGGAGCGTGTCGGGCTGATGCACAAGCTGCACGATGCGCTGATGGACAACCAAGAGGCGCTGGCGCAGCTGCTGACCGCAGAACAGGGCAAGCCGCTGTTTGAAGCGCGTGGCGAGATTGCAATTGGCGCGGCCTATATCCGCTGGTTTGCCGAAGAAATCCGCCGCGCCAAAGGCGAGATCATCCCCGCGCCGATCAATGGCCGGCGGTTGATGGCGACGCGCCACCCGGTGGGTGTGGTTGGGGCGATTACGCCGTGGAATTTCCCGTCATCCATGCTGGCGCGTAAGCTGGGGCCAGCCTTGGCGGCGGGCTGCACTGTCGTGGCAAAACCCGCGACATCAACACCGTATTCCGGTCTGGTGTGGGGCAAGCTGGCCGAGGATGTCGGGTTTCCTGCTGGTGTGATCAATATCGTGACCGGCAGCGCGCGCGCCATTGGCGGAGCGATCATGGCCAGCCCAGAGGTGCGCAAGGTGACCTTCACCGGCTCTACCGAGGTGGGCAAAACACTGATCCGCCAGTCGGCAGATACGGTCAAGAAAGTGTCGATGGAGCTGGGCGGCAACGCACCGTTCCTTGTGTTTGACGATGCCGATGTGGACGCCGCCGTTGAAGGCGGCATGATCGCCAAATTCCGTAACATGGGGCAGACCTGTGTCTGTACCAACCGGTTTTACGTGCAGGCAGGCATTCACGACACCTTTGTCGAGAAGCTGCGCGAGGCGACGGCAAAACTTGTTGTTGGGGACGGAACGCAGGATGGCGTAGCGCAAGGCCCGCTGATTGATGACGGCGCGGTTGCGAAGGTTGAAGAAATGATTGCCGACGCCACGACCAAAGGCGGCGAGGTTGTGCAGGGCGGCAATCGTCACGCGCTAGGTGGAACGTTTTTTGAGCCAACCGTGATCACTGGCGCCACTGCTGACATGCAATTTGCCAAGGACGAGATTTTTGGCCCCATCGCGGCTGTCTTCAAGTTCGAATCCGAAGAAGAGGCTATTGCGGCGGCAAATGACACAGAGTTCGGGCTGGCCGCCTATGCTTATACCCGCGATCTGGGGCGGGCGTTCCGGCTGAACGAAGAACTGGACTATGGGCTGATCGGTATAAATTCGGGGCTTATCACCACCGTAGAAGCGCCGTTTGGTGGCCTTAAGGAAAGCGGTATGGGCAAGGAGGGCGGCAGCCAAGGGCTGGATGACTACCTTGAGACCAAGTACCTGTGCCTTGCGGAGTTGGGCGGTTGATACTGGTCACAGAATTCATGGACGAGGCGTCGGTCGTGCGGATGGCGGACGCCTTTCCAACGCAATACGCGCCGGAGTTGGCCGATGCCCAAGGCGATATACCGGCGAGGATGGCCGGTGTCCGGGTGCTGATCGTGCGCAACAGAACACAGGTGACACGGGCGCTGCTTGCCGCAGCGCCGGATTTGCAGATGGTTGGCCGGCTTGGTGTTGGGCTTGATAACATCGACCTTGCAGCCTGCAAGGAGGCTGGTGTTGCCGTGTGTCCAGCTGTGGGCGCCAATACGCTTTCGGTGGCCGAATACGTTGTGACCAACGCTGCAATCCTGTTGCGCAATGCCTATCAGGCCAAGGCGCAGATGCTGGCGGGCGCCTGGCCGCGCGCCGCATGTTCCGGGCGAGAGGTTGCCGGGCGCACATTAGGGTTGATCGGGTTTGGCGAGATTGCACAAGCAACGGCGGATATGGCGCATAATCTGGGAATGCGGACCTGTGCACATGATCCGTTTGTCCCATCAGACAGCCCGCTTTGGTCCAAGACCAAGAATGTGTCGCTGGAAGATATGTATGCATGTGCGGATGTGATCAGCCTGCACGTCCCGTTGACGGATGGCACCCGCCATCTGATCAACGCCGAAGCGCTGGGGCAGATGCGTGATGATGCGGTGTTGATCAATGCAGCGCGCGGGGGCGTCGTGGATGAAGCGGCGCTGGCCGATGCGCTGCGACAGGGCGGCATTGCTGGTGCTGCGCTGGACGTGTTTGAGACCGAACCTTTGACAGCAAAGGCGGCGGCGAAATTCGCCGAACTGCCCAACCTGATCCTGACCCCGCATATTGCGGGCGTGACGCAGGACAGCAACGTTCGGGTCAGCGAGATGATCGCAGACCTGACCCTCAAGACTTTATCGCAGGAGTGAACATGGCCAAGGACATAGACAGGCGGATCGTATCCGACCTAACCGAAAAGGGCGTTAACTTTATCACCACGGTGCCGTGCAAGCAGCTGGCCGGGGTGATCGAAGTTCTTGAAGAGTCGCCCGATATTCATCACGTGCCATCAAACAAAGAAGACGAGGGCATGGGCCTGTGCGCCGGTGCCTTTATGGGCGGCAAAAAGCCCGCGATCATCATGCAGAACACCGCGTTGGGCGTGACAATCAACACATTGGCGACGTTGATCCAGTATTACCGGATGCCTTTGCCGATGCTGATCTCCTATCGCGGAGAGCTGGGCGAACCGGTGGCGTGTCAGGTGGAGATGGCGGTGCACACCAAGGCGCTTTTGGCGCAGATGAACATCCCGACCTATCATTTCCATAAACGTGACGATGTCGAGGAGCTGGGTAAGATCATCGACTATACGTTCATGTGCAACAAACCGGTCGCAATCCTGACGGATGCGTCATTCTGGGGAGGGTACTGATCATGATCCGCTCTGAAATACTTAAAGAAATCGCACCGATCCTGCGGGATCAGTTGGTGGTCTGTAATATCGGCATTCCCAGCCAAGAGCTGCACGCCATCGACGATCAGCCAACCAACTTTTACATGTTGGGCACAATGGGACTGGCCTCATCAATCGGGTTGGGGCTGGCCTTGGCACAACCCAAGAAAGTGATCGCGATTGACGGGGATGGGTCTGTGTTGACCAACCTTGGCACGTTGCCGACCATTGCGAACAATGTGGCAAATAACTTCATTTTGATGATTGTGGATAATGGTTCATACGGGTCGACCGGAGATCAACCGACTTATGCGGGCATGAAAACATCGCTTGCCAAAGTGGCCGAGGCGTGTGGGTGCGAGAATGTGGTCGAGTGCGCAGCGGAGGACACAGGACGGGTGCTGCAAGAGGCGTTGGATGGCGATCAAATGACGATCATCGTCTGCAAATGCGAGAGCGGTAATGCCAAGATGCCGGTGATTACCATGGATCCTGTGGTGATCCGCGATCGTTTCATGACAGAAGTTGCCAAGTAATGGCGGTTTGGGCGCGGGTTTGACCCGCGCCCAGAACTCTTAGGGTCCTGACCCTAGCCTTTTTGAAAGGCGCGCAGAACCGTGCGGGTCGCGGCGACCAACGGGTCATGGGTGTCTTTCAGGATTTGCACGCGGTCGAACCGGTCAGGATCGGCATTGACCGAAGTGCGTAGCGCAGAACCAAAGGCCATGCGCAGTTCGGTACCGATGTTGAATTTACAGATACTGGACTGCTGCGCCAATGAGGTGCGCTGAGCGACCGGCACGCCAGAGCCGCCGTGGATGACCAGCGGAATGTCGGTCATTGCTTCGATGGCACGGATGCGCGCCTCGTCCAGGCCGCCTTCTTTGTTTTGCTGCAAATGGACGTTGCCTACGGAAATGGCCATCGCGTCGACGCCGGTTTCGCGGGCAAAACGGGCGGCTTCTTCGGGGTCGGTTCCTGCGGAACCCTCGCCGCCGGAATAGCCAACAAATCCAATCTCACCCTCGCAAGATACCCCCGCTGTATGGGCCATTTCAACGATGGCGGCTGTGTTGGCGATGTTCTTGTCAATCGCCTCGCGAGAGCCGTCAAACATAACGGAGGTAAAGCCGCTGTCGATGGCTTCGTGGCATTCTTCGGGCGTGTAGCCATGATCAAGATGGGCCACGACCGGGACGGATGCGTTTTCAGCAAGGTGCGTGAACATCTTGCCCAACACAGACAACGGTGTATGTGCACGGCACGAGGGACCAGCCTGTAGAATGACGGGCACATTTTCGGCCTCGGCGGCGGCTACATAGGCACGCATGTCTTCCCAGCCAAGTGTCACAAGACCAGCCACGGCGTAACCATCCTTCAACGCGGGTTGAAGGACATCTTTCAAAGTCACCAAACTCATTTGAACTTTGCCACCATGTCCATGATGCCGGGAATTGTGTGCAATTGTTCGGCATGTGTGGGTTGGAAATATTGCTTCAGGCTGCGTTGGCTCAAACCGCCCAGAATGGTGAAATAGTACATCTCATAGCCGGGCAGGACCGCACAGGGGTGATATCCCTTGTCGATGCAAATCGTGGAGCCATCCACGATGTGATAGGCATCGCCGGGCTTGTTATCTTCGCGTTGCAGCATTTGCAGGCCGGAACCGTAATTTGGGCGGAATCGGAAGTTATAGGTTTCGTCGTGGCGGGTTTCTTCGGGCAAGCGGTCTGTGTCGTGCTTGTGGCTGGGAAATCCGGACCAGCCCCCTTGGCCAACTGTGAACAGCTCACTGACCAAAAGGCGGCCTACTTTGTCGTGGTGCTTTGCGCCAAGGATGTGTTTGATTTTGCGGTGGGTTTTGGTGTCATCTGATCCGTATTGCACAAGATCAAGCGCATCGGCGCGCACGTCGAATGGCTCTAGCACCTTGTCATATTTCGCCCCGGCAATGAAGGTTTCCGTGGCCTCAGATTTGCAAGTCAGGCGCACGGTGGCTCCGACCGGCACGTAGACACCTTCGGGGTCGCCGTCCCAGACATCGACGGTGCGGTTGCCAATTCCTGTGTAAACTGCGCCTTCGACATCGACGTCAACGGTGCCCGTGGCTGGAACAATACAGGTTTCATAGCCTGGCACGCTGTATTCGAACACCTCACCTTGCTTGAGTTTGACGATGTTGAAATAGGTCAGCGGCACCAGATCGTGGTCAGCATCCACGATGGCCTGGTTTTGGTTATCGTAAGGCGCAATATGCATTGTGCAGTCCTTTCTGGCGGCTCAAGCGTCGCTTGGGCCGGAGTGAGAAGCGAGAAATGCCTCAAGTTCATTGGTGGTGGGCATGGCCGGAGCACAGCCGGGTTGCGACACGACAATCGACGCGCAGGCCGAGCCGCGTAAAACGGCGTCGCGCAGATCATGTCCGTTGGCCAGTGAAGCCAAAAGGCCAGCCATGAAGCTGTCGCCAGCACCATTGGGTTTTACAGCAGTCACGGGGTAGATTCCGGTGCGAATTTCTTTACCGTCGGCAAAGGTAACGGCCCCTTCGTGACCCATTTTGTAGATCACGATGCGGCCCGGTTTTGACGCCAGTTCGCGCGCTTTCTCCAAGCCTTTTTCGATGCCGCCCGCCATAAAGCCGAACTCTTCATCATTGCCAACGATCAGGTCGCTTTGATCGCCCGCGCGCGAAAGTACGTCGGATGCGACCTCGGGCGACGGCCACGAGTATGGGCGATAGTCGATGTCAAAGATCACCGGCAGGCCCGCCTTGCGTGCGTTTTCAAAGGCCCGAAACGTTGAGCCGCGCGAAGGTTCGGCGGCAAACACGGTTCCGGCGGAAATCAGAGCGCTGAAATTGGCGTAATCAACAGCGTCGACATCCGCGTCGGTCACTTGGAAATCGGCGGCGCCATTCCGGTAGATGACATTCTGGAAATCTTCGATACAGCTTTCGTAAACGGCAAGGGATGTTCGGAATTCGCCAGCAATTGAGCGCACATAGCGAGTGTCGACACCGTAGTGATTTAGCCGATTGATACAGAACCGCCCGACGGCGTCGTCCGAGACTGACGTCACCAGCGCGCTGGTGCTGCCCAGCTTGCACAGGCCTGCGCAGATATTGGCGGAAGACCCGCCAAGGTCTGAGCGGAATTGTTCAGCATTTTCGCTTTTGGTGCCGACCGGGTCAGCAAACATATCCATGCCCGCCCGCCCGAACACGGCAAAGCGGTTCTTGCGAATGCCTTCGAGTAGGGCGCTCATCACACACCCCGTCGCTGTTTGGAGCGGGAAGATTCCCAGTCGACATGCGCTTTGCGCACGTTTTCATCGTCGGTGATGTGTGGTGTGCCCACCTCCCACCATGCGTGACCTTCGGTTGTCCAGCCATCGTAGGGATCAACGTCCATAACAATGACGTAGGTTTTGTCAGAAGCCTTGGCGCGTTTGAACGCGTCTTCCAGCTCGGCTGGGTTTGCGACGCGTTCGGTTGCGGCGCCCATGGCGGCGGCGTGGGCTTCGAAATCGACGGCAAAGGGTTCAGCGATGGTCGGGCAATCGGCCAGCAGGTTGTTAAAGCTCTCGTTGCCGGTGTTGTTTTGCAGCTTGTTGATAACCGCGAACCCGCCATTGTCCAGAACCAGCACAATCATCTTCTTTTGGCTGAGGACAGACGAATAGATGTCGCTATTCATCATCATGTAAGAGCCATCACCGCAGAATGTGATGGTGTCGCGATCTGGTTCACGTTCGGCCTGGGCAATTCTGGCACCCCATGCGCCCGAAATTTCGTAACCCATGCAAGAGAACCCGAATTCAACGTCAACTGTGCCGATGTCCAAAGTGCGCCAGTTTGCGGTAACTTCGGCAGGCAGACCGCCCGCTGCAGCGACCACCCTGTCACGGGAATCGCAGAGTTTGTTCACCACTCCGATGGCTTGTGCATAGGAGTTGGGGCGATTGCCATAAGCGACATTGTCGGCAACATAGCTGACCCACTTGGTGCGCTCTGCCTTGGCAAATGTGACCCATTCGGATGGGGTGTCGTAATCAAGGGCGTGCGCCAAAGCGGCAAGCGACATTTTGGCGTCGCCGACAACTGGCAATGACATGTGTTTGCCCGCATCGTGACGGGCCGCGTTGACTGAGACAAATTTGGCGTCTTTGGCAAATGCAGTCCATGATCCGGTGGTAAAGTCCTGAAGGCGGGTGCCGACGGCCAGAATAACGTCGGCCTTTTCGGCAATGGCATTGGCCGAATCCGATCCGGTCACGCCGATCGGCCCAATATTGAGCGGATGCGTGTCGAGCATGTTGGCGCGTCCGGCGATTGTTTCGACAACCGGGATTTGGTGCGCTTCTGCAAAAGCGGTGAGCTCGGCCGTAGCGCGCGAATATTGAACCCCGCCACCCGCAATGATCATCGGCCGCTGAGCTGACTTGAGCAGTGCAACGGCATCAGCGATTTCGCTCTCATCCGGGGACTGGCGTCGAATGCGGTGCACTTTTTTCTCAAAGAAAACCGTTGGGTAATCGTAGGTCCATCCTTGTACATCTTGCGGCAGCCCAAGGAATGCCGGGCCGCAATCAGCCGGATCAAGCATTGTGGCAAGCGCGTTTGGCAGCGATTGCAGGATCTGCGCCGGGTGGCAGATGCGATCCCAATAGCGGACCACCGGCTTGAACGCGTCATTCACACCAAAAGTTGGATCGTTGTAATTCTCCATCTGCTGCAAAACCGGGTCAGGCAGACGCGTCAGGAACGTGTCACCACACAAAAGCAGCATCGGCAGACGGTTGGCATGTGCCAAGGCCGCGCTGGTCAGCAGGTTAGACGTACCGGGCCCTGCGCTGGCGGTGCAGAACATGAATCGCTGCCGCAGCCATTGCTTGGAATAGCCAGCCGCGGCAAAACCCATGCTTTGCTCGTTTTGTCCGCGATAGAGCGGCAGTTCATCCTGAACACCGTGCAGAGCTTCGCCAAGGCAGGTTACGTTGCCATGCCCGAAGATTCCAAATCCTCCTCCGCATACGCGCATCTCCTTGCCATCCACTTCGATGAACTGATTGGATAGCCAACGAATGATGGCCTGAGCAGTCGTTAGGGTGATCGTTTCGCTGGTTGTCGTCATGGTGGCCAAAACCTTTCGTGGGCATGCGGCGATATCGAAAGAGACTTGCAGCCTCTCGATTCTCAGGATACTAATTTTGCAACCGGTTGCAAATTGAAAATCACAACTTGAGAATCGGTAGCCAAATTGGTGTTCGGAGGAAACTGTGGTGGCAAAGGTCGGTATAGGCATCGTTGGCGGTGGTTACATGGGCAAAGCCCATGCTGTTGCCATGTCTGCTGTGGGGGCCGTGTTCAATACGAATTTGCGCCCAAGCCTGGAAATGGTTTGTGCTACAAGCAAGGCGTCGGCAGAGCGCTACCGGGTGGCCTATGGGTTTCACCGCGCGACGCATGATTGGCGTGTTTTAGTGAACGACCCTTCGGTTGAGGCTGTTGTGATCGCATCGCCACAAGAGACACATCTGGAAATCGCTGAGGCCGCGATGCGGCTGGGCAAGCCGGTTTTGTGTGAAAAACCGCTGGGGGCGTCAATCGAAGATGGCGCACGGATGGTGGAGCTGGCCGAGACCCATGGTGTCGCCAATATGGTTGGGTTCAACTACATTCGTACCCCTGCCAGCCAGTTTGCGCGCAAGTTGATTGCGGATGGTGAGATTGGCGATGTGACCTGGTTTCGCGGAGAACATACCGAAGATTTCCTGGCAGATCCCGAAACGCCTGCGAACTGGCGTACGACCGGGCAGGCCAATGGCACAATGGGCGATTTGGCCCCGCATATGGTGAATGCAGCATTGGCGCTGATTGGACCGATTGATCGATTGATCGCAGAGGTGGAGACCGTTCACAGCACCCGTCCGGGTGGGGATGTGACCAATGACGATCATGGGCAATTCATGTGCCGGTTCGAAAATGGCGCGATGGGGCAGCTATATTTCAGCCGCGTCGCGCATGGGCGCAAGATGGGCTATGCCTATGAAATCACGGGAACAAAAGGCGCCATTCGATTTGATCAGGAAGATCAGAACGCGATTTGGGTTTATCGATCACACGGGGATGAGGCGACGCGCGGGTTTGTCAAAGTGCTGACCGGGCCGGCGCATCCGGACTATTTACCGTTCTGTCAGGGACCCGGTCATGGAACCGGGTATCAGGATCAAATTATCATCGAGGCGCGGGATTTCCTGTTGGCCATTGAGACCGGACAACCGGTTTGGCCCACCTTTCGGGATGGGCATGACGTGAACCGGGTAATTGCCGCGGCGATGCAATCGTCGCGCGACAAGATGTGGAAAAACGTCAGTCATTTCTGACGGTTGGAGAAAAAGCCATGGCAATCAGAATTGGGAATGCCCCATGTAGTTGGGGTGTGGAGTTTGCAAATGATCCTCGTAATCCGAGTTGGCGATCCGTTTTGCGGGACTGCGCAGCGGCGGGATACAAGGGCATTGAGCTGGGCCCTGTGGGGTTCATGCCCGAGGACCCAGTAGAGCTGGGTGAGGGGCTGGCGCAGCATGATCTGGAGCTGATTGGCGGCGTTGTTTTTCGCCCGTTTCATGACGCTGAGAAATGGGATGAGGTTTTGGACGCGACGCACAGAACCTGTCGTTCACTGTCCGCGCATGGCGCACAACACCTTGTTTTAATTGACTCAATCAGCGAACGAAGGGCGCCGACAGCGGGGCGTGCAAGCGAGGCCGAGCAGATGGAAACGGCCGAATGGAATGCCTATCGGGATCGGATTGCGACGGCGGCAAGGATTGGGACCGAGGAGTATGGATTGACCGTGGGCATCCACGCTCATGCGGCGGGGTTTATGGATTTTGAGCCAGAGTTGGAACGGCTGTTGGATGAAGTGGATGAGAAGATCATGAAGATCTGCTTTGACACCGGGCACCATTCCTACGCCGGGTTTGATCCTGTGGCCTTTATGAAACGGCATATTGGGAGAATTTCTTATATGCATTTCAAAGACATAAACCCAAGGATCAAGGCAGAGGTCATTGAAAACCGGACCGGGTTCTATGACGCTTGCGGGCAAGGAATTTTTTGTAATCTGGGCGATGGGGATGTCAATTTTTCAGCGGTGCGCGACGTTCTGTTAGAGGCAAATTTCCAAGGATGGTGCACGGTAGAACAGGATTGTGACCCGCTGTTGGACCCCGATCCGTTGGGGGATGCACGCCTGAACCGAGAGTATCTTGAAGGGATCGGATTTGCGTAAAATGCGACGTCGGTATTACGTCGGTATTACGTCGGTATTGCGTCTGTGCCGTTTTGCGGTCGACGGGTGCCTGTGACACGAGAAGGATGTTGGCATGAAGAAGCTGAAATGGGGAATGATCGGTGGCGGTGAAGGCAGCCAGATCGGACCAGCGCACAGGTTGGGTGCGCTTGCGGACGGGCATTTTGAATTAGCTGCCGGGGCGCTGGATCATCGCCCGGAGGTTGGGCGAGAGTATGCGCAGCGGCTGGGCGTGGCGGCTGACCGGGCCTATGGCGGCTGGGAGGACATGCTAGCCGGAGAGCAGGGTCGCGAGGATCGCGTTGATCTGGTGACGGTTGCGACTCCGAATTCGACACATTTTGAGATTACCAAATCGTTCCTTGAGGCCGGGTTCAACGTGCTGTGCGAAAAGCCGATGACAATGACCGTTGAGGAAGGCGAAGAGATTGTGCGCGTGGCCGAATCCACCGGCAAAATCTGTGCGGTGAACTATTGCTACTCGGCCTATCCAATGGTGCGTCAGGCACGGGCTATGGTGCGGACGGGTGAGATCGGCAAAGTGCGGCTGGTGGTGACAAACTTTAGTCACGGACATCATGGAGACGCGACAGATGCGGATAATCCGCGTGTGCGCTGGCGCTATGACCCCAAGATGGCAGGTGTGTCCGGGCAGTTTGCCGATTGCGGCATTCATGCGTTGCACATGGCCAGCTTCGTCTGTGATGACGAGGTGAAAACTCTGTCTGCCGACTTTGCGTCGACGATTGCCAGCCGAGAGTTGGAAGACGACGCAATGGTCAATTTCCGTATGGATGGCGGCACGGTTGGGCGGCTCTGGACATCATCCGTGGCGATTGGGCGTCAGCATGGGTTTGATATCCAGATATTTGGCGAGACCGGCGGTTTGCGCTGGGCGTCTGAACAGCCGAACCAGTTGATTTATACACCGGTGGGCGGTCGCACGCAGATCATTGAAAAGGGAGAAGGCGGGCTGAGTGCGGATGCGGAGCGTTTGTCGCGCGTTGCAATTGCGCACCCAGAGGGCTTCCCGCTGGCAGTGGCCAATATCTATTGCGATCTCGCGGATGCGATTCGCGGCGAGATCCGTGATGGGTTGCCCAATGCGGCGGATGGTGTGCGGTCGATGGCGGCGGTTCATGCAGCTGTCGCATCATCCAACGACAATGGCGCGTGGGTTGATGCGCGTCCGTCGATCTTTCGCTGAACTGAAATTAAGGAGCGGGGCGCAACGTGCCCCGGTCCACCACTGAGCAGGGGAAAATCCGCGCCTCGGGGAACCTGTCGGGTTCGTCGAGCATGGCAACGACCAATTCCACCGAAGAGGTGACAATCTGGCTGATCGGCTGGTGAACGGTCGTGAGGTCGATATTCTCCCAGCGGGACATTTCCATGTCGTTTAGCCCAATGATTCCAATGTCATCAGGTACTTTCAATCCGCGATCACAGACTGCGGAAAGTGCCCCGATAGACAAGACATCATCCCCGCAGAAGTACGCCTGCGCGGGTTTGCCCGCGTCTAGCAGACGGAGCATTTCGCGGCGCCCGGCCTCAAACGAATAGGCGTCGGCAAAACTGTGGCTGACGTTCATTGATGGGTACTCAGAGAGCTGCCAGAGGAACCCTTTTTGGCGATCCTGGGTCGAGGTCGCGTTTTCTGGACCACCAAGAAAGGCAACGTCAGTATACCCCCGCTCGTACAACGTGCGCGCAACCATGCGCCCACATTCGACGTTGTCGATGCCAACGACGTGCACTTTTGGGTTGGCAGATTGACGGCCAAAGGAGTGCACAACGGGCATTTTGGCATCGCGGAATGCCTCGGCAAATTCCGGGGGCAGGGTGGAAGATGCCACCACCACGCCATCTACGCTGTATTGGCGCAACATGCGGACCGAGTTTTCCGGATCGACCTCGTCTGTGAGGTTCACAAGAAGGGGGCGCAAGCCGCGTTCCTGAAGGCCGCGTGTAAAGAGATCAAAGACTTGTAGGAAGATCGGGTTGTGAAAGTTGTTCGAGATCAGGCCGATCATCTTGGTGCGGCCTGTGGTCAGCGAAGAGGCCAGCGCGTTGGGACTGTAACCCAGTTCCTTGGCCGCTTTTTCAACCTTGCGCCGCATCTTCTCAGAGACCGAAGCACCATCGGTGAACGTGCGTGACACGGCCGACCGCGAGACACCCGCACGTTGGGCCACTTCTTTGAGTGTGATCGACATTCGGTTGGCTGCTCCCATGGCTGGCTGTGACAATTTGCGAGGTTTACCGCAGGCTTGTGAAAAATAGGAGAGCATAATTTGCAACCGGTTGCAATATGGGTCGCGATGTGCTTAGTTTTGAGTCGAAGGGTGGAGAGATTCCGATCTCTCGCCTTGACCGGAGACTTTAGGGAGGAAAAGTATGCAATCAATTTTCAAGAAGGCCGCACTGGCCGCGGCAGTTATTGTAACGCCGCTGATGGCGGCAACTGTGGCGTCTGCTGAGGGCGAGAAATATATCCTCGTCAGCCACGCACCCGACAGCGACAGCTGGTGGAACACCATCAAGAACGGCATCGCGCTTGCGGGCGAGCAGATGGGTGTTGAGGTCGAATACCGCAACCCGCCCACCGGCGATTTGGCCGACATGGCGCGTATCATCGAGCAGGCGGCAGCGTCTGGGCCAAACGGCATCATCACCACGCTGAGCGACTATGACGTTCTGTCCGGCCCCATTCAGGCGGCGGTTGATTCCGGTGTTGATGTGATCATCATGAACTCAGGCACCCCTGAGCAGGCACGCGAAGTAGGCGCGCTGATGTATGTGGGTCAGCCCGAATATGATGCTGGCCATGCGGCTGGTCTGCGTGCAAAGGGTGACGGCGTTGGATCGTTCCTCTGCGTGAACCACTATATCTCGTCGCCATCGTCGACCGAGCGTTGCCAGGGCTTCGCGGATGGTCTGGGTATTGATCTGGCCAACCAGATGATCGACTCGGGTCAGGATCCATCGGAAATCAAGAACAAGGTTCTGGCGTATCTGTCAGCTAATCCTGATACAGACGCCGTTCTGACGCTTGGCCCGACATCTGCTGATCCAACCCTGTTGGCGCTGGATGAAAACGGCATGGCCGGTGACATCTATTTCGGCACCTTCGATCTGGGTGAAGAAATCGTCAAAGGCATTAAGGCGGGCACCATTAACTGGGGCATCGACCAGCAGCCGTTCCTGCAGGCATACCTGCCGGTTGTGGTTATGACCAACTATCACCGCTACGGCGTTCTGCCGGGTAACAACATCAACTCTGGCCCTGGGTTTGTGACTGCTGATGGTCTGACCCTGGTCGAGAAGTATGCCGGCGAATATCGCTGATTAATGTTGTGGGCGGCTGGCACGTGCTGGCCGCCCCTTCTTTTTTCGCTACCCCAATCCAAACTTAATCGAGGTCCATGACCATGTCTGACGCACCTAATGCGGCGGCAGGCGGTGACGAGCGTATTAAACAACGCTCTAAGTTCCGCGAAGCCATGATCCGCCCTGAACTCGGCGGCATTGTGGGCACCGCCATTGTATTCGCTCTTTTCCTTCTTTTCGCCTTTGACTCGGGCATGTTCAACAGCCAGGGCATTATGAACTGGAGCCAGGTTTCGGCCCAATTCATGATTATCGCAGTGGGTGCCTGTTTGTTGATGATTGCGGGCGAGTTTGACCTGTCGGTCGGGTCGATGATCGGCTTTGCGGGCATGATGATCGCAATCTTCTCGGTCACGTTGGGCTGGCCGGTGTGGATGGCCATTATCACGGCCTTTATCCTGTGCATCGCGCTGGGCGCGTTGAACGGGTTCATCGTGATCCGCACAGGTTTGCCAAGCTTCATCGTGACGCTGGCGTTCCTGTTCATTCTACGCGGGTTTACGATTTATTTCCCACAGACGATCGAACGCAAGACGATCATTGGCGGCATCAAGGATGTTTCCGAAGGTGATTGGCTGGCAGCGGTGTTTGGCGGCAAGATCCTGACCGGATTTTTCCAGTGGATGGGTGACGCCGGGATTATCGCGGTGTTTGAGCGCGGATCGCGGGCCGGGCAACCAGTTGTTGACGGCGTGCCGATGCTGATCGTTTGGGCGCTGATACTGGTGGTGTTGGGTCATATTCTGTTGACCAAGACCAAATTCGGCAACTGGATCTTTGCCTCGGGTGGCGACGCAGAAGCAGCGCGCAACTCGGGTGTGCCAGTGAACCGCGTCAAAATCCTGATGTTCATGTTCACCGCGTTCTGCGCCTGTGTGTTTGCAACCTGTCAGGTGATGGAGTTCGGCTCTGCCGGGGCGGACCGTGGTTTGCTCAAGGAATTTGAGGCGATCATTGCGGTTGTGATCGGTGGCGCGCTTTTGACGGGCGGATATGGCTCTGTCATTGGGGCGGCGCTGGGGGCGTTGATCTTTGGTGTGGTGCAGCAGGGTCTGTTCTTTGCCGGGGTCGAAAGTTCGCTCTTTAGGGTGTTCCTTGGGGTGATCCTGCTCGGTGCTGTGATCCTGAACACGTATATCCGTCGCATCATTACGGGGGAGCGTTGATATGAACTCTCGTACAGAACATGCGCCCATCATTCAGATGAAGAACATCGAAAAGCATTTTGGCAGCGTGATTGCGCTGGCTGGGGTGTCGGTCGAGGTGTATCCCGGCGAATGTCATTGCCTGTTGGGTGATAACGGTGCCGGAAAATCGACCTTTATCAAAACGATGTCTGGTGTGCACAAACCCACCCATGGCGAAATCCATTTCGAAGGTCAGGAGATGCATTTTGCAGATCCCCGGGATGCGATTTCGGCGGGGATTGCAACCGTGCACCAGCATTTGGCGATGATCCCGCTGATGTCTGTCAGCCGTAACTTTTTTATGGGCAATGAGCCGACCAAGAAAGTGGCTGGCATGTCGTTCTTTGATCATGAAAAGGCCAACCGGGTCACCATGGAAGAGATGCGCAAGATGGGCATCAACCTGCGGGGGCCGGATCAGGCGGTCGGGACTTTGTCGGGCGGTGAGCGTCAAACGGTTGCCATTGCCCGTGCGGTTCATTTTGGCGCGAAAGTGCTGATTTTGGACGAGCCGACCTCGGCCCTTGGTGTGCGTCAGACCGCGAACGTGCTGGCGACCATCGACAAGGTGCGCAAGCAGGGGATCGCGGTAGTCTTCATCACACACAACGTACGCCACGCGATGGCCGTGGGAGATCGCTTTACCGTGCTGAACCGTGGCAAAACGCTGGGCACCGCGCAACGCGGGCAGATCACGCCAGAAGAGTTGCAGGATCTGATGGCCGGTGGTCAGGAGCTGGTTGCGCTTGAGGGGAGCCTCGGCGGAACTGTCTGATCTGACGTATTTGATTAAATGACACCGCGCCGGAGTGATCTGGGGCGGTGTTTTTTGTTTTGGTCGCGATTTGGCAACGAGGAAGGCCCGCGTGTTCAACGCCTGCAAAATGTGAGGTCGAGCTTGATGGTGCGATTGAATGGCGTCACTACTTTGGGTGGCGGGATTGAATTGATGTGACCGCGCAGACGGCAAAAGGGGGGCAGATGCCAAAATTGAGGACTTCGGTCAAAGAGATGGTCAGCGCCGCACGAGCGCGGATCGAAGAGGTGGAAACGCCGGACATGATCGCAATGCTGGACGACCCGTCGGTTTTGGTTGTTGATCTGCGCGACGTGCGGGAACGCCAGAAACTGGGTTATATCCCCGGCAGTTTCCACTGTCCGCGCGGGATGCTGGAGTTCTGGGTTGATCCCGAGAGCCCATATTTCAAGCCAATCTTTGGCGAGGACCGCAAATTTGTCTTCCATTGCGCGTCTGGCTGGCGCTCGGCACTTTCGGTGGCGTTGCTGCAGGACATGGGGTTTGAGGCAGCGCATTTGAAAGAGGGATTTTCGACGTGGGAGAAGCAGGGTGGGCCCGTTGAAATCCCTTCTGCGTCAAGGGGGGAGGGTGCATGATCGAACTGGGCCAGACGACCCATGACGCAGAGGCGGATGCACGCAACGACGATCTGTTGATCTATGTGAACGGCGAGATCGTGCACAAGGACGCGGCCAAGGTGTCGGTCTATGACAGCGGTTTCATGCTGGGCGACGGCATGTGGGAGGGGATGCGACTGTACGATGGGTGTTGGGCGTTTTTTGACGAGCACATGGACCGGCTGTTCAATTCGCTGAAATCGGTGTCGCTAGAGATTGACATGGGGCCTGCGGATATTCGCGACATTCTGAACCGCACGGCAGCGGCGAATGGCATGACAGGCGATGCACATTGCCGTCTGATGATCACGCGCGGCCGCAAGGCCAAGCCGTTTCAGCACCCCAGCCTGTCGCGCTTCGGGCCGACTATCGTGGCGATTGTTGAGCATTCCAAACCGGCAGAAAACGTGCAGGCCAAGGGGATCAGGCTGGCCACGGTGCCACAGGTGCGCGGGCTGCCGACCAGTCAGGATGCCAAGTTCAACAGCCATTCCAAGCTGAACTGTGTGATTGCCTGTTTACAGGCCGAACAGGCAGGGGCCGATGAGGCGCTGATGCTGGATCCGCATGGATTTGTGAACACGACCAACGCCTGCAATTTCTTCATCGTGCGCCGGGGCGAGGTTTGGACCTCGACCGGGGATTATTGCATGAATGGCGTGACGCGCCAGAAGGTGATCGATCTGTGCCGGGAAAACGACATTCCGGTGCGCGAAAAGAACTATTCGCTATACGAGGCCTATGGCGCGGATGAGGCGTTTCTTACCGGAACGTTTGGCGCGCAGACACCGGTGGCCGAGATTGACGGCAAGGTGATCGGCAGCACATCGGGCGCGGGTCCAATGACGCTGCGCTTAAGGGCGCTCTATAAGGCGCTGGTTGCGGCGGACGTGGCAGCGCAGAAAACACCCCTTATTTGATTCTTTTTCCTGTATTTTTGTTGAATAGGTATGTTCTTTTTGTTGGGATATTGATTGCGGTTTTGTTTCCTTGTTTTGATCTT
>NZ_PYGJ01000009.1 GCF_003014475.1 Shimia abyssi | reverse complement strand
AAGATCAAAACAAGGAAACAAAACCGCAATCAATATCCCAACAAAAAGAACATACCTATTCAACAAAAATACAGGAAAAAGAATCAAATAAGGGGCTTACAGCTCTGACTTCCACGGTGGATTGGCACCCGCACGCGACACCGTCACAGCGGCGACTTTGGCACCATAAGACAAGGCTGCCGATGCATCTTCGGCTGACAGGCTGCGCACCTTGTCTTTGCGGAACAGGCCACGTTCGGACAATGCCGCCAGAACACCTGCGTTGAACGTATCGCCAGCGCCCACCGTGTCCACGACCTGCGCCTTTTCTGCGGCGACCCTTACCTCGGTGCCATCCGCCAGAACCCCGATGGCACCTTCGCCTCCGCGCGTCACGATCACCAGCGCTGGACCCGCCGCCAACAAGGCTTCGATCTGTGCCTGCAGGCTGCCTTTATCTGGATACATCCAGTCCAGATCATCATCCGAAACTTTCACGATATCAGTGCCTGCGAACATCCGGGCCAATCGATCCCGAAACCGCGCCTCGTCTTTGATGAAACCGGGGCGTATATTGGGGTCGATCATCACCGCCCGCTCTGTGCCATCTCGCTCCAGCAGCGCGCAATAGGTCTCTGCCGCAGGCTCGCACGCCAGGCTGATACCACCAAAATAGAGCCCCGACACATGCGCACCCACCGGGGGCACCGCATCAATCGCCAGCATACGCCCCGCAGAATTCTCATCGTAGAAATCATAGGTGGCGTGACCATCCTTGAGCTGCACAAACGCCAGCGTTGTGGGGCGATCGGATTTGGCGATATGGCGCGTGTCCACGTGGCTTTCGCGCAAATCCTGTTCCAGCTGCTGGCCGAACATGTCCTCGGACAGCCCGGTCAGCATCCCGACCTCAACACCCAAACGACCCAGCGCACGGGCGGTGTTAAAGATCGCTCCACCCGAATGTGGCACAAACCCAGTCCGCCCACCGTCCGTCGGTTCCGGAATCATATCAATCAACGCTTCGCCGCAACACAGGATCATCGCCATATCCTCCCAATGGAACTTTGTGCCTGACCGGTTCAGGCACCCCCTTCCACCACAGCTATGTTAGCGCAATCAAGTCTTAAGTGGCCAAAGCCTTCGCCAAAGCGTGATAAGACGCCTTTGGAGTGCGTTTCATAGTGTCAAAATCCACATGAACCAGCCCAAACCGCTTTTCATAGCCCAGCGCCCATTCGTAATTGTCGAGCAGCGACCACAGGAAATACCCGTTCACAGGCACACCTTCGCTGATGGCCTTGCGCATCTCTGCAACGTGCCTCTCAACATAGTCGGTCCGCGCTGCATCCTCGACCGCACCATCGGTCAACACATCTGCATTGGCCATCCCATTCTCGGTGACATAAATCGGTAGATCGCCGGAATACTCTGCCGCCGTGCGCTTGAGGAATTTGTAGAGCCCTTCGGGATAGATTTCCCACTCCATCTGCGTTTTGGGCAATGGCCCTTCAACCTCGTGATGATGTGGCCATGGCCCGTCATTCGGCGCAATCAGTTTTCGAGTGTAATAGTTCAGCCCAACCCAATCCACCGGTGCGCCGATGGTGTCAAAATCATCTTGCCACCCATCGGGCAGATGTTGGCCTAAACCCTTCAACACCTCCTCGGGATAGGCTTTCTTGAAAACGCCTCCCAGAAAGAATCGGTTGTAGTAGGCGTCATAGACATCTGCCGCCTGTCGCGCCTCTGCGCTGTCATCCGCCGGATCGGCCCATTCGAGGTTAAAAACGGCACCCAAGTTCTTGACACCAATCCCTCGCATCGCCTCAATCGCGCGCCCATGGGCCAGCATGACATGGTGCATCGCCCGTGCGGTCGCGCGAATATCGCGCAGCCCCGGCGCGTGGTGTCCCATGAAATGGCTCAGCCAACTCACACACCAAGGCTCGTTGATAGGTGCAACACTATGCATCCGATCTCCGATCCGCCCCATGATCACTTCAGCGAAATCTGCAAACCACCCGGCGATGTCGCGATTGCGCCATCCGCCCAGATCCGCCAATGGCGATGGCAGTTCCCAATGGTAGAGCGTCGCGCACGGTTTGATGCCGCGCTCCAACATCGCATCCGTCAAGCGGTCGTAGAAATCGAGCCCTTCTTGATTGACCGCGCCGCGCCCCTCTGGCAGCACACGCGCCCAGCTGGTTGAAAACCGATAACAATCAAACCCCGCCGCCGCGATCAGGTCGAGGTCTTCTTCATACCGCAAATAATGCTCGCACCCCCTCGCACCGTTTTCGGCGCGCACCACATTGCCGGGTGTCGCAGCAAAATTGTCCCAATGGGTCGCCCCCGCTCCACCAAACGCATGCCCCTCGATCTGATAAGACGACGTGGCCGCGCCAAACTGAAACCCTTCAGCAAAATCCGAACGACTGAAATTCATGTATTACTGCCCCTTTGGAACCGGGCCGGTTGAGCGACCCACGACAAGCTCTGCCTCAAGCATTTTTGTGATTGGCGGGCAGGTCGGCTCTGCAATCAGATCGATCAGCATCCCGGCCAGCACTTCCCCTGCATGATGCACCGATGACCGCGTGGCGGTGAAAATCGGCACATCCTGTCCGTTCTTCAGATAGGACAGATCGTCGTCATGCGTAATCACCGACACGTCCCGCCCCATCTTTAATCCTTCTTCCTCGATGGCGCGTCGTACCCCCATCGCAGAGATCATGGATGATGCCAAAATCGCTGTGGGCGGCGCATCCATCCGCAACATTTCGCGCGTTTCGTGATGCCCATAGACCTCGGTCATCTCCGCGCTGCGCATCAGCTCCGGATCGACCGAAAACCCCCTTTGTTCGAACGCAGCACGATACCCGTCGCGACGTCGTTTGGCAAAATCCATGCGCTCCAATCCATTGATCAGCGCAATCCGCGTGTGCCCGAGATCCAAAAGGAATTCTGTCGCCCGTTGGAACGACCTCTTATTGTTCACATCCACCCAGCTATAGGGCGCATCCACTCCGCTCGACCGGCCATGCACCACAAATGGCAGCCCCAGATCATTCAACAGCGCAATCCGACTGTCCGCGATCGACGGACCCTGTAGAATAACCCCATCCACCAGCCGTTTCGCCATCAGCTCGCGATAGGCGTTTTCCTCATCGCCTTCGGACACCCGGGTGAACATCATGTCATAGCCCAGCCGCGCCAGCGCCTCGGATGCACCACCCACAAAATCGCCAAAAACCGGGTTAACCATCTCATGCTGTGTCGATGCCGGAATCACATGTCCCACCATCATCGCCCGCCCTGTCGCCAGCCCCTTTGCGCGGCTGTTGGGGCGATAGTTGAATTTCTCTGCTGCAAGCTGAACACGCTGCCGAGTCGCCTCATTAACTTCTGGATAACCGTTCAGCGCGCGGCTGACAGTCGTCTGGGATAACCCCAGCTCCTCAGAAAGTTTTTTAAGGTTCATCGCCATTCAAAGCGCTTTCAACTATCACTCCACTGCCGACAGCCGGCTTAGGACTTGAACTCAATCGTTACCGCAAGAAATCAGCTATTTCCATTAATTTTTTTAAGACTTGAACTAATTAATGTTGACTCGGACCGCCGAGTCGGAGTTTAAAATGTCATCCAAAGCGCTTTGGAGATGGCTTACCAAGCGCTTCTACCTAAAGGATCAATGGGAGGAACCTATGAGAAAAGCACTGTTCACAGGCGTCGCCGGACTGGCACTGTCTGCCAGCCTCGTTCACGCCGACGGTCATCTGAAATTTACTCCAGGCGAAGGCCCCTTCAGCTGGGACGCCTATAATGCATGGGCCGAAGGCGCGCCGGACCTCTCGGGTCAGTCGGTTACCGTTTCCGGTCCGTGGCTCACACCCGAAGACGGCTATTTCGACAACATGCTCGCCTATTTCGAAGCGGCAACCGGCGCTGACGTCACTTACGTGGGTTCCGACAGCTTCGAGCAGAACATCGTAATCGACGCCGAAGCAGGTGCCGCGCCCAATATCGCCGTATTCCCTCAGCCGGGTCTTGCTTCGGACATGGCATCGCGCGGTCTGCTGTCCCCCTTGCCCGAGGGCATGGACACATGGGTTCGCGACAACTACGGCGCGGGGCAGTCCTGGGTTGATCTCGGCACATACGCCGACAAAGACGGCAACGACCAGCTGTTCGGCTTCTTTTACAACGTGAACGTCAAATCACTGGTCTGGTACAACCCAGAAAACTTCGAAGATGCAGGCTATGACGTCCCAACCACCATGGAAGAGCTGCGCGCGCTGACCGAAACCATCGCCTCCGAGGGCGAAACACCTTGGTGTATCGGCCTGGGTTCCGGAGCAGCCACAGGCTGGCCAGCAACTGACTGGGTCGAAGACATCATGCTGCGTACGCAGCCTGCTGACGTCTATGACGGCTGGACTTCCAATGAAATCCCCTTCAACGACCCCCGCATCGTTGGCGCGATCGAAGAATTTGGTTGGTTTGCCCGCAATGACGATTTCGTCTCGGGTGGTGCCGGTGCCGTCGCATCGACAGACTTCCGTGACAGCCCCAAAGGTCTCTTTTCATCCCCACCCCAGTGCTACATGCACCGTCAGGCATCGTTTGTTCCTGCCTTCTTCCCTGAAGATGTGGAATTTGGTGCAGACGCAGACTTCTTCTACTTCCCCTCCTACGAGAGCAAAAACCTGGGCAACCCGGTTCTCGGCGGCGGTACACTGATGGCAATCACCAATCCTTCGGATGCCACCAGCGAGCTGATGAAGTTCCTGCAACAGCCAATCAGCCACGAAATCATGATGGCGCAGACCGGCTTCCTGACACCACACAAAGGTGTAAACCTCGAGGCATACCTGAACGACACGCTGCGCAAGCAGGGCCAGATCCTGATCGACGCAACCACCTTCCGCTTTGACGGTTCCGACCTGATGCCAGGCGGAGTGGGTGCAGGCACGTTCTGGACCGGCATGGTCGACTACACCGGCGGCAAGGACGCTCAGGCCGTTGCCGACGACATCCAATCCAGCTGGGACGCGCTGAAATAAGCGCCCCACGCTGACACCTCCGAAGGCGGCCCGCATCCGCCCGCCGCCTTCGGACCACAATTCTGCTATTCATCAGAAGTTGCTTTCGTCTGAGGGAGGACGCCATGCATCCGGCGATACTTGGAATCATTACCATCGCAGTTGGGGTTGGCGGCTGTGTCGGGTACTTTTACGCGTCCAACTTGTTCCTCGACAAAGTGCTCTACCCGGCCAGCGGCCCGAACGCGGGGCGCAACATCAACCGCGCCAACCAAATCCGCCCGTGGCTTTTCCTGTTTCCGGCGTTTTTCGCGTTGTCGCTCTACCTGGCGTACCCGGTATTTGAGACGCTGCGCCTATCGCTTCTCGACACCCGCTCAAACAACGAATTCATCGGTCTGGGCAACTACACCCAAATGTTCGGAGAGCCGAAATTCTGGGAATCCATGCGTAACAATGCGCTCTGGCTGCTGGTCGTTCCTGCCGCATCAACAGGCTTTGGCCTTTTGGCGGCCCAACTGACCGATCGCATCGGCTGGGGCGGCGTTGCCAAATCTCTGATCTTCATGCCGATGGCCATCTCCCTTGTCGGTGCTTCGGTGATCTGGAAGCTCGTTTATGACGCGCGCCCGATCGAGCAGGAACAGATTGGTGTCCTCAATGCGCTCTACATCTGGTTTGGCGGCACTGAACCACAGACATGGCTCACTATTCCCTTCTGGAACAGCTTTTTCCTGATGATCGTCCTGATCTGGATCCAGACCGGCTTTGCCATGGTGATCCTCTCGGCCGCGCTGCGTGGTATCCCCGAAGAAACCATCGAAGCCGCCATCGTCGACGGCGCGGGGCCTTTCCAAATCTTCTTCAAGATCAAAGTGCCCCAGATCAAGACCACCATCCTTGTTGTCTGGACCACCATTACCATCGCCGTTCTCAAGGTCTTTGACATCGTGTTCGCAATGACCAACGGCCAATGGGAAACACAGGTTCTGGCAAACTACATGTTCGACAAACTATTCCGCGCGAACGACTGGGGAATGGGCTCTGCCTCGGCCATGATCATCATGCTTCTGGTTACGCCGATCCTTGTCTGGAACGTGCGCAATGCGCGCAACGAAATGAAATAAGAGGGTAGACAGATGGACAATATCGCAGGTCAGAAATCCACCCTCACATGGGTTGTTCACATCTCCGTCGCGGTGCTGGTTGCACTCTGGCTCTTCCCAACTGTGGGCCTGTTCGTGTCGTCATTCCGCACGACCGATCAGATCGTCACTGGCGGCTGGTGGAAAGCGCTGTTCCCCGCCGAACAGAACCTCACCATCCGCGCCAACGGCCCCGACGATCAGAAACAGGTCAATGATCTCTACGTGATCGAAGGCCAGCTCTTTGACGACGGGTCCGAGGCTGAAATCTCGTCATGGGGTATCAGTTCGCGCGACATCAACGCCTTCCAGCCCAGCGAAACCGCCGAGCTGCGCCGCGGTGGCACCATCACAGTCGACACGATCGGCAACTACCGCATCGAAAACACAGTAGCCTTCGAGGGCGCGCGCGGCCCGCGTGTGTTTGTCACCGCGCTCACCCCGCCTGAGTTCACACTGGCAAACTACAAACACGTGCTGTTTTCCGGCACCGCGTCGGACAGTATGGGGGCTGCCTTCATGGCCACGCTCACTGTAACAATCCCCGCGACAATCATCCCGATTCTTGTTGCCGCCTTTGCCGCTTATGCACTGGCTTGGATGGACTTTCCGGGGCGTGCGTTACTCATTGCCTTTGTGGTTGGCCTGCTGGTCGTACCACTGCAATTGGCGCTGATTCCGCTCTTGAAACTGCACCTCAACATCGGCATCGGCAAAAGCTATCTCGGCGTCTGGCTCGCCCATACGGGCTTTGGTCTGCCGCTCGCGATCTATCTCTTACGCAACTACATGGTTGGCCTGCCGCGCGACATCATCGAGAACGCGCGCGTTGATGGTGCAACCGAATTCCAGATCTTTACCAAGATCATCCTGCCGCTCTCCTTCCCGGCACTCGCTTCTTTCGCGATCTTCCAGTTTCTATGGACATGGAACGATCTCCTCGTGGCCAAGGTCTTCCTGATCGACGCTACGGGCCAGACCACCGTCATGACCAACCGCATTGTCGAAATGCTGGGGACACGTGGCGGCGACTGGGAAATCCTCGCAACAGCGGCCTTTGTCTCGATCTCCGTACCGCTGGTCGTCTTCTTCTCTATGCAACGCTATCTCGTGCGCGGCCTGTTGGCCGGCTCAGTTAAGTAAGGGCTCTTTCCATGAACGCCAAAGTCCAAAACACATCCCTCACACATCTCGCCAAAGACCCGGATTGGTGGCGCGGTGCGGTGATCTATCAGGTCTACCCCCGCTCCTTTCAAGACTCCAACGGCGACGGCATCGGTGATCTCAACGGCATTGCCGATCGCCTGCCCTATATCGCCTCTCTTGGCGTCGATGCGGTGTGGATCTCTCCGTTCTTCACCTCACCGATGAAAGATTTCGGCTATGACGTGTCCGATTATTGCGATGTTGACCCGATGTTCGGCTCGATCAGCGATTTCGACACGGTCATTGAAACCGCACACTCGCTGGGACTGAAGGTCATGATCGACCTCGTCCTCAGCCACACATCTGACCAGCATCCTTGGTTTGCTGAAAGCCGCTCCTCCCGTGAGAATGCAAAATCCGATTGGTATGTCTGGTCAGACCCAAAACCCGATGGCACCCCGCCTAACAACTGGCTGTCGATCTTTGGCGGGTCAGGCTGGCAATGGGATGGCCGCCGCCTGCAATACTACCTGCATAACTTCCTGTCCTCGCAACCGGACCTGAACTTCCACGAACCCGCCGTGCAAAACGCACTGCTGGACGTGGCCCGCTTCTGGCTCGACCGGGGCGTTGATGGCTTCCGACTGGACACGATCAACTTCTACGTCCACGACAAGCAACTGCGCGACAACCCGCCCTTGCCTATGGACCAGCGGAACTCCACCATTGCGCCGCAGGTGAACCCCTATAACCATCAGGAACACCTCTATAGCAAAAACCAACCCGAAAACCTCGCCTTCCTGCGCAAGTTGCGTGCGCTGATGGACGGATATGGTGCCGCCGCGGTTGGCGAAGTGGGCGACGCCCAGCGAGGGCTCGAAATCCTTGGTCAATATACGGCTGGCGATGATCTGATGCAGATGTGCTATGCCTTCGAATTCCTTGCCAATGACCAACCCACCGCGACCGACGTGCAAACCGTGATGGATCGCGTTGCCGATGTTGCCGCCGATGGCTGGCCCTGCTGGGCGTTCTCCAACCACGACGTAAAACGCCACGCGTCACGCTGGGAACTGGACGCAGACGGCCTGCGCCTTATGACCACGCTCATGATGTGCCTGCGCGGCTCTGCCTGTATCTATCAGGGCGAAGAGCTCGGCCTACCCGAGGCCGACGTTGCCTTTGAAGACCTGCAAGACCCCTATGGCATCGAGTTTTGGCCAGAGTTCAAAGGTCGCGATGGTTGCCGCACTCCCATGGTCTGGGAACCTTCAAATCAGAACGGCGGCTTCACCGCTGGTAAACCTTGGTTGCCGGTAAGCCATGACCACATGGACAAATCCGTCGCCGGTCAAGAAGACGACGCCGACGCCCTACTGCACCACTACCGCAAGGCCATCGCCTTGCGCAAAGCGCACGACGCGCTGTCGCAGGGCATGCAGGACGACATGAAGGTCACCGGCAACCTGCTCACCTTCACCCGCGAACTAAACGGCGAAAAGCTGTTCTGCGCGTTCAACATCAGCGGCGTGTCGCAAAATGCCGACCTGCCGTCTGGCGCTTGGGAAAGCGCAGCCTCCGACCTCAGGGGCACCGTTGCTCCGGCGGTCAACACCGTTCACCTGCCGGCGTGGCATTGCTGCATCGCCGTCAAGAAGACAGGGTAAGATCATGGCCGAACTCAAACTCCGCAATGTCGAGAAAACCTACGGCGGGAACGTCAATGTTCTCAACAATATCAACCTCGACATCGAACCGGGCGAATTGATCGTCTTTGTCGGACCCTCAGGATGTGGCAAATCCACCTTGTTGCGCATGATTGCGGGGCTTGAGAAAATCACCGGTGGTGAACTCACCATCGATGGCCAGTACATGAACGACATGCCGCCTGCCCAGCGCGGCATTGCCATGGTGTTCCAGTCATACGCGCTTTACCCGCATATGACGGTGCGCGAAAACATGTCTTTCGCGCTCAAGATCGCCAAGAAGTCGCAGGCCGAAATCGACAAGGCCGTCGCTGACGTTGCCAAGGTTTTGCAACTGGACGAGTATCTCGACCGGTTGCCCAAGGCCTTGTCAGGCGGTCAGCGCCAGCGCGTCGCCATCGGCCGTTCCATCGTGCGCGACCCGCAGGTCTATCTCTTTGACGAACCGCTCTCAAACCTCGACGCCGCCTTGCGCGTCGCCACAAGGATCGAGATCGCCCGCTTGAAAGAGGCCATGCCAGATCGCACCATGATTTACGTGACCCACGATCAGGTCGAAGCAATGACACTGGCGACCCGCATCGTCGTGCTCGCCAACAAAGGCATTGCACAGGTCGGCACACCTCTTGAACTCTACGAAACTCCTGAAAACGAGTTTGTCGCCCAGTTCATCGGCTCCCCCTCTATGAACCTGCTTTCGGGCAAGATTACCGGCACCGGCGCACAAACCACCGTATCACTGGATGGCGGCGGTTCCGCCGTGTCTAGCGTTCCAACCAACGATGCTGACATGGGCAAAGCCGTCAATATCGGCGTCCGCCCCGAGGATATGACCGAAACCACCGACAGTTTCATGTTCGAAGCCAAGGTCGACATCACCGAAGCCTTGGGCGAAGTCACACTGCTCTACTTCGAAGCCGAAGACGGCCAAGACCCCCTGATTGCCAAATTGCCCGGCATTCACAAGGATCTTCGCGGACAGAACGTGCGCATGACAGCCGTCCCCGAAAAGGTGCATCTCTTCCACCAAGGTCAGTCTATGCGCACCTGATCAAGGGCAACATTCAGGTAACCGCAACGCGCCCGTTTTGGGCGCGTTTTTTTATCCCCAACCAAACGCTTTGCGCAGCATGTTCAGCGCCACAAGGAACAGGAAAACCGCAAAGACCCGGCGCAGTGGCTTGGGATCCATCGCATGAGCCAGCTTTGCACCATAAGGCGTGGTGAGCAGCGTCATGCAAATCACAATGGCAAAGGCCGGCAGGTTCACCGCACCAATCGTCCATGGCGGGCGGCTCGCCTCTTCGACCGAGATCAGCATGAACCCCGGCGCCGAAGGCACCGCAATCGCCAGCCCAAATCCCGCCGCCGTCGCGACAGCTCGGTGAATGGCCATGTTGCACAACGTCATCGTCGGCACACCAAGGCTCCCGCCGCCAATGCCCATCAGCGTCGACAAAAATCCCAATACCGAGGACACAACCGCACGACCGATCCCCTTTGGCATCTCATCGCGCAAGCGCCACTCCGGACGCCCCAAACCAAGGTACAGCGCCACAACAACGCCCAACCCGCCAAAAATCGCCTGTAAATAAACTGACCGCAGCTGCGACGCCGCCATCACCCCAACAATTGCGCCAACCGCAATTCCCGGTGCCCAGGCGCGCAGCAGATCCCAGTCCACCGCGCCCTTCTTGTTATGGCTTTGCAGCGACCGCACCGACGTCACCACGATCGTCGCCAAAGATGTGCCCAGACACACCTGCATCAACTGGTCCCCACCATAACCCAGCTGGCTGAACAAAAAGAAAAACGCCGGGACCAACACGATCCCGCCCCCAACACCCAGCAACCCGGCCAAAACTCCGGCAAAGGCTCCGATAACAATCAGGAACCCCAAAAGTGGCAATGCATCTATCATGTGTTTTCCCAGTCCGCCCGTCCCGCGTATCCTGACCACCGCGCCACGGGTGTCAAGCCACTGACTTGCTGCTGGCCACTGTCTTCACCGCGTCCAAGCCCTGCAAAATAATTGGACGTGGCGCGATCCCGCGATCACAATGAACAACATCACCCCCCGTCGTCGCCCGTGCACTTTCAGAAAGTGTACTAAGGGTCGGGGGGGGGCCTAACTGGACGGAGCATGGCGGCATATCGGGCCAAGTCCCTGCAATTTGCCCCAACTGAAAGGAGCGCGCGCATGAGCAATATGGACAGGGTCGTCACGACCGGACTTTTCATCAATGGCGAAAGCCGCCCCGCACAGGGCGGTGCCACCTACGCCATCCACAATCCGGCCCGCCCGTCCGAGCTGGTCGGTCATGCTGCCGACGCCACGGCCCAAGATGTCGACGACGCCGTTCGTGCCGCTCATGCCGCCTTTCCTGAATGGTCTGCCCTGTCCTTTGGTGAACGCGCAAACGCCTTGCGCGACGTTGCCAAATATCTGACGGCCGACGAGGAAGACGTCAAATACCGCTCCCGCTTATTCACCCGTGAACACGGCAAAATCGGCCGTGAAACTTTGCTGGAAATGTCTCGCCTCGGAGATCGCTTCGTGCAAGTCGCAGACTATGGGGAGCGAATGGCCATCGACGAGGAAATTGCGGGCCCACCCTTTGACACCATTGTCATCCGCCAACCCGCGGGGGTGGCTGCGCTCATAGTACCATGGAATTGGCCGCTCTCCATCCTTGGGGCCAAGCTCCCGCAGGCACTGGTTACTGGCAACACCGTGGTTATGAAAATATCCGAATTTTCCGCGCTCGCTCCCGCTCTCACGCTCCATAAAATCGCGGCACTTCTGCCCCCCGGAGTGGTCAATGTCATCACCGGCGACGGAGCAAAAATTGGCGATCCCCTCACCAGCCACCCGCTGGTGCGTCGCGTCAATTTCACGGGCTCTGTTCGCGTAGGTCGAATGGTGATGAAATCCGCTGCTGAAAACATCACACCCGTTACCCTGGAACTTGGCGGAAACGACGCCGCACTGGTTCTGCAGGACGCAGATCTCAACGAAGAGGTCTTCACCCGCATGTACTGGGCCTCTTTCGCCTCCTCGGGGCAAATCTGCATGGCCATGAAACGTCTTTATGTCCACGAAAGCCGGTATGACGAGGTGGTCGACGGCCTTACTGCGGCTTGCGAACGCGCTGTCATTGGCGATGGGCTTTTGCCAGAAACCACCATGGGGCCGGTTAACAATGCCCGCCAACTCAAGGTAGTCACTGACATGATCGCCGAAGCCCGCGCCAAAGGTGCCGATGTGCGTGAATGCGGCCAAGTCCCCGACGAGGCGCTCTACACGAACGGTTACTTTCAGAAACCAACACTGGTCTTTGATGCTGACCCAGCCCTCTCGATTGTGAAGAACGAACAATTTGGCCCTGCTCTGCCAATCATGAAATTTCGCACCGAAGGCGAGGCCATCGCCAAAGCCAATGACAGCGACTATGGCCTCTGTTCCTCGATCTGGACTCCGGATGCCGACCGTGCCATGCGCCTCGCCCGCGGGATCGAGGCAGGTTACACCTATCTCAATGGGCACGGCCCCATGGCCCAAGACGGGCGTGGACCGTTTGGCGGGTTCAAACACTCCGGGGTCGGGCGCAATTTGGGTTATGACGGTGTGCTCGCCTTTGCCGAACCACACTCCATTTCCGGTCCGGCTGGTTTCCTGATGGGGGGTTAGGCAATTTCATCAACAGACCAAGACTGGCCCAAACCGCACAGATCAGGTCGTTACGTCACCCGCGACACGACCTGATACTTGGCGTCGCGCCACAGTTCCTGACCTATGACCTCTTCTATCACTTTTGCCGCCGCAACCACGTCATCCTCATCAATGAACAACGGCGTGAACCCAAACCGCATGATATCCGGCGCGCGAAAATCACCAATCACTCCGCGATCAATCAGTGCCTGCATCGCCGGGTAGCCGTGCTCGAAGCCAAAAGACACCATCGAACCGCGATGCTCTGCATCCTCTGGGCTTGCCAACCGCAATTGCGGGCAACGGGTCTCAACCTCGGCAATGAACCGATCCGTCAGCCGCATGGATGCTGCACGCAAATCATTCATATCCACGCCATCCCAGACCCTCAGCGCCTCTTGCAGAACCGACAGCTGCAAAATCGCTGGTGTGCCTACACGCATCCGTTCCGTGGACGTCGCCGGGCGGTAATGCCGCTCCATGGCAAAGGGCGCATCATGCCCCAGCCACCCGGACAGCGCCGGTTTCACATCCGTCGCCAGATCAGGGCGCACATAAATGAACGCTGGCGCACCGGGTCCACCATTGAGATACTTATACGTGCAGCCCACAGCGAACTCCGCATTGCTCGCCGTCAGGTCCACCGGGATCGCCCCCGCCGAATGCGCCAGATCCCAGATCATCACCGCACCCACGTCATGCGCGCGCTTCGTGATGGCCTGCATGTCGTGTATCCGCCCCGAGCGGTAATCGATCTGCGTCAGCATCACCACCGCGACATCCTCGGTAATCGCCGCCATCACCGCCTCCGGGTCTGGCGTGCGCAGCTCGTAATCTTTGTCGATCAGGTCGACCAACCCCTCGGCCATATAAAGGTCTGACGGAAAGTTGCCGTTGTCCGAAAGAATCACCCGCCGATCTGGCCGCATCTTGAGCGCCGCCGCCAACGCCTGAAACACTTTGATCGAAAGCGTGTCACCCGTGGCCACCGACCCGCCCGGCGCGCCAACCAATTCGGCCAGCCTGTCCCCAACAATCTGAGGCAGTTCCATCCAACCGGCACTGTTCCACGCCCGGATCAGCTGATCACCCCACTCTTGCGTGATCACACGCTGCGCACGCTCTGCCGCGCCTTTTGGCAACACCCCCAACGAGTTACCATCGAGGTAAATTACCCCCTCTGGGATATCAAAAAGTTCTTTTCTCGGCAGTGCGACGCCCATTTAGTCCTCTCAATCCAACTTTACCCAATGAGGCCAAAGCTCTATCTGGCACTATTAATGCAAACGGCATCCTTGTCCCGCTAAAACCCGCCATTCGGCCATTATTCTGAATTCGCACCTACGCAAGACCGACGCAATACCGACGTAATACCGACGTGCCAAATCGCGGGTTTGCGCATGGCATTCATCCCGTGTATGACACCGCATTGATCAAGGACGCGCACACCATGACCGAGCATAAATCTGAACTTCTGATGCCTGCGGGCAACCTTCGAAAACTTAAGATGGCGGTGCTTTATGGCGCCGATGCTGTCTATCTGGGCACACCCGATTTGTCGCTCAGAACCAAGTCGGAATTCTCGCTCCAAGAGGTGATCGAAGGTGTTCAATTCTGCCACGACCACGGTCGCCGCGCTTATTTGACACTGAATTTGTTCAGCCATAACAAAGATATACCAAAGCTCGACGAATACATCGATACGGTCCGCAAGGTGCAGCCCGATGGTCTGATCATCTCTGACCCCGGCGTGTTTCAATACGTCCGCGAACGCGCACCCGAGATCCCGTTGCACGTTTCCACCCAAGCCAATGTCGCCTCGTGGCTGACGACTCAGTTCTGGCAGGCTCAGGGGGCCGATTTGGTGGTTCTGGCGCGCGAAGTCTCCTTTCCAGAATTGGAAGAAATCCGCGAAAAATGCCCTGATATCAAGCTAGAAGCCTTCGTCCACGGCGCCATGTGCATGACCTATTCAGGTCGCTGTTTGCTGTCGAATTTCATGGCTGAACGCGGTGCAAATCAAGGGAACTGCGCCAACTCTTGCCGCTGGAATTACAAGTTCCACATGCGCCTCAAGGATGGCACCATTCAGGAACTGATCGTCGACGAAGACAACCTGCACATGTTCGAGTTCTTGCTCGAAGAAGGCGTGCGCCCCGGTGAGTTCCTCCCGATTCAAGAGGATGAACGCGGCAGTTATATATTGAATTCCAAAGACTTGTGCCTGATGCCCAAACTCGACGACTATCTGCGCATCGGCGTGGACAGTCTCAAAGTCGAGGGCCGCGGCAAGTCCGAATACTACGCCGCCATCGTCGCCCGCGCCTACCGCATGGCGATTGACGATTACTACGCCGACCCCGAAAACTGGAACGCCGCCGACTATATGGAAGAGCTCGAAACCGTCGGTAACCGCGGCTACACTCTCGCCTTCCACAAGGGCCGCCTGACCAATCTGGCCCATGGATATGAACAGACCCAAGCCATTGCCCAATGGGAATACGCGGGTTTTGTCACCGAAGTGAAGAACGACGCGTTCTTGGTCGAAGTGAAGAACAAACTCGAACCAGGCGATGTGATCGAACTCGTCTCACCCGTGGCGCGCAACACCATCCTTTTGCGGGGATACGACTACGAAGTGGCCGCAACTGGCGAGAAAAAAGACGTCGTCCACGGCTCTACCAAAACAGTAATCCGTCTGCCATTTTCTCTTTTTGAACAAGAGGATGTGAACGACCTGCGCACCAACTTCCCCGCGATGACCGTACTTCGCAAAGAGCGTGCCTTGACCGAGGAACAGTGGAAACGCCTGCAACTCGACAAGACCACGCTGGCGATGGAGGTCAAGGACACGACCAACGAAACCGCCTATAAACGCCGCCGCGATGCACTGGTTGATGCCATCGAGGCCGACGCCAATACCCGCCGGTTCAAGACCAACCGCAAGGGTACCGAAGGCTGCTGTGGCAAGGGCTGCAACGGCTGCCTAATCTTCTGGCAGGATGATATGTACGCCCATGCACGCGAAGTTTTGAAACAACGCAAACAGGGCGCAATGCTGTCAAAGGCTGAGGCAACCGCCCTCAAACTGCCAGCCGCCGAGTAACCTCAAGCTTTGTAGAAACAATAGCGATCCGGAGCGACACTCTCCGGGCCGCGCACCTGCTCCATACCGACCAATGGCTGACCGGACACCACGACACCGCCGGGCACCATAATCTTGGCAATCAGTGGCGACAAACGCGCCGCCTCTGCCACGTCTTTACCCTTGTCACCAAAGCCAAAATCATAATGGGCCAAGGCTATTCCTGCGGTGGCATCCGCTAATTTGATCAGCATGTCCTCGGCTTCACCCTGCAAGAAATCCTGCTCTGGCGGCACGCAAGAAGGATGGCATTGCAGCACACGATCAATCACCCAGATCCGGCGATCTGGCGCAATTTCGCGCAGGTGATCATAAGTCCGGCCATTGCCCAAACCCATGTCCACAATGTCGCCTTCTAACGCGCCAATGAGACCAATACCCCACTCCAAACCATCCCGCTGCGCTGCAAGGCGGCGCATCATGCTGTCCAATCGGCTCATGAAATGTCCTTTTTATCGTGACGATAGAGCGTTACCGGCCCTTCGCAGATTTCCGTCAGAAACTGACGCGAGAACTCCCAGATTTCCGCGTCATGCACAAGGTGGTGTGTCAGATAGCCAAGAGGTTCCGCTGCATCCAGAATGCCGCGACGACGTTTCTCGAGCAACTCAACTGTCTGAGATACAAGCGTGACCGGCTCCACCAAGCCTCTGGCACCGCGCCAAAAAATTGGATCGATATGCGTGTTAACCTGCTCTAGCCCCGCAATTGGCTGGGCCGAAGTGCGCGATTGAAACGTGGAAACCGTTGTGAAACCGACATCCTGTAAGATCGACAACACATCCGCGCTTAGCCGGTTCCACGGTGCCACGAACATTTTGGAAAAGCGCGCGCCAAAAACCCCATTCATCCGCTCAAGCCCGCGCTGCAATTCTTGGCGTACTAAGTCCAGATCGCGCCCTGCTCCAAACTCAGCCTTTTTCTGCCCAAGAGGGGCGTTGTTCTGATGTGACCAGCCATGAACAACCGGGACAATCACATCGCTGATATGCTCGACAAGCGCTTGATCCACGTTGGCTGGAATAATCGCCAGATGGACCGGAACTCCCATGTTTCGACCAAGGTTTTCCAGCTGTTTCAACGCTTTGGTTGGAGCAATCGCGTCATCGTCACGCCACCAGAAAGGCAAGCGAAGGCCGTCGCGGTGCCAAACCGCAAGCTCTTGGCGCAACGCGGTCCAATCAACTCTCATGAACTCAACCCGTGCACGTCTCTTTCCACAATCCGCACTGATTGCCCGGCGCCATCCATCTTGAGCCCATCGGTTACCCGATGACCGCTGGTCAGCACATGGGTCAGCGCTACAGCAAGACGCTCCGGATACAGATCGCTCGATGTGATTACCTCAATGGACGGCAGCGCGCGCAAAGACTCAGCCCGCAAAGTTTGCTCCACTTCGCCACCATCGTCGAAAGGAATAATCACTCCGGGCAGGCCAGTTTGCAACAGATCCAACGCTGTGTTGTAGCCGCACATGCTCACCGACGCCGCTGCCCGAGCTAGCATGTCGCGAAAATCAGGCCGGACACTTTCAACAATAACGTTCTCGGTCAGAATCTTGGAATTCAGTTTATTGATCCGCTCAACCTTGTCCTCGCCACCAACCAAAAGCCTCCACGTTAAATCCGATTGCTCAGCAGCTTGGATTGCGCATTCGAAAAGCGCATTGCCAACTGAACCGCCACCTGCGCTTACGATAACTTCTCCCGCGCCATCGCCGTCGCGATTGGCATAAACTGGGTGCGGCGCAACATATCCGGTGTAATTCAACATGTCCGCAACAGCGCTTGAAACCGGCCAGCTCGCATCCAGCGGCGTGATGGCTGGGTCTGAGTGGACCAAAACGCCGTCATAGTAGGTGGACAAAATCTCTTCAGCTCGGTCTGCTTTGCTAGGCTTGGATGGAGGTGCCAGAATGTCTCGGATCGAGGCATAAACACGCGGTTTCGTCGGCAAGGATTTAGCGGCCTCAAGCAATGCAAGAAATTCCCCGGACAAAGCACGCCTTCCAAATGGAAACAGCTCTGTGATCAGAACATCAGGCGCGGTTTCTTGCAACGCACGCACCATGCGATCCGTGCGTCGCTTCAGATAGCTTTCTTCGGCAAGACCACCTGTGTCGTCCAGCAGCCTCGCAAAATTAATCCCGTCTGATGCCAACGGCGGAGCCTGCAAAAGCGAAAACCCAGACATGTCCAAATGCGGCGCGGCCCGCCCACCAGACAACAGCGACACTTCGTGCCCGGAATGCGCAAATGCCCGAGCCAGCGTTGCGGCGCGCGACAAATGGCCTGCGCCAAGCAAGTGAGTGACCGCGATCATGACCTTCATGAGGCTTGAGGCTCCAACCGCACGATATCAGGGTCGGCAATGCGCAATCCGTCAGGGGTTATGTCCACGATAAACAAGCGGTTGCGCTTGATCCGAAACGGCGGCGGTCCGCTAAAGTTCCAGCCGCTAGCCTGCGCCAACACGATGCGCATAATACCAATGTGGCAAACAGCGACGCAGTCACGCTTCAAAGACGCCAACCAGGGCAAGAGACGCGCTTTCACGTCGGCAGGGCTTTCACCTTCGGGTGGGCGATAGTCCCATCCCCATTGTTCAATGTCCCGAAACCCGGATGCAGGGTCGGCCTTAAGCTCGACACCTTTTTTACCTTCCCACTGCCCCCAATCCATCTCCATCAGCTCAGGCACAATGTTCGGTGGGCGGCCTGAGACGATCTCGGCTGTCTCTTTGGCACGACCCAACGGGCTCGAAACGACATCTGCGTCTTTCCACCCCTCGGGCAGAGCAAAGCCGGAAAGATCCGTTCTGGCTTGCCCGTCCAATGGAATATCCGTTCGCCCTTGAATGCGACCGGCACGGTTCCATTCAGTATGTCCATGGCGCAACATGGCTAGTTTATTCATGCAACCTCCGGCAAATAGCGCGCCATGGCGCCCCACAATGTGTCCCGCGCCGCACCTAGCAAATGATGCGCTTGGATTTTTTCGCGCGCCACCTGCGTTCGACGCGCGTGGTATTCGTTATCATTCAACAAACGTTTCAAATCCTGAGCAAGCACCGCGTGCTCTCCGATCGCAAACAGGCCATCTGACGCCACAACATCACTCACCCCTGAGCGGTTTTCCGCGACAACGGGCACACCCTGTGCTTGCGCCTCGAGGTAAACCATCCCGAAGGCTTCATTCATCCCCGGCCAAAGCAGGGCGCGCGCGCGCCTATATGCCAATTGCAACGTTTGCTTATCCAATGCCCCAAGGAAACTTATGCGCTCTCCAAAAGGGGCCATAAGGTTTTCGACCTTGGCTCGCGCGGGACCGTCTCCAGCAATTTCAACCCGCCATTGGCCATATTCTAGAGTATGCAGCACGTCAGCGGCTATCTCATAAGAGGCAAGCTTATCACCCTCACGCATCATACCGACAATCAGGATGACCGGATCACGCGGCCCTTGCGAGATTGCTGGCAAGCACTCGATGTCCAGAAATGGCGCCAAATGCATCAGGCTTTGATCCGATCTGATATGGGGACGCAATGCAACGGCATCCCGCTGTGTGACATGGAACAGAACATCCGCTGTTTCACAAACCCGAACCGCTGCTTTTTCAAACCCGTCCCAAGGCCCGCCCAGACGTTTTGACGCGCGCGTGGCTTCGATAACGAAGTACGGGATATTCAGTGCCTTGGACAAAGCGGGCCCCAACAGGTCAGGCGCTTTGTAGTAACTATGATACGTGACCCAAGCAGACCAATCCCTGCGCGTCTTTAACGCGCTGATCTCCGTCTCTGCTTGCGCCATCAGTAAGGTTTGCGCATCCAAATGGCCTTTTTTTTCCAAACTGCGAAATTCTGACGACAGCTCTACGTCGTACCCCCGGCTAGACAGCGCGCGGATCAGATTGCGGGCCATCTCACGTTCGCCCGACGGAATAGGATGATTGGGCGATTTCAGCGGCGCGTAGAAGGCTATTCCAGACATGGCGCTAGCCCTGAAACATCGCCTGCAAGCGATGGTCCAGTTGCTGAATGCCCGGCTGCATCAGGAAATGCGAGGTCAGCCTCTCATAGGCGGAATCGGCTAATGCTACGCGCAAAGCTGCGTTTTGCGATAGATTTGTCAGCGCCTCAGCCAGATTGGCAGGATCATCGCTCGACAAAATCCCGTGCTGCCCGTCGGTGATAAACTCTGGAATTGCAGAAACAGGCGTCGACAATAGGCATAGCTTTTGCGACGCGGCCTCCATCAGCACATTCGGCAACCCATCCCGATCGCCATCCACAGCAATTCGGCTAGGCAACACAAAGATGTCCGAGCGACGCATTGCGTCGATTACTTCGGGCTGATCACACGCCCCGCGCCACGTGATTTTGTTGCTCACCCCAAGCGACTTGGCCTTGGCTTCGAGCGTGTCACTCAATCCACCGCCGCCAATATGCTCCCAAGTCCAATCCAAATCCGCAGGCAATAGGGCAAAAGACTCTAAAAGACGATCAAACCCCTTTTTTTCAACCAAACGGCCAACTGACAGGAACCGCACCTTACCGGATTGAGGGCGTTCCGCCGGTGGCTCGGGAAACCGAGATAAATCCAGACCGTGATAAATCAGCTCAACCCGGTCGCTGCGGTCTGCAAGGCCTTGTAAGTGCTTGGCACCGCCCCCTGTGCACGTCGCAAGAAAGGTCGCGCCATGCGTGTTGGCTTGAAGTTTTTCACGCTTTTCCCATTCCGGCGAGGTCCATATGTCCTTGGCATGTGCGGACACCGACCATGGAACACCTCGGATTATGGATGCATATCGCGCAACCGATGCTGGCGTGTGCAGGAAATGCGCGTAAAGCGCCGCTGTGTCACGCGGAAGTTCCGCCGCCAGCACACATGCCTGACCAAAGCGGCGCGCCCGGTTGCGTGTTTTCTCGCGGCCCAAGTCCTTCAACCATACGCGAAGCGAGGTCCAGAAACGTCGATTTACGCTGCATTTCAGGACACCGCGCAGCACTCGGAATGGCTCTTGATGCAGATATTCTGGCAAATACCGCACCTTTGCCTTGAGGCGTTCATGCAAGGGATGCCGCTTCTTATCCGTTGGGAATCTCAGCGACCATAGGTCCAAATCATGCCCTGCCCCTTCAAGCGCAACCAGTTCTTGGGCGATGAAAGTCTCTGACAACCGTGGCCATCCTTTGACAACGACAGCCAACTTCGGTTTTTTTGAGGTCATGCGACGCCTTGCGATTTCTTAAGGCCGAGCATTTCGAGCGTACGGGCGGAAACGAAATCCAAACCTTCGAGAAGACCAGGAACAAATGCCAATGACGGTTTGGGTTGTGACGGCAAATCGCGGATAGCATCGATCATTGCCTGCGGAGTCAAACCGTCGCGGTATTCATCCAAAACCCGAACAAGACCCAAACCTTCCGCACGGCTTGCGCGGATATATTGCTCTAGCCGCGGACGCGTGCGGGGCACGATCACGGCCGGTTTGTCAAACGACAACACTTCGCAGAACGTGTTGTAACCGCCCATACAAATGATCCCCTGTGCCCCGAGAAACAGGTTTTCCATACGGCTCTCGAAACCAACGGCCCGGACGCGGCCATTCAAATTCGCGACACGCGCTTCAAAATCTGCACGCTGTTGACCGGACAAAAACGGACCGTAAACGAGCACGGCATCGGGCTCGAGCGATTGATCTTGTTCGTAAGCGGACAGAACCAGATCAACCATCGCCGCCCCGTCACCACCACCGCCGGGTGTAATCAAAACAAACGGATCGGTTGGCACATCGCCTTCGGCAAGTTCGTCACGACGCAGATAGCCCGTGAATTTCATCCGAGAGCGGAAAGACGCAGATAGGTTCAGCCCTGCTGTGGGGTCACAAATTGAACGCAACCCGTAAACCCAAGTTTCATCATAATACGTTTCGGCGGCTTGCAGTGCTTCTTTGCGGTCCCATTCAATGGCTAGCACTTCTGGATCGTCCAGCACATCCCGAAGGCCTAGTATGATCTGCGCCTTGCGTTTAGAGCGCAACCAATCCAGTGCCGGGATCAGCTCGCCCCGAAAACCCGTCGGCTCCTTGTCAACGATCAGAATATCAGGATCAAAATTCTCGACGGTCGCTTTGATCAGCCCTGCCCGCAACGCGGTGGTCTCATCAATATGCAATCCAAGGCGTTCTGAGAGATAATCCCCATCAGGCGTTTTGGTGACACCCGGCAAGCGAATGTGATCAACTCTTTCGGGAAATGTGAAACGCCCTGCCACAGGGGAGCCGGTAAGGATAAGTGCCGAGATGCGCTCATCCGCCTGAGTGATCGCACTGGCCAAAGCACGAGAGCGTCTGAGATGCCCGAGCCCAAAGGTATCGTGGCTGTAAAACAGCACGCGCGGCGACTCATGGCGCCCATTCTCAGCCGTTATGGAGATCGCCTCTGACAATCTTTCACCCCACATAATCCCAGCTCACAATCGCAAATCCGACTCGGATTTGTCGAGCACACCTTTGATATCGTAAATCAAAGCTCCCGGCTTTCCGAGTGCTCTTATTGCATCTGCACCCATCTGCATGAACGCGTCATGCGAAACCGCAATAACAATACCGTCATAAGTATCTAAAGCAGGCGCAGCAATGGGTGAAACCCCGTATTCACGTTCGACATCTGCCTTGTTTACATTTGGATCCCACACGTCGACATCTGCCGAATAACTTTGCAATTCATCGACAATATCAGCAACTCGCGTGTTCCGGGTATCTGCGCAATTTTCTTTGAATGTAAAACCCATGACCAGCACGCGTGCACGCGCCGGGTTCTCTTTGCGCGCCAGCATCGCCTTGACCATTTGCTGGGCAACATGGCGGCCCATGTGATCATTGATGCGCCGTCCGGCCAGAATGACTTCAGGGTGATAGCCCAACTGCTCTGCGCGGAATGTCAGATAATATGGATCGACGCCGATGCAGTGCCCCCCCACCAATCCCGGACGGAACGGTAGAAAGTTCCACTTGGTGCCTGCTGCCTCCAGTACTTCTAACGTGTCGAGACCCAGACGGGAAAATATCAATGAGAACTCGTTGACCAACGCAATATTCAGATCACGTTGCGTATTTTCGATAACCTTGGCCGCTTCTGCGGTTTTAATTGAACTGGCACGGTGCAAACCCGCGCGGATCACAGGAGAATAAACGGCCTCTACACGATCCAGTGTCTCGATGTCCTGACCCGCGATAACTTTGATCACGCTTTCCAAGGAGTGCTCTGCATCGCCGGGATTGATCCGTTCCGGCGAATAGGCTAGCGCGAAATCTTTTTGGGCACGCAAACCGCTGACCTCTGCGATGACAGGGCCACAGACATCTTCTGTAACGCCCGGGTACACCGTCGATTCCAGAATAATCAAAGCGCCCGGAACGACAACAGACCCAATGGTTTCACATGCGGAACGTACCGGGCCCAGGTCTGGCTTTTTCGCGTCGGTAATGGGCGTCGGCACTGAAATGATAAAGACCGTCGCGCCAACAAGCTCTGAGGCCTGATCGGTAAAAACTGCGTTGCTTTGGGTGATCGACTCGGAAGATACTTCTTCGTTGCGATCTCGCCCTTCGCGCAAAGCGGCAACCAGCGGAGCGCTGGTGTCATATCCCACGATATCAAAACCCGCCCGCGACAATGCCAAGGCCAGCGGCAATCCAACATAGCCCAGCCCCAAAACGGCGATCTTTTCCTGTTGTGTTTGGCTCACGTGCGCAACCTTCTATTTACGGTCACCTGATCGGTCAGGTGTCCGCTAACGAAAATGACGCGAATTGTCACGTCAAAAGCCATCAAAACCTGATCGCGAATCCACGACCACACCGTGACCATCATCGAGCCGACAAGATCAGACACAAAGCGTTGACTGTTTGAGATTTGCCGCTAGCGCCAAGACGCGTTAGAGATGCACTGTTCTACAAGGGTTTAAACGCTATGATCCGGCACCTCTTCTCGCTCGTTCTGACCATCCTGTTCTTGCTTCCAGTACATTTTACAGCGGCTCAAGAAGGTGACGACCCGGTTGGCGACGCAGCCATTGCACAAATCGTTCAGGAAGCTGCGGAAAATGGCATGAGCGTGATCATTCTCGACGCGAGCGGGAATGTCGTGGGAGCCGAAGAAACCATAGAGCCGGATGGTCAGTCCGAAGAGGGTCTGGCCGACGACATGACGTCGCTGATGAAGGCACAGGCCGAGGTCGATAGTTTCCGCGCGGTCCTGTCTAATCGGCTTGATGCATTGCCCGCCGCGATCAATGAGGTGCTCTACATCTTGCGCGCATCAAGCCCGGATGGAACGATATCTGCGTTTTTCAAAACACTGGTCTGGATGCTGGTGTTCCTGTTCGTTGGGATGTGCTTTGAGCGGTTTGTGTATGGCCCCAAGATCGCGGGGCGTCTGATCATTCCGCTGATCAGAAAAGACCCGGTGGGGTACTCCGAAAAACTACCCTTTCTCGTCGCACGCTTTGCCGCCGGACTTGTAGGGGTGGCAACAACCATGCTGATTGCGTTTTTGTTGGGGTTGATCATTTTTGGTCCCGCCGAAGACACCGCGATCCGATTTACAATTGTGTCGATCAACGCTGCCTTTTTCATGTGCCGCGCCGTGTCACTGGCGTGGCGCATGATCCTGTCGCCCTACTTACCTCAATACCGAATTCCACCCTTTTCGACCAAGGATGCAAAACGTTTGCATCATTGGGTTTTTTCGCTGGCAATACTCGATATCTGCACCAACATTTTTGGCGAATGGCTCAAGGAACTTGGGCTGAACTATGACGTCTACGCGATGATGTCGCTGGTGCTGACGGCTGTGTTTGCGGTGGCGAATATTGCTCTCATTTTTGCAAACAAAAATGCCATCTCGATGGCTTTGCGCAATGGGCGTGACCGAAATGATGTCGCGGTTGCGGTGCGTTGGATCAGTATTCTGTGGGCACCATTATTCATGATTTACGTGCTCTATGGGTCCGTCGAGCATGCGTTTGATCTTGTCCTTAACAACCCTACATCCATCGGTCTGATCGCCGGTGCTTACATCATTCTGATGTCTACACTGGTGGTATACGCGACAATCAACTTTGGCATCGAACGTTATTTCGCCCGCGCGCGCAGCATTCGCGACATGAACGACGCTGCCGAGGCGATCCGGGAACGTGTTGTGGAGACCGGTGAAATCTCGGTTGCGCAGGAAGAACAGCTCGAAGAGATTGAGCACACATTGGACCACAGACAGGTCAACACATTCGAGGCGCTGGCGCGGCGTGTATCGGGGATTCTGGCCGTTGTTGCGGGGGTTTATGCCGCGATCAGCATCTTTGGTGCGCAAGACCTCATGGACTCGAGCAACACCTATTCAGACAGGTTTCTGGATGTCGCGGTGATCCTGTTCATCGGGTACATCGTGTTTCATTCGTTCCGCATTTGGATAGACACACGTATCCGTGAGGAACAAGGCGACGTACCGGAAGAGGGCGAGCTGGGTGATGAAGGTGGCGCGGGCGGTGCGAGCCGTCTGGCGACGCTGTTGCCGCTGTTCAGATCCTTTATTTTGCTGGTGATTATCGTCACCATCACTTTGATCGTCATGCTCGAGCTTGGGGTAAATGTAAGCCCGCTCTTTGCAGGTGCGGGTGTGGTTGGTTTGGCCGTTGGCTTCGGTGCGCAGTCGCTGGTCAAAGACATCTTTTCGGGAGCGTTCTTTCTATTCGATGATGCGTTTAGAAAGGGTGAATATATCGATATCGGGTCGGTAAAAGGCACGGTCGAAAAGATCTCGGTACGCTCGTTCCAGCTGCGCCATCACCTCGGCCCGCTACACACAATTCCGTTTGGTGAAATCCAGTTTTTGACAAACTATTCAAGAGATTGGGTCATTATGAAGCTTCCGCTTCGGGTGACGTATGACACAAATGTCGAGCGCGTGCGCAAGCTGATCAAAAACCTCGGTGTTGAGCTGCTTGATGATCCGGTGATTGGGCACAACTTTATTCAGCCGCTTAAGTCCCAAGGCGTGATCGAGATGCAGGATTCTGCGATGATTATCCGGGTCAAATTCATGACAAAACCCGGCGATCAGTGGTTGGTGCGCAAGAAAGTCTTTCAAGAAATCAGAGACTTGTTCGAACGAGAAGGCATTAAGTTTGCTCACCGCGAAGTTACGGTGCGTCTGGCGGATGGCAAGGCAGATGATCTGGACGAAAAGCAGAAGGAAGCGGTAACCGGAGCAGTGCAATCAGCGATCGAAGTCGAAGATTTGCAGGACGGTGCCATGGGCGGGGATGACCGGTAATCGCAAGAGGTTAACGGGCGCGATGCGTCCGAAAACGCCCCTCGGTTTTACGTCGGTATAACGTCGGTATTGCGTCGGTATCGTTTTCGCTCATGGGCCAGTTAACGGAGCGAACTGTGAGGCCAGACGGCAATACGTGAACGACAGCGCGGAAGGCGCTGTAAGCGTTGGATATTCCGCCGTTGATGGGGTGTTGCGCGGGTCTGTAGCTAGACGACACGCCAGAGGATGCGACGACCGCCCGGAACGTCAAAGCGCCGGGCGGTGTATCTTAGCTCCGATTTGGATCCAGCGCGTCGCGCAATCCGTCGCCGAAGAAGTTGAAGGCCAAGACCACCACAACAATCGGCATCATCGGAATCGCCGTCCATGGATAGATTTCGATCGAGGCAAGGTTTTGGGCGTCGTTCAGCATGACCCCCCAGCTGACCGCAGGCGCGCGCAAGCCCAAGCCGAGGAACGACAGTGCCGTTTCCCCTAGGATCATCGCCGGGATCGACAAAGTGGCCGAAGCGATGAGGTGGCTGAGGAAGTTTGGCAACAGGTGTTTCTTGATCACGCGGCCCGGTTTGGCGCCCATCATTTCGGCGGCGCGCACAAACTCTTCTTCGCGCAGGGATAGGAATTTACTTCGGACCGCACGGGCAAGGCCCGGCCAGTCGAGTATGCCCAAGATTATCGATATGATGAAGAACACCGACACAGGCCCCCAATGCGACGGCACCGCCGCAGAGAGCGCGAGCCAGAGCGGGAGTTCCGGCAGGGAGCGCAGAATCTCGATCACGCGGTTGATTACCCAATCAAGGAAGCCACCAAAATACCCCGCGATTGAGCCCAGAACGATGCCGATCACAAAGCTGACCGTGATCCCGACAAGACCGACGGTAAGCGACAGCTGTGCGCCGTAGAAGATACGGCTGAAGACATCCCGACCCAGCCTGTCCGACCCCCAGAGAAATACCGTTGCCCCCTCGGGTGCGCAGAACAGGTGTTTGTTGGTTTTGAACAGACCAGCAAGGCGGTATTCGCTACCCTCGCAGAAGAACTCAAGCGGCGCGGGTGTGGAGGTGTCGGCCTCGTATTCCCATGCGAATTCTTCGAGGTTCATGCGGGCTTCGGTCTTGTAGACGTAGGGCCCAATGAACTGCCCCTCGTGGAACAGGCGTACCAGCTGCGGTGGATGATAAAGGTAGTCCTCTAACCGTTCGTTCGCAGTGTATGGCGAGACAAATCCGGCAAAGGGCAGGATCAGGTACGAGAACAACAGGAACAGGCCGGAAACCAGTCCCAGCCTGTGTTGTTTGAACCGTATCCACAACAGCCGGGCGTTGGACATGTCGAGTTCGGCATGGCGCACCTCGGCCCCGGTGTCACGCTCGTACGGTTTGTCGTCGATATATCGTCCGTCAGGCAAAATAGTCATTTGTCGCGACCTCCGAAACGAATGCGGGGATCGAGCAAGGCCAACAAAACGTCAGAGACCAAAGTGCCGATCAGGGTGAGAAGGGCCACGAACATCAGAACGAAGGCCGATAGGAACAAGTCCTGAGATTTGAGAGCCGTGAGCAGAACCGGCCCGATGGTTTGCAGACCAAGCACCACCGACACCAGAACCGAGCCCGAAATCAGCGATGGGATCAGAGTGCCGATATCAGCCACGAAGGGGTTAAAGGCCACGCGCAGCGGGTATTTCACCAACATCGAGCTTTCGCGCATGCCCTTGGCGCGGGCGGTTTCGACATAAGGCTTGCCCAGCTCGTCAAGCAGGTTGGCGCGCAGGCGCTGCATCATTGCCGCAGCGCCTGAGGTGCCGATCACGAATGTCGGGATGATCAAGTGAATGAGCACCGATTTCATCTTGTCAAAACTCATCGGCTCGCCTTCGAACTTGGGATCCATCAGGCCGCCAATGGGCAGGTTCAAATAGCGATTGCCGTAGTAGAACAGGATCAACGCCAAGAGGAAGTTTGGCGTGGCAAGGCCGAGATAGCCAACAAAGGCCGATGTGTAATCGATCCACGTTTTGGAACGCGCCGCGGCAATCACCCCCAGCGGCAAGGCGATAGCGTAGATAAAGAGCACGGCGGCAAGGTTGACCAGAATGGTCATCCAGAGCGCGCCGCCGACCAGATCAGCCACGGGTTTGTCAAATTCGAACGACCAGCCAAATTCGCCTTGGATCATGCCGGAGAAACCATGCGGACCGGGAAAGAAACCCATCCAGATCATGTATTGCTTCCACAGGGGTTGATCGAGCGAATACTCGGTGCGAAGGAATTCGGCCTTGGCGATACCGTTGGACTGACCAGTAGCGCGTAGTTCGTTGATCTGGTTGGACAAATAGTCGCCGGGTGGCAGGTTAATGATAGCAAAGATCAGCACCGAAACCACCGCGAGGGTGGCCAGCATTGTCAGCAAGCGAAAAACTGCGAAACGCAGGATGGCCATTCATGCGCTCCTAGTCAGTAAAGAAGAATTCATCGGGACGGTGCATGCCAAAATGCGCACCAGGCGACCAGGCCCAGATCGCCTTTTCCGGCACATTTTTCAGGCGGTTGGACACCACGACGGGCTGAGGCGCGCCATTCAGGAGCCCGATGGCAAAGACCTGATCGGCGTGAATGTCGACCATTTCCTGCCAGATCAGGCCGCGTTCGACCGCCGTATAGGCGTGGTTCCATTTATCGGCCAGCTCATCAAGGCGCACAGCGGCGAGCACATCTGGCGGTTCGCCTGCATCACCGCCGGTCTGATGATACTGTCCCCATTTCGGCCAGGCAAAAAACGACTGCTCGCGCGGCGCCATATACGCGGGGGATGTGTAGCTTTGCGGCAAGCCATTGTCCCAGCCAAACCAGACCGCGCCCATGGTTTCGCCGGAATAGACCCGGTTGCGCAGGATATCGCGTTCCAACGGGCGCATAATCAGTTTGATGCCGACATCTTTCCAGTTATCGATCACGATTTGCAAAGCGTTTTCAACCTCTTGCCTCTCACCGGCGGTTTCGATGACGATCCACATAGGACGCCCGTCGTGTAAGGTTCGGTATCCGTCTTTGTCGCGTTCAGTCAGCCCCATTTCATCCAAGAGCGCGTTGGCCTGCTCGGGATCAAAGGCGGACCACGCTTTGCGGTTCTCTTCCTTGTAAAAGGGGCTGATGGGCAGCACTGTCATGCCACCCTCATTGGCCAGGCCAAAGTAGAGGCCTTTGTTGATGATCTTGCGGTTGATCGCCAGTGACAGGGCGCGGCGCAGGCGCGGGTCGCGCATGGTTTCACGCCAACCATCGTCGTTATAGTTGAGGTTAAGGTATATCGCGATTTGCGAGGCGGTGCCGTTGGCCCACAGAAGGGTTGAATAGTTACCGTTCGCTTCGCCCTTTTTCAGGATGGCGGTATCCTTGAAATCAAGACCCCGCGCCTGAAGATCGACTTCGCCGGCATTGGCCTTGGCGGCGACAAGGCCCGGTGCAACAACCTGCATTTCAACGACATCAACATAGGGCAGCTGCACGTTGTTGGAATCGACACGGTGGTAATAGGGGTTACGCACAAACAGGAAGCGGCTTTTGCCGTCTTTGGTGGCCAGCATCCATGGCTGTAACGTCGGCAGGTCCGGGTTGTCGAACTTGTACATGTTGTCACTTCGATTGTGCAGCGCTGGCCAGCTGCGCACGCGGGCCTCATAAAGTTTTTCGCTCAGCACATCCTCGTCGGCATAGTCCGCGTGCAGGTTTTTGAGGAAATGCGCAGGGCGGTAGAGGAAGGGCGGGCGGGCCTCGGCCAAGGATTGCAGGAATTGCGGGTTCGGATTGGACCATTCGTAGATGATAGTGGTTTCATCCGGGAAGGTCACAATTGGCAATTCACCGTCGACACGCAGAAAATCGACTGGACCGGAGGGGGAGAGCAGCTTGTTGTTGGCAACATCTTCCCACCAGTAGCGGAAATCTTCGGAAGTGAAGGGGTGGCCGTCGGACCAGCGATGGCCGGGGCGCAGTTTCATCGTAAATTTGCGATCGTCGACGATTTCAATGGATTCGAGGATGTCAGGGGTCAGTTCATAGCGCCCGTCATAGCCAACAAGGCGGGCATAGCCATAGACCACCATTTGGCGCACATCTTTTACCCGTGTGACCATGGTGCGTATCGTACCGCCCTGGGTGCCAAACTCGCGCCCTTTGCGTTCCAGATTGACCACAAGCGGGGCATCCGGAATGCGGTCGGCCACCGCGGGCAGATTGCCGCTGTCGACCTCGGCTTGCCAGAAACTGCTTTCGAGATAGTCGGAGGCAAAGGCGGCCGTCGCACAAAGCGACGTGGCGAGGACAATAGCGAGAGATCTAAACATAGCAGCGCACCTTGTGTCCGGGGCCGGTTTCCGTCAGCGGAGGGGCCTGAAGCCCATCAAAGCGGAACGCGTCAGGCCAACTGGAAGGTTCTCCAGCGCCCTGGGCCACGATTTTGAGGTTGATAGGGCGATTGATGTCAGGCTCTGGCTGAGCAGCAATCAACGCCTTGGTGTAGGGGTGTTGCGGGTTGTAAAAAAGCTGGTCGGGCGGCCCCTGCTCCACCACAAGACCAGAGCGCATCACAGCGACTTCGTCGGCGATGCGCGCCACGACGGCAAGGTCGTGACTGATAAACAGGTAGCTGAGGTTGAGCCGGTCGCGGATTTCTTCGAGCAGTTGCAGAACCTGTTCCTGAACCGACACGTCCAGTGCCGACGTTGGTTCGTCGCAGACTAAGAAAGTTGGCCCCAGCATGAGCGCGCGAGCAATCGACAGGCGCTGGCGCTGACCGCCGGAAAAGGCATGCGGATAACGGGTGAGCATATTCTCGCTAAGGCCAACCCAGCGCAGCATTTCCGTCGCACGATCCATGCGTTCGGACACAGAGCCGACGCCGTGGATTTCCATGGGTTCTGTCAGCGCTTCTTTCACGCGCATTCGGGGGTTCAGGGTCGAATACGGGTCCTGAAACACCATTTGCGCCTTGCGTTGGAACGCGAGCCGATCGGCATTGCCCAGCTTTTGCAGGTCAACGACATCGCCGCCTTTTTCCGCGCGGAACAGAATGGAGGCGCCGGGATCTGCCCGCTCTGCCCCCAGTGCCATACGGGCACAGGTGGTTTTGCCGGAGCCGGACTCGCCGACAACGGCAAGTGTTTTACCGCGCTCGACCCCAAATTCGATACCACGCACCGCATGAACGATGGTTTTGGGTTTCCACGCAGAGGAGCCTTTGAGCGTGAATGTCTTGGACACGTCCTGCATTTCTAGGATGTAGTCGCGCTCGCTCTCTTTGGCTTTATCCATGGGCGAGGCAGGAATCTCGGGCGCGGCGGCCATCAGGTCGGTTGTGTAGCCGTGCTTGGGATCGGTCAGGATAAGCGGCGCTGGTCCCGCCTCCATCACGCGGCCCCGGTTCATCACGACCACGCGGTCGGCCATGTTGGCGACGACACCTAAGTCATGGGTCACAAGAACCACGGCCATGCCGTATTCCTGTTGCAGATCCTTGATCAGACCAAGCACCTGCGCTTGCGTGGTCACATCCAGCGCAGTCGTGGGTTCGTCTGCGATCAGCAGCTCGGGACGGCCAACCATGGCCATGGCGATCATAGCGCGCTGGCGCATACCGCCGGACAGCTCAAACGGATATGATTCGTAAATGCGCGCCGGATCCTTGAAGCCGACACGTTCAAACATCGCCAGAACACGTTTCCTTTGCTCTGCCTTGTTGATGTTTTTGTGCAGGCGCAGCACCTCGGTCACCTGGTTGCCGATCCGGTGCAACGGCGAGAGCGAGCGCATGGGTTCCTGAAAGATCATCGAGACGCGTTCGCCGCGAATACCGCACATGTGGCGTTCGCTGACATCCATCAGGTCAATAGGCGTCGCCCCTTCTGGGCCTGACAATAAGACGCGACCGGATCGCACTTGAGCCGCGGCGGGCAGGATGCGCAAGGCGGCCCGACAGCTGAGGGTTTTGCCAGAGCCACTTTCACCGACCAGTGCGAGCGTCTCGCCCGGCTGAACCGAAAAGCTGACATCATCAACAACCGGCTCGGCGCCCCCAAAGCCGATTGTCAAATTCTCTACATTCAATAGTGCCGTCACGCGTTTTTCCCTCGTCGCACCCCGCAATCGTCCCCAATAGGCCAGAAGGTGCTTTGCGGAGTGAACATGATTATGTCCGCTGTCGCAAGCATCTAGCGTGTTCCCTTCTCCCAAGAACATAACAGTTTGGTGATTTTAACCGCGTTTGATCGAAACCATTACTTTTTTGAGTGCCATTCACGGTTGATCTGGTCTAGGGGAGGAAAACAGCATTCCAGCCTAGTTTCAGGAGCGCAGACATGAGCCGACTAGACGTATTCATCAATCGCATGGTGTCGCAACGCGCGTGCCTGAATTTCGCAGCTGAACAGACCAAAGAAATGACCGGACCGGTCTTTGAACTGGGTCTGGGGAATGGGCGCACATTTGACCACATGCGTGAAATCATGTCTGAGCGGGAAATTTTTGTGTTTGAGCGCCAAGTGGAATCAAATCCAGCCTCACGCCCCACTGAAGACATGACGATGCTGGGCGATGTGCGTGACACGCTTCCAGAGGCATTGGCGCGTTTTGGTGCCACCGCGACTGTAATTCATGCAGATCTAGGTGGACACAATCTGGAAAAAAATGATCAATTTGCGCGACTTGTATCGCCGCTGATAGAACCATTGCTATGTGTGGGCGGATTAATGGTATCATCAGATCAGATGTATTTTGACAATCTGAGCAACGTGCCCTTGCCGGAGGGTGCGGTACCGGGGCGCTGCTTTATTTACCGACGAGATGCCTGAATTCAGGACGTAATGTACGATTAAATAGACGCACTTGGCGCAAATGCGCGCATAGACACGATTTGTGCCTTCATATTCGCTAAACAGGCGTTTAAGGGTCTTAACCGTTATCGGATTGATCAAACCGCCAACGAAACAAGCCAGTCAATGGATCAAGAAGTCCGAAAACGGAGAATGGTATGAAAGACAAGAATTCGAGCTTTTTATCATTTGCGGAACGATTCTTTCGCTTGGGTGGTGGATTTCTGATTGACGGGGACAACCCATATTTCGCTGCGACCGATGCACTGGAAGAAATGAGCGCCAAATGGCCAGATGGCTATTTATCTATGGCGCACTACGACTATCTGGGCCTGTTGCAGCATCCGGAAATGAAGAATGCCGCAAAAGCCGCAATTGATCGGCATGGTACGGGCACAGGCGCATCGCGCCTTGTTGGTGGCGAACGTTTGGCACATCGCGCGTTCGAAACGGACATGGCGGATTTTCTGGGGTTGGGCGGTGTTCTGACCATGATCTCGGGCTATCTGACAAACGTCAGCATTATTGGCCTGCTGATGCACCACAAAGATCTGATCATCGTGGATGAGCTGGCCCATAATTCGATTATGGTGGGCACACAGGGCGTAAAGTCGGACGTAGTTTCCTATAAGCACAACGATCTGAACGAGCTTGAGAGCATTCTGGCGGAAAAGCGTGGTCAGTATCGGCAGGTTCTGATCTGCACCGAGGGTCTGTTCTCGATGGATGGGGACATTACGGACCTGCCCAAGCTTTTGGACATTAAAGAGCGACATGACGCGTGGCTTTTGCTGGACGAGGCACATTCGTATGGTGTGCTGGGTGCCACTGGGCGCGGGTTGAGCGAACATTTTGGCACGGACCCGACACGGGTTGAACTGTCGATTGGCACCTTGTCCAAGAGTTTTGCCTCTGCTGGTGGATTTGTCGCCGGGAACAAGCAGATTATCGAATGGATGCGCTATGGTTTGGCCGGCTTCATTTATTCGGTGGGATTGCAGCCAGCGACGGTGGCAAGTTCGCATCAGGCCCTGAAAATTCTGCGTGCCGAGCCAGAGCGTGTGACCCGTTTGCGCTATATCTCGCGGTTGTTCCTTGAAAAGGCACAGGCGGCAGGGCTGAACACGGGTACAGCCATTGGCGAGGCCGTTGTGCCGATTATGTTTGACACGCCTATGGAATGCGTGATGGTCGCCAAGGCGCTGATGGATCAGGGGATTTATGCCCCGCCTGTGATCCAGATCGGCGTGCCCAAGGATTTACCACGCATCCGTTTCTTCTTGTCCGCGTCCCATACCGAGGCAGATGTTGAGCGCGTGATCAATGCCATTGCAGAGGCGACCGGCGGTTCCCATGATGTGCGGGCGCGCCTGAGCGCAGAGTAATCTGATGGTTGCGCAGCTGATCCCGATGATGCTGCGCATATGCCTGTTAGTGGCGATTGGGGCGGCGGTTTTGACACCGGACGCGGGATATGCGCGCCCAAAGATCCATTATCTTTCAAGCAGTTCATCCACGCAGCTGCCAACCGCGCGCCCGGAGTTTCGCCATCCGGCAGAACGACATCAGGTGTTCTTTGTCCAGCGTACATCGAACGCTAACACGATTGTTTACGTGGCCCGCTTTGACGATGATGGGCAGTTGAACAAACACCGTCCCGTCGATGTTTATTGGCGCCGCTTTGAAGAACAAGGGCAGATCATGCCCCTGCGATGGTATGAGCGTGTTTTTGGATTTGGCGTGCGCACACGAGCGATGCCAGACGGCAAAAGCTATCAAGTGTCGTTTAATGCCATGCGTAGTGAGACACTGATGTTACGCCAAACCGGTCCTTTTGAGGCTGCTCTCTGGACACGGCTGGGCAATCGTGATTTTGAGCTGATCTATGGGTACCTCGATCTGGACGAGAGCGGCATGTTGCCAAAGGTCGAGCGCCTGCGACTTTATACGGCTGACCCGAAAACGGGGCGGTTTGTGACACATCTAATTGCCGTTTCCGGCGGAGAATACCAGGAATGACAACAACAACATCGAACCGCCCCATTCGCACAGTGATCGTGGGCGTGGGCAACTGTGCCAGTTCACTAATTCAAGGTGTTTCGTATTGCAAAGCCAAGGGCGCGGACGCAGTTGGGGTCAGCTTTCCGGATCTTGGCGGATATCGCTGCGAGGATGTCGAGCTGGTCGCTGGGTTTGACGTGGATATCCGCAAGGTTGGAAAATCGCTGGGTGAAGCGGCCTTTGCGGCGCCAAATTGCACCGAACAGTTTTACACGGACATCGACGAGCAGGTTGGCGCGATCCATCGTGGCCCCGATCTGGATGGTGTCGCGTGGCACATGCTGCAAAACCGCGAAGACCGCAGTTTCCGCCTGTCAGAGGCCCCTGCCCTGAGCAAAGACGACATCGTTGCCAAGCTGCGCGAGCTGGAAGCGGATGTCATGGTGATTTTCCTGCCGGTTGGATCGCAGCAAGCCGTTGAATTTTATGTGGAATGCGCGTTGGAGGCCGGTGTGGCCGTGGTGAACGGTATTCCAGTGTTCATCGCATCGCACCCGGTTTGGGCCGAAAAGTTCCGTAAGGCGGGCGTGCCGATTTTGGGCGATGATTTCAAAGCACAGTTTGGTGCAACCATCGTGCACCGCACCTTGACCACGTTGGCTGCGCAGCGCGGTGTCGAAGTGGACCGGACCTATCAGTTGAACGTCGGCGGCAACACCGATTTCCTGAACATGGCGGAACAGGATCGTCTGGTCAGCAAACGCGAGAGCAAAACCGAAGCGGTGCAAGCCGTGATGGAGCGTCGTCTTGAATCGGACGACATCCGCATTGGTCCATCAGATTACGTGCCGTGGCTGAATGACCGCAAGGTCGCCTATATCCGCATGGAAGGGCGTCTGTTTGGCGGCGCGCGTACAAATATCGAAGTGCGTCTGGACGTCGAAGACAGTCCGAATGCCGCCGCCGAAGCGTTGGTTGCCATTCGTTTGGCCCAGATTGCCAAGGATCGCGGCCTGTCCGGTCCGATCACCAGCGCGAGCGCCTATCTGTTCAAGCACCCCCCGGAGCAGATGGAAGACACCGATGCCCATGATGTCATCATGGACTTCGTCAAAGGGGGCGAGGCCAGCGCCTGATGCGCCCGGTCTTTGTCAGCGGTGGATCGAGCGGCATAGGGTATGCCGCCGCAAAGCTGTTGGCACAAAAGGGCCATGACATTGCGATTTTTGCCCGCGACAGTGTGAAACTGGCGCGGGCGCGCGACGGTATTCTAGCTGCTGCGCCAAATGTCGATGTGCGCTGTTTTGCGGTTGATGTCAGTGACCGCGCGGCGGTGACTGCGGCGCTGGACGAGGCGGTGGCCGCAATGGGCGCGCCCGAGGTGGCGATTGCCAGCGCAGGTTTTGCGCAGCCGGGGTTGTTCAGCGAACAGCCATTGGAGTTGCATGAACGCCAGATGGCGGTGAACTATTTTGGCGCGCTCTATTTCACCAAGGCACTGGCCGGGCCGATGGCCAAGGCGGGGGGCGGACAGATTGGATTGATCTCGTCGGGAACCGCATTTGTGGGGATCTACGGCTATGGCGCCTATGCCCCGTCAAAATTTGCGCTGCGCGGGCTGGCCGAGATTTTGCATCTGGAGCTGGAACCACAAGGGATCGGGGTGACGATCTGTTATCCGCCCGACACCGAGACACCGCAGTTAGAGGCAGAAAAGGCCACGAAACCCGCAGCAACCGCCAAGATTTCCGAAGGTGGCGGGCTGTGGCAGGCCGAGCCAGTGGCGCAACGGTTGATTGACGGTATGGCGCGCGGGCGGCTGGTGGTGGCGCCGGGGTTCCAGATGGCCGGGTTGCATCGATTTGGCAGCTTGATTGCACCGGTGCTGCGCTGGCATCAGCGGCGCATGATCCGCAAATTCGGTCCATGAGCGCGGTGTCGATCGATCAACTGGCGCTGATCGCTGCTGTCTTGTTGGTGGCAGGGTACGGCGTATTGGGCGCGCTGTGCGCCATGCGCCGCACGCGTGACATTGGCAAGGATTTGCTCGCTACGTTTTTCAGTGCATCCCTGATTGCGGCCGTATTGATTGGCGCGGTGCTGATTGGCACAAATGGCGTTTTGGTGCTGGTTGGTGTAATCGCGCTACGCGTTGGATACGAGGTTGGCGTGGTGCGATTGGGCCATGGTGGGTTGGCCTTTGCGGCCTTGGGGCTGTGTGCAGCAACGATCACCCTGCCCGCAGCGCGGTATGGCATTATTATTGCGTGGCCAGTGTTGTTTGCAGCACTGGTCTTTGGCAGCGATGCATTGGGGCGATGGCGCGGTATAGTCGATGTGCTAGTGTTTCCGCTCTTGCCCATGGCGTTGTTTGCCCATGGCGCGGTGGACGCGGATTTGCGGATCGCGGTGTTCGGGGCCTATGTGCTGGTCGAGGTTTTCGACAGCTTTGCGCTGCTGAGTGGCAAGCTGTTTGGGCGACGCAAGGCATTTCCTGTTTTGTCACCACGCAAGACAGTTGAGGGGCTGATCGGGGGTGCTGTTGGTGTTTGTGTGATCGGCGGTGTCTTGGCGGTGGCATTGGGTCTGAGCGTTGTGGGCGTCGTGTTAATTGCGCTGATGGTGGCCGGGATGGCTATTGTGGGAGATTTGGCGGCATCGCGCCTTAAACGCATGGCGGGGGTCAAGGATTATCCAGTTTTAATGGCGCGTCAGGGGGGCATGTTTGATTCGCTGGACAGCTGGATCGCCGCCGCTGGCGCTTTGGTCGCGTTACAGGTTCTGGTGACGTGGCTGTGACGGGGTTGCGTAACGGGCCTGCCATGTCGAGAGTGACGCCATGAGAGTGTTTGGCCCCATAGTGCGCGTGCTGGGTTTTCCCATACTGCGGCGGTTGCTGGTGATCCTGCTGGGGGTCGAGGCGATTTTTTTGGCCGAAAGCTTTACGACACTGATGGAGGAAGCGCTGAGGCTGGAAGGCAGCGCGGCTGATGTGTCGGTTCTGTTGGTTTTCAAGATGCCCGAGATTCTGGATCTGGCGCTGGCGATTGGGTTTTTGATCGCGGTGTATTTTGTGGTTTCGGACGCACGAAACCGGGGGGAATTGGTCATTCTGGCCAGCACCGGAGTGGCATGGCGGCGTGTCGTGGGTGTGGTCTTGATCATCGGCTTGCTGGGTGGCGCGGTCAGCCTTGCGATTTCAGGAGTGTTGTCGCCATTGGCACGCTATGCAGGCCGCATCAAGATGGCGGAGCTGCGCAGTGAACACATCGTTGCAAAGATAGAAGCAACCACCCCAGTAAGTTCGGTGCAGACAATAAAAACCGTGACTTTTGTGGCCACCCCGCCCGAAGACGGGCTAGACCGGCGCGGGCAATTGTTTGTGTTTCAGCCCGATGTAGATGGGCGATGGCGCACCATTCAGGCGCGGGATTGGACCGTGACCGGACCGGGCCCAGAGGCCGAACGCAAGATCGAATTGAACAATCTGGCAGCCTATGAAGGGGATTACCCCGATATGCCAGCCGCGCAGAAAGACGTGAGCCGGTTTGAGGTGGCAGCGGCAGATTTCACATTTCGCATGGCCGACATCACCCAGCCCCCCGTACGCGAAAGGACCAAGGCCGAGCGCATTCTGAACATCTCGCCGGACGAGACACCGCGCATTGCCAAGCTGGCGACGCGGGCATTGATGGTGCCGATGGCGGCAATGCTCGCGCTGGCGGCGCTGGTGGCGGGTGGTGCAGGAGTGGGGCGATATATCGCCCTGCCCGTGGCGACACTGTTGTTGATGACCGGAGATATTTTGGCGCGCTTGGTGATCACGGGCGTAGCAGAAAGCTGGCCGCCGGTGTTGGTCATTGTTGCCGCCTTTGCGCTATATCTTGGGCCACCGCTGGCCTATCTGCGCCTAAAGGGTGAAGCGCTGATGATACCTTCGGGGCGCCGCTCTTGAGTTGGCGTGCGCATAGCGGGCTTGCGGTTCGGCGCATGGTGGCAAACTATTTGCAGGCCATTGGGTTTGTGATGTTTACGCTTTTGATCATCGCGTTGACGATTGATCTGAGCGACAACATGGATCGCATTCAGCAGCGCGCCGCCGAACGTGAGACCGGCGTTATGCAATTGCTTTTACCATATTTAGGGTTTCGGGCGATCGATATCGTGACCCGCCTTTTGGGCATGGCGACGCTGATTGGGGCTGGCGTGGCGACATTACTGCGGTTTCAGCGGTTGGAGGATGTAATCCTGTCTGCGGCGGGGGCGCCGCCAACATTGGTGCTTAGCGCGCTGATGATGGTGGGGATTGTGACTGGAACGGTTCAGTGGACGTTCCAGAACTGGCTGCGTCCACCGGCAGTGGCGACACAGGTCAGCCTGAACCTAGGGAACTACGGACGCTGGTTTGCACATACAGAGCTGGGCGGGCGCTGGTTTGTCAGCGATGGTTTGGCGATGCGGGCTGAGGTGACGCGGGGGGCAAACCCAGAGCTGCGCAACTTGCAGATCTTTGCGGGCGTTGATGATCCCACCCTCAGCCGGATCGTGTTTGCTGAGCGTGCGGATCAGAATACTCTTGGCAACGAATGGGTGTTGCACGGAGTGACACTTTGGGAAAATGACGAACAGTCGACAGGGAATGCGACGCAGACATCTGAAAAAATGCGGATGGTTCTACCACTCAACATCGAGGGGCTGCGGTGGCTGGACGTAAATGGATATTACATTCCCAACAAGCATTTACGCCGGATTGCTCAGTTGGACGGTACAAGAGTTGCCGACGATGCGCGCACCACTCTGGCCTTTCGAAACATGGCTTTTTTCCTGCCTGGTATTTTTGCCCTGCTAGGGGCGAGTTTGGCCATGGCAGGGCGGCGAGCGCGAAGATTGGCGCCGTTCAGGTTGTTGATTCTGGCCACGGTCGGGTACGTGACACTGGTGTCGGTCAGGGTGTTCTGGGCGTTGGGGATACACGGGCGCATATCGCCCTATGTGGCGGCAATGCTGCCATTGGCGATAGCGCTTGCGATGTCAACTTACCTGCAACTGCGGCAAGCCGGGTATCTGCGGCGGCGATGAACTAAGCCGGGTAAGCGCATCAGGCGCTTTGTTTGATCCCGTCGCGCGCCACGATTTGCGGCCAGACTGTATTGATCGCACGGGCAAACATGGTTTCGTCGTCAATTTCGGTCCAGGCAAGGTCTTCTAACAGAACAGCTTCGATATCCGTGTCGCGCGCCAGTTCGATCACGGCGGATTCGTAATCAGCCTTGCGATCCTCGGCCAGCACGGTTTGCGCCGCGGCCCGCAAGCGCAAAACCTGCGCAGCTGAGAAACATGTGATCCCCAGAAGCTCTCCGAAATGCGGAGCGGGTTGTGCGTTGATATCCTTGGACATTGTATCGAATGCTGGCGCACCGTTGGCACCGGGGCGGGACCAGACGTAGACCTCGTCGGTGGCGTTGGTCTCGCCAGACACGATCAGACGTGTTTCACCGGCCACAACTGGCGACAGCGCCCGGGCTTCGTAGATCACATCGGATTCGAGTACCACCACGTGACCAGACACCCCATCGAGACCCGTCACAAGCGAGCGCAGAGAGCCCGTCGTGTCGTAAATCGGGTTGTGGATCAATTCGACATCAGACGCAGCCGCAAAAATCGCCTCGTACTGGTCGTTGAGATGGCCGGTCACGATACGGATATGGCGAATGCCGCGCGCGCGCAACAGGTTGACCGAGCGCGCGACAAGCGGTGTGCCCTCGATTTCGAGCAATCCCTTGGGTGTCAGTCGGCCCCGTGGCCCCATACGAACACCGCGGCCTGCGGCAAGGATCAGTGCGCTCAAATCAGCCATGTTTTCCGTTTCCAAAACAGATTAAGAATGGCGCGGACCCTATGTGAGGTCTGGTCTATCCGCAAGCGACATAACAGGCACGTTTCCTATGCAATACACATTCAAACAGGTCGCTTCCGCCAATCGCGCGACGGCGCAGGCGGAAAAGGGGACAAACTGGTCCGTGTACCTGCTTTATCGGGGGTTGGGCACGGTGCTGGCATGGCTATTGCTGAAGACATCGACCACGCCGACACGCGTAACTGTGGTGGCTTTGGGTGTTGTGACGTTGATTCCGGTGATGGCCGGGTTTTTGCCACTGTGGCTGGCAGGATCGGTTTGCTTTGTATTGGCGTTTTTGTTTCAGGTTCTTGATTGCGCTGATGGGTCTATGGCGCGGGCTTGTGGCACGGATTCGGCGGCGGGTGCTCGGTACGATTTCCTGGTGGATATGTTCCAATGGGGTGTGCTTTACGCCTCGATCGGGTTGTTGGCGGATCGATTGGGTGATGGTGGCACATTCTGGACGATGATTGGGTTCGCCGCCGGGTGGCTGAGGTTATTTGCGCGGGTGTGCAATGACAGCGTACCAGAGGGCGAGTCCGATGATGACGGGCCCAAGATGTGGGGTATTATGTGGTTTCTAAATGGGTTGAGCGGATTAGTGCCGCTGTTGTTCCTGTCCGGGCCCTACATGTATCTGGCTGTTATCGCGGTGCTGGTTTACAGCATCGGCGACATCCTTGACGCGCTGACCCGAGTTATTGAATGAAGATTGTTCAGATCACACCTTATGCCATGAATCGACCCGGCGGGGTGCAAAGCCATATCCGTGATCTGAGCGCGTGGCTGTGTGATCAGGGGCATGAGGTACGGATTGTGGCCCCACCCGGAAACGCCCAAATACCGGGGTTAATGGCGCTGGGAAAGTGCCGCAACGTGTCGATCCATGGCACCCGTTTCGAAATGGCACATGCGCGGCGCGAAGAAATCCGCGCCTGTGTCGAAGAGCTGCGCGATTGGGGAGCGGAGGTGGCGCATTTGCATACGCCGTGGACTCCCATGCTGGCGTGGCAGGTCTGGCGCGCGCTGGGGGTTCCGTCGATTGGGACATTTCATGCGACATTGCCCAAGATGTCGGTGTTTGATCCAACCGCGTGGTACCTGCGCCGCAGCGCCCATTATTTCAACAAACGATTGAAGGCTGTCGTTGTACCGTCGGACGCGCCGCTGGCGCAATGGAACGCGGCCAAGGCAAAGCCTCAGCCGTCAGTTATGGCGCCTGCCATCGATCTTTCGGACTGGCGCGTTGCTGGTCAGAACGCTGTCGAGTCAGATCGGCTTCGGGTGGTGTATCTGGGGCGTTTGGAAGAACGCAAAGGCGTGGCGGTGCTGTTGGAAGCATGGAAGCGGGTGCACGATGAACGGCCCGAAGCCGAGCTGATCATTGCCGGGAGCGGGCCTGAGGAAGGGTTGTTGCGCGATCAGGTCAAGCATAGTGACATCGGCGGTGTGTCGTTTCAGCCCCCACCCAAGGACGACGCGGCACGGGAGCTGGTGGCGTCAGCGGACCTGTTGGTTGCCCCGGCCCTATACGGCGAAAGCTTTGGATTGATATTGGCCGAGGCCATGGCGGCTGGGACCGTGCCGATTGCAGCCGCCAATGCGGGGTTTGCATCGGTTTTGACAGGTCCGGGGCGCGAATTGCTGGTGACGCCGGGCGAATCCTGGGGGCTGTGCCGCAAGATCTTGGACTTTGCCGAACATCCGGCAAAGCTGGAACAGATGCGTCGTTGGGCGTTGTCACAGGCCCAACGCTTTGATGTGCGGACCGTGGGGCCGGCGTACGAAACCTTGTATCGGGACGCAATCTAGGGTCGCGCTAGTGCCTTTCAAATCGTGATGGGTTCGGGAACTCGCGGTTGAGCCACGATTTCACGTACCGTTCCACACGCGGATTTGGTCGGCTGCCAAAGCTGTCGTTCAGTGTGTAGCTGAAGGGGCGCTGGCGTTTGAGTTTCCACAGCTGAAACCATGTCCATGGCAGGAAGTTTTCAAGCGAGGCGTAGCCTTCGACGGCATCTGTCTCGGCGCGGGTTGCTTTGTGCGCCAGACCTTGGTCGACCATGGCGTGTGGATAGAAATACTCGAGTGGTATGTTGGACCCATCGCGGAACCGGGTTGCGCGGGTTTGCGCAAATGCGTCTGAAAACGTCTCAGCCAGCGCGGCAACCTGCGACTTTTGAAAAAGGCGCGGTCCGTGGAAGGCGTATTCACGGGGTGACGGCGCATAGGCCGCGTTCAGGATACGGTTGGCATTGGCAAGTGCGTGGTTCCACGGGCCATCCCTTTCAGGGTGAAGCTCGTCTGCGTTCCTGGTGATCTTGCCACGAAACATCGAAAGCGGCAGGCCGTCGCGTTGCAGGACCTCCAACACATCGGGCCGGGTCAGCATCATGTCGTCTTCGAGGAACAAGTAGTGTTCGGACAGGCCCGGCAGCAGGTGCACATGCGACATGATCGAAAACGAATTGAACGTTGGTAGAATGGCGGGATCAGCCACCTCGTCGTGGTGTACAACGCGCAGGTTGGGGTGGTCTGTCTTGAGCCAGTCAGGCACCTGTGGACGCATTGTGAAGAGGTAAAGGTTGCGCATCTGGGGCAAAAACGCATCCAGCGCGCGCAGATTGAACCGCAACAATTCGAGGTTATCCCGTGTCCGGTTCGGGTTCTTGTCATGTGACGTTTCCGAATACTGGCTAAACGTGTCCTGATATCCGGGAAACTGGTCGTCAACCCACATGATCACGACATCCATGGTGTTATCGGCAAAGTCGGGCAATGTGGTTTGGGAAGGTGCTGGGCTGGTCATGGGTGCATCTTGCGAAATGTGAATGACAACGCAAGTAGATATGCGCGGTTGCGCTGGCAAGGGGAACCGTGCCAGACCCATTCAGAGAATAACCATTGTGGAACGGGGCATTGGCGCGCGGCGATCTGGTGATATCGGCAGACTTTGGCACCTCGGGCGTTAAGGCCGGGGTGGTCGACGGCGATCTGACGATACTTGCCCGCAGTATGGCCCCCTATCCGCTGCATCTGGCGCCCGGTGGACGCGCCGAGCAGGCCCCCGAGGATTGGTGGGCTGCGCTGGTTCAGGCGGTCGCAGCTTTGCACGAGGCGCTGCCGGGATTGCGCGAGCGCGTAGGCGCGGTGGTGTTTTGCAGCCAGATATGCGGTGTCATTTGCGCGGATGAAAACGGCATACCGTTGCGCAATTGCCTGACATGGATGGACAAGCGCGGTGCGGTTGAGGGGCGGCGACTGGTTGGCGGGTTTCCGGGCATTCGCGGGTATCGACTGGATAAGGGGTTATTGTGGCTGGCGCTGGCCAATGGCGCACCGGCCCAGAACGGGATGGACCCGACAGCCAAGATGCTGTGGTTGCGGGATCATGAACCCGACGTGTTTGACCGGACCCGATGGTTTCTGGATGTGCGCGATTGGTTGGTGCATAGGGCCTGCGGCGAGATCACAACCATTCCGGAATCGGCCAACCTGACATGGGTGATGAACACGCGGCGTGGTCGCGAAGGGTGGTCGGGTACGCTGGCGCGGATGGCGGGTGTGCCGTTGGACAAGCTGCCCGCGATTGTGCAGGGCGACGCGCCGGTTGGAACGCTGACGACAACTTCCGCGCAAGAGCTGGGTCTGGGCGCACAGGTCGAAGTGATTGGCGGCACGTCGGATGTGACGGCGGCGGCGCTGGGCACCGGTGAGGTAGAGGACGGCGCGCTGCATATCAGCATGGCCACCAGTGCGTGGATCGCAGGGTTCTTTGATAGCCGCCGGGTGAGCATCCCACACGCCTATGCGACGATTACGTCAGGGCTGGCGTACCGCCCGCTGTTGATCGCCACACAGGAAAGCGCCGGCTCGGCGCTGGACTGGGCGGCGCAATTGCTGGGCAAGCCGGTGGCGGACGCGGTGGCAGATATGGGAGAGATACAGCCGGATGATCCGTTTTTCCTGCCGTGGTTGGCGGGTGAACGGGTGCCGGTGGATGATCACACTCTGCGCGGCACGTTCCACGGGCTGGGGCTGGCGCATGATCGGGTGGCGATGATGCGTGCGAGCGCCGAGGGGGTTGCGCTGAACCTGCGGTGGGCGTTTGAGAACGTGCTCAAGGAGCGTGGGGCACAGCAGACTGGCCCTATTGCTTTGGTGGGAGGGGCTGCGGCCAACCCGGTGTTTGCGCAACTGCTGGCCGACAGCCTGAACCGTGAACTGCGCGTGGGTGCGGCACGGCACGCAGGCGTGCTTGGGGCGGCAACGCTGGCCGCGCCTGCGATGGGCTGGGCCACAAGCGCAACTGAGGCGTCGCGGGGCCTTAAGGGGCGCGCAGAGGCCGAATACGCCCCCGATCCAACGCGAGCAGCGCTGATGGATGCGCGGGCAGAACGGCTTGACAAAATTCGGCGGGATGTGATCCGAAGCTATCGGCACGACTAAGGGAAGCAAGGCAATGATTGACGGGTTGTTGAAAGCAAAGATTGATCCGATCTGGGAGTCGATGTCGACACCGCTGGTCAAGGCCGGGTTTACACCCAATCAGGTGACGTTCACCGGGCTGGTGCTGATCCTGTTGATGTCTGGGGCCTATATGCTGCACGGCTCGGCTGTTTTGTACGGCGCCACGCTGGCGGTGGCCTTTGCCTTTGACGCGCTTGATGGCGCCGTGGCGCGGCGGCGGGAAATGCGCAGCAAGGCGGGCGGGTATTTTGACGCGATGGTGGACCGCTATCAGGAGTTGGCCGTGCTGGCGACAGTGGCCTATATGCACGACCTATGGCCACTGGCGCTGGCGTGTTTTTCCGGCAGCGTCATCACGTCCTATGCCAAGGCGCGCACGGCGATCGAGATGGAGATCAGCAACGAGGACTGGCCTGATTTCTTTGAGCGGCTGGAGCGTGTGATCTATCTGTGTGCGATGTTGATTGGTGCGGGTTTTCTGGGAAACTGGCTAATTACTGTGGGCATGGCTGGGTTCGCGATCCTGTCGCATTTCACCGCCTTGCAAAGAATGCGACGCGCGACCCAGATGCTGCGTCAGGTGGACCGGGACGCCAAGTAACGACGGATTGCAATCACGCTGTCTGGCGCCCAGGCCATCATGTAAATCAGGAATGACGACATCAAGAACAGCTCGACTGTGACATAAGTCTGGTAGAGCGCATCGTCGATGGTGCCAAAGGAATAGCTTTTTGCTACAAAGAGAAAGAGATAGAAGGCGGACAGAAACGCGGGCAACCAGATCAGGCGGGCACGGAACCGGCAGGCGCGTGCACTGAGCAACCCGCCCTGCGCGGCAAGTTTACTATAGGCGCGCGAGACAAAGAATGTCGTAAACGTAAAGAATGCCTGAGAAAAGAAGAACAGGTAGCTGCCGACCATATGCATGTCGTTATGATTCGGGAACCGAAACTGGCTGAGGATGACCATTCCGGACGAGGCCATAACCTGAAAGACCAGCGCCAGTACGGTGAGCACCGAAAGGCCAAAAACCTGTGCCTTGGTTGCAATATCCTGACGTTTCAGCACCCCGAGGTAAGAGTGGTATTGCAGCGATAAACCCAAGACCAGAAGCGGACCACAGATCACCATCCACATAGCAAAGGACGGGCCAATGGAAGGGTCTGAAATTGCGCGACTTACTGTTGGGGGTTGTTCCGCCATATAGGCGGGATTGAGCACGGCAAATTCCCAGCGCACTGTGTAAATCAGGTAATTCACAACTACAAAAACGAAGGTTGTGCTGGCCAACCCAATGGTCAGAGCCAGCGCGGTTCTCGCGGATGGAATAGCTGGGTTGGTCACACTGGTTCCTGACGCTCTTGGCGTTGGTCTGAGATGATCTTGCCCGCTGCCATTTTGATCAGGCGGTCGCATTTGTGGAATTGGTGGTCGTCATGCGTGATTGCGATCACGAGGCTGCCGGAAGCGGCGAGTTCCGGTACGAGCACATCGTAGAAAAACGCTCGGTTGGCGGGGTCCTGATCAGCCGCAAATTCATCGAGCACAATGATGGGGCGTTGTTCAGCCAGCGCAACCGCAAGCGCAAGACGACGGCTTTGCCCGGCAGAGAGCGATGTTGTGGAAAAGCGATCCTCGGCCATCGCGACACGTTGGCTCAGCCCAAGCTGAGTTATGCGGCGGTTCAATTCACTAAGTTCATTATCGTCAAAACCGTAGGCCCGTTCGAACAAGTGGAACCCGCTAAAGACGCCCGAGAACAGCTCTCGATACGTGCCGGTGGACTGATCATCCAACGGTTGCCCATCCAACAGGATCTGGCCACTGCCGGGAAGCCGCAATCCCGTGATCAACGACATGAGCGTGGTTTTGCCAGAACCATTGCCGCCACAGATAAACACGGTTTCCCCCGGCTCAAACGTCAGGTCGATCGGGCCAAGCACAAAGGGTTCTGCATCCGGCTTTTCAAGCTCTCTGATTTCCACACCGACAGATCGCAGTTCTATTTTTTCAAAACTATCCTTGGTTTCGCCGGGATGCATCAGAGCGTGCGACTGAGCGTTCTCGAGCGATTTTTCCAACGATTGAATTTTGAAGTAGCCGTTTTCAGCGCGCGACAGGCGCGGCATCATGTTGAACAACAGTTCGGTTGGTCCGTTTGTCAGGAACACAATGGTGAGCACCTGAAACATGGTGGTGGTGTCCCCACCCTGAATGACCGGGATCGCGATAACAACAAAGCACATCAGCATAATGATAGCCGACTGGCCCACCGCCGTGCTGCCGGAATAAAACACCTCGGACCGCATCACATTGGCAATGTTCTCGTCGATTGTATCCAGTGCATCACGTTCCAAAGTCTCGCGGCGCGAGCGGCGCTGACGCAATTCGCGCCAGCCCGACAACATGTCGCCAACCCGGTCGCAATACGCGCCAAACGCCTTTGACGCGCGCAGGTTGCTGGCGCGTGCTGGCAAATCGAGGAAGAAATATCCAACCAGACCGAAGGCAAACGCACCAATCGCAGCCGTGCCTGCGATGGGCGAGACATAAAACAAGTAAGGCACAGCCAAGCCGAGAACCACAATGGCCTCGACCGCTTCGATGACATTGACAACCGCACCTGAAACCTCGCGCACTTCGCGGGTCATGGCCGAATAAACCTGGCCATGCGAGCTGGAGAGCAGGAAATCGACATTCGCCCGCAACAAGCGCGACACCATGCGGCGCTGTAAGGCGCGGTCGATGGCGACGATCAGGCGAAAGGCGCGAATGCGCTGGAAATATCCCGACACGATCAATGTTACAGCGCACAGGAGCAACAATTGCACCGACCAACCAAACCCGTTGCCCGTACCGATCGACTGTGCGGTTTCGTTGATGGCGAATATCATGCCAGAGCGGCTGAGGCTGGCCAGCAGGGTCAGGATGACGACCGGGTCCCGGATTACTCCGGAGGATACGATCATAAATCGGATAACAATGGCGCGACGGCGCAGAAGCGCCCGCAAACCGGGCTCGCCCGGGTCTGGCATTTCGGCCAACTCGATGGTTTTGACTGCCTCGGTTCGCGCGTGCGAAAATTGCTCCGTCTTGGCTGTCATTAAACTCGTCACCTTTGCTTGGCCCCACCAACGTGCCAACGATTGGCAAAGTGGCGAATGGCCTTGGTATTATTTCGGTCTTCTAGTGCGCCGTTTCCACGGTTCAAATTGGCCAGCGCCGTGAGTTTGTAGTGCAATGCATTGGCCTTGGGCAAGAAACTAAGGCTGCGACATGGGATAACGTGGCGGGGAGCCTTGCACAGCGCGCTGGTGCGCACGTCATCAGCGAGAAACGCAGCACGCGGCGTGTCGGACAGGTCGGCCAGAACGGAGAGGTCAAAGAAACGCGGCCTGACCGCATACCCAAAGACCCCCATAAAAATATCCACCGGGCGCAAACCACTTTGGCGATGTCCGCGTATCGGCGCGGGTGGGCTTTCACGCAGGTTAGAAAGCCACGTTGTGGGACGGTCGGTCAGATCCTCGGGGACCACCCAACCTGCCATGGTGAGGGCCGTGTCGGAGTGCGTTTGTGTGGCGGCTTCGAAGATGGCGATGAAGTCATGCGGATAGATCCGATCATCATCGACGGCGACGATCCATTGGTCGGGCCCGGCGTTCAAGGCCGTCGGGATCAGTTTTGTCGCCGGGCCGTGATCAGGACCCCGCACAATTTCCACCGAAGCGAGATCTTTTAGGTGCGAGGGAATGTCGTAACTTACATCTTCGCGAAGAGAATGGTCTGGCACATTGAGAAAGATTTTCTTCGGCGGTCTGGACTGATCGAGCAGCCCTTTGAGCACGGTTTCAATCAGGGTGATGCGACTTGGGATCGTGGTCAGCGACACCACGAGATCAGTTTTGTCTGCCGCCTTCCATGCCTGATCTAACCCGCGCAACGTTTTGCGGGACAGGCGGCGTTCGCGCAGCAGGTCAGACACCAGCCGTTCGCCTTCGAACAAGTGGTGCAACCATATCGCCGCGACCAACGTGACAAGCACCGCAAGCATCGCCAAAGCGAGATAGATCAAAGCTCAGCTCCCTGCTCGTCCAAATTTCGCGCCGGTTTTATTGGCAACTGGTCTTTCCCCGTCTGCACCGGTTACATATGCGCCAGAGCAATAACCCCGGGTGCCTTGGGATGCAAAGACCGAATGATGTGATTTTTGTGACAGCCGCAGATGCGCGGTTTACGCGCAACTTACATCAGCTGTTGCGCGCCGTTAAACGCCATGGCTGGAACAAAGGCGCGCGTTGGATTGTCTATGATATCGGCATGGAAGCAGCACAGCGCGCGCGGTTGTTGGAGCTGTTTGACTGGGTCGAGCTGCGCAAGCTCGATCTGAACGGATTGCCGCCGCATTATGTGCCATCCTATGGCGCCTACGCGTGGAAAGGTCTCGTGGTTTGGGAGGTCGTCAAAGAAGCGCAGGGTGTTGTGTTTTGGGTCGATAGTGCGAACCTGCCGCGTGGGTCGATGACCGAGATGGTCGATTGGGTGCGCGAGCACGGGTTTTATATGCTACGCGGTCAGACCAGCCTGATGGGGCGATGTGACCGGCGTATGTTGGAACGGCTGAAGGTGCCGCGCTGGATCTGGGGATCGCGCGAGTTGGCGTCGGGGCTGGTGGGTGTTGATGCATCCCGGCCTGAGATGCGCAAGATCATAGAGGATTGGGCAACGCTGTCGGAGGATGAAGAGATTATCCGCCCGCCGAAGAACACCTTTGAAGGGCATCGCAACGATCAGTCGGTGCTGAACGCGCTGGTGCAACCGCTGAGCAGCACCGGTGACTTGAAGTTACCAGAGCAGGATATTGATATCGCCTGTGGGCGACCGGTGAAGTTTATCTCAACCCGCAACAAGCTGGGCCCGGATTTCCCCGATTGGGCGGATGTGTTTGCGCGCGCCTATTATGCGGTTTGGAAAGCGGTTGATCAGGCGCTTATCCGCACGGACCAGTGGATTGGCCCAAGATGGTTTCCCAGTCGGTGGATAGGCGAGTATTTTGAGGTCCGTCTGAAGCGGCGCGGTGAGACCGGTGACGAGGTTCTGCCCTGCCCGCTTGGGCATTATTATGCTGATCCGTTTCTGTGGGAAGAGGACGGAAAGACATGGGTGATGCTGGAGGATTTCCGCTATATCACCATGCGTGGCACCCTTGTCGCAATGCCGTTGGAGGGTGCGCGCAAGGCAGTGCCGGTGCTGGACCCCGGTGTGCATACGTCGTTTCCGTTTATGTTCCGCCATGGCGACAAAACATGGATGCTGCCCAAAACCTGTGCCAATGGGCGGGTTGATCTGTACGAGTGCACGTCTTTTCCATCTGGATGGCGCAAGCACCGCAGCATTTTGGACGGCGTGGACGCCGCTGACAGTGTAATCTTTGAACACGGCGGGTGTTGGTGGCTGATCACGTCGATCCGATCCCCGCAAGCGGGAACGGGCAATCGGTATCTGGCGATATTCCATACTGATGATCCGATTGACGGTGAGTGGACCGCGCACCCGGTTAATGTCGAAGGGCGCGAGATTACCAAGGGGCATGGCACTGGTCGCAACGCCGGGGGAGTCTTTGAATGGGAGGGGCAGTTGATCCGCTGTGTGCAGTCCAGCCGAGACTATTATGGGCAGGGCATGGAATACAGGCGGATGGAGTTGACGCCGGATACGTTTGACGAAGTGGCAATCCCCACGCCACCGCATCTGGAGATGACCGAGGTCGAGGGTGTGCATCACTGTTCGCAATTGGGTGAGCTGGTGGTGTGGGATCGGCGCACAAGGCACTGACCGATCGCGCGTTCTGGGCGCGCGTCGTTTCCTGCAAGCCCGGTTCGCTTTCCGGTCAGTGGGCGGCGCACCGATCTGTCACGACTCGGGGTAGCTTCAGTTTAGGAGGTTGCCCCCATGGCACTTGATTCCCGCCGCCGCGCCGGCGGCCGCTCTGCCCGTCGCGCCGTGCGCATGGCCCACGATTTCACAATGCTGCCCGGTCTGACCCGCAAGATCCCTGTTTGCGAAGTCATGGATGGCAGTCAGGTTGAGCGTATTCACAATGCGTCGATGGATATTCTTGAAAACGTCGGCGTGCAGTTTCGCGACCCGATTGCCATCGCAGACTGGAAACGGGCCGGAGCCAAGGTGATCGGCGAGCTGGTTTATCTTGATCGCGGTCTGGTGATGGACCTGATTTCGACCATTCCGTCGGATTTCACCTATCACGCGCGTGACCCCAAAAAGAACGTCCGGCTGGGGGGGAAACATTCGATTTTTGTGCCTATGACCGGCGCGCCCTATCTGCGCGATCTGGACGATGTGCGGCGCAATCCGATGCTGGATGATCTGGCGATGTTTCACAAGCTGAGCCATATGATGCCCGCCTTGCACAGCTCGGCACATCACATTGTTGAGCCGTATGATCACCCGATCAGCCAACGCCATTTGCGGATCACCTATTCGTCGATGAAGTATTCGGACAAGACGTTCATGGGGATGACCACATCACCCAAGAACGCCGAAGATGTCATGGACATGTGCGCCATTCTGTTTGGCGAAGAGTTCATCATGAACAACCCTGTCACGACCGGGAATTGCAACGGTAACTCCCCGTTGGTGTGGGACGAAACCATGCTGGGTGCGTTGCGGGCCTTTGGCGCGAGACGCCAGCCTGTGCTGTGCTCGCCCTTTGTGCTGGGCGGTGCGAACACGCCCGCCTCGGTCGCGGCGTCGGTGGCGCAGCTGAACGCAGAGGCGCTGTCGGCATTGGCCTATACGCAGCTTTGCAACAAGGGTACGCCCGCGATTTACGGGCATTATTTGTCGACCGTTTCCATGAAATCCGGCGCGCCGATGGCGGGCACGCCCGAGATCAGCCTGATGAATTTCATGATCGGTCAGATGGCGCGGTTTTACGATGTGCCCTGGCGCACTTCGAACACATTGGGCGGGGCCAAGACGTTTGATGCCCAAGCTGGGTATGAAAGCGCGACGACCCTGTCGGCGGTTATGCATGCGGGGGCGAACTATATCTGGCATTCGGCCGGGTGGAACGAAGCCGGAATGCATTGTTCGGTGGCCAAGTTTGTGGTGGATGCAGAGCAATGCGCCATGGCCTATCGCATGGCAGAGGGGCCGAAATGGGATGATTTTGACGCCGCACTTGCCGCTGTGCCCGATGTGGGACCGGGTGGGCATTACCTTGGCCATCCACACACACAGGAGAACTTTCAGACTGCGTATTTCATGCCGGACCTGTTCGACAATAATTCGATTGAACAGTGGGCGGCGGAAGGGTCTGTCGAGATTACTGAGCGCGCATTGACACACGCCAAAAACCTGTTGAATGCCTATGAAGAGCCGAAGCTGGACGAGGCCAGGAACGAAGCGTTGCTGGACTATATCGCGCGGCGCGAGCGTGAAATTCCAGCAGCGGATGAGCTGAACCAAAGCTATTAGACGCAAGTTCCCAGATTGAAACTGCTGCCCAGTGGCGGCACAGTGGGCGTGTTGATGACAGCACGCCCATAGGCCATTTGATGATCAAATCCGAAACGTTTGCCTTTTTGCTGGTGCCCGAGTTTACGCATATCGCGTTTTCTTGTGCCATTGAGCCCTTGCGGATTGCCAATCTGATTAGCGGCAGAACTCTATATTCTTGGGTGCTGGCCAGCTCTGATGGTACGCGCGCGGTCTGTTCAAACGGCACCGTTACGTTGGTGGATATGGACTACAGGTCGCTGCCCCATTGCGACCGGGTGTTTGCCTTGTCCGGGATCAATGTGCACAACCATCTGGAGCCGGATTTGTTAGCGTGTTTGCGTCAGCAACGTGCGCGTGGTGCGAAGATTGGTGCGTTGTGTTCGGGGGCTTTCTTGCTGGCCAAGGGCGGCATGTTGGACAATATGCGGGCGGCGATCCATTGGGATTTTCACGACGGATTCATGGAGGATTTCCCTGAAGTGAACCTTGTGAGCAGCGTGTTTGTGGCCGATGAGCCGATTGTGACCGCGTCGGGCGGGACGGCGACGGCTGACCTGATGCTGCATCTGATCGAAGAGACCCACGGCGCGGACCTTGCCATCGCTGTGGCGGATCAGATGGTCTACAATGCTGTGCGAGAGGGGACGGCGGAGCAACGCGTGTCGCTGCAATCGCGCCATGGGATGCGCAATCCGCATTTGGTCAAGGCCATCCAGATCATGGGCGACAGCATTGAGGCACCCAAGTCTCCGTCACGCATTGCCGAGGAAATCGGGATTTCTACGCGGCAACTGGAGCGTTTGTTTGGGCGGCATCTGAACTGTTCGCCCAAGAAATACCTGATGGACCTGCGCTTGCAGCGCGCGCGCAATTTGCTGGTACAGACGGATCAGTCGGTGACCGAGGTTGCGCTGGCCTGCGGGTTTGAGAGCCCGGGCCATTTTGCGCGGGTGTATCGCAGTAAGTTTGGCATTACGCCAACAGCGCAGCAGGCCAAGTTGAGCTGACAATCACCCAACCTGAAACCATGTTTTCATTCCGGCTTGCGAATGCGAGAGCATGTGACAATGCAGCAACCACTTGCCGGGATTATCAGCAACAAAGGCAAAATCGCGCGCCTCTGAGGGGGCCAGGAGGACGGTGTCTTTGTGAGGGCCAAACCCGTCTGAGAGCACTTCCTGGAAGTGCATTCCGTGCATGTGCATGGCGTGAGGGAACGCAGTGTCATTCTTCATTTGCAGCACGATCGTTTCGCCCAAGGACGCGTCAAAGAATGGTGCCTCTGGAAAGCTCGCAACGCCGCTGAGGGTCCACATTTGCCCCTGTCCGACCAATTCGCGCATGGACAGATCGCGGCCCTGATAACGCCCCGCCTGTAGCCCGCTCATTGCGCCGCCCTCCATACGCAGGGGTATTGTGCGCGCATTCTCGACGGTTGTTAAGCGAGTGATAGGGTTGGGCGACAACGCTTTGGGCGCGGCGCGGCGGGTGGTTGCGCCCGTGGCTACGGGAAATTCATTGAGCACATAACCCTGATCGCGGTCTTGAAAGACCAACAACACCTCGCCCCCCGTTTCGGCGGTAACATCGACAATTACGTCGGCGCGTTCGGCAGGGCCGAGGGTAAGTGTGGCGAGGGGTTCAGGCGCGGTGAGCGGCATGCCATCACGGGCGACGATCCAGCCATCCACACCGCGCAGGGACACTGGCATGATGCGATTGGTGGCAGTGTTGATGAAGCGCAGGCGCAGACGCTCATGCTTGCGGAATTGGGCGGGGGCAGCGTCGAACACAGCGTGAATATAGTTGCCAAGCCGCCCAGCATGGCTGAGATCGTGGCGGTTTTCAAAGTCGTCGGATATCTGGGCCGTTTCCGTCAGGCGCCAATCATCCAGCACCACGGTCAGATCGTAATCAACCTCTGGCGCGTCGGGTTCTTCGATAATCAACGCACCGTAAAGGCCGCGTGCGACCTGCTCAAAAGAGCGACTGTGGGAGTGATACCAGTAGGTGCCAGCATCCCTGAGCGCGAGGTCATAGAGAAAGTCTTCGCCGGGCTGTACCGGGTCTTGGGTGAAGCCGGGCACGCCATCCATGTCGTTGCGCACGCGCAGGCCGTGCCAATGAATGCTGGTGGATTGGTCGATCCCATTGCGCAGACGGACATTTAGAATATCGCCCTGCTGGGCGCGCAGTTGCGTGCCGGGAACAGCGCCATTATAGCACCACACTTTGGTTGGTGGATATTCGGGGTCAACCAGTTGCGCGCTGGCGGGTTGGGCGTGCAGCAGAGTTTCGTGGCCGCTGGCGCGGGCGAACGCGGGCAATGCCAACGCGGCGGTGGCGGATTTGAGAAGGGTGCGGCGAGTCAGACGGGTCACGCGGGAGTTTCCTGTTCGTGGGCAGCGCTGTCGAGCGGGAACCAAACATCAAAACGTGTCCCCTGCCCCAGTGTGCTGTCTGCGGTGATGGTGCCAGAATAAAGTTCGACCAGTTTGCGAGTGATGGACAGGCCGAGCCCGGTACCTTCACCCTGTTTGGTTGTGTAAAACGGGTCGAATATCCGGGCGAGGATGTCGGGTGTCATGCCCGTGCCCGTGTCCATCACGCCAATGGCGACGCCGGGCCTGTTTTCTTGGGGTACGTCGCGGACCGAAAGGGTGAGCGCACCGCCATCGGGCATAGCGTGGATCGCGTTAACGATGAGGTTGATCAACACCTGTTGCAGCTCGGTCCGGTTGATCGCAATGACGTTGTCGCTGGAGAGATCAAGTGTCAGGTCGATTTCTGCGGTGTTCAGCAGGTGCTGGACCAGCGGGATCGTGTCAGACATGACATCCGCAGGGCGGTGATGTTCGAGGCTGTCGGCGTATTCGTCTGGCCGGGTGAATTGCAGCAGCTTGTTCACGATCAGAAAGACAGAGTGCACCTGTTCGTCGATCAGACGCAGTTCGGTACGCACACGATCTGCCTCGACCCCGAGTTCGGAGCGGATCACGTCGAGATTGCCTTGGATCACCTGAATGGGGTTGTTGACCTCATGCGCGATCCCAGCGGCGATTTCACCTACTGCGGCAAGCTTTTCGGAGACAACAAGCTGTTTGGTGGTCGCCTCAAGACGCTGGTTCGCGTCTTTTAGATCGCGGGTGCGTTCTGCGACACGACGGTTCAGTTCGCGGTCGCGTTCTTGAATCTGATCCAAAAGTTCATCCATTTGCGCGGCAACACGCCCAATTTCATCCGCCGAATAATGTACGCCGGTCCGCGCGCCAAGGTCGCCTTCTTCGACCTGCACAATGGTGCCGAGCATCCGTTCGAGCGGGTTGAAAATCTGACGCGCCCAGCGCAGGAAGATCGGCACAGATATGGCGACGATCACGGCAAAGGCGATTGCGAATGTCAGGATGGTAGAGAATTTGGCGTCGCGAAATGGTTGGTCAAGAAACCCGACATAGAGCATTCCAACACGATTGCCGTAGCTGTCGACGATGGGTTCATAGGCCGAAATATACCAGTCATTCACAACAAACGCGCGATCCAGCCAGACCTCGCCCTGTTCCAGGACGGTTTCGTGCACAATGGCCGAAACGCGCGTGCCCAGCGCACGTTCGTTCTGAAACAAGCGCACATTGGTTGAAACGCGCACATCTTCGAGAAACAGAGTGGCGGTGCCAAGGCTGCCTTGGGTCAGGGAGGCCGTGGGATAGACGAGATCGTTGATCGTATCGATGAACTCAAGGTTTCGATTGAGCAGCACGCCGCCCACCATCACTCCATCCCTGCCAACTGGGGTAGCGGTATGAACAACCATGCCGCGTGTCTCCTCGGTCCGCGCGGTTGGAACGGCGGCCTCGGTTGGGACAAGCGCAATGCGCGCGCGTTCTGCCAGAAGGGACGAGATATGCAACAGGTCGGCCCGCGTAAAAATGTCGATCTGGGTTGACGGCTGCCCGGCAAGGGCCTGTTGCACAACGGGCCATTTCATCAGCGGCGCAGCGTCAGTGATGCGAGGAGAGGACAGAATCGTACCATCGGTCGTGGTGTAGTAGAGGAAGTCAAAGCCAAGCTCGGCACGCCGTGTGTCGAGCATGTCGAGCAGCATTTTGTCATCGCCAGACTCGATTTGACGCACGAAGGTGGCGGACTCGGCCACGGCGCGCAATTGCAGGTCGCTGTTTTCTGCAAGACGCGAGAAATATTGATCTGCGATAGTCAGTTCGCCGTTCACCTTGGCAATCAGCAGATTGTCAAATCGCGACGACCAGTTGACCGCCGTCACCATAAAAAAGAGCGGCATCACCACAAGCGTGGGCAGGAGTGCTATCGCCAACAGGCGGATCCGCACCGACATGGCGCGTTTTCTTAGCACCCCGTTGTCAGCCATTCCACATCGCGCATTTGCGGTCGATGGTCTTGCGCGAGACACCCAGACGGCGCGCGGCCTCGGCCCGGTTTCCGTCGCAGGCATCCAGCACAGTGAGAATATGGCGGCGCTCTACCGCGGCAAGGCTGTCGACGGCCTCTACTTCTTCGCCATCCTGACCGGTGGCGAACTCTGCCGGCCATTCGCCTACGATCAAAGAGCGTTCAATCAGGTTGCGCAGCTCGCGTACATTGCCGGGCCAGTCATAGCGCGACATGTTCAAAAGCACCCCTTCAGACAGGGTGAGCGGTGCAACGCCAAGCGATTTGGATATCTGTTGGATGAACATCAGGGCCAGTTCCTTGATGTCGCCAATCCGGTCGCGCAGCACGGGCATCTGAATGTTGAGCACATTGATGCGGTGATAAAGATCTTCGCGGAAACGGCTCTGAGCGACGGCCTCTTGCAGGTTGCCATTGGTGGCAAAGATAAAGCGCAGATCTAGCGGCACCTCGCGAGACGAACCGACGGGGCGGATTTTGCGGTGTTCAATGACCCGCAAAAGCGCGGCCTGTACCGGTGCGGGAAGTTCGACGATTTCGTCCATATAGAGCGTGCCGCCATTGGCGTTCATAAACACCCCGTCCTGACGGATGGTGCGCCCGGTTTGATCCTGCCGAATTTGCCCGAACAGTTCGTGTTCCACCATGTCGCCCGAAATCGTGGCGCAATTGATCGGGACAAAGGGCTTTTCGGCGCGATCCGACATCACATGAAGCGCGCGTGCGCCGACCTCTTTGCCGGTGCCCGTGTCGCCCGTTAACAGCACAGGCGTGGGCAACGGGGCTGCGCGCTCAAGTGTGGCGCGGATGTTTTCGATCACCGGAGAGGTACCAAGCAGGCGCGAGCGCACCTGTGTGTTTCCCGAGGCAAGTTCGTATTTCAGAAGGTAGTTTTCACGACGCAAATTTACCCTGTCAACACAGCGGGCGACAGCATTGAGAATCTGGTTTGAGCGGAAGGGTTTTAGAACAAAGTCCACCGCGCCCGCGCGCATGGCCTCGATCGCAGTGTCCATATCGGCAAAGGCCGTGATCAAAATGGTGTCGGCAAAAAGGCCAAGCTTGCGCTGTTCGCCAAGCCATTCAAGGCCCGTTGTACCAGGCATGACATTATCGAGGATCACGATATCGAAGTGATTTGCATCTAGCAGACGCGAGGCCACCTCGGTGTTGGCGGCCTGTTCGATACGCCCCACAAGCGGTTGCAGGATCTTGACGATAAAATTGCGGATGCCCGGTTCGTCATCCACCACGAGTACCGACGCGGTGGCAAGGCCGATCCCAAACTCTGATTGAGCCCTAGGTTCCGTGCGAGGACGAGACAAGTTCAGATGTGCCGTGGTCATCTATGTTAATCCAGTCGCACCGAGCTGCCGCTGGCGACGTCGCTGGCTGAAAAACCAGCCGAGTGCAGGCCATAGTAAGCCGCGACGGAGATCACGGCGATGGCGACACACGAGAGAAGAAAGGCTTTCATATCAGTTTTCCTTGGTTTCGCTGAACCGTCGCAGATAGTCGATCAGATCAGCGCGATCCTGGGGACTGGTGATGCGCTGAACCGGCATCTTTGTCCCTTTAATATACACGTCAGGGCCCAGATCAAAAAGAGCGTCTATAGTCGCAGGCCCCCAGATAATGTCCGACGTTGTAAGGGTTTGAGAGTAGAAATAATCTGGCACAGTTCCGGCGGGGCGCCCAAAAACATTCATTAGTGTAGGCCCCGCACGGCGCGCGCTGGTTTCGGTCAGCGTGTGGCAAATCGAACATTTGCGCTGGAACTGACGCTCTCCGTTGGTAGCGTTTTGCGACCCGTTCAGGAACGGGCGATCCTGGGAAACCATGCGCGGCGCATCGCGCGTGCCGTTTAGGGGCCATGAGAACATGGCATCATCCAGACCGCCCGCGTGAATATTCTCTCCGTCCGCAGCAAATTCCAACGCCCAGATCGGGCCGCGATGGGTGGCGCGGAAATCAGCGTGTATGGCCCACTCCGCCGTGTCGAGGACCATAATGTATCCTTCGCCGTCGCCAATCGCGAGGTAGCGCATGTCGCGACTGGCCGCCATGGCAAGGATTGGACGGCGATCAAGCGTGACATCCTTGATTGTTTCGGCCGACTCTATGTCGACGATGCGGGTGACACCATCGACCGCTCCAAAAGCCAGCCAGCCAGCTTTTTCATGCGCAACGAGCGTGTTAACGCCAAATCCGTTGCTGAGGAACAGGCGTTTTTGAGCACCTGTTTTAACATCCCATTCGCGGATTTTTCCGTCTGCGGCGGCAGTCATCAGCCCCGCGCCGCCATCAAGAAACGCGATGTCGTTGACGTTGGACGCGACGGGAATAAAACGTGGCTTACCGCCATCGAGTGGCCAAATTCCAACCGTGCCGTCCCAGCTGGCGGTGGCGATGGTTTTCCCATCAGGCGAGACACGCAACGAAATCACTTTGCCCTTGTGCGCGCCGAGGCGCGTGGCCGTGCCGGTTTGCAGATCCCAGAGCAGTACCGCAAAGTCGTCACCTGCCGACACCGCGACCGTATCGACGACAAATCGCACAGTATTGGCGGCGGCTTCGTGCGCTTCTAACCAGCTTGGCGCTTGGTCTCTCCAATAGCCCAGAGAATTGTCGAAGCTGGCGGTGAGAATGCGATCGCCAGACGGCGAGACTGCGATCCCCTTGATCGGGCCACCATGGCCCTCAAGAGTAAAAAAATCGCCCGCCAGCGCCAGACCCGGCGCCAACAAAAGGCTGAGAACGATGCCGCCGAGCCGCATTTTATTCAGCAGGCGTGGCCTGATCCGGGGCGGACTTGGTGCGTTCCATTTCCTTTTCGTACCAGAGCGAGTGGTGCTCTTTGGCCCATTGTTCTTCGACGTCGCCCGTACCCATCGCGTCAAATGCCCCTTCCATGCCAACGCTGCCCAGATAGATGTGGGCAATGACAATCATGATAAAGGCAAAGGCGACGATGGCATGCCACGCCTGGGAATATTGCATTTCTTGATAAGGCGAGAGCACCTCTGGCAAGGGTGTGCCCATTATCAGTTCTGGCAAGCCCGTCGCGTTCAGGATCACAAATGTCTTGGCAAATGTCGGTATCTCGAACGGAAAGAGCAGCGACAGACCCGACAGCGAAATAGAAAAGCCCAGCAGAATTACGGACCAGAAAATGATCTTTTGGCCGGCGTTGAATTTGTGTGCCGGTGGATGCACGCCCTTGGAAAACAGCCCGCCCCCTTTGGCCAACCAACGCAGGTCGGTCATGTTGGGGATGTTGTGCACGACCCACATCACAAAAACCATCACCAGCGCGATCATAAAGGCCCACGCAACGTTGTTGTGCACCCATTTTCCCGCCAGCGCGATTGTCGCGTAAGCCTCTTTGCCCATCCACGGCATGATGAAATTGCGCCCCGCGATCAGGAACAGGCCGGTCAGGGCCAGCAGAATAAAGGAAATACCGAGTGTCCAATGCGCAAAGCGTTCGATACCGACAAACCGTGTGATCTTGCGTCCGGTTTTTTCACCGTCGATACGAATTTTTCCACGTAGTAAGAAAAACAGCAGGATAACGGCGAGCATTCCGCCCAGCGCGTAAAAACCATACTTGAGAAGCGGCCCCTCGCGGAAGGTCAGCCATGTCATGCCGTTGTCTTGAATGAGCACACCGGCGACAGGGCCGCGGGCCGATGTCGAGGTTGTCGCGCTTCCATAGCGCAGAGCGCGGTAAACTTCGGAATCTGAGGCAACCCCACGTGTGCCAAGTTGACCGATCAGCCCCTCAACGTTGGCTTGGCCCGTCGCATCACGGCGGAACGTGTCATCGATCTTCTCGCCCCGCTGTCGCGCCATAATATCTTCGAGGGTTTGCGCGCCACCGGTGGCGGCACGGGTGTCATTGGAACCGGTCGCCTCTTGGGCGACCCCCATGGTGGACACCAGACAGATCGTCAGGATGGACAGCAAAAGGCGCAAACGGGTCATGCGAAAAATCTCCTCGGCACACGCAGGTGCCACAGGTTTAGGAATGTGTTGATCAGCGCTGCTCAACTGGATTGCAACGATGGGGAAAGGCCGGGCAGCGCACCGCCCGGCCTCATTTCAAAAGCCAGCTTTAGCCGCCTTTTTGTTCATAGGCTGTACCCCAGCCCCAAGCACCAGACCCAAACCCGCGCGCCACGACGCGTTCGCGGTAGATGGCCGACACAACATCGCCGTCACCTGCGAGCAGTGCCTTAGTCGAGCACATTTCGGCACAGATCGGCAGTTTGCCTTCTGCAATCCGGTTGCGCCCGTACTTGGAGAACTCGGCGTTCGAGTGGTTTTCTTCGGGACCGCCAGCGCAGAAGGTACATTTGTCCATCTTGCCACGAGACCCGAAGTTACCTGCTTGCGGATATTGCGGCGCGCCAAACGGGCACGCGTAGAAGCAATAGCCGCAGCCGATGCACAAGTCCTTGGAGTGCAAAACCACGCCTTCTTCGTTCTGATAGAAGCAATCCACCGGGCAAACGGCCATACAGGGCGCGTCCGAACAGTGCATGCAAGCCACCGAAATCGAACGTTCACCCGGATTACCGTCGTTGATGGTCACAACACGGCGCCGGTTGATGCCCCAAGGCACCTCGTGCTCGTTCTTACAGGCGGTCACACAGGCGTTGCATTCAATGCATCGCTCAGCGTCGCAGAGAAATTTTGCTCTTGCTGCCATTTTCTCTTCTCCTCCTTACGCTGCCCAGATTTTGCAGAGAGTCGCTTTGGTCTCTTGCATCTGGGTCACTGAATCATAGCCATAGGTCTGTGCCGTGTTGGTGGATTCACCAAGCACATACGGATCGGCCCCGGTTGGGTACTTGTCCCTGAGGTCCTTACCTTCGAAATGGCCGCCAAAGTGGAAGGGCATGAACACCACACCTTCGCCCACACGGTTCGTGACCATGGCCATCACTTTGACCTTGGCCCCTTCGGCCCCTTCGACCCAAACCTGCGCGCGGTCACGTACCCCGAGATTATTCGCATCACGCGGATTGATCTCGATGAACATGTCCTGTTGCAGTTCGGCCAACCACGGGTTGGACCGGGTTTCATCCCCGCCACCTTCGTATTCAACCAGACGACCCGAGGTCAGGATCAGCGGATAGTCCTTGCTGAAGTCCTGTTTCTGGATCGAGGCATACATGGTGGGCAAGCGATAAAACTTGCGGTCCTCGTAGGTTGGGTAATCCGCCACCAGATCGCGCCGCGGCGTATAGAGCGGCTCGCGGTGAACCGGGATCGGATCGGGGAAGGTCCACACGACGGCCCGCGCCTTGGCATTCCCAAAGGGCGCACATTCGTGCTTGATCGCAACCCGCTGAATACCGCCCGACAGGTCGGTCTTCCAGTTGGTCTTGGGACCAGCAACCGCATCAATCGATGCGCGTTCCTCATCCGTCAGATCGCCATCCCATCCCAGATCCATCAGCATCTGCATGGTGAATTCGGGATAGCCGTCCTGAATTTCGGATCCAACGCTGGAAACGCCCTCCGCCAAGAGGTTGTCACCATCACGTTCGACACCAAAGCGGGCGCGGAAGGTCAGGCCGCCCTCGGAGACACGTTTGGACATGTCATAGAGGTTTGGCGTACCCGGATGGCCCATCTCGGCTGTTCCCCAGCACGGCCATGGCAAACCGTAATAGTCGCCATCCGCTGGACCACCAATCGCCTGAAGCGTTGTGCGGTCGAACGTGTGCTGGTTTTCCATGTGCAGCTTGATCCGCTCCGGGCTTTGACCGGTGTAACCGATCGTCCAGAGGCCCGAGTTGAACTCGCGCGTGATGCTTTCGACATTTGGTGTCTCGGCATCTTCCATCTCGATATTGCGGAACAGGCGGTCGCCCCAACCAAACTTGTTCGCGAACTTGGCCATGATGACCTCATCCGGCAAACTTTCGAACAGCGGCTCGATCACACGATCACGCCATTGCAGCGAACGGTTGGACGCCGTGACAGAGCCACGGGTTTCGTACTGCGTACAAGCCGGTAGCAGATAGACGCCATCAGTACGGTCATGCAGAACAGCGGAAACAGTGGGGAACGGGTCAACCACGACCAGCATGTCCAGCTTTTCCATAGCTGTCTTCATTTCCTTCATACGCGTCTGTGAGTTGGGCGCGTGGCCCCAGAGCACCATGGCCCGAACATTGTCCGGCTGATCCATGTTCTCTTTGTCCTCGAGGATACCGTCGATCCAGCGCGACACCGGGATACCGGTGAGGTTCTGTAGTGACTTCTCCTTGCCATCCGCACCTGTGGTTGTCGCGAACTGGGCCTTGAGCCAATCGCCATCTTCACCCCAGACACGGCCCCAGTGGCCCCATGCCCCTGCGGAGAGGCCATAGTAACCCGGAAGCGTATGGCTGAGAACACCAAGGTCTGTTGCACCCTGAACGTTGTCGTGGCCGCGGAAGATGTTTGTGCCACCCCCGGACGTGCCCATGTTGCCCAACGCAAGCTGCAACACACAATACGCACGCGTATTGTTGTTACCGTTGGTGTGCTGTGTACCACCCATACACCAGATCACGGTGCCGGGGCGGTTATTGGCCATGGTACGCGCCACGCGGCGCAGCTGTGTACCGGGTGTGCCGGTCACGCGCTCCACTTCTTCGGGAGTCCACTTAGCGACTTCTTCCTTGATCTGGTCCATGCCCCAGACACGGGTGCGGATGAACTCTTTGTCCTCCCAGCCGTTGTCAAAGATGTGCCACAGAATACCCCAGACCAGCGCCACGTCCGTACCGGGACGGAAACGCACATATTCATCGGCGTGGGCCGCTGTGCGGGTAAAGCGCGGATCGCAGACGATCAGCGGAGCGTTATTCTGCTCTTTGGCGCGCAGAACATGCAACAGCGAAACCGGATGCGCCTCGGCAGGGTTGCCGCCGATGATGAAGATAGCCTTGGAGTTGTGGATGTCGTTGTAGGAGTTGGTCATGGCGCCGTAGCCCCATGTATTTGCAACACCAGCCACGGTCGTCGAGTGACAGATACGAGCCTGATGATCCACGTTGTTCGTGCCCCAATAGGCGGCAAACTTGCGGAACAGATAGGCCTGCTCGTTGTTGTGCTTGGCCGAACCAAGCCAATAGACGCTGTCAGGTCCACTCTCTTGGCGGATGTTCATCATGCCGTCGCCAATCTCGTCGATGGCCTGTTCCCAGCTGATGCGCACCCATTCCCCGTTTTCCTTCTTCATCGGGTACTTGAGGCGGCGTTCGCCGTGAGCATGTTCGCGTACGGCGGCACCTTTGGCGCAATGTGCCCCGAGGTTGAACGGGCTGTCCCAGCCCGGCTCTTGGCCGACCCAGACGCCGTTTTTGACCTCTGCCACAACGGTACAGCCGACCGAGCAGTGTGTACAAACGGATTTCACAGTGTCCACAGCGGCACTGACGACTTGTTGCGCCTGCGCTTGTGTTACGGTTCCGCCGGTGGCGCCTATTGCAGCCAGACCGCCAATGGCGAGGCCCGATCCGCGCAGGAACGTGCGGCGATCGACAGACTTTTCAGCTGCCGCAGACAGGATACTTGTCCGCTGGGGGCGTCGCGCAACCCCGTTGGTCTTTTTCCTAAGCATGTTTTTCCTCCCTTGCTCCCCCAATTCGATGCTGGGGTGGCTTGGTTAGTGTTCAAAACCCGACCGGTGGGCGTCACGCAACCAGTGGTCGGGGGCGGGGTGTCATCGTCCGATTCCGCGTATTGATTTGAATTGCATTGAAATACGTTGCCTCTCCCCTTTCGGGTCGAACACGCATTTCAATTCTCTGCATTCCAGAAAATCAAAACGCTCTTAAAACCGGGCGCTGTCGTAGTAGGCGCGGGTATGCGCGGTGTCCTGCATGGCATCGCGGGTCAGGTCAGCCGGTTGGGCTTCGCTGGATTGCGGTGACATCACGGCAATGGCTGCCGCGGCCGGAGCTGCGGTAGAAGCGAGCTTCAGGAAGTCACGCCGGGATTGGCCGGTGTCTTCTTTGTCTTTGCGCATTTCATCCTCCTTTGGGTTGGCCGGTGGGGTCCGGCAGGTTCAATTGACGTCAGTCCGCCCCCATGCGGAACGCTTGTGTTTCAATGTCGAGAAATGCCTTGCCGACGGTTCCGACGGGCGCATAGAAAACCGAGTGCTGAGCTGTTTCGAGATCGGAAAAGAAATGCTCAGCCCAGGGTGCGATGTGTTTGAAGAAGAAGTCTTTCTGACGCTGGAGCGGCACCGGATCGCCAAAACGGCCCCGGATCATGCCTGCCATCATCTCGAACAAAGAGGCGATGTTGTCCTCGGGCTCATAAACGTTAGGCGCGCGGGTGATCCTCAGTGCGGCCATGTCCGCCCGCAATCCGGCTAGTGGCTTTTCGTTCAAAAAGCCGGTCAAGTAATAGCTGGCATATGGCATCAATTCGCCACGGGCGAGGCCGATAAAGAGGGCGTTGAATTCGCGTTTGATGGCTTTTTCATTCGTGGCTCTGGCAACACGCGCCATGGTGGCGATGGCCTGCCCCAAGTCGCTGTCATCCCCTGTCAGACCAATCGCACGTGTCAGCAGATCCTTGCTTGGTGGACCCGCGAGGAGTGCTGCAAGGAAATCGTACAAATCAGCGCGCAGTGCATCTTCTTCGGCGATTTGAATGGTCTGGGCTGCGTCGGTCATGACGTCTCCGTGGCTGTGGGGGATGAGTTGGCTTGGGTGTCGTCAAATGCAAACCGAAGGCGGCGGCGTTGTAGAGCGACGGGCTCCTGATCGGTGTCCGTGTCATGGTCGGCAACTGTGTCCATTGGCGCGGCAGCGGGTGGATCGCACGCGTCCATCATAGGCTCCCGCGCATCGTCTTCAGACTGGGCCAGCGTCAGGTCATGGGTGTCGTCGGCATCTTTCAAATCGGGTTCGGGAGGATTTGCCTCGAGTTCGGCCTGACGCGCCATTTCCTCGATATGTTTCAACATGCCCTTGCCAACCTGATAGGCGGTTTGCATGCCCTCAATCACCGTGGCGCTGTCTGTATAATCCTCGCCATAATCGACCAAAGCATCGACATTGGCGAGCACGGGGTTTGACAGCCACAACTTGCGCAGCGCGCGCCGTCGGATGCGCTCGGGGACCGCTTTGGCAAGAAAGACCGAGAAGTCATCGCCCTGCTCCAGCGTATCCGGGTCAGGCAACTCCAGATCAGAGAGGATTTCCGCGTCGGTCTTTTCCTCAAGTGCCGTATGGGTCTCGGCCAGCTCGGCCTGCTCTGTCGCAATCGTCTCGGCCTCAGCCTCGGCTGCAACAGCAGCTTTGCGGCGGGCCCAGAAGTCTCTTGGTTTGGTGGCAGGAGCTTGGGTCAATTCAGCCTCCCCCGACGTGGCGTTCGGAAGACGTCGGACAGCTGCGAGATGCGCGGATCACCTTTGCCATCTTCAACAAGATCGATACGTTTCTTGTCGCGGCGGCGTTTGACGAACACCTCTTCTTCGTGATGTTCGCTCACAAAATCGCGGATCAGCGCCACAAGGCCTTCGGGCATCGGCACCAGTTCAACAAGCTCTTCCCCGCTGTCCGCGTAATCTTGAAATTCGTAAGGGGACGCTGTGGCCAGCACTACGTCGTAAGGGTGTTCTCCAGTGCCCTCTCGCAGCACAACGCCGATTGACGGCACCCGAGAAGACAGTCCGGTCAGGTACGCTTCGGTATCTGTGGCCCAGAGATCGAGCTGCACCGTGGCGGCGTGATATTCGACCGCGTCCCCTTCTTCGCGCAGAACCTGCCAATCGGCTTGCGCGGCTCCGGGCAGAACGCTGACCGCCTTCCACGACCACTTGGCCCACCGGCTGACCGATGGGGTTCGGCGGATCACGATGCCCAATGGCAAGGATACCGGCGCAGTTCGCATATTTGTTAGTGCTCCTCCCGAGTCTGACCAGAACGACGGCTTGAGTACTGGTTCAGAAATTATTTTTATGATCCGGCCAAAGTCCGACTTTGCCAAAGGATTTCGCGCAGACGCTGAAATAGACGGCACAAAATGGACAATTTGCGCCAAATGCCGGAGCCACCCAGAGCGTTGCGGACAGAATGTCCACAACGGCCATTGCCCTATTAAATCAGTTGGATTTATCGACGTCTGATTCGCCGAATCACGTACCTTGGCAGGGGTTTACGCGCGTCCGATTTTCTGACTTCCTGTGCAGCGGGCGCTGTCGGGACAGCGAAACATAGCCAGGGGGAAATCATGTCCAAGTCATTGATTTTATGTAACTGTTTGAGCAGTTCAGCGATTGATACTGACGTGCTTGGCCAGGTTAAAGGCGTGACCTGCTCAAAGGTACATACCGGCTTGTGTATGCAAGATTCACAAGCGGCGGCTGATGCGATTGGCGGCGGCGACGCGATCATTGCCTGCCAGCAGGAGCGCGATTTCTTTACCGAATTGGCGGCTGAACTTGGCACTCAAGAACCGCAATTTATCGACCTTCGCGATCGGGCTGGCTGGTCGGATCAGGCCCGCGGTTCGGGACCAAAAATGGCCGCTCTTGTGGCCGACGCTCTGCGCGCACCGCCGCCCGCGAAGACCTTTGATATTGCCTCTGAGGGATTGTGCCTGATTGTCGGTCCAGAGGAGACGGCGCTGGCCGCAGCACGGCAATTGCGTGATCATCTGGGCGTCACTGTTTTGCTGGAGAGTGGCGCTGAACCGCCACTGGAAAGGGGGTTCGACGTTATCGCTGGACGCATTAAGGGTGCTCAAGGCGCGCTTGGGAATTTCACCGTTACAATTGACGCACTGCAACAGGTCGCACCGGGCGGGCGCGGTACGTTGACGTTTGGAGAGGCCCAGAATGGGGCACAGACAGAGTGCGACATCATCATCGACCTGCGTCGCGATGCGCCGTTGTTCCCAGCTCCTGAAAAACGAGACGGATACTTGCGGGCCGACCCAAACCGCCCGGAAGCAGTGCACGAAGCCGTTATGAGCGCCTCGCATCTGATCGGCACATTTGAAAAACCACTATACCTTAACCTTGATCCTACGATTTGCGCCCATTCACGGGCGGAACAGGCCGGTTGCAGCAAATGCCTTGATATCTGTCCGACTTCCGCAATTGTTTCAGCCGGGGATCACGTGGATATCGACCCGTCAATCTGTGCCGGTTGCGGATCTTGCGCAGCGCTCTGCCCATCCGGCGCCATCACTTACGATGATCCACCGGTCAGCTTTTTGTTCCAGCGGATTGCCGGATTAAGCGACGCCTATCGCGCGGCGGGAGGCACGGCCCCAAGGCTTTTGATACATGATCGCGACTTTGGCGCCGAAATGATTTCGTTAGCGGCTCGATTTGAGCGCGGTTTGCCCGCTGACGTGATCCCGCTAGATATGGAGCGCGTATCAGGTGTGGGCCATGCCGAAATGCTCGCCGCCTTGGCGAGCGGGTTTGTTGCCGTTGATGTGCTGGTCTCGCCCAAGTCCGAACGGGATTCATTGGCGAGCGAGATGGTGCTCGCGCAGGCGCTATGTGGCGCGTCTGAGCGTGTGCGGATAATAGAACCGAGTGAACCCGCAGCGTTGTGCGACATGCTTTACGGCGTGTCTCCTGCCCCATGTAATATCGAGCCAATCCTGCCGCTTGGGACACGTCGTCAAGTGACGCGGTTGGCTGTTAAAGCGCTGCAACCGGACTTGAAGGCACCGATTAAGCTGCCGGAGAATGCGCCATACGGCGCCGTACTGGTTGACAAAGAGGCATGCACACTGTGCCTGTCCTGTGTCTCGCTTTGTCCGGCTGGCGCAGTGGGTGATAACCCCGAGATGCCTCAGTTACGCTTTCAGGAAGACGCCTGTTTGCAATGTGGGTTGTGCACGCGCGTGTGCCCTGAAAACGCGATCTCGTTGCTGCCGCAATTCGACACCTCGGATGCGGCTTTTAATCAGGCCATTGTGCATGAAGAAGCCCCGTTTGATTGTGTGGAGTGCGGTAAACCGTTTGGCGTGAAATCGACAATCGAGCGCATTATCGAAAAGCTGGAAGGCAAACACCCAATGTTTGCCACATCTGACGCGGCGCGCATGATCCGCATGTGTGACGATTGTCGCGTCAACGCGCAATATCATCAGCAGAATAGCCCATTTGCAGCAGCGCCGCGCCCAGCCGTGCGCACCACAGATGACTATTTGTCCAAGCGCCGGGATCACTGATGCTCAATCGGCGAACCCAGTTCCGCAGGCGCCATTGCGGCGACGTAGGCGACAATGTTTTCCAATTCGTCAAGCGTGACCTCAATCGGGCTTATGGGCGACGGGCGGCTTTCATCGAACGGCAGGGTCACGTCGGTGATAATGGTAAACGCCGGATGAGGGTTGAGCACATAAAAGGTTTCGAACCGTTCCTGCCAGTCGCCCAAGGTACGCAACACCGCAAAGGACGGGGTCGATCCGATACCCGCCATACGGTTGATATCCCCGACGACATGGCAGCGCCCACATGCGGTGACCGACGTTTGCTGCCCCGACTGAGCATCGCCGGAGAGTACCGTTTCCACTACCTCTTCGACCACCTCCTTGGGCGGGCCGTAAATCTCAGTGCCGTCGATTTTGAAACTGGTCACGGTGCGCAAGCCAACGTCAGACGTGAGCCAGTCGGCAAATTTCTCCGCGTGCGGCGACGTTGTGACAAGCACCAAACCAAAAGTGTGAGACGCATCGGAAAACGCCGCCTTTCCGCCATCAGGATCAAGCCGGGCATCCGCCGTTTCACCCGGTCCAACTGGCGTCACGCGCACACCATGTTTCAACATGAAACGCGGCAAAAGAAACTTGGCAAAGCCATTTTCAACCATGGCCTCAGGCATGGCGAGCGTCATGGACTTGCCTTGTGCGCGGCTTTCCACGACGCTCAGTACCGAGAGAAGCGAGATGCAGAAAGCGGTGGCAAGCAGACGGGGTATCAGGCGCGTTTTTGGCATAACGCAATGCTAGGCGCGTCACAGCGATTCCGTCAATACACGCCGGTTAGGGCCAAATTAGAGACTGATTTTGACATGAGGACAGCGAGATGAGCGAAGATTTCAACATGACGATGCGCAAGTTCCTGAAGCAGGTGGGAGTGACGTCGCAGCAAGCGATCGAAGATGCTATGCGCACGGCAGGCACAGAGGCGACAACAGGCAAAAGCTTTGACGCCAAAGTGGTTCTGACAATCGATGGCCTCGAGATTGAGCACGTCGTCACCGGCAAGATTGCGGGGCGTTCGTGAATGGCAAGCCGTGACGAAGTACTGGCAGTTCTCAAACAGCTGAAAGACCCGGCTTCTGGCAGCGATCTGGTGTCGAGTGGCATGGTGCGCGCGCTGAACATTGACGGTGGCGAGGTGCGTTTTGTGCTGGAGATTGACCCTGCCAGGGCCGCGGCCCTGCAACCGGTCAAGAGCGAAGCCGAAGAGAAGATTTCGGCGCTTGATGGCGTCGAAAAAGTGTCAGTTGTGATGACTGCGCATTCTGCACCCAAGCCGCCCCCCGATCTTAAGGGATCAAAGCCAGCAGAACCACAGGGGCCGCAAAAAATCGCCGGAGTTGATCGTATCCTCGCGGTGGCCTCTGGTAAGGGTGGTGTTGGCAAATCGACCGTTTCCGCGAACCTCGCCGCCGCCTTGGCCGCAGAGGGGCGTCGGGTCGGCTTGCTGGATGCGGATGTGTATGGCCCGTCTCAACCAAGAATGCTTGGCGTGAGCGGGCGCCCGTCCAGCCCTGATGGCAAGACCATTTTACCTATGCGAAATCATGGCATTACCATGATGTCCATCGGCCTGATGACCCGCGAGGAAGAGGCCGTTGTCTGGCGTGGCCCGATGCTTATGGGCGCCTTGCAACAGATGCTGAACCAGGTGCAATGGGGGGCACTGGATGTGTTGATCGTCGACCTGCCACCCGGCACGGGTGACGTGCAGATGACGTTGGCACAAAAGGCGGAACTGACGGGTGCTGTAGTGGTATCAACGCCACAAGACATCGCACTGTTGGATGCCCGTAAGGGGATCAATATGTTCGAGAAACTGGGAACGCCAATTGTTGGCATGATCGAGAACATGAGCACTCATATCTGTTCCAATTGTGGGCACGAAGAACACATGTTTGGGCACGGTGGTGTCGCGGCAGAAGCCGCGAAACTGGGCGTGCCCTTGCTGGCGGAAATTCCATTATCGATGAACATCCGTGTGGCAGCAGATAGCGGCGCACCAATTGTTGTGTCCGCGCCGGGTTCCGCACAGGCTCAGTCTTTTCGAGCCTTGGCAAAATCGTTGATTTCGGAAGGGCATGCATGAGCGAAGCACCGCAATTCCCGCCGCTTTTTGAGGGGCTTGCCCTGACTGGTAAGGCAGATCCATTCGCCAAAGCGCGTATGCAAGCGATCATGGGATGTGACGCCGGACTGGTGGTGTATAACCTCGCAACAGATCAACTGAGCGCGGCGATTGTATTTGCACCGGAGGTACCACTCAGGGACGCCATGCCAGTGATGATTGCATGCGGGATCGGGTTTCAGAACGCGCTTGGTGCTTTGGCCCCTCCGGAGGTGGCTGTGCATTTGGGCTGGACCGGCCAGATTTACGTCAATGGCGCGGGGTGTGGGCGGTTGCGCGTGGCGGCGTCAGAAACGGCGGACAGCGAAGTACCAGATTGGATTGTCCTCGGTCTGGAATTGCCGCTGATACCCGCCGATCCGGATGCACCGGGGTCGGCACCGGATCAAACCTGCCTTTATGAAGAAGGGTGTGTCGACGTGACGGCCGATGCGCTGCTGAGCGCTTGGGTGCGGCACACTTTGGTCTGGGTGAACCGGATGGAAGAGGAGGGAATGAAACCTCTTGGCAACGAGTGGCGCGGGCTGGCGCATGGGGTTGGTGAAGATGTTTCGTGGACCATGCAAGGCGCTACGGAAAAAGGGATTTTCATGGGGACGGACGAAGTGTTTGGGGCTTTACTGAAACAGGGTAATGACACCCGTTTGCTGCCCCTAACGCGGCTTTTGGATAGGGGAGAATGACCATGTTTCTGGCACGCGCGATCCATTTTGACGAAAGCGATCAGAGGGTGTTTTTCAGCCCTGCCCGCACCGGGGAATGGGCGATCAGCGGAGGGTTTGAGTTTTCCAACTGGTCCGACGCAGATCTGACCGGCAAAGCGCGTCAAGCCTTTGCCAACGGATGGCTGGGGGTTGAGACGTTTGGGCGGGTGACGTTTGTCGCGGTCACGCAGATCGAACCTTCGGAAATGAAGGTGCTTGCTCAACATCTCGCGCAGCATTTTGTCGACATCTACGGCGCACCATCTGTTGAGGCCGCCTTGCCTGTCGCCGAAGAAGAACTACGCCAGATGGCAGATTTATGCGCCGAGCATGAAGCAAACACCCTGTTGACCGTCGCGCGGGAGCTGACCGAGGGTGGTGTGAAGGAACAGTATCGCGCGATCAAACCGGCCGAGGCCGATTTGGAACAGTTTGCGATTCACACGACGCCAGATAGCTGACCGATATTTGGGTCATCCCCCCTTAATCTGTATCTATGGCGCGCGCTACGAAAACACCTCATTGCGCGGCATGGAGGGGCCAAATCAATGGGATTAACAGCGACGCCAGCAAGCCAATACTGACATTGAGTGGAATTCCAACACGCAGAAAATCGGTAAAGCGATAGCCACCCGGACCATAGACCATCATATTGGTCTGATATCCGATCGGTGTTGCAAAGCTGGCGGAGGCGGCGATCATGACGGCGACGATCAGCGGGCGAGGGTCTATGCCCAATGCAATACCGAGGCTGATGGCCAGTGGTGTGATGACCACGGCGACAGCGTTATTCGAGATCAGTTCGGTCAAGAGCGAGGTCAGAAGGTAGATAGACCAGACAATCAGGAAGGGCGGCATGGTTTGCAAATAGGGCAGCGCGGCATTCACGATCAGCTCGACCGCCCCGGAGGTTTCCAAGGCGGTTCCGACCCCAAGCATGGAGAAAATGAGGACCAGTAAGCGCCCGTCGACAAAGGAAAACGCCTCTTCTGCGTCGATGCAGCCGGAGAACAGCACGACAGCGACGCCAATAATCGCGAGATAGAGGATTGGGGCCACGCCAAATGCGGCGCAGAGCACAATCCCTGCAAGAACCGCAACAGCGATTGGGGCGTGGGAGCGACGGTACGCCCGCGCCGAGGGCTCAGACACGCTGATCAGGCGGGTGTCAGCCGCGAGACGCGAGATATCTTCCGGCGCTCCTTCGAGCAGGATTGTATCACCCACCTGAAGCACTTGTTTGTCCAGTTCGCCCGAGATGTTCTGGTCACGGCGATGCACGGCCAAGGGGTAAACGCCGTAGCGACGACGCAACCGCAGCTGTCCCATGGATTTGCCCACAAGCGTCGCTGTGGGTGTGATCAGAACCTCGACCGTGATAGTCTGGCGTGAGCTGAGTTTGTCGAGTGTGCGCAGATTGCGATCATCCTGAAGCCCCAGCAACTCTTCCATCTGAGTGCGAATGACCAGCCGGTCCCCGGCTTGCAGCGTGACCGATTTGAGATCACGGCGCAGCGAGGCATCGCCACGCAATACATCCACCACCCGCATGTCATCGCGGCGCAATAGGTGGGCCTCGAGAACTTTTTGCCCAACCAGCGCGCTGTTGTCGGGAATGGCGACTTCGGCCAGAAATTTGCGCTTGGACTGATCCGCAAAGAGCATCGCCATGCTGGCGCGATCTGGCAGGAAGCGTGGGGCGACAAATCGAAGGTAGAGAAGCCCCCACCCCACCAGCACAACTGCAACTGGCGTGACCTCGAATATCGAAAACGGCGCAAGCCCGTGAGTTTGCGCAACCCCGGCCACGAGCAGGTTGGTCGAGGTCCCGAGCAAGGTCAGAGTACCACCGAGAATGGAGGCATAGGACAGTGGGATCAGAAGTTTACTGGCAGCAATGTCCAGTTTGCGCGCCAATTGCACAAAGACCGGAATCATAATCAGAACCACCGGTGTGTTGTTGACAAAGGCGGACGCCACAACCGCGAAAGCGATCAGGGAGGCAACGGCAATTCCTAGGTTGCGGCTGGCTTGCGCCTCGGCCAAACGGGTGAACCGTTCAAGCGCCCCTGTGCGCACGAGTGCCCCAGCGATGATGAACATCGCCCCAATTGTCCAGGGAGCCGGGTTCGACAGTGCGGTTAGGGCCGCGTTGTAGGGCAATACACCGGCAAACAGCATGGCAGCTGCGGCGGTGAGCGCGACAACCTCGGCGGGCCAGCGTTCGGTGACGAACAGCGCGAACATGACGGCGAGGATGGCCAAAGCGACGGCAGCCTCGATCGGGCCGCTTGGGGTGAGGTCTAACAGCATCGCGCACAAGCCTTTTCGCGGAATCGGCCACCGATTATTGCCGCGTTCCATGGCGGGCCGCAATGTGCAGCCCGGGAAAGGCCGACTTATTTCGCGTTAAAGGTGAAGAGTGTCTCGCCGTTGAGCGTATATCCATCGATCAACGCCTGCGCGCGTGGGCTGGTAAGCCAGTTTTCGAGGCGTGCGGCCTGATCGGACATGACATGGTCGTGGCGTGCCGGGTCGACGGGCAGATACGCGTATTGATTAAATAGGATTGGGTCGCCCGAATAGAGCAAAGCCAGATCGCCCTTGTTTCCAAATTTCAACCAACTGGCGCGGTCTGACAGGATGTAGGCATTCAGGCCGGAGGCGGTGTTCAGCGTAGCACCCATGCCCGCACCGGCCTCTTTGTACCATACGACATCCCGGTCCGAGACATTGGCGGTGTCCCAAAGCGATTGCTCTTTCTTGTGCGTACCGCTGTCATCACCACGGCTGACAAAGGGTGTTTGCGCGGTGGCAATGCGACTCAGAGCATCGGCTGCGGAAGTGGCTGTCGCAATGTCAGCGGGGTCTGCGGCGGGCCCGATCAGGACAAAGTCGTTATACATGATCTCGGTCCGGTGCGTGCCGTAGCCATCTGCAACAAAGGCTTCTTCGGCCGTTTTGGAGTGTACAAGGATGGCGTCAACATCCCCAGCTTGACCAAGGCGAATAGCCTGACCGGTGCCAACGACAAGCAATTGCACCCTAAGGTCCAGATCTTTCTCGATCTCCGGCAGCAAAACGTCCGACAGCCCCGAGTTGTGAAAGGAGGTTGTGACGGCCATTTTCATCTCGTCGGCTTGCACAAGTGAGGCCATCCATATGAGGCCACCGGCAAGTATGTGGTTCAAATTCATTCGACAATGTCTCCCTGAAGAAAGGCGCGCGCTTCCGGGGTTTGGGGTGAGGCAAAGAACTGGTCAGCGGAGGCCGCCTCGTGCAGGGCGCCGCGATAGATGAACCACACGTCACCAGCAAGGCGGCGGGCCTGGCCGATATCGTGGGTCGCCATAACGATACGTGTTCCACCAGCATGGGCGGCAAGCACAAGGGCCTCGAATTCGCGCGTGGCGCGCCCATCGAGATTGGCGCAGGGTTCATCCAGAAACAGAATTTCCGGCCCTCGGATCAGCGCGCGGGCAAGGGCGAGCTTTTGACGTTCCCCGCCCGACAGAACCGTCGCCTGCTTGGCGGCGCTGTCGGTCAAACCCACACGGTCGAGCCATTCCGCTGCGGTATTTCGGGCCGCGCGGCGCGGTATTCCATGAGTGATCAGCGGATAGGCCACATTGTCGAGCACGGAACGGCGCATCATGATGGGCGTTTGAAAAACAAACGCCTGACTGCGGCGCGCCTGTGGTTCGGGGACCTGCCATTGCAGTTTGCCTTGCGAGAGACGCTCCATCCCGTGCAGCAGGCGCAACAGGGTGCTTTTGCCCGCACCGTTTGGCCCCATCACCACGGTCAGGCCCGAGGGCGCAACTGTCATCGACACGGGTCCAACCAGCACTTTCTTGCGGCGGCGCACGACAGCGTCTTGGACGGTCAGCGGAAGGATCGTGTGCTTTACCATCTGCCGCTCACCTCCGTGCGAGACAAGCTGTGGATCAACAGGTTCACAAGCACGGCAAGGCCAATCAGGACAAATCCAAGCGCGAGGGCGAGTGAGAAATTACCTTTGCCGGTTTCAAGTGCGATTGCGGTGGTCAGCACCCGAGTGGCGTGGTCGATATTGCCACCAACGATCATGATCGCGCCCACCTCGCCAATGCCGCGCCCGAACCCGGCAAGCGCGGCAGTGAGCAGCGCGCGACGCCCGTCCCAGAGAAGTGTCCCAATGCGTTGGCGGCGGGTTGTGTTCAGCGAGATAAGCAGATCATGGTACTCGGCCCAGAGTTCGCGAATGGCCTGATGCGCGATCGATGCAATGAGCGGGGTCAGGATAACCACCTGGGCGATGATCATGGCTGTTGGCGTGAACAACAGACCAAATACCCCAAATGGGCCAGAGCGGGACAGCAACAGATAAACGATCAGGCCAACCACCACCGGGGGCAATCCCATAAGGGCGTTTAAAGTGGCGATAACAAACCGCCGATAGCGAAAGCGGCGCACAGCCAGCCAGCATCCAAGCGGCAGACCAATGGCCGATGCGATGGCGACGGCGGTGACAGTTACATAAAGGGAGCGCAGCGAGATTTCGATAAGATCTCTGTCGAGAGAGAAGATAAGCTGGGCCGCCTGAATCAGACCTTGGAGAATTTCATTCATGGCGTTGGTCTGTTTCGTCCTAATCCCAGTGCCTGATTGATTGATCCGGCAAAGGCCGGGAACCGCGCAGGCCGCACAGGTCTTTTTATCCTTGATCGTTACATTTTTCTGGTTTGACAAGGGAGGGTGCAAAAAAATTGCGCAGGGTGTGAGGGCGGTCGGCATGGTTTGCCAAAATGTCCGTGCCTGACAGACAGTCGCGCCAAATTGTCCACGACGCAGGAGGGTTGGCATATTGAAGGATCCGCGGCCAAACTGGGTGGGCAATAAATTGCAGCTTCCCAATAGGGTCTTTTGCATTATCATGCACACCATACATAGATTCGGCACTATAGTGCCGTGGGTCTTCTGGGAGGAATTCATGACCACACGCAGAACAGTATTTAACCTTATCGGCGGTGTTGCCGCTGCCGCGCTCACGACTGGGGCCGTTATGGCGCAGGACGTGACATTGCGTATGCACCAGTTTCTGCCGCCTCAGGCGAACGTGCCGAAACTGATTTTGGATGTCTGGGCCGATGCGGTCGAAAAGGACTCGGGCGGGCAAATCAAGGTCGAGCGTTACCCATCAATGCAGCTGGGCGGCAAGCCGCCAGAACTGATGGATCAGGCAATAGACGGTGTAGCAGACATTGTTTGGACGGTTGTCGGCTATACCCCCGGTCGCTTCCCGTCGACCGAAGTGTTTGAATTGCCCTTTATGGTCGGCGATGCGCGGGCCGCGTCCTATGCTTATTGGAAGATGTTCGACAAGAACATGAAGGATACCGAGTTCAAGAACGTTCATATTCTTGGAACCTGGGTGCATGGTCCAGGCATGTTCCACACCAACAAAGCCGTGGCAACGCCGGATGACCTTAAGGGTATGAAAATCCGCGGTGGGTCGCGTTTGGTGAATGAATTGCTGACGCTGACGGGTGCAAGCCCTGTGGGTATGCCAGTCCCTGCCGTGCCGGAGGGCCTGTCAAAAGGTGTGATTGATGGCACAACGATCCCATGGGAAGTGACGGCAGCGCTTAAGGTGCCGGAACTGGTCGATAACCACACAGAATTTGAAGGCAACGCGCTTTATACGCTCACCTTCGTGTTGGCGATGAACAAGCCACGTTACGACGCGCTGTCGGACGAGATGAAGGCCGCGATCGACAAGAACTCTGGTCTAGAGTTCTCTGTTTTTGCGGGTGGCACACAGGCCGATGCAGATGGTCCGGCGCGTGAGCTGGCCGTGAAACGTGGCAACAACATCATCACTGTGTCCGAAGCGGACGCCGCTGTGTGGCAGGAAACCGTGCAGCCCATTTATGACACTTGGATTGCAGACATGGACAAGCGCGGATTGGACGGTCAGGCGATGATCGACGAGGCCAAGGCGCTCATGGACGAGTACACAGCAACCAACTGATCTTGTTTTGATGAGTCTGGAAGGGGCCGTAGCATTTGCTGCGGCCCTTTTGCATTGCGCAATACAACTTGCACTTTTGTGCATATAAGCAAGATTTTCGATGCAATATCGATCTCAATATGCATTATTAAGCATCAATCGACTCGCGCGGGGAGGAAGCCTATGTCAGCAACCAGGAACGCGGCTGCATACTTTGTGGATCGCCACATCACCGAGGGACGCGCCGAAAAGCTCGCCTTTCGCGAGGCAGACGGTGCGAGACGTGTGCTGACCTATGGCGATCTCGCAGAACAGTCAGCGCGGTTTGCGGGTGCTCTTTTGGCGGCGGATGTGCGACGAGAAGAACGCGTAGCCATGATCCTGCGTGATCAGATCGAATTTCCAGTAATTTTTTGGGGCGCCATGAAAGCTGGCGCCATCCCGGTTCCGCTGAACACGTTGCTGAGCACATCCGTTTATCAGGCCATACTAATGGATTGCCGCGCGCCGATTGTTATTGTCTCGGCTCAACTGTGGCCGGTGGTGCAACCTGCATTGGCAGATAACAGCTTTGTCCGCCGCGTGATTATTGTGGGCGATGCGCCAGACGAGATCGAAGCCTACGAAGCCTTTGTCGATGGCGCGCGCCCTGCCGAAACCGCAGCGGCACATGAGGATGAGTTGGCGTTCTGGCTATATAGTTCAGGGTCAACCGGCGCGCCGAAAGGCGTTCGGCACGTGCATGGCAGCCTAAAGGCAACGGCGGACACGTTTGGCGCGCAGGTGTTAGGCATTCGCGAAGACGACACGGTGTTTTCTGCGGCCAAGATGTTTTTTGCATATGGGTTGGGCAACGCGATATCGTTTCCGATGTCCGTGGGCGCAACCACGCTCATATTGGGTGGGCGGCCAACGCCCGACGGGGTGCTGAGCATTCTGGAGACGGAACAACCGACGATATTCTGCGGTGTGCCGACTTTGTTTGCCGCATTGGTCGCCACGCAAGAGGCACGCGGTAAGGCACCGACGCATTCACTGAGGCTTTGCACCAGCGCCGGTGAGGCATTGCCGCGTGACATTGGAGAACGATGGGAAGGGCTGTGGGGCTGTGAGATCGTCGACGGGGTCGGCTCGACCGAGATGCTGCACATTTTCCTATCCAATCAACCCGGTGACATCGCCTATGGCACATCTGGAATGGCTGTGCCGGGCTATGAAGTGAGACTGATCGATGAACACGGTGCCGCCGTGCCGGATGGGGATGTGGGCGAACTGCTGGTACGCGGTCCGTCAAGCGCGGAAGGCTATTGGAACAAACGCAACAAAAGCATGTCGACATTCGAAGGCCACTGGACGCGCACCGGCGACAAATACGAACGAACTGCCGAGGGGCGCTATGTTTACTGCGGACGAACTGACGACATGTTCAAGGTGTCCGGCATTTGGGTGAGCCCGTTCGAAGTGGAGCAAGTGCTGATAGAGTACCCCGGCGTGTTGGAGGCCGCTGTTGTGGCGCGTGACGACCATGACGGGCTAACCAAGCCAGCGGCATTCATCGTCATGAAAGATGGTGAAACGCCCCCCGCCGAAGACGCGCTTAAGGAGTACGTCAAAGAAAAGATCGGGATGTGGAAATATCCCCGCTGGGTACGCGTTGTTGACGATCTGCCTAAAACCGCGACCGGCAAGATACAGCGCTTTAAGCTACGCGAGGAGGCGTGATGACATTGGACTGGGCAGCGGGCTCAGGCCGGTTAAGCGCGGGCGGTGCCAGCTTGGAATGGTCGACCTGGGGCTCTGCACCGGGGCGCGATCCGGTAATTGTGCTGTTGCACGAGGGGTTGGGCTGTGTCGCCATGTGGCGTGATTTTCCCGAGGCTCTGGCACGGACAACGGGATGCTCTGTTTTTGCGTATTCGCGGGCTGGATATGGGCAATCGGATCCATGCGCCCTGCCCCGCCCTCTGGATTACATGACCCGCGAAGCCAAGGATGTTCTACCCGACGTGTTGGACGCGCTTGGCGCTGAGCGGGTTTTCTTGTTGGGTCACTCCGACGGGGCAACAATTGCCGCCGAGTATTGCGGGCTTGTGGCCGACTACCGAGTGCGTGGCCTGTGCCTGATGGCGCCGCATTTCTTCACCGAGCCTCAGGGGCTGGAGCAGATCGCACGGGCACGAGATGCTTATTCGAACGCTGGGTTACAGGCAAAGCTGGCGCGGTACCATCGCGATCCCGATTGCGCTTTTTGGGGGTGGAACGATGCTTGGCTTTCTGACGGGTTCCGCGACTGGCATGTGGGCGAGGTGATCGACCATTTGCGCATTCCCTCGCTGGTGATCCAAGGGCATCAGGATACGTATGGCAGCATCGCGCAGGTGGACGAAGTGGTAGATCGATCATATGCGCCTGTGGAAATTTTGGTGCTGCCAGACTGTGGACATGCCCCGCATCTTGAGCATCGGGATGCGGTGCTGATGACGATTGTTGAGTTTATCACCCGGCTGGAACGAATTGAGGCGGCCGAGGTTGAAACCGTATGCAAGCGGTGACCGAGTGGCGACCGCCCTACGCCTATGTGCCCGGTCAGACTGACCGCCATTCAGAGGATTTGTTTGATCGGTTTGAGTTTGGTTTGGATGCAATCGAGACATCCGATCGTTGGCAACTGGCACTCGCATTTATGCACGAAGGATTTTTCTGGGAGGCTCATGAACTGTTCGAGCCGATCTGGATGTCCTTGCCAAATGGGTCTGCTGACCGCGCCTTGGTGCAGGGTTTGATCCAGCTTGCGAACGCCGGTTTAAAACAACGCATGGGGCGCAATAACGCGGTTGCACGGCTATCAGATCTCGCCAAAGACCTTTTACAGACGGCCTTGACCGGTCAACGCAAAGCGATTCCCGGCATGACCCGCGAAGATGTTTGCAGATTGTGGGAAGTCATGCCAATTGACGATTATGCACTATAATGCTCATATTCCTAAAAACGACGCGTGAACCGTAAATAATTACGACAAACTCCGCATTTTTTCGCATTATTTTGCATCTATCATCTTTACGCATCCCAACACGCGCACTATCGTGCAAACAACATACTGCCAGGGGAAATGCGCCATGACCCAGCTCATCGACTTTCAGACCGACCCGTCGCGATACCGCCACTGGAAGGTGGAATATGACGGCCCCGTTGCCAATCTGATCATGGATGTGGACGAGAATGGCGCGTTATTCGAGGGGTATCAGCTCAAACTGAATTCCTACGACCTAGGTGTTGATATCGAACTGAGCGATGTCGTCCAGAGGATGCGGTTCGAACACCCAGAGGTCAAAGTGGTGGTCATGAAATCTGCTAAGGACCGTGTGTTTTGTGCCGGCGCAAATATCCGGATGCTGGGTGGAGCAGCGCATAGCCACAAGGTGAATTTCTGTAAGTTCACCAATGAGACCCGCAATACTTATGAAGCTGCCGAGGAAGATTCGGGCCAAAAATATGTCGCTGCCATCAAGGGCGCCTGCGCCGGAGGCGGCTATGAACTGGCACTCGCCTGCAACCATATCATGCTGACCGACGACAGCGCGTCATCCGTGGCACTTCCCGAAGTGCCATTGTTGGCCGTATTGCCGGGGACCGGGGGGCTAACCCGTGTGACCGACAAACGCAAAGTGCGCCGGGACCGCGCCGACATTTTTTGCACAATCGAAGAAGGTGTGCGCGGCAAGCGGGCCAAGGAATGGCGATTGGTCGACGAAGTGATTTCGAACGCCAAATTTGATGCGGTGGTCACAGAACGGGCGGCGGAGTTTGCGGCTGCATCCGACAAGGCGAACGTAGCAGAGGGAATCACGCTGACGCCGTTGACGAAAGAGTTTGGCGCGGACGGCGCCGTGACCTATTCCGCAGTGGAGCTGGCCATTGATCGAGATGCACGCACCGCAACGATCACGATTAAGGGGCCCGACAGCGACGCACCGGCGGATATGAACACGTTTCAGGCGCAAGGGGCACAGACCTATATGCTTCGCCTGGCGCGGGAACTAGACGACGCAATCCTGCATTTGCGGCTGAACGAAATGGAGCTAGGGCTGTGGATAATCCGCTCGCAGGGTGATCCAGAGACAGTGCTGGCGCATGAAGCAATGCTGGTTGCCAATGCCGATCACTGGTTGGCCAATGAAGTACTGCAATACTGGAAACGGGTGCTGAAGCGGGTCGATGTGACCTCGCGCAGCATGGCGGCCCTGATTGAGCACGGTTCGTGTTTTGCGGGTGTATTGGCAGAGCTGCTCTTTGCGGTGGACCGATCCTATATGATGGAAGACGAGTTCGAGGGCGACAATCGCCCGCTGGCGACAGTGACGCTTAGCGAGGTGAATTTTGGCTCCATGCCGATGGGCAACGGGCTGACCCGGCTGGAAACACGATTTCTGGGCGAGCCGGAAAGCGTGGTGGCTGCCAAGGATGCCGTAGGCACCGCGCTTGAGGCCCAAGACGCGGAACTGCTCGGGTTGGTTACGGAAATGCTCGACGATATCGACTGGGACGACGAAATCCGCATTTTCATGGAAGAGCGGTCCAGCTTTAGTGCAGATGCTATGACCGGTATGGAAGCAAACTTGCGTTTTGCCGGGCCAGAGACAATGGAAACCCGCATATTTGGGCGGTTGACGGCGTGGCAGAACTGGATTTTCAACCGGCCCAGCGCCGTAGGGCCAGAGGGCGCCTTGCAACGCTATGGCACCGGCGTGCGTGGCAAATATGACATGGAACGTGTGTAAAACCCCAAGGGTGGGTCGGACAAATTTGTCCGACCTACAGGGGTGAGGAGGAATGGAATGCTTGATCTGATCAATGTGAGTTATGACACCCAAATTCCCAATAATGTGGGCTTGTCATCTGACAAGAAAGTCCTGAAAGCGCTAGAAAAATGGCACCCCGGGTATATTAACTGGTGGAACGATCTGATCCCGCAGCAGTTTCAGCAATCCATGGTGTACCTGCGCACGGCCGTCAGCGTGGACCCCAAGGGTTGGGCCAAGTTCGACTATGTCAAAATGCCGGAATACCGATGGGGTGTCTTGTTGGCACCCGAAGTTGAAGGCCGCATGATCCCTTGCGGCGAGCACAAGGGCCAACCGGCATGGCAAGAAGTGCCCGGCGAATACCGCAACCTGATGAAACGTCTGATCGTCATTCAAGGCGATACTGAACCGGGTTCGGTAGAGCAACAGCGCTTTCTCGGCCTAACAGCCCCATCGCTGTATGACATGCGCAACCTGTTTCAGGTAAACGTCGAAGAAGGCCGCCATTTGTGGGCGATGGTCTATCTATTGCAAAAATACTTTGGACGTGACGGGCGCGAAGAGGCCGACGACATGCTGCGCCGCTCTTCTGGATCAGAAGAGGCACCGCGCATGCTGGGCGCCTTCAATGAAGAAACGCCAGACTGGCTGTCCTTTTTCATGTTCACGTATTTCACAGATCGTGACGGCAAGATGCAGCTGGAGAGCCTCGCGCAATCGGGTTTTGATCCGCTGAGCCGCACATGTCGCTTCATGCTGACCGAAGAGGCGCATCATATGTTTGTCGGAGAAACCGGCGTGGGGCGCACGATCGAGCGCACCTGTCAGGTGATGGTCGAGAATGGGATTACCGATCCATATGATATCAACAAGATCCGCGATCTGGGTGTCATCGACCTTCCGACTATCCAGAAAAAACTGAACCTGCACTACACGCTCAGCCTTGATCTCTTTGGTCAGGAAGTATCGACCAACGCCGCCAATGCGTTCAACGCCGGGATCAAGGGACGTTATCAGGAAAACCGGATCGACGACGACCATATGCTGACCAACGACACTTACGTGGTCTGGGACATGGAAGACGGCAAAGCGGTGCAAAAAGAGGTGCCGGCGCTGACAGCGATCAATATGCGGTTACGAGATGACTATACCCGCGATGCGTCGGGTGGTGTTGGCCGGTGGAACAAGATCATCGCCAAGTCTGGCGTCGAGTTCGCGCTGAAGCTGCCGCATGAGAGTTTCAACCGCAAGATCGGCGTTTTTTCCGGTCACAACTTTAATCCCGACGGGGTTATCATCAGTGGTGCCGAGTATGACGCGGGAATAGTTCAATGGCTGCCCAGCCGGGCTGATGGTGACTTTATTCAGTCACTCATGACGGCCGTGACAGAACCGGGTAAATATGCAGGTTGGATCAACCCGCCCAAAGTTGGGATCGACAACAAACCGGGCGATTTTGAATATGTAAAGCTGCACATGGCCTGAGACCCGCCGCGCCGGGGGCAAAATTTGATTTGCATCAAAAACTGTCCCTGAACTGTTACATTATGCTTCTAGGATCGGCTTTGATTCTGGTCGCGACATTCGGGAGATGATTCATGTCGATCACACGCTCTAACACACCCACCCAGCAAACCAGCGCCATCCAGCGCGAGCTTGCGGGTATGAACGGTCCTTGCATTGGATGCTTGGACTGTCGGGGGCTTTGTGTGGCGTTGATCGATGCAATCACGGTTCCCGACGCCATCCTGTCAAAGCCAGGGGATTCATGACCCAGCCATTCAAGCAACATCTGATTGATCCGGAAATCTGTATCCGGTGTTACACCTGCGAAATGACTTGCCCCATCGGGGCCATTCAACATGACGACAACAATGTGGTTGTTGATGCCGAGAGCTGCAACTTCTGCATGGATTGCATTCCGGTTTGCCCCACCGGTTCGATTGACGAATGGCGGGTGGTGAAAACGCCATATTCGCTGGAAGAGCAATTCGAATGGGAAGAGTTGCCAGAACAGCAGGAGATGACCGACACAGCGCCCGAAGCCGAGGCGCTCGATCCTGCAATTGCAGCGTTGTTGGAAGAGGCCCACAAAGGGGCTGGCGGGAAGGCGCGTGCCCCTGAGAGTGCTGCCAAACCAACGATTAACATGTACACAATTGGCAAACCCGCAACGGCGACGGTGCAGGGGAATTACCGTTTGACCGACGCCGGGGCTGAGACCGATACCCGCCATATCATCCTCAGCCTTGAAGGGCAAACCTTTCCGGTTCTGGAGGGGCAAACCATTGGGGTTATTCCACCTGGTGTCGGAGCGGATGGAAACCCGCACCTGCCCAGACTGTATTCCGTATCGAGCCCGAGGGACGGGGAACGACCCAACTTTGGAAATGTGTCTCTGACCGTTAAACGCGAGGAGCACGGGGTGGCCTCGAACTTTATCTGCGATCTCAATCCCGGTGATGGCGTACAGGTCACGGGCCCATTTGGGGCGACGTTCCTATTGCCCGAAGACCCAGACGCGCGGCTTTTGATGATCTGCACAGGCACCGGATCGGCGCCGATGCGCGCCTTTACCATGCGACGTGAACGCACCGTGGGGCAGAAATCTGGCGGCATGACCATGTTCTTTGGTGCGCGTTCGCCTGATACACTGCCGTATTTCGGGCCGCTTAAGAAGCTGCCAGAGAGTTTACTCAAGACGCATATGGTGTTTTCGCGCGTTGAGGGACAACCACGTGAGTATGTGCAAGATCGCATGATGGCCGAAGAAGATGCGATTGCGGAACTGCTCGGTGATGTAAAAACCTACATTTACATATGCGGCTTGCGCGGTATGGAAGAGGGTGTTGAAAAGACCCTGACCAATATCGCTGAAAGCATCGGCACGCCTTGGGCCGCATTACGCGATACAATGCGCGAGGAAGGGCGTTATCACGTGGAGACATACTGAGCATGGATAGTAACGCCCCACATTTCGAACATGAAATCCGTGTGACCTGGGGAGATTGCGACCCGGCAAAGATTGTCTATACCGCGCGTATTCCATGGTTCGCGCTGGATGCGATCAATGCGTGGTGGGAACGTCATCTGGACGGCGACGGCTGGTTCCAGATGGAACTGGATCGCAATGTCGGCACACCATTTGTGCACATGAGCCTCGATTTTCACAAACCGATCACGCCGCGCAATCGGTTGATCTGTCAAGTGGACCCGATCAAACTTGGCCAAAGTTCAATCCGGTTCAGAGTGCTGGGACGCCAAGATGGTCAGCTGTGCTTTTCAGGCGAGTTTGTGAATGTCTTCATTGTGGCGGAAACCTTTGCCAAACAGGCAGCGCCCAAAGACATACGGGCAATCGTTGAACCACTCTTGATTGACTAGAGATTTCCTTGGGCGCGTGCGTAGCGCATCATATTGCAGGCGCGAAATCAAACATATGCTTAAGCATTTGATCCCGCGCGCAATCCAAGGTATTTTTTGCACTATTATACACAAGGCGCAGAGCAACTCTGCGTCGGGCGCAGTGGCGGAGCAATGTCGGAAATAACGAACTTCAAGGGCGACAGTCAGCCAGCGCAGCAAAGCACGTCGATTGACAGGGCCGCGCAACAGTTGATCCTGCGCGTGGGCGAACGGGTGCGCAAAGCACGTGAACGCAAGGGGATTCCACGCCGGGTTCTGTCCGAACTGTCGGGCGTGTCACCACGTTATTTAGCGCAGCTTGAAGCCGGGGCGGGCAATATTTCAATTGGGCTTTTGGAGCGTGTGGCGATTGCACTGGATCATCGGATCGAATGGTTTCTGAGCGAAGATGATCCGTGGACATCGGACGCGCTGCGCATGATGAACCTGTTTCAAACGGCGGATAAAGCGACGCAAGGGGCAGTGCTGGACCTTTTGACCCCAGACACACCGAGTGCCCGCAAGGCGCAGCGGATTTGCCTGTTGGGATTGCGCGGCGCGGGAAAATCCACATTGGGTGCCGCGGCAAGCGCGAAATTGGGCGTTCCATTCCTTGAACTGAACCGCGAAATCGAGACCCATGGCGGGATGCCGGTGTCTGAGGTCATGGCGCTCTATGGGCAAGATGGGTATCGCAAGCTGGAAAGCGAGGCGTTGCAGCGTGTCATTGCAACACACGAGTCTGTGATTCTGGCCGTAGCGGGTGGGATTGTCGCCGAACCCATGACCTACAATGAGCTGCTTGGCCATTTTCATACTGTTTGGGTCAAGGCCGATCCCGAAGAGCATATGAGCCGCGTACAAGCACAAGGGGATGATCGCCCTATGGCCGGCAACCCCGAGGCCATGGAGCAACTGCGCGCTTTGCTGGCAAGCCGCGAGCCGGTCTATGACCGCGCGGAGGCAAAGCTGGATACCAGCGGGTGCAGCCTAGAAACGTCGCTGGTAGATCTGCTCGCGCTGATCGAGGATGAGGGCTACCTCAGGTAAGTCGGACAAATTTGTCCGACCTACGAGAAGTCCGGTTTTCGTTTCTCCAGGAACGAAAGCACCCCTTCTGCATAGTCTGGATGTGACCCAGCAATACCTTGCAGCGTCGCCTCCTGATCGAGGTAGTGGGCGAGACCAGGAGCAGTTGCGGCGGCCGACATCGCCGCTTTGATCGAGGCCAGCGCATGGCGGGGCGTTGCCGCAAGCCTGCCGGCAAGCGCGTTCGCTTCGGCGTCCAGCGCCACGTCGGGCACGGATTTCCAGATCAACCCCAACTGGGCCGCCTCGTCCGCCGTTAGTGTTTCTGCCAGCATCAGCGCGGCTTTTGCCCGGGGTAGACCTAGGCCACGGTAGAGGGCCATTCCGCCCCCCGCGTCGACCGAAAGCCCAACTTTGGCGAAGGATTGGATAAACTTGGCCGACTGCCCGGCGATTACAATATCGCAGGCCAGCGCCAATCCTGATCCCGCCCCTGCAGCAACGCCGTTGACGCGTGCCACAACAGGTTTGGGCGTGGAGGTGATGGCGTTCAGGATCGGATGGTAGAGTTCCTTTTGGATCGCTTCGAGATCAAAGGGCTCTTGTCGTCCACGCGGATCACGCTCGGACAGATCCTGACCTGCACAAAACCCGCGCCCTGCCCCTGTTAACAGCATGACCCGCACACCATCGTCGCCCGCTGCCGCATCGACAAGTGACCGTACCAAAACGATCATGTCACGCGTAATCGCGTTCAACCGGTCTGGGCGATTGAGTGTGATCGTGGCGATGCCATCCTCAACCTCCATCAGAACCGGATCGGGCGCTATGCTCATGTGCAATCTCCTCAGTTACTCATTGCAATATAGTACGCTTTGTGCATTAAAAAGCATAAATTTCCAAGGAGCCCCGATGCCCGTCACCTTTCGCCGTGAAGGCCCTGCTGCATTTGTAGAAATGGACAATCCCCCAGTGAATGCCATTGGGCTGGAAATCCGACAAGGTCTGATGGCAGCGTTGGATTGGATCGAATCCCAAATGCATCTGGATCGCGTGATATTCAGCGGCAAAGGGCGTGCTTTTGCCGCCGGGGCAGACGCCAAGGAGTTTGACGCCGGACCCATTGCGCCGCATTTGCCAGACATCATCACCCGTATCGAACGCTGCGAGACCCCGTGGATTGCGGCGATCGACGGTTGGGCGTTGGGCGGTGGGGCCGAGCTGGTATTGGGCTGCCATTACCGGATCGCCTCACCCACCAGTCTGATCGGACTGCCTGAGGTAACGCTTGGGGTCATTCCCGGTGCAGGTGGTACGCAGCGCTTGCCAAGAGCAGTGGGACTAAAGACCGCGCTGGAGATGATCGCCCGTGGAAAGCCAGTCGCAGCGGACAAGGCGTTGGCCATTGGGTTGGTCCACGAAGTGGCCAAGGATGTGATCTATGCCGCCGAGGAGGTGAACGCAGAATTACTCAGCACGTTGCCCGCGCTTGCCGATTTGCCAGGCCCAGAAGCAGATTCGGATGCTGTGGCGGAGGCGCGCGCAGTGGCAGCAATCAAAACCAAGGGCCAGATTGCGCCGCACCGGGCAATTGATCTCGTGGCGCTAAGTACAGAGCAACCGTTTGAACAGGCGATTGCGGTGGAGCGAGAGACTTTTGTCGAACTGCGAAAAGGGGACCAGTCCAAAGCCCTGCGCCATATCTTTTTCGCAGAACGGGCGGCCAAGGTGCCTGATGCGTTAAAAGACATGACTGTACCTGAGTTGACCCATATCGCGGTCGTTGGTGGCGGCACAATGGGGGCCGGAATTGCTTATGCGTTATTGAACGCGGGGCTGAGGGTCACGGTACTGGAAACCAGCGATGAGGGCGTTGAGCGGGCCAAGACCAATGTGGAAAAAATTATCGCCGCAAGCCTAAAACGCGGACTGATAAACGACACCGGCGCCAAGGACCATCGGACGCGATTGACGTGCAGTGCGGATTACAACGCAGCGGCGGAGGCACAACTGGCTATTGAAGCCGCGTTTGAAAGCATGGATGTGAAAAAGGCAATTTTCACGCAGCTGCAAGCGGTTATGCGACCCGATGCGGTGTTGGCGACAAACACCTCTTATCTTGATGTTGATGAGATTGCGGGCGTGCTGGACGATCCGTCCCGTCTGTTGGGTCTGCACTTTTTTGCCCCGGCGCATGTCATGCGTCTGCTGGAAATCGTAAAGGGCGAAAAGACGTCCGAGTTGGCGGTTGCTCTTGGATTCGCGCTTGGCAAGAGATTGCGCAAGGTGCCGGTGTTGGCGGGTGTTTGCGACGGTTTCATTGGGAACCGTATTCTGGCGCGCTATCGCGAGGCCGCAGATACGCTGTTGCTGGAAGGCGCATTGCCCGACCAAGTAGATGCGGCGATGCGCGATTTTGGGTATGCGATGGGACTATATGAGACCAATGACCTGTCGGGGCTCGACATTGGCTATGCCAACCGGCGGCGACAGGACGAAAACCGTGATCCGCACCGGCGATACGTCGCAATCGCGGATAAGTTGGTAGACGCTGGACGGTTGGGCCGAAAATCTGGCGCTGGATGGTATGACTACAGCGATGGCCTTGCCGTGGACCCAAAGGTTGCCGAATTGGTTGCGGCCGAGTCTGAAGCCGTGGGTGTTGCACGTAGAGAGATCAGCGCGGATGAGATTGTGCAGACACTCATGCTGGCCATGATCAACGAAGCGGCAGTGATTCTGCACGAGGGCATCGCACAATCAGCCCGCGATATCGATCTGGTAACAGTCTTTGGCTACGGTTTTCCGCGGTGGCGGGGCGGGTTGATGTGTTATGCGGATATGCTGGGGCCAGATGCGGTTTTGCAGGGGCTGGAGCGGCTGGCCGAGCAGGATCCGATGGTTTGGACACCCAGTGCGTTGATCCGGGAATGTGTGGCAAATGGCACGGCGTTCGCGGATGCCGGATCAGGGACTAAAGGGTAAGGGGCGTTGCCCCTCTTGGCGTGTGGCGCCAATTCACCCCAGGGTATTTGGCAACATTGAGACAATATGGGATCAGGTGGTGGGGCCGCGCCATTGGCCGGGGAAGTCCCTGCGCTTTTCGGGGGCTTTGACACGGGACAAGGCGGCAAGTGGAGCCGCCATGAGTTTGCCCAACGGACCGGAGCGGGCCTGTGCCTTGAATTTTTCAAACTGCATGACGTTTTCAATGCGCCGGTCGAGGAATTCCCATGTGGCGCTGTTATCCACGCTTTCATCGCCAAGCCAGTATAGCACCGTGGAACTGTAGACTGCTGAAAGCGTAGCGCGTTTTGTGTACCAGTTAAAGTCAGTCGACGGATCGCCAATGGCAGTCCAGATGGCATCGCACGTGTCCCATATCAATTCCGCGCCGGTCGGTACGTGTTGCGGTAGGGAAAAGAGAGAGGTACCCCGGCGGATAATTTCGCGATCGGGGCACACTTCCAATCGGGTCCGCACGGCGTGCGTAATCTTTTCGCGGATTTTCATGTCGGACAGGTTGTCCGCCGCTAAATAGCTTTGCATCTGCGCATCGCCGCGCTTGTGGAATGCCACGGCCAAATCGACGGCCCCACGTGGGAACAACGCGCGGGCAACCACTGGGTTGACGTCGCAATCCGCCACGGCGGCGTCAAAGGCGGTTTGCGACCAGCCGTCAAATGGGACGTGCATCAGCGACGCATCCAGCACCTGTTTCGCAATGTCAGAAGTCATATCGGTCATGTCAAAAGACTTACGCGCTGGGATCCGTTTGAGCAATAGGACCAAACCGCGCGCACCCAGCGCGAGAGCAGCACGCAAACCAGATCCAGAGAAAGCATCGCGGAACGACAGATACTGGAATTGATCACCCCAGAACACGCGCGATTTGTGTAGAACGCGCTGCAGCGCGAGCAACGGTTAATGATGTGCGCTGAGTTATAGGGTTTCACAGTAATGATAGGTTGCTTGGTAATAGCCACCTTGTCGCACTGAAGGGCCGCGGCGGACATGACTGGCCTCTCGTTGGCGACGCCGCGAATGACTTGCATGGCGGAGAATGAGCAATCTTGGCGGAGGCATCGTACATCCGCCTGTTGCTTGTTGGGGTCGATGTGGAAGAGCTTGCTCAGGCGGACTTCCTGTTCTGAAACCACTCACGACGTGTCTGGACAAAACACAAAACGCTTGCTAAAGAGCGCATTCCTGCAAATCCTTGCAACTCAACTTAGAAAGGTGGTGAAAACCACATGCAGGTTAGTGTTCGCGACAACAACGTCGATCAGGCGCTTCGTGCCCTGAAGAAAAAGCTGCAGCGTGAAGGTGTCTTCCGTGAAATGAAGCTCAAGCAACATTTCGAGAAGCCGTCCGAGAAAAAAGCGCGCGAGAAAGCTGAAGCGATCCGTCGTGCCCGTAAACTGGCACGTAAGAAAGCACAACGCGAAGGTATGCTCTAAGCGCAGTCCAAAAAGTGGGAACCGGTTTTCGGAACTCAACGCGCGGACTTCAAACTGACTATATCCAGCTTTGGACACCAAAGAATTGACAACCCCCGTGGCCCCCGGCCCCGGGGGTTTGTTTTTTTCGGCAGGGGCGGTAGCCTGATTGCACTCAGAAATTGCAAAAGGGGGCGTAGGCATGGCGCCAGAACCGGAAGGCAGATCGTGGTTTGTTGTGGCCATGTGCGCGGCGGCGGTGGCTGTGGTGATTGGTCTAGTTGCAATAATCGCGCAAGGGACCGCCTCAGAAACGCAACTTAAGCTGATTGACAAGCTGCTGGACTGGCCGGTTCTGGGTTTTGTCACGCTGATGGTGATCTTTTGCGTTCTCGGGCGAGAGCTGGTCGCGTTTCTGACCAACGCGAACATCAAGATCGCCGGGTTGATCGAGATTGAGCGCGAAGTGGCGGATGTGTCGTCAAATGTGGATGAAAACATCGCCGAATTGCAGGCGCGGATAGACGCGCTGGAGGCCGCCGCGAAGGCGGCTGATCTGGTGGTGCCCAAGGCCGAACCACCCGTGCCGGTGTCAGATGACGAGAGCGAGATTTATGCAGCGCTTTTGCGGGGGTTGAGCAACTCCAACTACACGTGGCGCAGCCTTGAGCGGATTGGCTATGAGGTTGGGATCACCGACGAAGACGAAGTGGCCCGCATATTGCGCAAACACGGTACAGGCGAGGTGCGCATGGGCAAGGGCAAGTCGGGCAAGACAATCGCGCGGGTGAATTAGAACGGCTCTTTTTGACCAAGTTGGTGGGGCGTATGTCGCCCCACCCAGTAAACTAGGGTCAGTTCGCGGCCTCAGCGGTTTCCAAGAGCTGGTTTTCGCTTTCGACAGCGCGGATCAGATCTGCAACCCGGACACCGATTTCATAGCTGGCTTTTACCGATGGGTGGATCATATCCACCCCGTGATAAGACCGATCCCCATGCGGAACGAGGTCTGCGGCAGATACAAAATGCACGTCCGGCAGGATGTCGGCCAACTGCGAAACACGCGCTTCCAGCTCATCACCCTCGTCACGGCAATGTTCAATTGGCGACCACGCACCGGGGCTGCGCAGGTATCCAACATAGACCACCTTAGCGCCGGTTTTGCGCAATGTGTCCAGCATATGCGGGATCGCGCCTTTGCGCCCATCCGACGAAATCATCCGGTTCATCTTGTTGTCACAGGCCACACAGCCACAGCCCAGCCACAGATCATTGCCGCCACCGTTGACGATGATCCAATCCCAGTCACCTTTGCGATACTGGTTCGAGATTTTCATGCCCGCTGCGCCGGAAATTGGCAGTTTGTAGATGATCCGCGCGCCTCCGATGGCATTGTTGGACACTTTTTCGCCCAATTCACGGCCCACGGTGTCGGGAATGGATCTACCGGAAAAATTGTGCCACGCCATGGCACTGTCACCCATCGCCAGGATGCGGGGTTCGGCGTTGCGGCTGACCACCTGTGTTGGGGCAATTTCGTCGGAATTTGCGTTACGGGACACGGTGTTAGAGCACCCAGCCAGAACCAAGGCCACAACGGCCATCACATACATCGGAAATTTCATTCGCCTGCTCACACATTGGGGGCGTCGTCTTGCGAGACGCGGTTTACTTAACCTGATCAATGCCCCCAAAGATCCGGCGTTCTGCCTTACTATTGCCCCAATTAACCAAAAAATCCACCTTCACCTCGTAAACAGTATGTTGCCGAAAGCGGTGTTGCACCCGCGCATCGGTGGGTGTTCGCCGCCGATGCCGCCCCGACAGCCCAAAATCCTTATTTCCAAACAGGGTTTTTTGCTATATGCCGCTCCATCTGAGACGTGGTGCCCTGATCCCGGCACCCGAAACTAGGATGAAAAGGGATCGGCGGCATGGGGCCGCCATTGAAACGGAGGACCCGGGAACGCCCGGGAGTGCCTCCAGCTAGGATACGATACATGTTTGACGTAACGACAAAATCTATGCAGTGGGGCGAAGAGACCCTCACGCTGGAAACGGGCAAGATTGCCCGTCAGGCCGACGGTTGTGTGATCGCCACTTTGGGCGAAACCTCTGTCATGGCCGCAGTGACGTTCGCGAAAGCACCGAAACCCGGTTTCGACTTTTTCCCGCTGACGGTTCACTATCAAGAGAAATACTATGCAGCCGGCAAAGTGCCCGGCGGGTTTTTCAAGCGCGAAGCGCGCCCGACTGAAAAAGAAACCCTGACCGCGCGTCTGATCGACCGTCCGATCCGCCCGCTGTTTGTTCCCGGCTTCAAAAACGAAGTTCTGGTGATGTGCACCGTACTAAGCCACGATCTGGTTAACGACCCAGACATGGTTGCGATGATCGCGGCCTCTGCTGCGCTGACCATTTCGGGCGCACCGTTCATGGGCCCAATCGCGGGTGCCCGCGTTGGTTTTGAAGATGGCGAATACGTTCTGAACCCAACCGTCGACGACATGCAGGACCTGCGCAACAACCCAGACCAGCGTCTGGATCTGGTTGTGGCTGGTACCAAAGACGCCGTGATGATGGTGGAATCCGAAGCGTATGAACTGACAGAAGCAGAAATGCTGGGTGCAGTTAAATTCGCACATGAGCAGATCCAGCCGGTCATCGACCTGATCATTTCGCTGGCCGAAGACGCCGCAAAAGAGCCGTTTGACTTCCAAGCACCTGATTATTCGGAGCTGTACGAAGCCGTAAAGGCCGCTGGTGAAGATCAGATGCGCGCAGCATTCGCTATTACCGACAAGCAGGAACGCACCAGCGCGGTATCTGCCGCTCGCGACGCCATCAAGGCGGCTCTGACCGAGGAACAGCTGGAAGACGGCAACCTCAGCTCGGCGCTCAAAAAGCTCGAAGCCGGCATTCTGCGCGGCGACGTTGTAAAAACCGGTGTCCGCATCGACGGTCGTAAGACTGACGAAGTTCGCGACATCGTTAGCCAGACCGGTTTGCTGCCCCGTACACACGGATCTGCGCTGTTCACACGTGGTGAAACGCAGGGTCTGGTTGTTACGACGCTGGGTACCGGTGATGACGAACAGATCATCGACGCGCTGCACGGCAACTTCCGCTCGAACTTCCTGTTGCACTATAACTTCCCTCCCTACTCGGTTGGTGAAGCTGGTCGCGTGGGCCCTCCCGGTCGTCGCGAAGTGGGTCACGGTAAACTGGCATGGCGCGCCCTTCAGGCCGTTCTGCCCGCCGCAACCGACTTCCCTTATACCGTGCGTGTTGTATCCGAGATCACTGAATCCAACGGCTCGTCCTCGATGGCGTCGGTTTGCGGTGGCTCTTTGTCGATGATGGACGCAGGTGTTCCGCTGAAAAACGCGGTTGCCGGTGTGGCCATGGGCCTGATCCTCGAAGACAGTGGCGATTACGCGATCCTGACCGACATCCTTGGCGACGAAGATCACCTCGGCGACATGGACTTCAAAGTGGCAGGTACCGAAAACGGCATTACCTCGCTGCAGATGGACATCAAGGTTGCAGGCATCACACCTGAGATCATGGAAAAAGCACTGTCTCAGGCCAAAGACGGTCGTATGCACATTCTGGGCGAGATGAACAAAGCGCTGTCCGGCGCGGCTGACTTCTCGGTCCACGCACCGCGCATCGAAACCATGCAGGTGCCCACCGACAAGATCCGTGAAGTGATCGGTTCGGGCGGTAAAGTGATCCGTGAGATCGTTGAAGTGTCGGGCGCCAAGGTCGACATCAATGACGACGGCATCATCAAGATCGCATCGCCAAACGGTGACTCGATCCAGAAAGCCTATGACATGATCCACGCGATCGTAGCCGAGCCTGAAGTGGGCGAAGTTTACAACGGTAAGGTTGTGAAGATTGTCGATTTCGGTGCCTTCGTGAACTTCTTTGGCAAGCGCGATGGTCTGGTGCACGTTTCCCAGATCGAAAACCGCCGCCTGAACCACCCTTCGGATGTTCTGAAGGAAGGTCAGGAAGTGAAAGTCAAGCTGCTGGGCTTTGACGATCGCGGCAAGGTGCGCCTGTCGATGAAAGTTGTCGATCAGGAAACCGGCGAAGAAGTTGTTCAGGAAAAGCGCGAAAAGAAAGAGGACTGATCCTCTCTTCTCGTCTGAATTGAGAAAGCCCCGGTCATCTGGCCGGGGCTTTTTCTTTGCGTCATTGTCGGGCAAAACGCCCATTATTCATACATTGACCGTCGCGAACCAGACCGCACGACAAACACGCCCCGGCGAAACATCGCCGGGTGTTTTTCGATCCCACCCACTGCGCGCAGCGTATGATACACTGAGAGACATCATTTTGGTTGGGAGGACATTTGATGAAACGCAAAAATGCCAGTGATTTTGATCCACGCATTCTCGAACTTTATGACGGTTACGTGCATGGCAAGATGACCAAACGCGCCTTTTTGACCGGCGCTGCGCAATACACCGCCGCCGGTATCAGCGCCGCCGCCGTTTTACAAAGCCTGCAACCAAACTATGCCCTCGCCCAACAGGTCGCGCCCGATGACCCGGAAATTGAAACCATGACCGCAGAGTACCAAAGCCCGGAGGGGCATGGCACGATCAGCGGCTTGATGGCCAAACCTGCCGGTGCCACAGGCAAACTTCCGGCTGTTCTGGTGATCCACGAGAACCGCGGGCTCAACCCCTATATCGAAGACGTTGTGCGCCGCACAGCTAAGGCTGGCTATTTGGCGTTTGGTCCCGACAGTCTTTCGCCACTTGGCGGGTATCCAGGTAACGACGACGAAGGGCGCACCATGCAACGCAGCATGGATCGGGCCAAACTCATGGCCGATTTCTTTGCCGCCTTCGAATTCCTTGTTGATCACGAAGGTTCGACCGGCAAGGTCGGCGCAGTTGGCTTTTGCTACGGTGGGGGCGTCTGCAACGCATTGGCCGTGGCCTATCCCAACATGGGAGCTTCGGTGCCGTTCTACGGGCGCCAACCCTCTGCCGAAGATGTCCCCAGCATCGAGGCACCGTTGCTGATCCACTATGGCGAACTTGACGAGCGCATCAACAGCGGTTGGCCCGCCTATGAAGCGGCCCTCAAGGCCAACGGCAAAGCTTACGAAACGCATATTTACGCGGGTGCAAATCACGGGTTTCACAATGACACCACGCCACGGTTCGATAAGGATGCCGCCCAGCTTGCTTGGGACCGTACGCTGAAACACTTTGAGACACATCTGGCATGACGCAATCTGCCAGCGCTTTGGCCCGCGCGGGTGCGATCATGGCGGCCGTGTGCCTGTGCACACCGGCTCAATCAGATGATGGGCACCCGCCCATCGGGTCCGGCATCGATGATGTGCCCATATTTGACGCGCATATTCACTACAAGGAACCCGCTTGGGAGTTCTTTCCTGTCAAAAGCATCATTGAACTGATGGACGAGAGTGGTGTTGCAATGGGGCTGGTCTCATCCACGCCGGATGAGGGTACAATAATGCTTTGGGAATATGCGCCCAATCGCATCGTACCCGAACTGCGCCCCTACCATGGTGATTTTGGCTCCAGCAACTGGTCCAAAGGCGCCGGGATGAGCGATTATCTCGAAGGGCGGCTGAATGCCTATCCGCACCAAGGAATCGGTGAATTCCACATTCACCGCCTTGATAAATCCGACGCCCCCCTGTTTCGCAAGGTCATCGCAATGGCCAAAGAGCGCGACATCTATCTGCATGTCCATTCTGGCCATGAACCCATTCGGTGGCTTTATTCGCTGGATTCGGATGTGAAAATCATCTGGGCGCATGCAGGTTTGGGTGAACCGGCCAGCAATGTGTATGCGCTGATGGCGGATTACCCTGCCCTTTTGGCCGATACATCCCTGCGGGAATTTGCCATTCTGGATGGCGGTGACGATCTTGACCCGGAATGGCGACAGATCATCTTTGATTTTCAGGATCGATTGATGGTGGGCAGCGATACATGGGTGAACAGCCAATGGGCCAGCTATCAGGACATTATCGCGTCGAACCGGCGGTGGCTCGCAAAACTGCCGCGCGATGTGGCCGAAAAAATCGCTTACAAAAACGCGGAACGCGCCTTTGGCCGTGATGTATCAATGGAGCTGATTGGTAAGAGGTAGCAATCGGGCGACACGCAGTTCACGTGTCGCCCGAACCGGGTTTTACTCCGGCAATTTGGTCATGCGCAGATAGGGGAAATGCGTGGTGAATTCACCGTATTTCGCGGTGGCGTCTTCGTTGCTGACGGCAACGGGAATGACCACATCACCGCCGGGTGTCCAGTTTGCGGGTGTAGCCACGTTTTCCTTGGCCGTGGTCTGCAATCCGTCCAGCGCGCGCAGGATTTCCGCAAAGTTCCGACCGACCGTCATGGGATAGGTCATCGACAACTTCAGCTGCTTGTCCGGGCCAATGATAAAGACCGAGCGCACTGTGGCGCTGTCTGCTGGTGTGCGACCGTCGGGCAGATACGCCTCGGCGGGCAACATGTCGAACGCCTTGGACACGGCCAAGCCATCGTCAGCAATGATCGGGAAACCGGCAGGCGCGCCGCCAAAGGATTCGATGTCTTTTTTCCAACCCTTGTGATCTTCGACACCATCCACGGAAACGCCCATGACCTTGGTGTTACGCGCGGCCCATTCGTCGGCCAGCTGCGCAACCGCGCCAAATTCGGTCGTACAGACCGGCGTGAAATCCTTGGGGTGGCTAAACAAGATCGCCCAGCTGTCACCAATCCAATCGTGGAATGTGATTGTGCCCTGATCGGTTTCGGCGGTGAAATTCGGGACGGTATCGTTGATTCTCAGACCCATTGGTGTCTCCCTTTCGTGGTTCCAAAAAACAGGTTGCCTATGACATAAGCGCAATTGGGTGTTTGCACAGGCCACCTGCGAAATAAACTGCTGACGAGGTTTGTCTCAGTAACGACGGAGCAAGACTACTCTTCTCACCGACAGTTTCCACCCCCAAATCGCGCGACGTCAATGACGCGATTTTGCCCACCTGCAATCGCACCACTTGAAGACTCAAAAGCCCGCTGACAGAGTGATTCCAACGTGTAGGGAGAACATTATGATCGAGAAACGCCAATTCTATATCAACGGCCAGTGGGTAAACCCCGCAGCCGCCAATGATTTAGACGTTATTGACCCGGCAACAGAGGAGGTTTGCGCCGTTATTTCGCTCGGTGATCAGGCCGACACGGACGCCGCTGTTGCCGCCGCCCGCGCCGCATTTGACGGCTGGGCAGAGACCCCGCTGGCAGAGCGCGTCGCGCTGCTTCGCAAACTTGGCGAGGTATACAACACACGCCGCGACGACATGGCCGAGGCAATCCGCATGGAAATGGGCGCGCCGATTGATCTGGCGCGCAACGGCCAATGGGGTTCCGGCGAATGGCACCTGGCAGGTTTTCTTGAGGCGCTTGAGAATTTTGAGTTTGAAGTCGAAATGGGTGCTGATCGCATCCGCAAGGAACCAATTGGTGTTTGCGCGCTAATCACACCATGGAACTGGCCGATGAATCAGGTGGTGCTCAAAGCAATTCCCGCGATGGCGGTTGGCTGCACCATGGTTCTGAAACCTTCTGAAATCGCGCCGCTTTCTTCGATTGTTTTTGCCGAAATCGTTGACGAGGCCGGTTTTCCTCCGGGTGTGTTCAACCTTGTGAACGGCGATGGCGTAGGGGTCGGCTCACAGCTTTCGTCGCATCCTGATGTCGACATGGTTAGCTTTACCGGTTCGACCCGCGCGGGCATTGCGATTTCCAAAGCCGCTGCGGATACGCTCAAACGCGTCAGCCTCGAACTGGGGGGCAAGGGCGCCAACGTGATCTTTGCCGACGCCGATGAAAAGGCTGTGAAACGCGGTGTGATCCATTGCATGAACAATTCTGGCCAGTCGTGTAACGCACCGACCCGCATGATGGTTGAGCGCTCTGCCTATCCCAAGGCACTCGAAATCGCCAAGGCCGCCGCCGAGGCAACCCAAGTTGGCCCCACCACACAAAGCGGACGCCATATTGGCCCAGTTGTGTCCGAGGTACAATTCAACAAGATTCAGGGCCTGATCGAAACAGGGATCAAAGAGGGTGCAACTGTTTTGGCCGGTGGCCTTGGCCGCCCCGAGGGCATGAACAAAGGGTACTTTGTGCGCCCAACCGTCTTTGCCGACGTCACGCCCGACATGACGATCTATCGCGAAGAAATCTTTGGCCCGGTTCTGTCGATCACCCCGTTTGACACCGAAGAACAAGCCGTCGAAATGGCCAATGACACGGTTTATGGCCTTACCAACTATGTACAGACGCAGGACGATGAAAAACGCCTGCGGATGGCGCGCAAGGTGCGTTCAGGTATGGTTGAAACCAACGGTATCGGCCGCATTCAGGGATCACCCTTTGGCGGTTACAAACAGTCTGGCAACGGGCGCGAAGGCGGCGAATGGGGGCTCGAAGAGTTCTGCGAAACCAAGGCGATTTCGGGCGTTCCCATGGGCTGATGCCCCCTAGATAGAAACGCGCTAAGGCATACCGGGATGTCGCAATCCCGGTATTTCCCGGCCTTCTGTTTGGACATATATGTGTGTCATTTCTGGCCCTATATCCAAACCTACAAAACGAGCGAGGATACGGCGTAAGGCAACCTCCCGTTCACGGGTGCACGCCACTATTCCCACACCGCCCCCAGTCCGAGGAGTTTACGCGTCATGGATGGCACCCTGAACGAGAACGACCTGAGCCGCGTCGTCAGCGCTGACAAAGCCCATGTCTGGCACCATCTGGTCCAGCACAAACCCTTTGAAACCGGTGATCCACGCATCATCATCGAAGGCAAGGGGATGCGTGTCTGGGACCAGAACGGCAAGGAATATATTGATGCCGTATCCGGCGCGGTCTGGACTGTCAATGTCGGCTATGGCCGCGAACGTATAGCCAATGCTGTGCGCGATCAGATCATGAAAATGTGCTACTTTGCGCAGGCTGCCGGCTCGATCCCTGCCGCACTTTTTGCTGAAAAGCTGATCGAAAAAATGCCCGGCATGTCCCGCGTCTACTACACCAATTCCGGGTCCGAAGCGAACGAGAAGGCGTTCAAAATGGTGCGCCAGATCGCGCACAAGAAATACGGTGGCAAAAAGACCAAGATCCTGTACCGTGAACGTGATTACCACGGTTCAACACTCGCCACAATGTCCGCCGGTGGGCAGGATGAGCGCAACATGCAATACGGCCCCTTTGCGCCTGATTTTGTGCGGGTCCCTCATTGCATGGAATACCGCAAACACGAGCTTGGTCTCGACCATCTCTCGGGCCGCGAATTCGGCATTGCTGCTGCCAACCAGATTGAAGAGATCATCCTGCGCGAAGGCCCCGAAACTGTTGGTGCGTTATGCCTGGAACCGGTCACCGCAGGTGGTGGCGTAATCGAGGCCCCCGAAGGGTATTGGGACCGCGTTCAGGAAATCTGCAAGCAGTACGACATCCTGCTTCACATCGACGAAGTGGTCTGTGGCGTCGGGCGCACCGGGACGGAATGGTTCGGCTATCAACACTATGGCATCAAGCCTGACTTTGTGACGATGGCCAAGGGCGTCGCCTCTGGGTATGCCGCCATCGCCTGTATGGTCACCACCGAAGAGGTGTTTGAGCTGTTCAAATCCAACCCATCGGACAAGCTCGACCATTTCCGCGATATCTCCACCTTTGGGGGGTGTACCGCTGGTCCAGCAGCCGCGCTGGAAAACATGGCCATCATCGAAGAAGAGGGCCTGCTCGAAAACTGCACCGCCATGGGCGCACGCATGAAGGGGAACCTGAATGCGTTGATGGAGAAACATGACATCATCGGCGATGTGCGGGGAAAAGGCCTGTTCCTTGGAATTGAACTGGTCAAAGACCGCACGACAAAGGAACCCGTTGACGAGAAACACGTTATGGCCGTTGTCGCAGAATGTGGAGCGCTGGGTGTTATCATCGGCGCGGCAAACCGGTCTATTCCGGGTCGTAACAATGTTCTGGCCTTCTCGCCCGCATTGATCGCCACGGCTGACGATATCGACGCCATCACCGACGCTGTCGATCAGGCGCTAACCAAAGTGTTTGGTTAACCCCCATCCACCTTTCCCGGTTGGCGTTCCCACGCCAGCCCGCGTCGTCCGGCCCCTCTGCGGGGGCGGACGGCGCGTCCTTCCAAAGGAAAACACCATGTGGCCAGCGCCCACCGAATTCTCCGGCACACATGTCCACCTGGAACCGCTTTCGCAAACACATGCGGCAGATCTGGCCGAGGCCAGCGCCGACGGCAACCTACACGAACTCTGGTACACATCCGTACCTGCCCCAGCCGACGTATCAGCCGAAATCGATCGACGATGCGGCTTGCAGGCACTTGAAACCATGCTGCCTTTTGCCATTCTGGACGCAAATCGCCGACCCGTGGGCATGACCACTTATATGAACATCGATGCCGCCAACCGTCGTCTGGAAATCGGTTCGACATGGCACCGCAAATCGGTTCAACGCGGCCCAATCAATACGGAATGCAAATTTCTTTTGCTGCGCCACGCGTTTGAGTCGCTCGACTGCATCGCAGTCGAATTTCGCACCCATTTTATGAATCAACAGTCGCGGCGCGCCATCGAACGGCTTGGGGCCAAGCTCGACGGCATCCTGCGGTCTCATACGATTATGCCCAACGGTTCTTTGCGCGACACCGCCGTTTATTCGATCCTTGCGCACGAATGGCCCGCCGTACGCGCGGGATTGGAACTCAAAATGAAGTCCTATACCTAAACATTACAGTCCAGATTGCACCTTACTTAAGTCCAGTATACGCTCGCCCTTATGGCGATTTCAGTCGAAACTTTCTTTTTGTCTCCCGAGTCCCAAGGCACCCTGCAGGCTCAAATCCAGCAGATGATCGCTGAAGGGATCCTCTCGGGGCGCTTTCGTAAAGGTGAAAAACTCCCCTCCAGCCGACGTCTCGCCGCACATCTCGGCGTCAGCCGGATCACTGTAACGCTGGCCTATACCGAACTTTTGGCGAATGACTACCTCACCTCGCGCGGACGCTCGGGATATTTCGTGTCCGACAATGCCCCCGTCCCACCCGATTTCACACCGCCCGAAAAGGGCGAAGAAACCGTCGACTGGTCGCGCGCCATCGGGCGTCGGTTTACGGGCGGCAACACGCTGGAAAAACCCCACGATTGGGCCAGCTATCGCTATCCGTTTGTCTATGGGCAGACCGACCCAGCGCTTTTTGATCATTCAAACTGGCGCCTTTGCGCACTTCAGGCGCTTGGGCAAAAGGACTTCACGGCCCTCACCGCTGATTACTTTGATCAGGACGATCCTCGCCTTGTCGAGTTCATCGCCCGCAACACTCTGCCAAGGCGTGGCATTATCGCCCGCCCCGAGGAAATATTGATAACACTGGGCGCACAAAACGCGCTCTGGATCGCGGCCCAGATCCTCTTGACCCAACGGCGCGTCGCGGCCATTGAGAACCCCTGCTACTACGCCTTGCGTGATATTTTGAACCAATCCCGGTGCCACGTGGCCCCTGTGGATGTTGACAAAAATGGAATGCGGCCAGGGCAAATCCCCGGCGAGGCCGACGTTATTTTTGCAACGCCCAGCCATCAATGCCCGACAACTGCGACCATGCCCATGGCACGCCGTAAGGCGCTCTTGAAACGGGCGCGCGCCATTGATGCCCTGATCGTCGAGGATGATTATGAGTTTGAAATGTCCTTCCTCGACGCCCCCACTCCGGCGCTCAAATCGCTGGATACGGATGGCCGTGTGATATATGTCGGCAGCTTTTCCAAATCGCTTTTTCCCGGTTTACGCCTTGGCTATCTCGTCGGTTCCGAGAGCTTTATCCGCGAAGCCCGCGCCCTGCGCGCCAGCGTCCTGCGCCACCCTCCGGGTCATATCCAGCGCACTGCAGCCTATTTCCTGTCGCTCGGCCACTACGACGCCCTGATCCGCCGCATTCGCAAGGCACTCAGCGAACGCCGCGCCGTCATGCAAACGGCGATTGATGAAAACGGCCTACGCGTCGCGGGGACCGGCGTTTTTGGCGGTTCTTCTTTCTGGATGCAGGCCCCGGACCAATTCGACACCGTCGAAACCGCCAAACACCTCCAATCTCAGGGCGTGTTGATCGAACCTGGTCACCAATTTTTTCAAGGCCCAGACCGCCCAACTCATTTTTATCGTCTTGGTTATTCTTCGATTGCCGCCAGTCGAATTGGCGATGGTATTGCCAAAATTGCGCAAGCTTTCGACGGTAATTGAGTCTGGCCTTATCCGGTTTGCATAACTGGCCCTAACGGCAATTCGTCCCCACCCGTAATTTCGTCGCAAAACGCCTTCGGGCGCATCAGGAGTGATTCACATGAAAATGACAACCGAAGAGGCGTTCGTAAAAACGCTGCAACTGCACGGCATCGAACATGCGTTCGGCATTATCGGGTCGGCCTTTATGCCGATTTCCGACATTTTCCCCAAGGCAGGCATCTCGTTCTGGGATTGCGCCCACGAAGGATCGGGCGGCATGATGGCCGACGGGTACACCCGTGCGACCGGCAAAATGTCGATGATGATCGCTCAGAACGGCCCCGGCATCACAAACTTTGTGACCGCTGTGAAAACTGCTTACTGGAACCACACGCCGCTCTTGCTGGTGACACCTCAGGCCGCGAACAAAACCATGGGTCAGGGCGGCTTCCAGGAAATGGAACAAATGAACGCCTTTGCTGATTGCGTTTGCTATCAGGAAGAGGTGCGCGACCCATCCCGCGTTGCCGAGGTGCTCAACCGGGTCATTATGCAGGCCAAGCGCAACTCAGCACCGGCCCAGATCAACCTGCCACGTGACTACTTTACTCAGGTTGTCGACATCGAATTGCCATCTATCGTTGGGTTTGAGCGCCCAGGTGGTGGCGAAGAGGCCCTGGACGCAGCGGCCGAACTGCTGTCCAACGCCCGCTTCCCCGTGATCCTGAACGGTGCAGGTGTGGTTATTGGCGGCGCGATCCCAGCCTCCATGGCTCTGGCCGAGCGTCTTTCAGCGCCAGTCTGCTGTGGCTATCAGCACAACGACGCCTTCCCCGGCTCTCACCAGCTTTTTGCTGGCCCACTGGGCTATAACGGCTCCAAGGCCGGGATGGAGCTCATTTCCAAGGCTGACGTGGTTCTGGCTCTCGGCACCCGCCTGAACCCGTTCTCCACTCTGCCCGGCTATGGCATGGATTACTGGCCCAAGGACGCCAAGATTATTCAGGTCGACATCAACCCTGACCGCATTGGCCTGACCAAGAAGGTCACGGTTGGCATCGTTGGCGACGCCAAGAAAGTCGCCACATCGATTCTCGACAAGCTCTCCGGCACCGCGGGTGACGAGGATCGCGACGCGCGTCTAAACCTGATCTCGACGACAAAATCGGCATGGGCACAGCAGCTTTCTTCGATGGATCACGAAGACGACGATCCCGGCACCACATGGAACGAACGCGCCCGCGGCGCGAAGCCTGATTGGATGAGCCCCCGTATGGCTTGGCGCGCTATCCAATCCGCTCTCCCGCGCGAGGCGATCATATCATCCGACATCGGCAATAACTGCGCGATCGGCAACGCCTATCCAACCTTTGAAGAGGGCCGTAAATATCTGGCACCCGGCCTGTTCGGCCCTTGTGGCTATGGCTTGCCGTCGGTTGTTGGCGCAAAAATCGGTTGCCCCGATACCCCGGTTGTCGGCTTTTCCGGCGATGGCGCCTTTGGTATCGCAGTGACCGAACTCACCGCGATTGGGCGCAAGGAATGGCCTGCGATCACGCAGATCGTGTTCCGCAACTACCAGTGGGGCGCCGAGAAGCGTAACTCGACGCTTTGGTATGAAGACAACTTTGTTGGTACGGAACTGGACACCCAAGTGTCCTATGCCGGCATCGCAAACGCATGTGGCCTTAAGGGTGTGGTTGCAAACACCATGGACGAGCTGACCGCCGCCCTGAACCAGGCTATCGAAGATCAGAAGAACGGTATCACCACTCTGATCGAAGCGATGATCAACCAGGAACTGGGCGAGCCCTTCCGCCGCGACGCCATGAAAAAACCCGTTGAGGTCGCCGGGATCGACCCTGCGGATATGCGTCAGCAGCAGGTAGGCTGATCAAGTGAAGCCGCTTCGTCAAATCCTTGGCGCTGCCAGCGGCTCAGATAAAATCATCGCCCTTTCCGAGGGCGATGATCCCCGTGTGGTCGAGGCTGCACTCTTAGCCCGCACCGAAAACGTCGCCAAGATCCTGTTGGTTGGCGACACTGCCACAATCACCGCGCACCTAAAGGATCACGGGCTGACACCCAAAGATGTCTCGGGCGGCATCGACATTCATGACCCCGCGCGCGACCCGCTGACAGCAGAACTAAGTGTAGCCCTGCTCGCGCGTCGCGCGCACAAAGGCATGACACCGGACATGGCGCGCCATCAGATCCAGAACCGACTGACATTTGCAGCTATGTTGGTGCAACAGGGGTATGCCGATGGCACTGTGGGCGGGGCCGTTGAAACCACGTCAGACACCGTGCGAACCGCGCTCCAGATCATCGGCAAAGCGCACGGCTGCGATCTCGTCTCCAGCTTCTTCCTCATGCTCTACTGCGCCGAACATCATACCGTCAAAGGCGCGCATATATTTGCGGATTGCGGATTGGTTGTTGACCCCGACGCAACGGAAATGGCTGAAATCGCGCGCGCCTCTGCGGCGTCTTATCAGGCGCTGATTGGCGAAGCTGCACGAGTGGCGATGCTGTCGTTCTCTACAGCTGGCAGTGCTGAACACCCCAAAGTGTCCAAAGTCGTGCAAGCCACGCAAATGGTTCGGGCCGCAGACCCCGATATGATCATCGACGGCGAAATTCAATTCGACGCTGCCTTTGTCCCCGAAGTTGCCGCATCCAAGGCCAGCAGTTCTGAACTTCGGGGTGCGGCCAATGTCTTTGTGTTTCCCAGCCTGAATGCTGGCAATCTAGGTTACAAGATCGCCCAGCGAATTGGTGGCGCAACCGCAATTGGCCCTGTTCTACAGGGACTTGCGAAGCCCGCGAACGATTTGTCGCGCGGATGCAATGCCGAAGACATTCTGCACATGATTGCCGTCACCGTCGCGCAATCGAACGCGCAATCACACGTCAAATCCGCATGACGTACTACAAGCACAACTCCGTACCGCCTTCACCCGAGGGCGAGTGTCACCACCGTTGCCGCCACGATGTCGTCTACAGTCGCACCGCGGCTGAGGTCACAAACTGGCTTGCGAAACCCCTGCAAGATCGGGCCCAGCGCCTGAGCGCCACCCAATGCAACGGCCAGCTTGTACGCTATATTGCCCGCATCGAGCGACGGAAAGATCAGCACGTTAGCATCACCGCCCCCGGCGCCTTTTCGCGCTGCAATCTCTGGCATGAGGGCTGCATCCCCCTGAACTGGCCCCAGAAACCCCGTGCGCTCAGCAACTTGACGGACCAGCTCGACACTGTCGCCAGCACCAGAGTTCATCGTGGAGAACGACAACAGCGCAACGCGCGCCTCACCCAACAGCGCTTCGCCGGTGGCTTGCGAACTGCGCGCAATCGACGTCAGCGCGTCGGCATCAGGCGCGACATTCACTGCGCAATCGGAAAAGATCAACGCGCGACCATCCGGGAACAGCATCAGAAAGAACGAGGACGGCACGTTGACATCATCTGTCAGGCCAATCGCCATGGACGCCGCCTCGATCACACGACGCGACGGTGCCACTGCTCCGGCAACCATTGCATCAGCTTCACCAGCGGCCACCATGGCCGCAGCGCGATAAAGTGGCTTGGACACAAGTCTGCTTGCTATTTTTGGAGCCATACCTCGGGCGTCGACCAACGCTTGCGCATACCTTTCAGTGTCATCGCCCAACCCTACCGGTTGACAGATCCCATCATCGGCAAGGCGGCCCATTGCCTGTGCAATCCGCGGCTCCTCGAACTCGGGGAAAACCACGCGGGCATTCTTGGCAGCAACCTTGTTAGACAAAACTTCCGTAAAATGCATGTATACCTCCGTATACGCAACAGGAGCCATCCGTGACCGAAAACGTCAAGATCAACCGCGGCCTTAAGGGCATTTATTTCGAACGTTCCGGCGTCAGCCACATTGACGGAACCAAGGGCGAACTCAGCTATCGTGGATATTCCATCCATGATCTGGCGGCAAATGCCACCTTTGAAGAGGTCTGTTACCTGCTGATTCACGGGGAGTTGCCAAACACCGAACAGCTCTCAGAATTCGACGCGGCTCTCAAAGCTGCTCGAACCTTGCCGCCTCAAATCCATGACATCATCCGCGCAACCGTGGACGGGCACCCGATGGACGTACTGCGCACCGCTGTCTCTGCGCTCGCCGCACTGGAACCGGCAAGTCAGGAAACTGGCGAAGAGGCGTTTATCGCCAATGGCATTCGCCTGACCAGCCAAGTGCCGATGATCATTGCAGCACATGAAAACATCCGCAATGGCCGCGCGCCGATCGCCGCTGACCCGAACCTCAGCCATGCCGCTAACTGGCTCTGGATGCTCAAAGGAGAAAAGCCCTCTGAGGACGCGGCGCGGCTTGCTGATGTCGACTTTATCCTGCACGCCGAACACGGCGCCAACGCGTCCTCCTTTGCCGCGCGCGTCACCATCGGCACTGAGGCTAACCTGCACGGCGCCATTGTCACCGCCCTGTCCACCCTTGCTGGCCCCGCGCATGGCGGTGCCGCCGAGGACGTGATGAAAATGGTGCACGAGATCGGCACCCCTGACAAAGCCGCCGATTATGTCAAAGCCAAACGCAAAAACCGCGAGGCCGTCACCGGCTTTGGTCACCGTGTTTATCGCGCCGAAGATCCCCGCGCGCGCCACATGCGCGGTGGCGTCAAAAAGCTGGGCGACGAAATGGGCGCGCCGGAATGGTACGAAATCCTGCAAGCCGTTGTGGATGCGATGAAGCCCTATGCGCGCCACGGTCTGAACGTGAACGTCGATTTCTATTCCGGCGTTATTTACCAGCTGCACGGTATCCCCATGGACCTGTATGTGCCGATTTTCGCCATCGGCCGTATGCCCGGCTGGATCGTGCAATGCGTCGAACAGCAGCGCGGCAATATCCTGATCCGTCCACTCACTCTTTATAACGGGCCGGAGCAGCGCGATTGGATTGACATGCAAGATAGGTAACTGGAACTAATTTTATGTAAGCGCTTACATTGACGCTTGTTTCTTGATAAGCCAGTCCCATCAGGGGAGGATCAAAGCACCATGGCGCACTCACAACCGGCACTTAATCTATCCCCCCCCGTTTCAGACGAGGTGCGCAAGACGACCTGTTATATGTGTGCCTGCCGCTGTGGCATTAACGTGCACATGAAGGATGGTCCGGACGGCAAAAAACAGGTCGCCTATATCGAGGGCAATCGCGATCACCCCGTGAACAAAGGGGTTCTCTGTGCCAAGGGGTCGGCTGGCATTATGCAGGTCAACGCGCCCTCACGCCTGAAAAAACCGCTGAAACGTGTCGGCCCGCGTGGTTCTGGCGAGTACGTGGAAATCAGCTGGGAAGAAGCGATGAGCACCGCCGTTGGCTGGCTCACCGAATTACATGAGACCGCGCCTCACAAGCTGGCCTTTTTCACTGGCCGCGACCAGTCACAAAGCTTTACATCTTTCTGGGCCCAGCATTTCGGCACCCCGAACTACGCAGCACATGGCGGGTTTTGCTCGGTCAACATGGCGGCGGCGGGCATCTACACCATGGGCGGCGCGTTCTGGGAATTTGGGCAACCAGACTGGGATCACACTAAACTCTTCATGATCTTTGGCGTCGCCGAGGACCACGATTCAAACCCGATCAAGATGGGCATCGGCAAGATCAAGGCGCGTGGTGCCAAGGTGATCGGCGTCAACCCCGTGCGCTCGGGTTACAACGCAGTGGCCGACGAATGGGTCGGCATTACGCCCGGCACCGACGGCCTGTTCATCCTTGCCCTCGTTCATGAACTGATGAAGGCAGGCAAGATCGACCTGCATTATCTGGCGCAATACACCAACGCCGCCGTGCTGGTGGATAGCGAAACGGGCCTTTTGCTGCGCGACGATGATGGCAAACAGCTGGTCATTGACCGCGCCACCGGCAAACCCACACCGTTTGATCAAAAGGGCGTTCGCCCCGATCTTTCCGCCTCTTACCGTCACGCGGGCACCACGCATCAAACCGTGATGGCGCTGATGGCTGAGAAATACCTCGATCCGCAATATGCCCCAGAAGCTGTTGCAGAGCGCTGTGGCGTGTCGGCGGACAAAATCCGCACCATTGCTGCCGAGCTGGCCCGCGTCGCCTTTGAAGAGTCGTTTGAGCTGGAACAGGAATGGACCGATTTCCGCGGTGAGACCCACAAAACCATGACGGGTCGCCCGGTCAGCTTTCATGCGATGCGCGGGATTTCGGCCCACTCCAACGGGTTCCAGACGTGTCGCGCCCTGCACGTGCTGCAAATCCTGCTCGGCACAGTCGAGGTGCCCGGCGGCTTCCGCTTTAAACCGCCCTACCCCAAACCGGTCGAGGCACATCCCACACCGCACGGAGAGCGCCGCCCCGGTCGCGCTCTGGCGGGCCCCCATCTCGGCTTTCCGCGTGGTCCAGAGGATTTGCTGATCGACGAAGACGGCACCGCCCAACGCATCGACAAGGCGTTCACATGGGAAAACCCGATGTCGGTGCATGGATTGATGCACATGGTCATCTCAAACGCGCACGCACAGGATCCGTACCCGATCGACACGTTGTTCATGTACATGGCGAACATGTCCTGGAACTCGTCGATGAACACATCCGGCGTGATTAAAATGCTAACGGATCGCAACGACGATGGCGGCTATCGCATTCCACGCATCATCTATTCCGATGCGTACAGCTCCGAGATGGTCGCCTATGCCGACCTGATCCTGCCAGACACGACATATCTGGAACGTCACGACTGTATCTCTTTGCTGGATCGCCCCATTTGCGAGGCTGACGCCGCCGCCGATGCCATCCGCTGGCCGGTGATCGAACCCGACCGCGATGTGCGCGGGTTCCAGTCGGTGCTGATCGAACTCGGCGCACGTATTGGTTTACCGGGTTTCCTGAATGAAGATGGAACGCAAAAGTGGAAAGACTACGCCGATTACATCGTTAACCATGAACGCCGCCCGGGCATCGGTCCGTTGGCCGGGTTCCGTGGCGATGGCAGCGAAAGCGGGCGCGGCGCGGTCAATCCTGAACAGCTTGATCGCTATATCGAAAACGGCGGTTTTTTTGTCGAGCATATCCCAGACGAAGCGGCCTATATGAAACCTTGGAATGCCGCCTATCAGGACTGGGCCGTGGGTATGGGCATTTACGACGCGCCACAGCCGTACCTGTTCCAACTCTATGTTGAGCCGATGCGAAAATTCCAGCGTGCCGCCGAAGGCCACGGAGATCGGCAACCGCCCGATCACTTACGTGAGCGCCTGAAGCAAGTCATGGACCCGCTCCCGATCTGGTACGAGCCGCTGGAAGATGGCCATATCGACCCCGAAGAATTCGATGTGCACGCTCTGACACAACGTCCGATGGCGATGTATCACAGCTGGGGCACTCAGAACGCTTGGCTGCGTCAGCTGCATGGGGAAAACCCGCTCTACCTGCCCACCAAACTCTGGGAGAAACACGGATTTTCTGAGGGTGACTGGGCGCGTGTGACCTCCACCCATGGCACCATCACCGTACCGGTCGCCCATCAGGCTGCGCTGAATGGCAATACCGTCTGGACATGGAACGCCATAGGCAAACGAAAAGGCGCCTGGGCCTTGTCCGAGGACGCCCCCGAAGCCAACAAAGGGTTCCTTTTGAACCACCTGATCCACGAGTTGCTACCACCCAAAGGGGACGGCCTGCGTTGGTCCAATTCGGACCCGATCACCGGTCAGGCCGCGTGGTTCGATCTGCGGGTCAAAATCGAAAAAGTTGCGGCCCGCTCTGAGGCGCAACCAGCCTTTGCGCCACTCAAGTCACCAGTTGCCAAGGGGCCAGCCGAACTCAAATGGAAGGTGGGAAAATGACAGATCTTCCAACCCAAACCACCCGCAAGCTCGGCCTGGTGATCGACCTCGATACCTGCGTTGGATGTCATGCATGTGTGATCTCCTGCAAGGGCTGGAACACCGAAAACTATGGTGCCCCGCTATCGGATCAGCGCCCTTATGGCGAAGAGCCGATGGGCACATTCCTGAATCGCGTGCACAGCTACGAGGTTCAGCCAGAGACCGGCACCGCCCAGACCGTGCACTTTCCAAAATCTTGTCTTCATTGCGAAAAAGCACCCTGTGTCACCGTTTGCCCCACCGGCGCGAGCTATAAACGTGTCGAAGACGGCATTGTATTGGTGAACGAAGACAGCTGTATCGGCTGCGGTCTGTGCGCATGGGCCTGTCCTTATGGCGCGCGCGAAATGGATCAGGCCGAAGGTGTCATGAAGAAATGCACCCTCTGTGTGGATCGCATCTACAACGAAAACCTCCCCGAGGAGGACCGCGTTCCCGCCTGTGTCCGCACCTGCCCCGCCGGTGCCCGCCACTTTGGCGACCTGAGTGACCCCGACAGCGAAGTCTCACAACTCGTTGAAAACAGAGGAGGATTTGACCTCATGCCAGAGCTGGGCACCGCTCCGGTCAATAAATACCTCCCCCCGCGCCCCAAAGACAGCTGGGACGACGAAAGCCTGCTCGCGCCTTTCCTTGAGCCGGTCGCCAGCGAACCCACCGGCTTTCTTGGCTGGCTCGACAAGACGCTCGACAAACTGCCCGGAGGGTCCGCCTGATGCATCCAGCACCTTCTGTTATTGCCTTTACCACTCTGTCAGGCATCGGCTTCGGACTGCTCTTCTGGCTTGGTTTTGACGCCACGCCGCCCAAGGGCATGACTGCTTTCATTTTCTTCCTGATCGCCTTTTCCCTCGCGGTGGGTGGCTTGATTTCCTCTACCTTCCACTTAGGACATCCTGAACGCGCATGGCGTGCTTTGACGCAGTGGCGCACCAGCTGGCTGAGCCGGGAGGGCGTCTGCGCGATCATCGCCTTGCTGGTCATGGGGCTTTATGCAGCTGCGTTAATTTTCCTTGACAGCCACCTTGCGTTGCTGGGTTGGATCGGTGCAATTCTTTGTATGATAACGGTTTTTACCACCTCAATGATCTATGCACAGCTCGCAACCATCCCAAGGTGGAACTCGAACTTGACCCCGGCGTTGTTCCTGAGCCTGTCCTTGGGAGGTGGCGCGTTGCTTTCTGGGCGGGTGACAGTCGCGCTGATCCTGCTGCTGATTGCAGGAGTGGTTCAGTTGATATGGTGGAAACGTGGCGACACGGCTTTTGAAGATCGTGGCAGCACGCTGGGCACAGCAACCGGTCTCGCAGATCGCGGCACTGTGCGCTCAATGGCGCATCCACATACCGCGCCCAACTATCTTATGCGCGAATTTATTTTTGTGATCGGTCGCAAACACGCGCTCAAACTGCGGATCATCGCACTGGTATTAATGATTGGCCTGCCAGTCCTGTGTCTGATCCTGCCGTTCAGCCACATCCTTGCCGCCGTCGCAGTTCTTTCACATCTGGCAGGTGTTGCCGTCTCGCGATGGCTCTTTTTTGCCGAGGCAGAGCACACAGTCGGTCTGTACTACGGCATGCGGTAACAAAAACGGGCCCGAACAGGGCCCGTATGTATCGATGAACTGGTTCGCGTCAGATCACTTCTGCTCGTCGTGAAGGTATTCCGTCCAATGCGGCATCGGCTCTTTCGACTTATATGCCGCAGCAATCGCCTGAAACGGAGCGGCGATAGTGGCCCAAATACGCAAAGTGGGTTGCAGTACCAGAGTTGTCATTTTCGGTATCCATGTACGAGTTCATATCGGTTGCCTGCCGATTACGCCTATCTCATACCCAAAACCACTGACATCTCTGCATACCCGCGTTGCGCCTTTGTGTAAGCAAACGTGCTACTTGCCCGACGGCTTGCTGCGCCAACTGTCCAACCAACGGGCAAAGCGTCCCCGTTTTTCAGCCAGATTGTCACCCGCCGCATCCAGACTGTCACCAACGTCTTGCAACACTGGGTCAATTCGCGCTTCCCGGAAACGGCGCCAGCGCACCCATATGGCCCAGCTCAGCGCAAAGAAAACCGTCAGAATAACGATGTTGAGCCACGGAATAATGCGCACATCCGGTCCTTCGACAGAACGAACACCTACGGCGTTTGGATAAATCGACAAGAACTCGTTGCGCCATCCATAGTGTTTGACGGCGACCCAGTTGGGCGTGTCCTTTGTCGACTTCAAATCAGTTGCTTCTGCCTGAAGGTTGGCTGTATCGAACTTGAAATAAGGCGGCCAACCCCAATGGGTGTCTTCGTTGCGAAACACCATCGGGCGCTCGTTCTCATAGAACGTCTGAATAAAGAACACATCGCGGTTCACTGTGCCTGCTGCGCTGCCCGCGTCTTCCTTGGCCCAAAAGATTGAGTTCTCGCCGAAATCAATCCGTTTTTCGTACGTGTCTGCGACCCGGACAATATCATTCTGCGGCAACGTATAATGAAAAAACGCCGCGACCAGCAGCCAGAAAAGCCCCCAGAAACCCCATTTGACATAGACCATGTTCCGGCCCCCTTAGTGGAAATTCATAAAATAGATCAGCACCATAATCAGCGTGACCGGAACGACATATACGCCAAGGATCAGCTTGCGCCGCAAGGATCCGTCGTAATCCTGAAGACCCTGGTCAATCCACGCATCGCGATCGCCGGTCATGCCCTCGTCATCCCACTGCGCTTCAAGCTTGCCGCGTCGCACGCTGCGGGAATAAAAGGACAGGCAGATGTAGATCACCGACAAAACGATGAACCCGATCCCCATCAATCGTAGCATGGCGAACATGTCTTATCTCCTCACTGCGCCCCATGGGCCAACCCGTTCTATCAGATCATCCTTGGCCCGCCCAACGGGTTCTTCCATTGGCGCGTCATGCCCAAAAAGAGCCGCGCGCGCACCGGCTTTGTCGGCCTGATACTCTCGGTCCAGGAAATCAACAACATAGGATTTCTTAGTTTCGGACCAATCTTTGTAGGCGGCATAGAACGCCTCTTTGTGGCAGATAAAGAGCTGCCGGATGTCCTTGGGGGCCAGTTCCGCGAGCAACATGTTGACCAGATCCTTTGCGGCAGTGTCTGTGGCTCTTAAAGAATAAAAATAGGCCGGATGGTCGCTTGTGATGCGTGGCCACGGCCCGTCGTTGTCGGCCCAATCCACCAGCGCCCGCAGGCCGTGGTATTCCGGGGGCAAATGGTCAGCATGATTTCGTGCCAAAGCGCGAATGTCGCGCCGTGTTGCGCCGGTCAGGTCTACACCGGCCTCTTGCGCGGCGTCCACCACGATGAAATCCATTTTCTGTCGCAAGATTGCGCTGGCATCGATCCCGCGCGCCTTGACGATTGGCTCTACGAGGTCGTTGAACTCAAAAAATTTGGCGATCTGGTTCCGGTCGTCAAAGTCGAACGTGTATTTAATAGGTAACTCGCCCAGCGCCGCCTTGTTTAGCCGCGCTATCGCTGCTGGATGATCCAACCCGCGAAACAGGTACACTCCGCCAAAATGCGCCGTCCAGAAGTTATCCTGTTGGAACGCCATGTTTTTGAGGCGCACCGGATTGCGTGTCACATCGCCCGTGCGTTTGGCCAGCGTGATCATGTAGGCAATCAGAACATCATCATACCACGCGTCTTCTTCGCCCTTGAAGCGGTCGACCAATCCCGCCAGCTCATCCGCATCACGCAGCGTGCCTGTGGTCGTGTCCGCCTCAATCTCGACCTTGCGAATGTCAAAAAGCCGGACGGGTTCGGCGACGCTGAAGACGGAATTCACCAGTTCCCCGGCCACCGCATCCCGCGCCGTCAGCGCAAAAAGCTGGGCCTCGTTTTCATCGATAAACTGTTTGAGGATCGTCCGGCTGGTCGAGAATTTCGCATTGAGCAACGGCGCGGTCTTTTGCTCTGTCGTCAACAGAATGAACTGCCGGTTAACCCCGTTGTGGTTAAGGTAGAGCGGATCGTTGAGTTCATCCCCGATCTCCGGCGAGAAGCCAGAGATGTCGATATGAAAATCGCTCAGATGCGTGGTCTTGCCGGTCAAATGCTGAAGCGCGCGGTTATAGCGTTCGACCAGCACAGGCGAGGCCACTTCGATCAGGTTGCCAAACATCAGGCCGCGTTTAATCAGTCGGTGCATTTGAAACCTCCGTAGGCCGATGGCCCGCCGCGCAATAAGTGACTGGAAGTTCGGCGCGCTGAAAGGGGCTAGGCGCCAAGTCAGGTTTCGCAAATGACATTCACTTACCCTTTCTGCTGAACCGAAGAACGGTCAACGTGGATATCAACAAAAGCGGCAACACAAACCCGCGCGCAGTGATTTGCAAGTTGAACCCAAGAAATGACACCACGCTCCCATTGAACAAAAGAAGTGATTCATCCCAAGAAGAGCCTTCGAAACCGCTGGCCGTGTTCCACCCAAACTGACACAGAAACAAGGTCAGGACAGCGGCGAGAAAGCCGATCACACCCCAGCGCAAAGGCAGTATTCCCCCGAGAACGATAGCAAAAACAGAGATGGCGAGGATAAGAGTCACTCTCTCCCCTCCAGATACCGCTTCTTCGCCTCTTCCTGACGCCCGTAATCCCGCACCATGTTCTCAATCGCCACTTCGTCGGACTTGTCGGCATAGCGGAATTCACTGTCGGCGTAGCGGTTGATTTCCTGCACCAACATCTCGACCGTGATCGGCACGCGCAGGTCGGCGATCATGTCTTTCTTACGCTCATAGGGTTGGAACAGGAACAGCTCGGGCTCCGCCATCCATTCATCCGGCAGCTCAAAGTCCATCGCCCGCACCTTGACCGCGTCGGTGATGTTCTTGATCGCGCGGCCGGTAAAGCGCGGATCCGCCTCCTGAATGCCCTTGAGGTACGTGCCCAGCTTGGCAATCGTGTCCAGCGCACCAATTTCGCCCTGCACACGGTCAAACACATTCATCAGCCCCGCCTCGTGCGGGCGTGAGTGGCTTTCAAACGACTTGGCCACGGCCTTTTGGATGGCCTGCGCCTCGTAAAGATCGTGATCGCCTAGCGGGATGTCATGGTTCTTGCCCATCAACAGCGCAAGAATGTCGATGTAATCCTCGCGCGTTTTTGGCCCGTCCACCAGAAACCGCGCCCCGGCCCGCTGACGCAGCGCATCGTCGACGTTTTCGGGATAGTTCGAGAACATGCCGAAGGTGCAGTTGCCGCGCACGACGGTGTTGGCCCCGGCAAAGCTCTCCATCAGCACGGCGGTGATTTCCAGCTGTCCTGCGCTCGACTGACGATCCCCGCGTTTACCCGCAAGCTGGTCGATATCGTCAATCGTGCCAAAACCGATCACCTGCGGATCGATGATATTATTGATGAACGCCTTGGCATTCTGCCCAGATTTGCCCTGATAGCTGTCGATATTGTCGGTCGACAGGTTCTGATAGCGAAACGTGTATCCCGCCACCTGACAATAGTCGTTGATCAACCCGGCCATCATCTGGATCAGCGTGGTTTTCCCGGTGCCCGGCATGCCATCGCCCATGAACGTAAAGATAAACCCACCCAGCTCGGCAAAGGGGTTCAGCTTGCGGTCAAAATCATAAGCCATCAGCATTTTGGACAGCCGCAGCGCCTGATACTTGGCGATATGGTTGCCCACCACCTCGTTCGGCTTTTTGAAAGTCATGGTCAGCGTCGTGCCCTTGGCCGCACGGGCCGGAGTAAAGCCGCTGATCGTCAGATCATCGGCCTCGACTTTCCAACTGGCATTGGAAAATGCAGCCACCCGCCCCGCCGTCTGTGCGCGCAGCGCCACCTTCTCCATCAACTGTTCGGCAAAGGCGGTGACACATGGCACGAGCCGCGCCTCTTCACTGACCAGCGCGGCGATATCCTGATCCAGCTCCCAAAGGGCGCCATGCATTGCCAGCGGTGCGTTATCGGTCAGAACCTCTTCGATCTCGCCCACTTCGACCGAAACTTCGCTGGCATGCGGGGCCAGCAGGAACGCAGACGCATTGGCAAACACATGCAGCACAGCCAGTGCCTCGGCGCTCAGCAGCTCGCCAAACTCGGCCTTGCGATCCGCACCCAATGACCCGGCCAGATTGGCGCGTTTGAGATCGCCTAACCCAGAGGCTTCGGAAAAATTCTCCCCAATCGCCAAGGCAATCGCCAAGGCCCGTCGCAACCCATACAGCACATTGGCCTGAACCGGAGATACAAGCGGATCGCCTCCATCCGCGCCCTCGATCCGCTCCACCAGATGCACCCCTTCGGGGCGCGCGGTTGACCGTGTCACCAACCCCGGCGTCGTTGTGCGAAACCGCCGCCGCGTACCGATGCCCGCCGAACGCTCTGGTGCGGCCACATCTTTGCCCTTGGCGATCCGGGGCGTGTGATCGAACCCGTCCAGCATCGCCACGGCGGCCTCGTAATGCTTGCGAATATCTTCTTCGCGCAGTTCCATCTGATCACTTGTCAGGCTCATTTTACGCAGACCCCACTCTTCATCTTGCCAAAAATACTTGCGCCGCAGGCTTGGCCGCCTTGCGGCCAATCAATAACTCAACACCCGCCCCTCCGGGCTGACGACATATTTGTTCACACTTGCGAAACCCGGCGGCTGCAACTCTTCCAATGCCTGAAACGGGCGTTGCGGTAATATGATCGCGCGGTTCATCCGCGTCGCGCCGGTGTCGACACCGCGTCCGGAAAACGGATCCAGCGCAAACACCTCGCGTTCAACCGAGGAAAACCAACCCGCGCGCTCTTCTTTCACATACTCGGATTCCAGCTCTTCCACCGTCCAGGCCAATGCCCAATCCTCGCCCTCGGGCGCGCGGGCCTGTTCAAGCACCTCGCGGATCGGCCCCGATTGCCGCGTAAACGCGCTCGAATACATCGGCCCGACATGATACCGGCGCAGGCGTTTGGGGTGCAGATCGTCAAAGCTTTCATCAAAGCCCTTGGCAATCGTGACCAGCTTGAGCGCACCAACCGATTGCGCCATCAGATGCGCCTGAACCTCGGGCCAGCGCCGCTCGTCCTTGGGCAAAGCTGTACGACCACTGTCTTCCAGCTCCAAAAGGTAAATGGTGGGCAGGTTGACCTGACTGTCATAAACCGCCCAATGCACCATGAATTTGCGCCGCCTCTCGCTCAGGTTTTCGACCCATTCCGTCTGCGGATGGTTCTGCGCCCAGAACAGATCGCCCTTGGTAAGCTCTTCGTAATAGAGTCTTTGCGACATGGCGAATTGCAGTTTGGTCGGGATGTCCTGTTCACCAACGATCACGCGCACCATCTCGTCCTTGAGCGCCTCGACCGACGGCATGTTGCGCAAATGCATTTCAGCCTGTTGTGCGTCATTGGCCATGACGAGCAGTTCATTGAATACTGGAAAACCACTTTCGACCGCGTCCATTTGGAGCGAACCAAAGAACTGCCCGGTCTCTCGCCCGACCAACAGATATTTCATGCTGAGCGCGCGAAAGGTAAAGCTAATCGCCTTGAGATATCGCGTCAGGACCGACACATCCATCTGGCTCAACTCGCCCTCCGCGGCACGCGCGGCAGCGACATGGGTCAGATGCTCTGTAATGCGCTCGAACTTCTGGAAATACCGACGCGAAGCATAGGTATCCATTAGGGCATTGTGCTCTGTCGTTTGGGTTTCAGTCATTTCCGCAAACTTCCATCAAAGTTAATGCCCATGAGCCACATGAGGGTCCCACTTCTTGAGCCAGCGTGCCTGTCCCGCCACTTCTCAAGAAAATATTCGTTCTCTGCCATCTTGATGGCTTCCCAAGAACCTCGATTTATCCACGGCCCAAAACCCAGTCCAAATGCAAACATAAACCCAATTCCTGCAAGGAACCTTGCCGACGAGTGACATGGACCGCTGCCTAGGGCGCACGGCGCAACGGAATATCCCAGATACATTAGTACGCCACTGATCAGGATTGCGAAAAGGCAACGCTGCTTAAAACTCATGCCCCATACAGGTTCTTGTCATGCTTCTCGACGATCTTCTGGAAACGGCGGGCAAAGCGTTCGTCAGCCTTGGCCTTGGCTTCCAGCACGTCGCGGGCATAGACCATGTGTTCTTCGTGCGCTTCCATCATGTCGGCCATACGCTGGTTGGTCGCGGTGCCGATTGCAGCCATCGACGCTTGGGCCTCTTTGTCAGTCTCCACACCAATCTCGTTGATCCGGTGGGCCACGTCCTGTTGTTGCGCGGTCTTGAGCGATTTGGTCAACGCATCATAGAGCACCACGCGCTGTTTGGTGTCGGTCTGCAATTTGTTGATCAGCACCATCTGCGTCGCCGCCTGATTTTGAAGCGAGTCGATCCAGGTTTTGCCCTTTTCGATATAACGCTCCAGCGTCTGCGACTTGGCCAGCTTGACCTGTTCGTCCTGTACCAGCGCGTTGTATTTGGTGTTGAGGTCCGCCAGCTCGGTTTCGAGCTTGGTCCGCTCGGCGGCGTCCTGTTCGACGGATATCTTGTTCTCAAGCTCGATGATTTTGGGATCCATACCCAGAATATCCGCGCGCAGTGTTTCCAGCTCTCCCACGGTAAACTCACGCTCATCCAGCGTTTCGGTCAGGTTCGCTTCGACCTTTTCCTTCTGTTCATTGAGCACACCCAACTGCCCTTCGAGCAGCTTTGTGATCACGTCAGATTTTGCAATCAGATCCTGCAATTTGTCGTCGATACTGGCGGTCTTGATCCGTTCGGCACGCAGAGATTCCGACTTGCCGCGGCTGAAGATGCCAACAAAGCTCTCCCAGCCGGTTTTGTCGCGCATCTCGTCAAAATCTTTGGAGAACGCAGACGTTACATCGTCCAGCCCCATAATCAACTCGGCGATATTGGCGTTCATCACTTCGGTATGTGCGTGCACATCGTCCAGCGAGGCGTTTTCGATGTCGATCGCAACGTCATCGCCGGTTTTCATCTTGGCGCGCGCGGTTTCGATGCGACTGGTCAGTTCGGCAATCTTGCTTTGAGCCGCTTCGACTTGCTTTTGCGATTTGGCAACTTGGGCATTAAAATCAGCCATAAAACACTCCCTACTAAACTTGTTGAGTTGGATATGGGCAATGTTACGCCCATTTACATCCAGCCAGATAATTGATTGGCAAGAGTGTTGCAAAACCGCACGCCGTTGAAAAGGGTGCAAAAGAAAAAGGCAGACCTAAGAGGTCTGCCCTTTCCATCGCAGTTTAAGGCGTCTTAACCGACGACGTTGAACTCTGGTCCGTACGGGTATCCGGTGATGTTTTCGTTGGCATCTTCGGTGATTACCAGAATGTCATGCTCGCGATAGCCGCCGGCACCGGGTTGACCATCGGCAATGGTCAGCATCGGTTCCATGCTGATCACCATGCCCGGCTCCAAAACTGTGTCGATGTCTTCACGCAGTTCCAGACCTGCCTCGCGCCCATAGTAGTGCGACAGCACACCAAACGAATGGCCATATCCGAACGTACGATATTGCAGCAGATCGCGTTCTTCAAAGAAGGTGTTGATCTGATGCGTCACCTCGGCACAGCTCGCGCCGGGTTTGAGCAGGGATATGCCCAGTTCATGCGCGGCCACGTTGGCCTCCCAAATGGCAAGGCTTGCCGGGTCAACCTCTTCGACAAACATCGTGCGTTCCAGCGCTGTGTAATAGCCTGAGATCATCGGAAATGTATTAAGCGAGAGAATGTCGCCGCGCTCAAGAACACGCCCCGTTACCGGGTTATGCGCGCCATCTGTGTTGATCCCGGATTGGAACCAGACCCAGGTGTCGCGGTATTCGGCGTCTGGGAAACTGCGCGCAATTTCGACCTCCATAGCGTCACGTCCAGCCATCGCGACGTCAATTTCGCGTACTCCGGCCTTAACCGCGTCACGAATGGCATAGCCGCCCACATCGGCAACACGCGCGCCTTCGCGGATCAGCACGATTTCGGCAGCGGATTTGTGCATGCGCTGCACCATGGTCGCCGGAGCAATGTCCAAAGCCCGCGACGGAGACAGGAATGCATCAAGTTTGCTTTTCTGCAACAGCGTCAAGTGGTCGCCCTCATAGCCGATCACCGCGCCCTCTCCCGCGACCGATTTGATCGCGCGCCAATAATTGTCGCGCTGCCAATCGGTATAGGTGATGTTGTCACCATAGCACCGACGCCACGGCTGTCCGGCGTCAATCCCCGCAGAGATGGTGACGCATTCGGTGGCCGTGACGACCATTGCGTAAGGGCGGCCAAAGGAACAATAGGTGAAGCCCGAATAGTACGATACGTTGTGCATCGATGTCAGCACGGCGGCGGTTACGCCCGCCTCTGACATGATACCGCGCAACCCGGCGACACGGGCGGCATACTCGGCCTCTGAAAATTGAAGGGGTGCTTTTTCACCGTTGTGAAAGCGATAGAATTCTGGGCGTGCAGTCATAGTTGACCTCCGATCAAAGAGGTCCCGGCGTTCAGGACTGTTGAGAGTGAGACGCGCATCTCGCGAGATACGTGGCGACGCCATCGCCAAGGCTCGGGCAGAAATTGCCCCAAGGGGGTCTGGTAAGGCAAGTGAAATCAGCACCCGTGGATGGCTTGCCACCCTTTCTGCATAAGTTAGGATCGCATTTTGAGCGCGATAAGGAACATTGGCGATGCAAACCGGCCCCAGAAACCTGATCACCGATGTTTCGGGCCTTATGGTCGGCAATGCACAGGACGACGCAATCAAGACCGGCAGCACTGTTTTGCTGGCGGACCGTCCGATCACGTGCGGTGTCAGCGTAATGGGCGGCGCACCCGGCACTCGTGAAACTGACCTGTTGGCCCCAGATAAAACCGTGCAGCAGGTGGATGCGCTCGTGCTCTCTGGTGGGTCTGCCTTTGGGCTGGACGCCGCATCCGGCGTGGCCGATGCCCTTCGTGCCCAAGGGCGGGGGTTTGCTGTAGGCGATCAAACGGTGCCAGTTGTTCCTTCGGCCATTCTGTTTGATTTGATGAATGGGGGCGACAAGGATTGGTCGGAAAACCCCTATCGCGCATTAGGCCGTTCTGCGCTGAAAGCTGCGGATACATCCTTTGATCTGGGGACGGTCGGTGCAGGCACAGGCGCAACGCTGGCGTCGCACAAGGGCGGGCTTGGGTCCGCCTCATTGGTTCTACCTTCGGGCCACACGGTGGGTGCGTTGGTTGCCGTGAATGCTCTGGGCGATGCCACGCCCGACGGGGCGCATTTCTGGGCTGCTCCTTGGGAGATTGGCGGTGAATTCGGAGGCTTCGGCATCGTGCCCGGTCCGCAAACCAATTGGCCAACGACCAAATTGGCCGCGCACAACACGACCATTGCGATTGTCGCAACTGACGCCGATCTGACCCAAGCGCAATGCACACGCATGGCCACCGCCGCCCATGACGGCATGGCTCGTGCGCTGGTGCCGTCTCATACGCCGATGGACGGTGATCTTGTCTTTGCGGCGTCGACCGGTTCCTTACCGTTGGCCGATCCGGTATCGGATACGCTCTGGATTGGGCACGCGGCGGCCACTTGTCTTGCGCGCGCTATTGCACGAGGCGTCTATCTGGCGACCGAGGCAGCTGGCGACACCCGTCCCTGTTTCATCGCGACTAAGCGCTAAACAGCATCCGCGACAGATCGCTGTCGGGATCGTGCAGCACATCGATCACGTCAAAATGGTGCTTGCCGCCTGTGATCATGCAATCACAATTCCAGGCCTTGGCCAGCTGGCTTGCTTGATCCAGAAACACTGGCCGCTCCTGTGCGCCAACCCAAACCGTGACTTGAACACTTGGCAATGGCGTTTGCAGCACGGGGCTTTCGGCAGTGCATTCGGCGTCGTCAAGGCGCAAGTCAGCATTCATCGAAGTTTTCATCAGGGGGCGCAGATCGGAAACCGGTGAAATCGGCACGACACGGGTGATCCGCGCCGCCGCTGTATCCGGAAGCACACCCGGACAAATTGTCCGGGCTACAAGGTGCCCGCCAGCTGAATGCCCAGCCAGCATTATCGGACCATCCACCATTTTCGCTGCGACCGAAACCGCCTGCGCCATTTGCTTGGTGATTTCGGCAATGCGAACAATCGGGGCCAGATCATAAGACGGCATCGCCACCGCCCAGCCACGTTCAACAGCGCCCTTCGCAAGATGGGACCAGCTGCTGCGATCAAACCTCAGCCAATAGCCACCATGTACAAAAACAAACAATCCCTTTGGAGTATCCCGTGGGAGAAACAGGTCAAACTTGTGCCTGTCACCTTCACCATAAGGCACTCCGATCTGGGACGTTGATATCTCTCTGAACTGTTTTGCTTGCTGCGCCCATTTCGCTGGGTAAGCGTCCCCATTCTCAATATGGGCAGCATTGGCAAAAGCGTCGTCAAAATCCATTGACTCATTTCCTTAACATGTTATCTGATTTGCAATCTACCCCAACTGGACATCTGAAATCAAAGATGCTCTGCCAAGGGAAATGCACTCCTGGAGGTCAGAATGCTCGATACACTCACTAATCTCAAATCCCTTCTTAAAGACCCAAGTCTGGTGGAAACGCGTGCTTACATTGGCGGGCAATGGGTTGAAGGTGACAAAGCGGCGACCTTTGCAGTCACCAACCCCGCTCGTGGCGACGTGGTAGCCGACGTGGCCGACATTTCTCGCGCGCAAGTGGCTGGTGCCATCGCGCAAGCAGAGAGTGCGCAAAAGGACTGGGCCAAGTGGACCGGCAAAGAACGCGGTACGGTGCTGCGCAAGTGGTTCGAACTGATGATGGAAAACCAGAACGACCTTGCCATCATCCTGACGGCGGAAATGGGCAAACCCCTTGCCGAATCCATGGGCGAGATTGCATATGGCGCGTCCTTTATCGAGTTCTACTCAGAAGAGGCCAAACGCATTTATGGGGAAACCATTCCGGGGCATCAACGCGACAAACGCATAACCGTTTTGAAACAACCCATAGGTGTTGCGGCTTCGATCACGCCATGGAATTTCCCCAATGCTATGATCACTCGAAAGGCAGGGCCGGCGCTAGCTGCGGGTTGCGCATTTGTCGCGCGTCCTGCCACCGAAACGCCGCTCAGCGCGCTCGTTCTTGGTGTCCTCGCTGAACGGGCCGGTATTCCCGCCGGGATTTTGAACATTGTGCCATCCACCCGTGACAGCGACGTTGGCAAGGAGTTTTGTGAAAACGCGGCTGTCCGTAAACTGACGTTTACGGGGTCAACCAATGTTGGGCGCATTTTGCTGCGACAGGCGGCCGACAGCGTCAAGAAATGCTCTATGGAGTTGGGCGGAAATGCCCCGTTTATCGTCTTCGACGACGCCGATATCGACGAAGCCGTCGAAGGTGCCATTCTGTGCAAGTTCCGCAACAACGGACAAACCTGTGTCTGCGCCAACCGTATTTATGTACAAGCCGGAGTTTACGACGAATTCGCCGCCAAACTGAAAGCACGCGTAGAAACTATGAAAGTTGGCGATGGGCTGGAGGAAGGTACAGTGTTTGGCCCGCTAATCACGCAAAAGGCAGTGGAAAAAGTGCAGGAGCATATCGAGGACGCCAAATCAAAAGGTGCTTCGGTTATTCTTGGCGGCAACCCCTCTGAGCTAGGCGGTACATTCTTTGAGCCAACAATCGTCACTGACGCGACACCCGACATGTTGTTTTCCAAAGATGAAACATTTGGCCCACTGGCCCCGCTGTTCAAATTCGAAAACGAAGATGACGTGATTGAGCTGGCCAATGACACGATCTTTGGCCTTGCCTCCTATTTCTATGCCAAGGATCTGAGCCGGGTATACAAGGTGTCCGAAGCATTGGAATACGGCATTGTTGGTGTGAACACTGGAATAATATCAACCGAACTCGCGCCATTTGGTGGCGTAAAGCAATCGGGTCTTGGCCGCGAGGGCAGTCATCATGGTATCGATGAGTTTCTGGAAATGAAATACATCTGTATGTCTGTCTAGTCAGCGCCGCGATCAGCCATGCAGGTTATCAACACCTGTATGGCGCGTCGCCATGCTTCCTCGACAGTTGGTGTGAACTTCTCCTGCAATACATCTCGCAACGCGCCGATCAAAGCGCCTTCGGCCTTTGCGTACTGCTCGGGCGTTACTCCGTATCCTTTGTGCGCCCGCGACAGCCTTTGCGCCATCGCGATGAGCGCATCTGGTTTGTCGAATGTGCGCATGACCGTCACCAACAGGCTGGCAAACATCTCTTGCTGATGACGCTGGTCGTTATGAAACAGAGATTGCAGCTCTGGAGTTTGTTCAAACAAACGTTCATAGAACCGCGCCGCAATGCGCGCTTTTTGTGCGAATGCCTGCTGAAAGCTCTCTTGAGAGAGCCGGTCGTTTACTGGAACCATCGTTAACCCTGAACCGTATCGACTTCATCTATACCGCGTACGCCTTAACAACCACTTAGCGACACCCTGCTTGGTCTGTTACAAAAACTACCCAAAACTGTCGCAATTCATTCAACCAGAAACACCATGACATTTGAGTGACTCAAACAAAGGAGCCTCTTATGCCAACACGCATGATTTGCCTGACCTCTGCGCTGGCGCTGCTTGCTTCGCATGCCGCCGCCGAGATGAATTTTAACCGCATCGCCTCGTTCCCGGTTGTGTCCAATATGGCTGCCGGAGAAGATACGAACCGCGAAACCTCGCCCGAGATTATCGACGTCACGGCGGACGGTATGACTTTGGTTTATACAGACAGCCCTCTGGGCGCGATTGGGATGATCGACATCGCTGATCCCGCAAATCCCAAACCGCTTGGCAATATCGACATGTTCGGCGAGCCGACCTCGGTCGCGGTTATCGGAACCACGGCTTATGTTGGCGTGAACACCTCGGAAAGCTATACCCTGCCTTCGGGCAAGCTGGTTGCTATCGACACAGCAACTGGCGAAACGACAGCCGAATGCGATCTGGGGGGTCAGCCGGATTCCATCGCGAGATCCAAAGACGGCGCTTTTATCTCGGTTGCCATCGAAAACGAGCGTGACGAAGACCTGAATGACGGTTTGATCCCGCAATTGCCCGCTGGGCATCTTGCCATGATCAACACTGTCGAAGGTGGCCTTGATTGCGCCAGCTTGAAGCTAGTTAATCTTGATGGTCTGGCCGAAGTAGCGCCAACCGATCCTGAACCCGAATATGTCTCGATCAACGCGCTAGGTGAAACTGTGATCACCTTGCAGGAAAACAACCACATGGTTGTTGTCTCCAAGGACGGCGACGTGATCAACCATTTTTCGGCAGGCGCTGTTGATCTGGAGGGCATTGACGCAACCGACGAACGCGGCGCGCTGCTCTTTACGGAAAGCCAAAAAGACCGCCTGCGCGAGCCGGATGCCGTGGCGTGGATCGATGACGATCATTTCGCCACAGCCAACGAAGGCGACTATAATGGCGGCAGCCGTGGCTGGACCATCTTTCACAAGGACGGAACCGTCGTGTACGAAAGCGGGGTCAGCTTTGAACACGCCATCGTCCAGATCGGCCACTATCCTGACAAACGTTCGGACAGCAAAGGGGTTGAACCTGAGAGCGTAACCTTTGCCGAATTCAATGGCACACCTTTCGTATTCGTTGGTGCGGAACGCGCATCGGTTGTGGGGGTTTATGACGTGACTGACCCGACCGCGCCGGTCCTGAAACAGCTGCTGCCCTCGGGCGTTGGACCAGAGGGTTATGTCGCCATTCCACAGCGCAATCTGTTGGTTTCGGCCAATGAAAAGGACCTGATCGAAGACGGTGGAGCGCGGGCGCATGTCATGCTGTTTGAGCATCAAAACGCTGCGGCCGCTTATCCGCACCTAACATCCGAAGGCGCTGATGAGTTGATTGGCTGGGGCGCAATCTCTGGCATGGTTGGCGACAAGGATGGCATTGTCTGGGCGGTGAACGACAGCTTCTACGGCTTCCAGCCTTCGATCTTTAAGATCGACACAACCCAGACTCCGGCACGCATTGTCGATGTGATCCGTGTTGAGCGCACCAGCGGCCCGGCGCAAAAGCTGGATCTCGAAGGGATCACACTGGACGGTCAGGGCGGGTTCTATGTCGCCTCAGAAGGGCGCACAGAACGCCTGATCCCGCACGCGATTTACCATGTCAGCGCCGAGGGGAAGATCAAGAACCTCCAAGGTGAAATCGGAATTCCACCGGAATTGGCGGCTGTTGAGAAACGCTTTGGATTCGAAGGGATCACCAAGGTTGACAATACGCTTTGGATGGCCGTGCAGCGTGAGTGGAAAGACGATCCTGCCAATCACGTCAAGCTTGTCGCCTATAACCTAGAGACCGGGGAATGGGGCGCCGTGCACTATCCCAAGGCCGCGCCAGCCACTGGCTGGGTTGGTCTGTCGGAAATCACCGCGCATGGCGAATTCATCTATATCGTCGAGCGTGACAACCAGCACGACCATCGCGCCGTAACCAAAAAGGTCTATCGCATTCCTGCCGCAGACATGGTGCCCGCGCCGCTGGGTGGCCCTCTACCGGTCGTGTCAAAAACACTGGTGCGCGACTTGCTGCCAGACCTGAAATCCACCGGCGGATACGTTCTGGACAAGGTCGAAGGCTTTGCCGTCATGGAAGATGGAACCGCGTTTGTGTCGACCGACAATGACGGTGTCGATGACCACTCGGGCGAGACCATGTTCTTTTCGATTGGCAACATGAACGCGATCAACTGATCACGGTTTTGAACAACAATTGGCCTCGGCGTTCGCGCCGGGGCTTAGGGCCCTGAACCTAGCGATTTCTGGATGTCATCGCCAGATAACCGCCCAGCAGAAGTGTCGAGCCGAAGCCAACGACAATGAGCGCCTCTTGGTAGCCGACAAGGTCCGCCGATATGCCAAGCGCCCACGCGCCAATTGCGCCACCACCCGCAACGACGACAGCCCACAGGCTCATGACACGCCCGCGCATGTCGTCTTCAAGCTCCATTTGAATGGCTGTCTGCATCGAGATTGCCGACAGGGTCGTGACAAACGCAATCGCCGCCGCGACAAGCAATGCAGCTGTCCAGTTTGGTGCAGCACCCAACGCCGAAACCAGCAAAAGACCCAGCAAGATGGCGATGAGCGTTACGCGGGGAATGCGTCCGGGCGCCTGGGGCGGCAACATCGCCTTGAAGAAACCACCAAAAACCGCGCCGATTCCGGTTGCCGTCATCAGGACACCAAGCCCCTCCGGACCTCGTTGAAACACGCCGTCCGCAAGCGGTGGCAGAATTTCCAGAACACCGCGACCAACCAATGCGACCACACCACCGATGACCATGGCGCGCCATGTGACAACGTTTTGCCAGACATAGGAAAAACCGCTGTGCAGGGCGGCGAGAAAGGATTCATCCTCAGCCGGATCGCTGCGCCGAGGACGTACCTTGAGGCGAAACAGCTGCACGATGAAGGGCAATAGCAAGGCCGCCTGAGTGATCAGCGCCGCAGCCACGCCCCAGCGTGCGATAATCAACCCACCCAGCGCGGGGCCAAGGGTGCGCGCGACGTTAAAGTTAATGGCGACAATGGTAACAACGGAGCTCACCATCTCTTTTGGGACAAGCCGAACAGACAGCGACATCCGCGTTGGGTGATTGGCCGCCAACGCAACGCCAGAGGCCAGTGTGAGCGCGACCATGGTTAAGGGTGTCAACCATCCCAACACGTAAAACAGCACAAACGCCAGCGCGACCAGCAAGTTGACGAACTGAATAACCAGCGTAACCCGCCGCACGTCCAAACGATCCACCCAAACCCCAAAGAGCGGAGACAGCACGATAGCGGGTGCAAACTGGACAAAGGCCACCAACCCGACAAAGCTGGACGTGCCGGTCATATCCCACGCGATCCAGCCCATGGTGACGCGCTGCATCCATATTGCCAGCAAGGCAAACATGCTGCCGGAGACATAATTTCGAAAGTTGGCGGAGGACAGGGCGGCCAAGTTCACGGGTCAAGTTGCCTTGTTTGGGAAGGTCGGCAGACACTGCCTTAATGGCGTAGCCACCACAAGGTGGCCCGAACAACTTCAAGCATGCTAAAAACGCATCATGCGCCGAAACCCATTCGGCGCATGATACAATGTTCGAAAGCGAATTTAAGTCAGTTGACCGCCTTAGCGTCAACGACATCTTTTTCGATATGCGCCTTATCACCGCGTGAAATTTCGATCCGGCGCGGTTTTAGTGCCTCGGGAATTTCGCGTTCCAGCTCGATATGCAGCATACCGTCAACGTGGCTTGCGCCGGTCACACGGACGTGGTCTGCCAGATGGAAACGACGCTCAAAGGCACGGGTTGCGATGCCGCGATGCAGATATGCTTTTGTGTCTGCGTCATCCGCCTTGCGTGCGGTCACGACAAGAGCGTTTTCCTTGACTTCGATGCCAAGATCCTCGGATGCGAAGCCGGCAACTGCGATTGAGATGCGGTACGCATCGTCAGCGGTTTTTTCGATGTTGTAGGGGGGGTAGCTGGATTGACCAACTTCGTTGGACAGAACGCGGTCCATCATGTTTGCCAGCTGATCAAAGCCAACGGATGAACGGTAAAGGGGTGCAAGATCAAACGTGCGCATGGGTTATCCTCCATCATGAGCGATACCAAAAAGTGATGCCTTCCAACGTGGACAAGCGGTGAACCGAAACCCAAATTTGGCGTTTCGATGATGGCTATGTGAGAATGCAGAATTGTGTTTTCAAGGGGCAATAATTCAATCGACCGTCACAAATTTCGCGCCACCTGATGTGGTGCGTGATCCAACCTTAATCCGTTTGGCGCCTGCGCCGCTCTGGACGTTTGGCAACGCACCGTTACGCATGAGCCGCTTCAGCTCGGCCACCTTGGCGGGTAATTCCATACCCAGCGCAACCTTTTCACCGTCCTTTGTCCAGGCCGTTGCGGAAATGAGCGACAGAATGCGCACCCGGTTGCCATAGCGCACCAAAACCGGCGCGCCGGAGGAGCCAAATGTCACGTCACAATCAAACGACATCAACCCGCCCTGCCGCCACAAAACCGAACAGCTTCGTTGCCATGACGGGTGCTCACTGCGGCCCCGACCATAACTGAGGACGGTTACCTTTTCGCCCGGCTCGGGGTCAGCGTAGACGGCAAAGGGGTCGGCTTCGCTGGAGGAAATGAAACTCTCAAGCCGCAGTAAGGCCACGTCGTTTGGCACCATATCGGTTCCGATATTGCCCGTTTCACGCGGCCTGTAGGCAGGGTCGACCACAACCCGGTCAATCCTGCGGTCCGCCAAAGAATGCCCTGCCACGTAACCCGCCTGAAAGCGGATATTCTGAGTCGCAATCCTTGCTCCGGTCTGGCGATCAAAAACACAATGCGCGGCTGTCAGCACCAGATCGCGAGTGATCAAGACACCGGTGCAAAACCCGTTGCCTAAGGAAACACGGCCGACTGCTTCCCAGCCTAACAATTCGCCCCTGCTGCGCAAGGCTGTAAGGTCACTTCCTGCGGCGGTTGAGGTGTCAGGGATCGCGCCCAGCAATAGGCAAATTGCGAGGCGTTTCAACATCATGGCTTTACGAATTTTGCCCCGCCAACAGACCTGTTTACTGCCACGGTGTCGCGCGACAGGGCATCGAGCACGTCGTCAAGTGCCGAGCCTAGTCCTGTGCCCAAAGACACTTTTTGCCCTCTGACGTCCGCCTTGGCGGACACTACCGATGCGATCCGTACGTCGTCGCCGTCAAAGGAAAAAACCGGTGCGCCGCTGCTGCCAAAATCCACGTTGCAGGACATGACATAAACGCCCTGCTGTCGCCCCATCACGCGACACGCCTGTTGCAATGAAGGAGCCTGTTCGCGCCCTATTGCATAAGAAACAACGCCAATTTTGCTGCCTTTGCGCAAACGACCCGCCGTTTCAAAGGGGCGAATTCCAGATTTACGTATTGGATGATGCAGCTTTAGAACGGCCAGGTCATTGACCACACGCTCGGTTCCGGTTGCGCCGCCAAAACGATAATCCGGGTGTACCGCCGCTTTGCGCACGGTGCCATAGGCTTCGGCCCGGCCATTGCGCCAACCTGCGCGAAATTCGATTTTGTCCACATCGATGCGCGCGCCGCTCTTGCGATGAAAGAGGCAATGCGCCGCCGTCAGAACCAAGTCGGGCGCAATCAACGCCCCAGTGCAGAACCCGCGCCCGCCAATTTCCAACCGCCCCACGGCGCCCCAGCCCTTGCTGTCTTCGCCTGTCTCCAGCCGGCGCAACGATGTGTCCTGGCTCCAGGCAGTGCTGGCAAGGATGAGGGTCAGAAACAGGGTCAGAATGCGGGCCACGGCCTATTCTCCACGAGTCTTTCGTAGATGTCTAGCGCCGGGGCTGGGCGGAATTGAGGCACCCTTGTGACCCCAAACCGGCCTTATCGCAGTATTGGTATTTCCGGCGCCTTCTTGCCCTCGGCGGTCAACGCGGGGGGCTGAGGCCCACCTGTGGCCCAATCCAACAGCTCAACCGTGTGCACAATTGGCACCTCGGTCCCGCCGCCAATCTGCATCATGCACCCAATGTTGCCCGCTGCGATAATATCCGGGTTCTTTGCCTCAAGCGTACGCACCTTGCGCGCCTTGAGCTGGCCGGAAATCTCGGGCTGCATCAGGTTGTAGGTCCCGGCAGATCCACAGCAAAGATGGCTGTCTGCGGGTTCGACAACGGTATAGCCGGCTCGTTTCAACAAGTCTTTGGGATAGGTCTTGATCTGCTGGCCATGCTGCAGCGAACAGGCCGCGTGATAAGCAACAACGGTCTCCTTGTTATCGCCTTGGGGCAGGTCCAGTTTCATCAACACCTCGGACACGTCCATCGCGATATCACTGACGCGTTTGGCGTCTGCTGCCAAAGGTTCATTGCGGAACATGAAACCATAATCCTTGATGGTCGTGCCACAGCCGCTGGTATTGATTACAATCGCATCCAGCCCGGCGCCGTCCATCTCCTTGCACCACGCCCGGATATTCTTGGCTGCTGTGCCATGGCTCTCTTTGGTCTTGCCCATGTGATGGGTCAGCGCGCCACAGCAGCCTGCCCCCTCAGCCACCACCACTTCGCAGCCGAGCCGTGTCAACAGGCGGATCGTGGCATCATTGATATCGGTATTGAGCGCCTTTTGCGCGCACCCGGTCATCAACGCCACCCGCATTTTACGTGGTTCTGCTGGGGCAAAGCTCTGGGGATCGTCATTGCGGCTGACTGGTGGGATGTATTTCGGCGCCATATCCAGCATCGCCCTCAGCCGCGCATCGGGCATCAGAAATGCAAAGGGCCGCCCAATCTTGGCCCCTAACAATGCCAAGCGAAACCGTGTCGGATGCGGCAGAATGCGCGCCAGTGTCCAACGCAGCACGCGGTCCATAAAGGGGCGCTTGTAATTCCCTTCGATATATTCGCGCGCGTGATCCACCAGATGCATGTAATGAACACCCGACGGACAGGTTGTCATGCAAGCCAGACAAGACAGGCAGCGATCAATGTGCATGACCGTTTTGGGGTCCGGCACGCGCTCATTCTCCAGCATATCCTTGATCTGATAGATGCGGCCCCGTGGGCTGTCCAGCTCATCCCCCAGCACCTGATAGGTCGGGCAGGTCGCAGTGCAAAACCCGCAATGCACACAAGCGCGCAGGATTTCATTGGCCCGCTCGGTGCCCGGGTCCTGCAATTGTGTTTCGGTGAAATTTGTCTGCATTGCCTTATCCCATCAAGCCGGGGTTGAGGATACTGCGCGGATCGAACTTGGCGCGCAGGCCTTGCGTGATCTTGGCCAACGGTGCGGGTTCCGGGTGGAAAACTGGCACAGTGCCTTTCATCGTGCCCGACCCACGTATTAACGTCGCGTGCCCTTTAAACGGCATCGCGCGCAGGTCGCGCATAATTGGCGTTGCAATCCACACCAACCCGCCGCCCCAATCATAGAGAACGGTCACTTCGGGTGACGTTTCGCGCAATTGCGCAACCAGCGCGGGCGCATCGCTGGGCTTTACCGAAATGCGCCAAATGGCTCCTTCGACTTCATGCAACAACGCCGCATCACGCACCCAGGCCCATCCCGCCTTCAACCGATCAGCATCGCGCTCAACCAGAATTTCCGCTCCAAGTGGAGCCAGCAATTCGACCAACTTGTCAGCGCGATAGCTGACCGACTCCTCCAGCCCTTCAATCCGCAGCATGGTCACCGGATGACCATCCACGCCTGAGGGCGCATGTGCAGCGCCCGTCAGATCATAAGGCGAGCCAAGCGCCATGCTCATCGCTTTCACGGCGTCCGCATCGGACAGACCATTCAACAACACGCAGGCAGCGGTCTCTGGGATGGCCTGCACCTTGAGCGACACTTCACTCAGCACTCCCAGTGTGCCCCAACTGCCGCTCATCAACTTGACCAGATCATAGCCGGTGACATTCTTCATCACCCGACCGCCATTCTTGAGCACGCGCCCCTGCCCATCGACAAACCGCACGCCCAGCGCGCTGTCCCGACAGGCGCCCACCTGTATCCGACGCGGACCAGACACATTGGCCGCCACAACCCCGCCAATGGTCGGCTCACCCGTGGTGCCCAACACCCCACGATGATCCATTGGTTCAAAGGCCAGCCTTTGCCCTTCTGCCGCCAACACCGCTTCAATCTCGGCCAAGGGCGTGCCCGCCCCGGCCACCAGCGTCAGCGCCCCCGGTTCGTAGAGCGTCACGCCGCTGAGCGCGCGGGTCGACAAAACCTCGCCTTCAACTTGCGCGCCAATGTCGCGCGTCCCCCCGCCCATGACCTTCAGCGGCCCTTGTGCGCTCTTGATGCATTCGGCCAAAGCCGCTTCGTTTTCAGGTGTCATGTTTCTCAATGTTCCTAAAATACCCTGGGGTGAATTGGCCAACGGCCAAGAGGGGCAACGCCCCTACTCTGCCGCGATCCGCCGCGCCTCGCTTGAGGCCAGTGGAAACACCTTGGCCGGGTTTAAAAGCCACTGTGGATCAAACACATCCTTGACCGCCATCTGAATGTCGAGATCACCGGGGTCATACTGGGTGGTCATCAGGTCGCGCTTTTCGATGCCCACACCATGTTCCCCGGTCAGGCATCCGCCTACCTCAACGCAGAGCTTCAGAATTTCTGCGCCAAACGCCTCGCATTTCTCAAGGTCGCCGGGCTTGTTGGCATCAAACAGGATCAGCGGATGCATGTTGCCATCGCCTGCATGAAACACGTTGCCGACGTCCAAACCAAACTCCTTGGTCATCTCGGAAATACGTCGCAACACATAGGGCAACTGGCTGACCGGAATGGTGCCGTCCAGACACATATAGTCGTTAATCTGCCCCATCGCGCCAAAGGCGGATTTGCGGCCCAGCCAGATCTTGGCGCTCTCCTCGGCACTGCCGCTTTCGCGCAGCTCTACCGGATTGTGAGTGCGCGCAATTGCAGTAATCCGCTGTAATTGCGCGTCAATTTCTGCGTCACTACCCTCGACCTCGACAATCAACAGCGCCTCGCAATCGGGATAGCCTGCACCGGCGAACGCTTCGGTGGCGCGGATGCAGGGGCGATCCATAAATTCAATCGCAACGGGCAGGATGCCGGATTTGATAATGTCGCTGACACATTGGCCAGCGACCTCATTATCATCAAATCCCATCAGCACAGGCCGCGCGCCTTCAGGCTTGCGCAGGATGCGCAATGTGGCCTCGGTCACCACACCCAGTTGACCTTCGGACCCGCAGATTAGCCCCAAGAGATCAAGCCCGCCCGCATCAAGATGCGCGCCGCCGATCTCGACCACTTCGCCGTCCATCATGACCATCGTAACCCCCATCAGGTTGTTTGTGGTCACACCGTATTTCAGGCAATGCGCGCCGCCCGAATTCATTGCGATGTTGCCCGCGATGGCACATGCCAACTGGCTGGATGGGTCCGGGGCATAGAAGAAATCATTCTCTTCCACTGCACCTGAAACGCTCAGGTTGGTGCGCCCGGTTTGCACCCGGATGATCCGGTTGTCATAGTCTGTTTCCAACACGTCATTCATGCGCGCCACCCCAAGAATGACCGCATCTGCCGTGGGCATCGAGCCACCAGCGAGCGATGTGCCCGCGCCACGCGGGACCACTGGAACACGCTCTTCATGGCACACGCGAAGGACTGCCGATACCTCTTCGGTGGTGGAAGGCAGCACCGCCGCAAGCGGTGGACAGCGATAGGCTGTCAGCGCGTCACACTCATAGGCGCGTGTCTCAACCGGGTCGTCGATCACGGCACTTGGGGGCAAAACACGACGCAACCGCGCAACGATTTCCGCTTTGCGGGAGAGGATCGCGCTGTTGGGTTCTGGCATGTCCATTTTGGTACCTCGCTTGAATTGGTCACTTTTTATAACCAATTTTCGCATCTGGCAAGTCTGATTGTGCCGCGGTAGGGTCAGCCATGACCTGGATTGAACGCTTCTCCCTATTCTCTACGCTGGATCTGGCAGCTTTTTTCTGCCTTTTTTTTGCGTGGATCATTATAGGCCATATTATTGAAAACCCGCTAAAGGGGCGTCCTTCGGTATCGCGGCTGATGGTGCACTATCGGCGGGAGTGGATGCGCAATTTTCTGGATCGCAATCCAAGGGTTTTTGACGCTCAGATCCTTGGTAACCTTCGACAAGGCACTGCTTTTTTTGCGTCAGCGACGATGATCGCGATTGGTGGTGGATTGGCGTTGATTGGGAACGCGGAACAGTTTGCCGGGGTCGCCAGCGATCTGACCCTTGTCAGCGCGCCGGCGATCGTTGTTGAGATCAAAATCGTGGTGATGTTGATCTTTGTCGCCAATGCGTTTCTCAAGTTTGTCTGGGCGCACCGGCTGTTTGGGTATTGTTCAGTTGTCATGTCTGCTGTGCCCAATGATACCAATGATCCCAAAGCCTTAGCCCGGTGCGACACTGCCGCTGAAATCAACATCACAGCCGCACGCAGTTATAACCGGGCGATGCGATCTGTGTATTTCGGGCTGGCCGCGGCGACATGGCACTTTGGCGCGCCTGCGCTTTTGGTTGGTACGATCATCACGGTTTTTGTGCTGTGGCGGCGCGAGTTTGCTTCGCAATCGCGCAATGCGCTTTTGCGGGAACAGCGGGCGGACGGCGTCGTTTCTTAACGGGGCGCAAAACGGCAGAATCAGCAAATCGGAGTAACGTCGGTATTTTGTCGGTATCGCGTCGGTGTGGTGTTCGCAGGCAGAGCACAGAGGCGCAGGTTAGACCATCGCGCGCCAGTGAAACCCATCAGACACCATTTTCAAACACGGTGATACGGCGCACCCGCGAGAATCGATGCCGCGCGGTAAAGCTGCTCAGAGAGCATCACCCGCGCTAGCATATGTGGCCAAACCATTTTACCAAAACTGAGCTTGGCATCTGCCTGAGCCCGCAAAGCAGGATCAATGCCATCCGCCCCGCCAATGACAAAAGCAAGATCCCCGCGCCCATCATCGCGCCAGCGCCCCAGCATATTGGCAAAGTCGGGCGAGCTCATCAGCTTGCCGCGTTCATCCAACGCACAGATGACCGCGCCTTTGGGAATGACACCTTGTAACAAGGGCGCCTCGGCACTCATGCCGCCGCCCTTGCGATCCTCGACCTCGTGCACGGCAACTGGGCCAAGGCCCAGCGCCCGGCCGGTTCGGTCAAACCGTGTGAGATAATCGTCAAGCAGGTCACGCTCGGGGCCGGGCCGCAGCCGACCAACGGCGCAGATATGCACCTTGAGTGCCATTTCTCATTTCTCCCGCTGCGGGGTGCCCCGCAGCACCGGGCGTTCAGGCAGTGCCCGCAGGCATCCACATTTTTTCGAGCTGATAAAACTCGCGCACTTCGGGACGGAAGACATGCACAATCACATCGCCAGTATCGATCAGAACCCAATCGCCGGATTCTTTGCCTTCGACCTTGCTGAGACGACCGAATTCGGATTTCAGGCGGTCCGCCAGCTTTTCCGAAATCGCATTCACCTGACGGGACGAACGGCCCGAGCAGATAACCATGTAATCGCCAATGGCCGTTTTTCCGCGCAGGTCAATCTGCACGACGTCTTCGGCCTTGTCTTCATCGAGAGAGGTCAGGATACGGGCGAGCAACGCTTCGCTTGTCGTATCGGATGTGTCCGAGCTGACGATCGGACGCGTGTCGGTGGCGTTAGCCACGTCTGTATTCAGAGACAGAATTCTGCCCTCCTTGCAACGCACCGTCAGGCCCCGGTGCCGGGCATAGTTTCAAGATAGCACCGCAGATATGACATCTCAACGAAAGGCAACCCCAAATACGCGTATTGTTGCCAAATGTGATGGGTTTGCGGGGGTTTTGAGCGGAGTTTTCCGGATAGGCAAGGCCAGCGGTGGGCAGCGGACGCCGTTTTTGCAAATGTTCGGGCAAAAGACAGGGCGGGGTACGATGCAAGATAAACGACAGTTAGTCAGCTGGGTTCGGCGTCCCCCGTTCCGCCGTTAGCCCCGCTTGTGACTCTTCATCCCCCAGCATCCGTACTTCGCGCTGCGGGAAGGGAAGCGAGATGTCATTCTCATTAAAGGCGTCCCAAAGCGCCAGATAGACATTGCCGCGAATATTGGTCAGCCCGCCGGTCGGGTCCTCGATCCAGAACCGCAGGATATAGTCGACGCTGCTGTCGCCAAAACCGACAATGTGACACACAGGCGTTTTGGGAAATGTCAGTACGCGATCCACGCTTTTGGCGGCCTCGATCGCGATCCGGCGCACGGTATGGGGATCGTCGTTATAGGCAGTGCCAAAATAGATATCGAGCCGCACATACGTGTCGGAATGAGACCAGTTAACCACCTGCCCCGTGATCAGGTCTTCGTTCGGGATTAGGTATTCGCGCCCATCGCGTGTGACCACGCTGACATACCGGGCCGAAAGAGAGTTGATCCAGCCGAATGTCTCGCCCAACGAGATCACGTCACCCGGTTTGATGGATTTGTCGAGCAGGATGATCACACCAGAGACGAGGTTTGACACCACTTTTTGCAAGCCAAAACCAATGCCGACCCCAATTGCGCCGGACAGGAACGCAAACCCGCGCAGATCAAACCCGATGATCCGCAGACCAACAAAAAAGGCCGTGCCATAGAGAAGAACTTGCAGGAATTTGACAAAAAGCACCTGCATTGATGGAGAGATGTCTTCGTTGCTTTTGATGCGCCACGCGGTTTGACGTGACAGGAACCGCACAATGGCAAAGGTCAGGCCCAGCATCAGGATCGCCTGAACCACCATCCAGAGCGTCAGGCGGGTTTCGCCAAATTCGATAGCGATAGAATCCATCAGCTGTGTGGCTTCTTGGGACAGGCCGGTGATGATTAGCGTGACCCATATCCAAGCCCCAAGGCGCAGGAAGGCGCGCAGGGCCGAATTCTGAACCAATCGCACGACCAGCACCACCACCAGCCAAGCGGTGCCAAGGTTTGCCAGCGCCGCCAGCAGATAGGAGCGGCTAGGCCAGGTGATTTCGCGCATGATCAGGACGGTGATCCATGTCACCACCACGAACACCACCAGCGGCATACGCCGGTGCAGCATCATGGCATAGCGATAGCGCCATTTCGGCCAGCCTTCGCGCCCACGCAGCCATTCGCGCATCCGCGGCTGGATAAACCGGGCGATGGCGTAGCTGAGCGCGATGAGAATAAGAGCAATGGCGACCTGATAGGCGTTCCAGGGGCGCAGCAACCCTTCGAGGAAATCTTGGACCTGATCCCAGATCGACAGAGCAATCTCGGTTGTTTCGGTTTCCGGGCCGGTATCATCGACCTGAGCCTCGGCACCGGCGATGCGGTCAAGCTCGGTCGCTTGCGCGTCGGCGGTTGTTGTTTCACTGCCTGAGGCGGTCTCGGTCGAAGTGGTTTCGTCTTCCATTACGTGCATGATGCACGGGAAGGTGCGATGCGGCAACGATTAAGCGATTGCGAGAGTTGCTTGAAGGAATCTCTTGGGCGGTGTATGGCGGGGCCATGAAACGCATCTATGATATCGATGACCGCGCTTTTTTGCCTTGGCGCTTCTTTGGTCAGTCCAAATCTGTCATCGCCGCTCTATGAGCGCGCGGCGCATTTCGTGCGCCCGTTTTTCAAGCCCTAACAGCCAAAACACATGAAACGGAGAGGACCGATGTCCCCCAAGACCCTTTATGACAAGATCTGGGATGCCCATGTCGCGCACGAAGCCGACGACGGCACCTGTTTGCTTTATATCGACCGCCATCTGGTACACGAAGTGACCAGCCCACAGGCGTTTGAAGGCCTGCGTATGAACGGCCGTTCGGTGCGCGCACCGGAAAAGACCATCGCTGTACCAGATCACAACGTGCCCACCACAATGGGCCGCGAAGATGTGACCCAGATGACTGAAGACAGCCGTATTCAGGTCGCCGCGCTGGACACCAATGCCAAGGAATTCGGTATCCACTATTATCCGATGAACGACGTCCGTCAGGGCATCGTGCACATTGTCGGCCCCGAGCAGGGCTGGACCCTGCCCGGCATGACCGTTGTGTGCGGTGACAGCCACACCGCGACTCACGGTGCGTTTGGCGCGCTGGCGCATGGGATTGGGACGTCCGAGGTGGAACATGTTCTGGCAACACAGACGCTGATCCAGAAAAAGTCCAAGAACATGAAGGTCGAGATCACCGGCAAGTTGAAGCCCGGTGTAACCGCCAAGGACATCACGCTGGCCGTGATTGGCGAGACCGGCACAGCGGGTGGCACCGGCTATGTGATCGAGTATTGCGGCGAAGCGATCCGCGATCTGAGCATGGAAGGCCGCATGACCGTCTGTAACATGGCCATCGAAGGCGGCGCGCGCGCCGGTCTGATTGCACCGGACGAGACCACCTATGCCTATTGCAAGGGCCGTGCCCACGCCCCCAAAGGCGGTGCTTGGGAGCAGGCTGTGGAATACTGGAAAACGCTCTTTACCGACGAAGGCGCGCATTTCGACAAGGTTGTCACGCTGAAGGGTGAAGACATTCAACCGGTTGTGACGTGGGGCACCTCGCCCGAGGATGTTCTGCCGATCACTGGTGTTGTTCCAAGCCCTGAAGATTTTGAAGGTGGTAAGGTTGAGGCGGCACGTCGCTCGCTGGACTATATGGGTCTGACACCTGGTCAGAAACTGACCGATATCGAGATCGATACCGTGTTTATTGGATCCTGCACCAACGGTCGCATCGAAGATTTCCGCGCCGTGGCCGAAGTGGTCAAAGGCAAGAAGATCAAAGACGGTATGCGCGCCATGATCGTTCCGGGATCGGGTCTTGTTCGGGCACAGGCCGAAGAAGAGGGTCTGGCGGATATCTTCCGCGAGGCCGGCTTTGAATGGCGGCTTGCCGGGTGTTCCATGTGTCTGGCGATGAACCCGGATCAGCTCTCGGAAGGGGAACGTTGCGCGGCAACGTCGAACCGGAACTTTGAGGGGCGTCAGGGTTATAAGGGCCGGACGCACCTTGTGTCCCCGGCGATGGCAGCAGCGGCGGCGCTGACTGGCAAGCTGACGGATATTCGCGAGTTGATGTGAGGCATGCGCTCCTCCGCCCTAACGGCCGTCCTCGCGAGGGAAGGCCGCAAGGGCTGAAGGAGCTGCCCCCCGAAAGGAAATACGATGGAAAAGTTTGAAAAACTGCAAGGCATCGCGGCCCCTATGCCGCTGGTGAATATCGACACGGACATGATCATCCCCAAGGTGTTCCTGAAGTCGATCAAGCGTACCGGGTTTGGTGCGAACCTATTTGACGAAATGCGGTTCAACCGCGACGGCACCGAGATCCCTGATTTTGTGCTGAACAAGCCGCAATATCGCGACGCAGAGATCCTTGTTGCGGGAGACAACTTTGGCTGCGGGTCAAGCCGCGAACACGCGCCTTGGGCAATTGCCGATTTTGGGATCAAATGCGTTGTGTCAACCTCGTTCGCGGACATCTTCTTTAACAACTGCTTCAAGAACGGCATCTTGCCGGTTGTTCTGCCGCAAGAGCAGGTGGATCTGTTGATGAAAGACGCCGAAAAGGGCGCCAATGCGCGCATGACGGTCGATCTGGAAGCACAGGAAATCACCACGTCTGACGGCGATGTGATCCCGTTCGAGGTGGATGCGTTCAAAAAGCACTGCCTGCTCAATGGTTTGGATGACATTGGTCTGACCATGGAAAAGGCCGACGCCATCGACACGTTCGAGGCACAAGCATCAGCGGCGCGCCCCTGGGCCTGAGCCTCTGCTCAGCAGACAAAACAGGCCGTTCCGATTGGAGCGGCCCTTTTTCTGCCCCCAAGATTGATGCATTCGTGCATCGGTTGAATCTCTGAGCGACGGTCAGAACGGGCCAAGCCGGAACAATGGCTTGAGCACGGCCTGCAAAGGCGGCAGGGTTTCTTCAAACACACGATCCGCGCCTTTTTCACAGGTTATTTTCAGGAGACCTCATGCCACAGAGCCCTACTCTTCCAGCGGTTGCCAGCCTGTGGATCGGCGAGCGGCTTGACTGGCTGCACGAATTGTCGTTGGCCAGCTTTGTGCAGCGCGGTCACGAGGTGACGTTGTTTCATACCGAAGCCAAGGCTCCAGAAGTTCCGTCGGGCGTGCGCACCTGCCCAGTGCAGGAAGTCTGGGATCCGGTCAAGGCGGGCCACACCAAGGCACCACCATCGATGTTGTCGGACCTGTTCCGCCTCTATCTGCTTAAGCAGACAGACATGATGTGGATCGACACAGATATGCTGTGTTATCGCCCGCTACCGAACGATGACTATCATGTCGGGTTTGAACCTCCGGGCACGATCAATGGCGCGGTGCTGCGGCTTCCAAAAACATCAGAGACGTTGAACTATCTGCTGGACCTGTTTGAAGACCCGGAATGTGTGCCACCGTGGTTGGGTAAGAAGGTCAAGGCCGAGGTCGCCGCAGAGCCACCCGGCAAGCGGTTGCTGCGGGCGTTTCGCCTACAACGGCCGTCATTGGGGCCGCGTGCGCTTGACTATGCGTTGAACAAGACCGGCGAAGTCGAGCATGTGCGCGCGCCAGACGTGTTTTACCCCATTCGCGGTATATACGCGGATGTCTTCTTTAGCTGTGCAAGTCAGGATGATCGCTGGATCACTGAAAATACGCTGGCCATACATCTTTATGCCTCGATGGTGCGACGGTATCACACGCTGCATCGGCCTGAGAAAGACAGCTTTATCGCGCGGTTTGCAGACGAAATCGGATTCGACATGAGCGGGTTGAAGCAAGAGAAACGCCTTATCCAGTAGTCAAGCGGATTTGTGCCGGTTCTGGATGTGGTCTCGCCGCTTGGGTCAGAATGTGGCGGAAATGGGGCGGTGATTTGCACCGTAATTTGCACGCACTGTACGTGCGGTTAACATATTGATCGCATGGTATAGACGCGCAGTTTAGCCACTACATCTTGTAGACTATTGGTCTCAATACATAATTCCACGGCGCAAATGATGCTTTCCGGCACCAGTTCAGCGGCTGTGGTTGCGCTTCTTAACCCTGAACCAAACAAAGTCTTGAGCGCGCGCGTGAAAGGCGGCAGGATTAAGGCGAGAATGAGGCACCCCGCCACAAAGCGCGGGATCAAGTTGGAAAAAGATCGCGGCACGTATCGCGACGTCCAGTTTGAAGAGGGAACGGGCAGTGTTAGGACGAATCATAAGCGCTTTGACGCGGGCAATATTGGTAGCGTTGTTGTTTGCAACGCCAGCATTAGTGCTGCCAAACGTCAGCCCGGACGCCGTCGAGATTGTTCTTTTGTTCGCGCTGTTCTCAGCCGGGCTCGTTTTTATCGAGTACTTCTCGGCCTATCCATCGATTGTTGAGTTTCGCTATGCGCCGCCGTTTAATCGGCTGCGATTTCTGGCGATCTTTTTGGCAGTTTTCTGTTTGTCGGTCATCGCACGAGGGCAATACACGCCCAACGCCTTTACATCGTTTTTGCACACGCTGGGTATTGTGGTGGGCGATGCGATTGATTTTCCATATTCGCCGGTACGCCTGATGGTGATCATGCTGCCTGATAATGCGTCGCCGCAATTGATAGAGGCCGTGCGCACATCATCTGGGTTATCGTATCTGATATCGCTAATGGCGCTGGCTATCTTCTATTTTCAGGTGCGTATCCTCGGTTGGCCGGCGCGCAATGGTGCGTTTAATGTCTGGGTGAATCTGCCCTTGTTTGACCCGACTGCCGGCGGGGACGTCCTGCCGCGACTACAACGCGACGGACGCCTTAACATTGCGTTAGGGTTTCTCATGCCATTCTTGATCCCGGCGATCGTGCAGATGATGTCGGATCTGGTTGATCCAATCTATCTGGATGACCCGATGACGTTGATCTGGACGATAAGTGCATGGGCCTTTATTCCGGCGAGCCTGATCATGCGCGGGATGGCAATGACCCGTGTAGCAGAGATGATCCGCGACAATCGGCGGCGCGCCTATGCGGCCGCGCGGGCCTTGCGCACCGCCTGATCTCCGTTTTTGTGCTGGCCTGTCTGGCGCTGCCCGTTTGGGCGGAGCGCGTGCGTGTGGCCAGTTTTGATGTGGAGTTGTCGCGCAAGGGGCCGGGTGTGATGGCGCGCGACATCCTGCGTCGCGATCCTCAGGCAATTGCAGTGGCGCAAGTGGTAGCCCACGTGGCCCCAGACATCTTGATGCTGCAAGGCGTTGATTACGATCACAATTTGCACGGCGCAATGGCGCTGCGCGACCTGATGTCTGAACATGGAATATTTTACCCGCATGCCTTTGCCCTGCCTACGAATGCAGGTGCGGCCAGTGGGATAGATTTGGATGGCGACGGGCGCACCTATGGCCCGCGTGATGCACAGGGGTACGGGCGGTTTTATGGAGATGGCGCGATGGTGTTGTTCTCTCGCTGGCCTATTGCGACAGAGGGGGTACAGGATTTCAGTGCGCTGTTGTGGCGTGATCTGCCCGGCGCGACCTTGCCAGAGGTGGACAATCGCCCCTTTCCAAGCGCCATGGCGCTGGAGGCGCAGCGGTTGTCATCCGTCGGTCACTGGAGCGTTCCTGTGACCGGGCCCGATGGGAAAATGCTGAACTTGCTAACCTTTGCCGCCGGACCACCGGTGTTTGACGGCCCCGAAGATCGAAATGGTTTGCGCAATGCGGATGAGTTGCGGCTGGTGTCGATGATGATGGCGGGCGAGATTGGCAAAGCACCTGAAGGGGCGTTTGTTGTGCTGGGCAATGCAAACCTTGACCCTGATCGTGGTGAAGGGCGGCAAGAGGCGATCCGCGCCCTGCTGAGCGACCGGCGCCTGCAAGATCCGCACGCGGGGATGGGGCCAACTGTCGACTGGACTGACCCGATCCCCGGCAACTTGCGTGTCGATTATGTGCTGCCCTCGGCGGATCTGGCGGTATTTGACGCTGGCGTATTCTGGCCACGCAAAGGGACAGAGGAGCATGCAACCCTTTCACATAAAGGCACCGACGCGAGCAGACACAGGCTGGTCTGGGTTGATCTGGACCTGTGAAGCATGGCCGATTGCGCTGGCCAAAGCCTGTGCAACAGGTGTCGGTTCGAAATCCGGTAGAAGCGTATCAAAGCGTGCGGCGTCAAGGCTGTGCGGTTTATTCCAGAGATAGCGCATCTCCAGCAGATGCCGTGCCAGTTTCCAGAACGGCACGGCAAGACGGATGGCTCGCCAGTTGAACGGTGACAAACCCACGTTTTGACCGGTGATGTCAGAGAGGTGTTTTGCGATTTCTACACCTGTCAGGGTGTAGCCGGGAAAGGGGATATCCTCGAAGTCTGACAGTTTGTCGCGCATCTCCGCAAGCGCGACTGCGGCGCGCGCCATGTCGGGTAGATAGGCCCAGGCATGTGGGATGTCGGTCGCACCGGGATAGACCAGGCGGCCACGGTTGAGTTTTGCGGTCATGATCTTGTCAAACCAATTGCCCGACTCCTGAGTGTCGATGAAATCGCCGCCACGCAATAGGATGGTGCGCACGCCGCTGTCCCGATAGGCGCGCTCCATGCTTTGGCGGTTGCGGCCAAGCGGGTTGGTTGCCAGATGTGGCGTGTCAGCAGACCACGGCGCGGGGGCTTCAGAGCCATAAACATAGACATTGCCGGGTACGATTACCGTAGCATTTACCAGCCGCGCGGCGCGGATAACGGCGGAGTGCAGACGCGGCATTTGTGCGACCCAATCGGGATAGGCTGGGTTCCACGCGTTCACGATGACATCGACGTCATAAACAGCCGTCTCAAGTGTGTCGGTGTGACGATTAAACACGCGCACGTGCCAGCCTGCCGACGAAAACGCAGCCGCAGCATGGCGGCCAAGGCGGCCCGTGGCACCAAGGATCAGGACAGTTTGGGACATGAGCGAGGCTCCTTCTTGTGGGTGTCCTTTAAGCATAGCCATTCATTTTCGTGATACTATTCACTAAAAGTGAAAGTATGGTATTCATTATTGAATGGATACTGCTCTGAACACACTCGACTGGTCGCTGATCCAGTCCTTTCTGGCGGTGGCGCAAGCGGGCACTCTGTCGACGGGTGCGCACAAGCTGGGGATGTCTCAGCCGACACTTGGGCGCCATATCCGCGCACTTGAAGCTCAGCTCGGGGCGGAGCTGTTCCTGCGTCATGCGCGCGGGTTTGAACTCTCGCCTCAAGGTAAAGAGCTGTTGCCGCACGCACAAGCTATGGCGCAGGCCATGCAGGCGTTGGCAATCACGGCGGCAGGGGCACAAACCCGGCTGCAAGGGGACGTGCGCATCGCGACCAGCGTGTTCATGGCCCATCACGCTATGCCCGGCATCATCGCCCAGATGCGCGCAGCGGAGCCGGATATACAAATTGACCTGATCCCGTCGGACGCGTCTGAAAACCTGTTGTTCCGTGAGGCCGACATTGCCGTGCGCATGTACCGCCCGACACAGCTGGACATGATCACCAAACATCTGGGCGATATTCGGTTGGGCATGTTTGCCACGCGCGAGTACTTGTCGCGGCGAGGCAAGCCAGCCACAGCCGAGGAGCTGCGCCACCACGATATAATTGGGTATGACGCCAACGACGATATCATTCGCGAAATGCGCGGCATGGGGATCCCTGCCAGCCGTGACTGGTTTGCGGTGCGCTGTGACAACCAGAGCGCCTATTGGGAACTGGTGCGCGCGGGTTGTGGGCTTGGGTTTTGCCAGGCCGAAATCGCGCGGGCGACGCCGGGAATCGAAGAAGTGGCGTTGGATTTTCCGCTCCCGGTTTTGCCGGTCTGGCTGACGGCGCATGAAACTTTGCGCCACACCCCGCGTATTTCGCGCATTTGGAGCCTGCTTGAAACGGGGTTGCGGGCCTTCGTTTCTTGATCTTTCCGGCAACGCCCGTTAGGGCAAGGCGGACAAATTTTATCAAGAACGGACTGCGCTCATGAGCAACCCCTCGCTTCTCATTCTTGCCGGTGACGGCATTGGCCCCGAAGTCATGGCGCAGGTGCGCCGCATTATTGACTGGTACGGCGAAAACCGTGGCCTGAATTTTGACGTGACCGAGGATCTGGTGGGCGGCGCGGCCTATGACGCGCATGGCGTGCCTCTGACGGACGAGACCATGGCCAAAGCACAAGAAGTGGACGCGGTTCTGCTGGGTGCTGTGGGTGGCCCTGCGTATGACGATCTGGACTTTTCGGTAAAGCCAGAGCGCGGATTGCTGCGTTTGCGCAAAGAGATGGACCTTTACGCCAATCTGCGTCCGGCACAGTGCTTTGATGCGCTGGCGGATTTCTCGTCGCTCAAGACTGACATTGTGGGTGGCCTTGATATCATGATCGTGCGCGAGTTGACCTCGGGTGTGTATTTTGGCGAGCCGCGTGGCATTTTTGAGGAAGGTAACGAGCGTGTCGGTATCAACACCCAGCGTTACACCGAAAGCGAGATTGAACGCGGTGCGCGGGCATCGTTTGAGCTGGCCATGAAGCGCAACAAGAAACTGTGCTCGATGGAAAAAGCCAACGTGATGGAATCGGGTATCCTTTGGCGCGAAGTCGTAACCGAGGTGGCCAAGGATTACCCAGAGGTCGAGCTTTCGCATATGTATGCCGATAACGGCGCGATGCAGCTGGTGCGTGCGCCAAAACAGTTTGACGTGATCTACACCGATAACCTGTTTGGCGATATTCTGTCGGATTGCGCGGCGATGCTGACTGGCAGCCTTGGCATGTTGCCGTCGGCCAGCCTTGGCGCGCCGATGGAGAATGGCCGCCCCAAAGCGATGTATGAACCGGTACACGGTTCGGCACCTGACATTGCTGGTCAGGGCAAGGCCAACCCCAGCGCCTGCATTCTGAGCCTCGCAATGGCACTACGGTATTCGTTTAGTGTAGGTGAAGAGGCTGACCGCCTTGAAGCCGCCGTGGAAAAGGTGCTCGCCGATGGTGTGCGCACAGCCGATCTGATGCAGGCAGATGGCGACGCGCCGGTTTCGACCCAGGAAATGGGTGATGCGGTTTTGGCGGCGCTGGATGCCAGCCTGTAATATGCGGGCACAGCCCCCAAAAATTGCAAAAAGGCGCGGGCAACCGCGCCTTTTTTGTTGATTTCCGCGCCGCTCTGCGCTCCATAGAAGCTACCGCTAACATATCCTGACGGAATTGCATCATGAGCTTGAAAGCCATCCTCCTTGGATTGGCAGGATTTGCCCTGTTTTCAACGCATGATATTGTCGTGCGTTACCTTGGTGGGATTTACTCGCCAATTCAAATTCTGTTTTTCACCAGTCTTTTGTCATTCCCACTGGTCACGTTGATGCTGGTGCGGGACCCCACGTATGGCAACCTGCGCCCGGTGCATCCGTGGTGGGTCGCGCTGCGGTCCTTTGCGATGGCAATGGGCGGGATGTGTGGGTTTTACGCTGTCTCGACGCTCCCGCTGGCCCAGGCGTATTCGATTTTCTTTACTGTGCCGCTATTGATCACCATTCTTGCAATCCCAATTCTGGGCGAGAAAGTCGGTATCCATCGGGCTGGCGCGGTGCTGGTTGGGCTGGTGGGTGTTGTGATCGTGGTGCGCCCCGGTTCGGCGGAACTGGGCCTTGGGCATCTGGCGGCGTTTGGGCTGGTTCTGTTTGCGTCACTGCAATCGATCATTGCCCGCAAGATTGGTCGCGAAGAGCGGCGTGTTGTCATGATGCTGTTTCCGCTGGCGGCGACGTTTGCGGTGATGGGCGGCGGGCTGTGGCTGGTTTATGAACCCATGCCGCTGATTGATCTGGCGGCGATGGGCATCATTGCGCTGCTCGGTTTTGCCGCCGCATTATGTCTTGTGGGTGCGTACACGGTTGGTGACGCGGCCATTGTCGCCCCGATGCAATATTCCCAGATCATCTGGGCCATCTTTTTCGGCTACTTTCTGTATGGCGAATCCGTGGATCAGCAAACGCTGATTGGCGCAGGTATTATCATCACAAGCGGACTTTATGTTGTGGTGCGCGAGGCGTTCGCGGGCACGTCCGATAACACGCCGGTGCTGCGCACACGCAGCCGTGGCTTTGCGCCCGGTGCATTCCGTGTGTCACAGGCACTAAGGAAAAAATAGTACCGCGGTTCTCGGGGCGTAAGGGGAGGAGCGGCAAAGGGCATTCGGCGGAGAACGCCGGGGCCTTGCGTAACAGCTCCAAGAGGATTTAGACGGCTTAGGCAGGTGGGTCGCAGCGCGCGACAATCTGGAAAACGGCGACTTTTGTAGGGAGAACAAACATGTCGGCCAAGATAGCTCTTTTGGGTGCCGGACGTATCGGCAAAGTACACGCACAAGCGATCTGGTATGATCCGGACGCGGAACTGGTGGCAGTTGCCGATGCGTTTGAGAAAGCCGCACAGGCGGTTGCGGATCAATACGGATGCGCTGTGCGAGGGATCGAAGATATTGCCGCCGACGCGACAATCGATGGGGTCATCATTTGCACCCCGACCAACACACATGCCGATCTGATCGAACTTTTTGCAAAGGCGGGCAAAGCCGTGTTTTGCGAAAAACCCATCGACCTGAGCATTACGCGGGTGCGCGAATGCCTGGACGTGGTCAAAGCCGAGAACGCGACGCTTATGCTAGGCTTTAATCGTCGGTTTGACCCGCATTTCCGCGCGCTCAAGGCGCGGGTGGATCAGGGCACATTGGGCAAGGTCGAGCAGGTCACCATCATCTCGCGCGATCCTGGCCTGCCGCCGATGGAATATATTGACGTCTCAGGCGGGATTTTCCGCGATATGACGATCCATGATTTCGACATGGCGCGCTTTTTGTTGGGTGAAGAGGTGGTCTCGGTTCAGGCCAGCGCCTCGGTTCTGGTTGATCCTGAGGTGGCAAATCACGGTGATTTTGACACGGCTTCGGTTATCCTGACCACAGCCAGCGGGCGCCAGTGTACGATCACCAACTCACGCCGCGCCAGTTATGGCTATGATCAGCGCATTGAGGTGTTTGGCGAAAAGGGTCTGGCCGCAGCTGAAAACCAGCGCCCGGTGTCGATCGAGGTGGCTAATGAAACCGGCTATACCCGCCCGCCGCTGCATGATTTTTTCATGACCCGCTATACCGAAGCCTATGCCGCCGAGATCGCCGCATTTGTCGCCACCATTCGCGACAATGCCGCCCCAACGCCAAGTGGTCAGGACGGGCTGATGTCGCTGATCTTGGCCGAAGCGGCGGTGACATCCGTGGCGGAACGTCGAGTGGTCGACGTAGCGGAATTCGGCTAGCATCCGGCAGGGGGCGAGAGAGATGAGCGTGAAAGTCGGGATTTCCCTGATTGCTTGGCAGAACGATGATCTGCCTGAGCTGACCAAGGATTACACCACCGAAGGGGCCATGCGGGATGCCGGCAAGATCGGCTATCTTGGCGTGGAGCGAGGCCGACGGATGCCGGCGGATACAGAGGGGCTTCGTGCTTATCTGGATCGCTATGGCGTGGCGCTGTGCGGTGGGTGGTGTTCCGGCAATCTGATGGTTGCCTCTCTGGCTGAGGAACGCGACGCGATCCGCGAACAGGTGGAACAGTTCGCGGCGCTGAACGCGCCCTGCGTCGTTTATGCCGAATGCTCTAACACCATTCAGGGCGATCAGGGCACGCCCGTGTCCCGCCGCCCCAAGCTGAACCGGGACGAGGTGATGGCCTATGGTGCAAAGCTGTCGGAGCTTGCGAAATGGTCTTCTGATCAAGGTGTTAAGCTGAGCTATCACCACCACATGGGGGCGATGGTGCAGGACGCCGAGGATATCGATTGGCTGATGGATGGGTCGAGCGATGAGCTGACCCTTCTTTATGATACCGGGCATCTGCATTTTGCCGGAGCCGATCCGCTGGCGGTTTTGGACAAATGGGGGCACCGGGTACATCACGTTCATTTCAAGGACGTGCGCCAGCCCGTGCTCGACTGGGTCCAGACGCAGGATCGCAGCTTTCTTGATGGTGTCGCTGCCGGTGTCTATTCCGTGCCGGGCGACCCGGAAGGATGCATTGATTTTCAGGCGATCACTGATCGGTTGGCGGCGATGAACTATCAGGGATGGATCGTTGTTGAGGCGGAACAGAACCCCGCCAAGGCCGATCCTTTTGACTATTCCAAGCTGGGGTATGATCATATCCTGAACATCTGTGGCAAATCGGGCTTGATGGTCGACACCACATTGAAGACAGCGGAGTAAGCGCGATGGCCGATCTTTTGAAAAAGCCGTTTGGTACACGCGGCAAAGTGCACGACATCACCCCCGCATCTGCCGGGTGGCGTTACGTCGGCTTTGGCCTGTATCACTTGCGCGCGGGCGACACGGCGGCCGAGGCCACAGGCGACAACGAGGTGATCCTTGTCATAGTCGAAGGCAAGGCGCGGATCACGGGTGCCGGTCGGGACTGGGGTGTACTGGGCGACCGCATGAACGTGTTCGAAAAGACGCCGCCCCATTGCCTATACCTGCCCAATGGCAGCGATTGGGACGCGGTGGCCGAAACCGATTGCGTGATCGCAGCGTGTGCGGCCCCCGGTAAAGGCGGGCACGAGGCCCGCCGGATTGGCCCGGATGGCATCACGTTGACCGAGCGGGGCAAGGGCGTGAACACGCGTCACATCAATAACATTGCGATGGAAAACGAGGATTATTGCGACAGTCTTTTGGTGACCGAAGTGTTTACGCCAAATGGACATTGGTCATCCTACCCCAGCCATCGTCATGACGAGGATGATTTTCCGCGTATCACGTACCTTGAGGAAACCTATTATCACCGCCTGAACCCGACGGATGGGTTTGGTGTTCAACGGGTCTATACCGATGACGGGCAGTTGGATGAAACCATGGCTGTTAAGGATGGTGACGTGGTGTGTGTGCCACGTGGGCACCACCCTTGCGGTGCGCCTTATGGGTTTGAGATGTATTACCTTAACGTGATGGCAGGCCCGGTGCGCAAATGGCGTTTTGTACCGGCGCCCGAGGTTGAGTGGATCATGGAGCGGGACAGCTAACCCCGACTGCACCCAAAAACTTGATTGAAACCCGCAGGCAGTTTGTGGCTTAAAGCGGCTCCAACAGGCCGATTGACCTTGATGGGGTCATTTGATGCGACCAATGCGCATCCGGCCACTCCGGATCTCGCTTTGAAAGGGCTGGTATATCGAATGGTCGATTTTAAGATAAACCGCTCTGGATTGCGTGGGGACCAAGACAGCCCGGTAACGTTCGAGATTCATGTTCAGCCCGGATTTTCGCATCTGGAGCTGTCGGGTGTGCTGACGGTATTACGAACTGCCAATGACATCCTGAACGATGGGCGCTTTTCCTGGCGCATCACATCCGATGCACCGGGGCTGGTGTCGAGCATCGATACGCTGTTGGTGCGGACCGAACCGTCGATTGCTGATCATTTGCTATCTGACTGTCTGATCGTGGTTGGTGGCGCGGATTGCGCGGCATTTGGCAGCTGGCCAAAAAGGGTGCGTGCCATGCGACGCGACCGACGCCCCGTGATGCTGTTTTCTGAAGCGGCCAGCCAATATATCAAATTTGTCGACCATCCTGACGTCACCCTGACGACCCATTGGCGCGACATGCCGATCCTGACCGAAGCCGGGTTTCGCGGTGAACTGACCACGCGGCTGGGAGAGGTGCATGACGGTGTGATGACCTGCGCAGGTGAAAGCTATGTCATGGAAGCGACCATCCATTTGATTGCCGATTTGGTGGAGCCTGACGCGCTGGGGTTATTGGCCAATCAGCTGCTGATCGAAAACGTACGCGGATTTGAACGGGACCAACCCAAGGGGATCAGCGGCGGTGAGAACTTTCTGGAAAAACGGTTGCGGCAGGCCATCGCCATTATGGAGCGCACCACCGAAGAACCGCAGCAAATCAGCCAGATCGCCAATCAGGTTGGCGTCTCTCCTCGGCAGTTGGAACGGTTGTTCAACCTGCATCTGAACCAGTCTCCGGCAAAGTTCTATCGAACGATCCGGGTAAAACGCGCGCATATCATGATTACCGAAACAAAATTGCGGCTGGCCGAAGTTGCCATTGCATGCGGGTTTGCATCCACATCGTCACTGTCGCAAGCCTATCGCAAAGTCTACGGGCGCACACCAACACAGGCAACCGCGCAGAAGAACTCTCGGAAAAACGGGCGCGCTTAGCGACGGGTTCAGTGTGCCGCGCCCTGCCCGATTTTGGCAAAGCGTTCGTCCAAGGCGCGCGCCAGCTCTTTCAGCGAAGCGCCGCCTTCGCCCATGTAGGGTGCAAAGACAAAGGACGGGGTTTTCCATGACAGGGTTGCGGTTTTGTCAGGGTTTTCGGTGACATAGAACCGGATCGGAGCCTCGATCATTGCGGCAGTTGAGGTGGCGAGTATCTTGACGGCAAAGTCGTTGTTGAACACGCCGACAACCCGGTTTTCGGGGATCTCGATCCCGCGATTGCGCGCAACGCCGGTGGGGCCAGCTTGGGTCACCACGCCCATTTTGTTGGCTTTAACGGCAGCACGCAGATCGCTGAGCAGGGTTTCGTGGGATTTGTCGGTGTTGATTACGACCCAACCCTCGCGCGGTGTGATCTCTTGGGCCAAGACGGGCATGGCGGTGGTGAAGGCGAGAAATAAGGCAAACAAACGCATAGGGCGGTCCCTTTCAAAAGAGGTACCGCCCTACGATCCGCGTGTTTGGCGCGGATGCCAAATCAAAGTTGCGTCACTTGATCAGCTGGCTGCGATCAGTTCAGCCTGAGCCACGATCACTTCGGCCTGTTTGATCGATGCGATATCCACCAGCCGCCCCTTGTAGACGGTTGCGCCTTCGCCATTGGCCTTGGCGGTTTCCATTGCGGCAAGGATTTCGCGCGCTTCGGTTACGGCCTCTTCGGACGGGGTGAAAACTTCGTTTGCCAGCGCGATCTGCTTGGGGTGAATGGCCCATTTGCCCACCATGCCCAAAGTGGCCGAACGTTTGGATTGCGCGATATATCCGTCATCGTCGGAGAAGTCACCGAATGGGCCATCCACAGGCAGCACGCCATGTGTGCGGCAGGCCGCGACAATCGCCGCCTGAGCCCAATGCCAAGGGTCCGACCAATGCTTGGCCCCTTCGCGGATCATGTAATAGTTTTCCTGTGTGCCGCCGATGCCGGTGGTCTGCATTCCCATCGACGCTGCGAAATCCGCCGCGCCAAGGCTCATTGCTTCCAACCGTGGCGAGGAGGCCGCAATCGCCTCGACATGGGCAATGCCCGCCGCAGATTCGATGATGACCTCAAAAGCCACCGGTTTGCTCCGCCCTTTGGCACGTTCAATGGCAGTGACCAATGCGTCAACCGCATAGATGTCTTCGGCGCAGCCTACCTTTGGGATCATAATCATGTCCAAACGCTCGCCTGCCTGCTCCATCAGGTCGACAACGTCGCGATACCAATAGGGCGTGTCCAACCCGTTTATGCGTACAGACACCGTCTTTGTGCCCCAATCGACGGTATTTATGGCCTCGATCGCATTGGCACGGGCCATGTCCTTGTCTGTTGGTGCCACGGAATCTTCGAGGTCGATATTGATCACATCGGCTGCCGAGGCCGCCATTTTGGCAAACAGCTTGGTGTTAGAGGCCGGGCCGAACAGCTGACAACGATTTGGGCGGGCGGGTGCGGCAGGTTGGATGCGGAAGCTCATGTCTTACTCCAAGCAAGGAAATTACGTTTGTGTCTCGCAGAGGGTTATTAAATTACGCCGCAAGCCGCAAGCCAATTTTGCAGATGCAGCAAAATTGCCGCGATGCGGAGTGATTCCGCGAATGGAAACAAAACGGCAGATTAGGTGACTTATTGAAAGAATCTTTCAATGTTGCCGCTATCGACGCGGTATTATTCCCCTATGGGAGTCAAACTTGTTCAGTTTGAGAGGACATTGCGCCCAATTTCAGCAAGAATCTCCGAAAGATGACAGGAGAAATGCGCCATGATTGAAACACCGTATCTGCTATTTCTGGGCGATGCACCCGACCAGCTTGCCGCGAAAGTCGCGATTGGGATCAAGGACTGGCGCCCCGAAAACGCCGTTGGACAGTTCCGCATGGAAGGCTGCGGCGCTGATCTGGGTCTGAATGACATGTCGCTGGTCGAAGCGCGCGAAGCAGGTGCCAAGACGCTGGTGATCGGGGTGGCCAACCGTGGTGGCGTAATCAGCCAAGAGTGGAAAAAGGTGCTGGTGATGGCACTGGAAGAAGGCTTTGACCTTGCCTCCGGCCTGCACAACCTGTTGCGCGACGAGCCTGACCTGGTGGCCGTTGCCGAAGCCACCGGCCGCACCCTGCATGATGTTCGTGTTCCCGAAGTCGACTATCCGATTGCCAACGGCAAGACCCGTACCGGCAAGCGCTGCCTGGCTGTAGGCACCGACTGTTTCGTGGGCAAGATGTATACAGCCCTGTGCATGGACGCCGAAATGCGCGAACGCGGCATGAAGTCGACATTCCGCGCGACCGGTCAGACCGGTATTCTGGTCACTGGCGACGGTGTGCCACTGGATGCCGTGATTGCCGATTTCATGGCCGGGTCGGTTGAGTGGCTGACACCGGATAATGACGCCGATCATTGGGATCATATCGAGGGTCAGGGCAGCCTGTTCCACGTGTCCTATTCCGGTGTGACAATGGCGTTGATCCATGGCGGACAACCCGACGCGCTGGTTCTGGCGCATGAGCCAACAAGGACACACATGCGCGGCCTGCCCGAATACGACCTACCCAGCCTGGAAGAGCTGCGCGATGTTGCTTTGCCGCTGGCACGGCGCGCCAACCCTGCCTGTCAGATCATTGGCATTTCGGTCAACACCCAGCACATGGGTGAAGACGACGCCAAAGCCTATCTGGCGGAGTTGGAAGCGCGTATGGACCTGCCTGCGACAGATCCGTTCCGTTTTGGTGCGGGCAAGCTGGTAGATGCGCTGGCCGCGCTGTAAGACAGACCAATGCCGGGGGCATCCCCCCGGCCCCTCCGGGGTGTTTCGGAGGCAATGAAAGGGTATTCCCGTGGACATTTCTGTCACGCCTGACGTCTTTAAGCTCGCACAGGTTTTCACGATCTCGCGCGGCTCTCGGACCGAGGCAAAGGTGCTCACTGTACGTGTCACAGATGGCGACGCATCTGGCTGGGGCGAATGTGTGCCCTATGCCCGTTACAATGAAACGCTGGAAAGCGTGACGGACGAGATCATGGCGGTCACGGGCAATATCACGCGGCAGTCTCTTTTTGAGCTACCCGCCGGAGCGGCGCGCAATGCGCTGGACTGTGCGTTGTGGGATCTGGAGTGCAAAAAGGCGGGAAAGCGCGCGTGGGACTTGGCCGGCTTGCCAGTGCCGGGCCCTGAGATCACCGCCTATACGCTGTCTCTCGACACGCCCGAGGCGATGCAGGCACAGGCGGCCAAGCATGCCTTTCGTCCGTTGCTAAAGATCAAGCTGGGCACGCCCGACGATATGCCCCGCCTTGAGGCTGTGCGCGCCGGTGCACCCAACTCGACCATCATCGTGGATGCAAACGAGGGCTGGTCAGCGCAAGTGTACGCCGAACTCGCGCCGCATCTTGTGCGGCTTGGGGTTGCGCTGGTTGAACAGCCGCTGCCCGCGGGTGAGGACGACGCGTTGTTGGGCATGGAGCGCCCGGTGCCTGTATGTGCCGATGAAAGCTGTCACGACCGGAGCAGTCTGCCAAAGCTCAAGGGCAAGTATGATGTGGTTAATATCAAGCTCGACAAAACCGGCGGCCTGACCGAAGCGCTTGCATTGCGTGACGCGGCACTGGCTGAGGGATACAAGGTTATGGTGGGCTGCATGGTCGGCTCCTCGCTCGCGATGGCACCTGCAACGCTGGTGGCGCAGGGCGCGCTGATCACCGATTTGGACGGCCCGCTGCTCCTCGCCGAAGACCGAGAGGCCCCGCTTGCCTTTGACGACAAAGGTGTGCATCCGCCACGTACCGCGCTTTGGGGATAGGATGGTGAACTGCTTATGGCCGCGCGCGTGTTGCTTCGCTAATCTGCGGTTCGTTCATTCAGGAGATTGACCCGTGAAGACCGTGTTTTCTTTTGCCATAGCCTTGGTTTTGGCGTGTGCCCCGGTCGCCTTTGCCAAAGATGCGCAGGGCATTTGGACTGTGGTCCTGACAAACAAGCAAAGCGCCGAATTTCAGGAGCAGAAATCGCAAAAGAAACACACTGGATTTGCGGTGTCCCCTGACGGTGCGTGGGGGCGATCACATGGGTTTGCAAGCAAGGACAAAGCGGCGGCACGCGCCATGTCGTTCTGCCGTTCGTTCATGCGCAAAGGCCAGCGCGATTGCATTTTGTTTGCCGTCGATGGCACGATCGTCGCCCCGGCGGTGGTGAAAACCAAAACCGTCACGGCGCTTTATAAACCAATCAATGCCAAAACCGCCCCTGCCGTTTTTGGCTATGCCCCCGGCGCATTCAAAGGCAACAAAGACGCCGCAAAGGCGGCATATAATGCATTCGAGAAAAACCCCGCCCTGCGCAATTCCATGGCCCGTGATGCCAATCTGGAACGCCTGCTGACCAATCGGACATTAATGACAAAGACAAGCCGCCCGTTTCTGTTGTGGTTCTCCCCCAATGGCGGTGAACAGAATGGTGTTGCCAACAGCGGCATTTTGGTCAGCTATTTCAAAAGCTGGATCGCAACGCCTGATGGTCTTGTCTGTTTGTTCGACGCCAGATGGGATAACGGCAATCCGATTGGCAATCGCTGCCTCTATATTGACAGCATCGAAAATGGCCAGGTGCGCTTTACCTGGGCCTCTTCCATCAACAAGAAGCGCAAGGCAATGCTGCTGGCTGGAGACGCGCGCTTTGCAGCCGCGCGCTGATCCTGTAAACCGCAATCGAAACACACCAAAAGGACGACCCTGCCCATGACCCGCACCGTTTATGTCAACGGCGAATACTTGCCTGAAACCGATGCCAAAATCTCGATCTTTGACCGTGGCTTCCTGATGGCTGATGCGGTCTATGAAGTGACAAGCGTGCTTGATGGCAAGCTGATCGACTTTGAAGGGCACGCTGTGCGCCTGAAACGCTCGTTGGATGCGCTGGACATGGCGGAGCCCTGTACCAAGGACGAGTTGCTGGACATCCATCGCAAGTTGGTGGAGCTGAACGAGATCAACGAAGGGCTTATCTATCTGCAGGTGACGCGCGGGTCAGATGGCGATCGCGATTTTGTGTTTCCGTCCGAAGACACGGCGCCAACCATCGTGCTGTTCACCCAGAACAAGCCCGGATTGGCCGATAGTCCCGCGGCCCGGAAAGGTGCCAAGATCATTTCCATCGACGACATCCGCTGGGGCCGCCGCGACATCAAAACAGTGCAGTTGCTTTACCCTTCGATGGGCAAAATGATGGCCAAGAAGGCCGGTGCCGATGACGCTTGGATGATCGAGGACGGGTATGTGACTGAAGGAACGTCGAACAACGCGTATTTTGTCAAAAACGGCACCATCGTGACCCGCCCATTGTCAAACGACATTCTCCATGGGATCACCCGCAAGGCGGTGTTGCGCATGGCCGAAGAAGCCCAGATGAAAATCGAAGAACGCCTGTTCACCATCGACGAGGCCAAAGAGGCGGATGAGGCGTTTACCACGTCGGCCAGTGCATTTGTGATGCCGGTTGTTGAAATTGACGGTGTTGCGTTGGGAGATGGCACGCCTGGGCCAATTGCGTGTCGTCTGCGCGAGATCTATCTCGAAGAAAGCCGCGCCGCAGCAGTTTGAGGACGCTTTCGGAGGGGGCCAGCCCCCTCCACCCCCGAAGTATTTCCGGCAAGATGAAGAGAGCGGGCCTGCTCTATCATTGTGCCCGGAACACTCGAAATACTACTCGTTCAACGCATCCAGACGTGCGCGGACGCTGAGCCCATGCGCTTCAAGGCTTTCGGAAATTGCTAGAGTCTCTGCCGCTGGGCCTATGGCACGCAGCGCGTCTGGCGTCATTTTGGACAGGGTTGTGCGTTTGACAAAGTCCATAACGCTCAGGCCGGAAGAAAACCGTGCTGAGCGTGCCGTGGGCAGGACGTGGTTTGGTCCGCCGACATAGTCGCCTATGGCCTCTGGCGTGTATTGGCCGAGGAAGATTGCGCCGGCATGGGTGATGTCACGGGCCAGCGCGTCCGGGTCAGCCACACAGAGTTCCAAGTGCTCAGGTGCCATGCGGTTGGACAAAGTGGCGGCCTGGGTCAGATCCGACACTGTGATCACCGCGCCAAAATCGCGCCAGCTTGGGCCTGCAATGGCGCGACGTTCCAACGTTTCCAATCGTTTGTCCACGGCCTCGGCAACGGCACTGCCAAATTCGGCATTATCCGTGATCAGCACAGACTGAGCGCTTTCGTCATGTTCTGCCTGACTGAGAAGGTCCAGTGCGATCCAATCCGGATTGTTGTCTTTGTCGGCGATCACCAGAATTTCGGACGGCCCAGCGATCATATCGATACCTACCTTGCCAAAGACACGTCGTTTCGCGGCTGCAACAAACGCATTTCCCGGGCCAGTGATCTTGTCCACGGGTGCGATGGTTTCTGTTCCGTAGGCCAGCGCTGCCACCGCCTGTGCGCCACCGATGCGATACACCTCATCCACACCAGCCAACCGCGCAGCCAACAACACGAGCGGGTTAGCAACGCCGTCAGGTGTTGGCACCACGATGGCCAGCCTTTCGACCCCGGCAACTTTGGCCGGGATAGCGTTCATCAGAACAGAGGACGGATAAGAAGCGAGGCCGCCGGGGACGTAAAGTCCCGCCGCTGACACGGGCGTCCAGCGCCAGCCCAATGTCGCGCCGCTGGGGTCGGTCCAGCTTTGATCCTCGGGCATTTGGCGGGCGTGATAAGCACGGATGCGATCCGCGGCCAGTTCCAGTGCGGCGCGATCCGTATCTGTTACCTGTGCGCAATATGCGTCGATTTCCTTTTGGGAAAAGGCCAAAGTTTCAGGTGTCAGCTCCAGCCGGTCAAACTTGGCCGTCAGCTCGATTACAGCGGCATCGCCACGCGCGCGGACGTCGGCAATAATACCAGCCACAACCGCGTCCACGTCTGGACTATCCTCGCGCTTGGCCCCCAAAAGGGCGGCAAAGCGGGGTTCAAAGTCTGGATCGGCGGCGTTCAGAAACTGGGGCATCGTGCTCTCCTTTGAGCGCTGAATACCCTCGCCCGACAGGAGGGGCAAGACGCCCCGCAATCACTGCGCTATACGTCGTGCCTGGGCGCGCTGCGAGACGGCGCGGCATAGGGGCGTGTGACGTCTTTCAATGTCATTTCCAGCGCCTCGACCTCAAGTCGGATACCGCCATCCCCGGCAAGGGTCAGTTCGACAAAGCCAGCGCCATCATCGCCCTTTTCAAAGGTCACGGTGAGCACAGACAGAATCGTGTCCGCATCCTGTCGATCTATGCCCTGGCTGGCCACGCGCAACACGTTGTCCACGACCAGCAGCGACTGAACACGTTCAACTGCGCGCTTGCGACGCTCGGCGGCGGGCAGATCCTCCCACCGAAAGCGATTAATCAAAAGTGCAAAGCGGCGCTCGCTCGGGAGCCATTTCATTTCGGTTGCCGGGAACACCGCGTCCTGAACAAGGGTGGACAGGATTTTAACATCCTGATCGTCCATTGCGCCGAGGTTCAAAGGCGCCTCGCGCCCGTCTTCAAAACGTGCGTCTTCGTTCACGATTCTCTCACTCTCTCAATATGGGCGCCGACATTGCCCAGCTTTTCCTCGACCCGCTCATAGCCGCGATCCAGATGGTAGACGCGGTTAACGATGGTTTCGCCTTCGGCCGCCAACCCGGCAAGGATCAGCGATACGCTGGCCCTCAGGTCGGTCGCCATCACTGGCGCCCCCTTGAGCTGATCAACCCCGTGCACCGTCGCAGTGCCGCCCTGCACATCAATAGAAGCGCCCATGCGCACCAGTTCAGGTGCGTGCATAAAGCGATTCTCAAAAATTTTCTCTTCAAGAACCGACGTGCCCTGGGCTGTACACAAGAGCGCCATCATCTGCGCCTGCAAATCAGTAGGAAAACCGGGGAAAGGTTCGGTGGTGACATCCACGGCCTTGACCCGTCCGTTTTTGCGGGCAACTTTCAGCCCGTTTTCGGTCTCGCTCACGTCGATCCCAGCGGCGTGCAGTTTTTCGACAAACGCCGTCACCAGATCAAGCCGACCACCGAGCAGTTCAACCTCGCCACCGCAAAACGCAGGTGCAAGCATGTAGGTGCCAAGTTCGATCCGATCCGCGACAACGGGATGGGTTGCACCGTGCAGGCGGTCAACGCCCTGAATGGTAATCTCGGACGTTCCGTCACCGTCGATCTGGGCCCCCATGGCGCGCAGACAGGTTGCCAGATCAACGATCTCAGGCTCGCGCGCGGCGTTTTTGATCACGGTTGTGCCCTTGGCCAATGTTGACGCCATCAGGATATTCTCCGTGGCCCCAACCGAAGCAAAGGCCAGCTCGATCACCGCCCCCTTCAGACCCTTTGGGGCCTTTGCGTGAAGGTAGCCTTCTTTCAGCTCAATCTCTGCGCCTAACGCTTCTAGCCCATGAATGTGCAAATCCATTGGACGCGCGCCAATGGCACAGCCGCCCGGCAAAGAGACAACGGCCTGCCCCAGCCGCGCCAGCATCGGCCCCAACACAAGGTTTGAGGCACGCATTTTGCGCACGATATCATAGTCTGCGACGTGGTTATCAAGGTTGTGGCTCGACATCGCCACCACCTTGCCATCCTGCAGGCTTGTGACCTCAGCGCCCAGCGACTGAAGCAAAAGGCTCATCGTTTTAATATCGCTAAGGCGCGGTGCATTGGTCAGCGTCAGCGGTTCTTCGCTCAGAAGCGTCGCGGGCATTAGTGTCAGGCAGGCATTCTTGGCCCCGGCGATCGGGATCTGCCCGTTCAGCGGCCCATTGCCGCGCACTACTATCGAATCCATTAGTCCTGCCCTTTACTGCTGTCTGCCTCATCCGGCCCCGGTTGTTTTTCCGCACGTGCACGCGCTTGTGCCTTTCTACGACCCATATTCGCCTTGAGCGCCGCCTTAAGGCGATCTTCGCGGGTTTGGGCCTTTTTGGGCTTAGAGGGGGCTTGCGATTTCCGTTCCATAACCTTTCCTTACATGACGTGTAAAAAAGGGTCCAGATTGGGGTTGCAAGCTTCGCGCTTTGGAGCTACATCCGCCGCCACGGTACGCTGCTGTAGCTCAGTGGTAGAGCGCACCCTTGGTAAGGGTGAGGTCGGGAGTTCAATCCTCCCCAGCAGCACCACAAAAAACTTGTTGAACGCTAAAAGGTTTCGACCTTTTCGTCACAACTGACCCAGAATGGCCTCACAAACATTAACGCAGAATGCAGCAAATTGGGCTATAGCGCCCATACGGGACGATGCTGCAATCCGCACTAAAGTCCGCGATCCTCTTTATGCTTATGCTGGAAATTGGGACAACCGCCCAACTGCGGCATTGGCCAAGAGTGACGGATGCCGTTTTGTGGCCCATCAAAGGCCGCCGTTAAACATCATAACTATATCGAGGACAGACCAAGCTTACCCCACTGGAATTGTGTTCGGTTGTTTGATCACTTGTTGTGCCATTTGATTTGGAGGAAAGCTGATTGCTTTGGCAAGCAGAGCGCGCCCAACCTGACAAAGAAATTGATCAAGTTACGTTTCGTTGTTTTACATTTCGGAGAACAGCAACCGGCCCGACGCAATCATGAAATTGAAAACACTGTTTGTAGTTTCCACGATATTGTCCGTTTCCGTTGCGCTGCCGGCCAAACAGGCCATAGCACCGCAAAACCAGCTAACAGTATACTTGGCAGTCAAGATACTAACGATGGATCCTGGCTCGTCAGAAGTGCCCACCGTCGCGGTTTCGAAAGGCCGCACAGCGGCGTTTGGAGAACTCTACCTGCTCTTCTAGCGTCAGTTGACGAAGTCCCGCTGTTTCAGCAGCAAGGCGTTCCGAATTGAGCCGGAATGCTTTCGCACGTTTTGTCGGATCGCATTCATCTCACAAGGGAGTATTTGTCCACGTGGGGAAGCTTTTCCAAAATTGCGACGTATCCCGCCCAGATGACCAAGCAGCCTAGCTGATGCGGTATCCAATTCAACAAGAGATGCAGCATTTTTGAACTCTCGCCATAGATCTCTCGACTTTAGCTCGGTTCTGTTGGGTACCACCAAGTTGCTTCCGACAACCCCGACACCTGTTGTGAAAACTGCCTTGTTTTCGGTCCGGTAAGCCAATTTATGAGACTGCAGGCCATTTGATGCGATAATCTGACGAAGTTCTGAGACAAATTGTCCAGTTATTGCGTCTCCCGAAAGGGTTAGATCATCGACCCACACAGTATATGCTAAGTTATGTGTTTCACATAGGTCTGAAATTGCGTTGAACATAGGTCGCGGGACAAGCGATGCGAGAACTGGCGTAAGCGGCGAGCCAAAGCAAGCCTTGTCGTCAGCGGTCGCGACATGGGCAATTAATCCAGCGACGTCTCCTGCTATGCCAAACTGCTCAATGAGAGATTTTCGGATCTTGCTGCGAGAGGTTGATGGATAGAACTGCTTGATATCCTGTGTGAGGCATTGGATTGCCTCAAGGTGTGCGGCAGCATTGTCACGCTATGACCGGTGTTTCCTCGGACTCATCGAGTAGCTTGGTTGAACAATCTTATTGAAGTGAAAGTTAAAACGCTCATGAACCGCGCGTAATCGTCCTTCTGGATAGACAAGGTTGCGTGTTTCCCCCCGGTTTCGATGGTTCTACGAACAATGAAGGTTTCTTTAGAACGCGGTGTCGCGAGCTCTTGTAGATCGCTTTTGGTCTCCTTGACCAGAGCGGCAACTTCACGTTGTGTAGGATTTTGCGCGAAGGGAACTGTTCTAATTCGTTCCGCTCGTGGGCCTTAAGAGTTCGACGCTTGGGCATGATCTGGTTCCGCTGGCGTCATCTTTTCCAATAGGTCCAAAGCCTTTCGAGCAACAATCAAATGACCCCACTAACAAGTGCATCCCCCACAATTTCTTCGGCAACGAGACCCGTAGGAATAAGAAAGAAGATCAGCGGTGTTTCACCTCTTACTTGCCGCCCCCAATCCCGAAGGGTTCGGCGCGCGGCCAGCTCCCGTGTCGAGACGCAGATGAAAGACGAAGGCACCTTCACAGAGCCTCTGGCCCCAGTTCTAGTCGGGTTCTTCATACGTAAGGTTCATCAGAAGGGCTTAGGCAAGTGATATTGAAGTCCGGCGCAAGTAAGGTATCTCTTTTTTATAGATTACCTGCGCTACACAGAAACCGCACCGCCCGCAGATGGAGTAGAATATCGCAACCATCAAACAAGTGTTCCCTGCATATCTGGTGTCGATGTGGAGCAAAGTGTACGACTGACACGAACCTCATGCCAAAAACCGTTAATCAGCTGCCGTAAATTTGGCTACGTGGTTCCTGAAGTCGGCACTTATCTTATTCGCGGAGATTGCTCGCGTTATCGAAATGTTAACGCAGAAAAGAAAAGAACCTTGTCGTAAAGGAATGATCACGTGTCATTCATTAACACGGATTCAGTGGTGAGCCGTGTAGGATTCGAACCTACGACCCACTGATTAAAAGTCTTATTACCCCATTTTCGATAGCATTGTAGTCAATTCGATTGGGCAGTATATTTTATTAAATAACAGGAGTTTTTGCGTTCTGAGATTTCTATAAGGCCCTTCCCAACTCACTGCACTTTGCTTACCCTATGCTTACCCTATTCATCTGGAAGCACCATGCCCAACGTCAGATTAACAAAATCAAGCGTCGATCGCCTTTCAGCAACAAACCGGGACATGATCTATTGGGACGACGGTTTGCCTGGTTTTGGACTCCGCGTGAAAACGACCGGTGTCAAAAGCTTCTTAGTTCAATATCGCAACAAACAAACCGGTCGGTCGAAACGCAAGACACTTGGGCGATATGGGCCAACCTTGTCATTGGGCGCGGCCCGCGAAATTGCACGCGCTCTTCTTGCTGACGTGGTGCGTGGCGGAGACCCTGTCGCGGATGCTCAAACGCTTAGGCATTCACCAACGGTGAACTCACTTGCCGCGCAATATATGACCGAACATGCGGAGCCAAAGAAACGTCCCGGTAGCGTTCGGAATGATCGGTCGATGCTGGACAGATACATTCTCCCCAAGCTTGGGGATCTTAAAGTTATTGAAGTAACGCATCAGCATGTTCAGAAGCTTCACAACCAGATGCGCGACACTCCGTATCAGGCCAATCGAACGCTCGCGCTTGCTTCAAAAATGTTCCAACTGTCGGTACGCTGGGGGATGCGAACTGACAATCCCGCGCGCGGTATAGAAAAGTTCCCTGAGGAAAAGCGGGACCGCTGGTTGTCAGACGATGAGCTACAAAGGCTATTGGTGGTTCTGTCAGAGCATCCAAATCAGGTTGCAGCCAACGCTATACGCCTGCAGCTCCTGACAGGCGCACGGATCGGCGAAGTGCTGAAGTCAAAATGGGAAGACTTCGATTTGGACCGCGCGGTCTGGACAAAGCCGTCGCACCACACAAAGCAAAAGCGAAGAGAGCACTTGCCGTTATCATCAGCAACCTGTGATTTACTTTCGGCAATGAGCGCAGGGGACTATCCTGAAAGTCGCTGGTTGTTTCCGGGACGCTCTCCGGACCAACCGTATAAGGATCTGAAGAAGTTTTGGAGCTCGGTCACCACATCTGCAGGTCTTCAAAACTACCGTATCCACGACAATCGGCATACACATGCATCACATCTCGTTTCCAGCGGTCTGAGTCTGCCTATAGTCGGTCGATTGCTTGGACATACAAACCCCTCCACAACCCAACGCTACGCCCATCTTGCAGACGACCCGTTGCGGCAGGCAGCGGACGTGATGGGTAAGAAGATCGGCGGTGACAGTTCCTGAAACCTGAAAACTTTGCTGTGCTGAAGGCACGCGAGCAGCAACTAGACTGCAGCTGTCGGCACGGTGTCGATGTTTGGGAGGGTAGGGACTGTCGAAAGCGGTCATCATTAAATACCACTCGAAGTTCCGCTGTGTGGGACTTAGCTGACGCTCGACCCACCGACCCAGAGGTCTGCTTACAGTTGTTCGTGAAGTGCCCTGATGACATAAGACCGGCGTGATTAAGGCTGTAAGCTGTCCAGAAAAAACTGAACTTCATGCATCATCGTAGTCCAGGTTTCCTCTTGAGGGAGTGGGACATGGTTCCTGCTTTCAAGAGAAACGTATCTTGCGCCCTGAATTTCACTTGCGAGTATTCGTCCCTGTTCGACAGGCTGCATCGCGTCCGAGATCGCATGAATGACCAGCGTCGGCGTACGAATGGACGCTAATAATTCTGAAACATCAAACCGGTCAATTATTTGTCTCAATCGAGCGGCATTTTCCGGCGATATCGTTTCAGTTTGCATCTTCACAAAACTGGCCAATTGCGCGGGCGTGGCGTCCGGCATGAACAGAGTCGAGAACGCATTTACAAATGGGCTGTCCGCCTTGCCCCACCCCGCCCTGATGAGGCCCAGAACAGTTTCTTCATCAATGTCGCCCTGTGCCGCTTCGCGCAATGCGCGTCCCTTCACATACCCGCCGTACAAAACCAATCCGCTGACCCGTTGGGGAAACCTTTGGGCAAAGCGGATCGCCACCGGGACGGCTTGGGATGCTGCAAAGATCGGGAAGCAATCCAATTTATTGGCGTCGGCAACGGCCTTTAGGTCGTCGGCAAAGGCATCAATTTCTGCGCCCTCAAGGTCGCGTGAGGACAGTCCAGTGCCCCTTTGATCGTAGCGGTAAAGCGTGTTTTTGCAATCGAGCGTTTCGATCAATGGCCTCCAGACGGGGCTTTGCCAATCTAATTCCAAGTGCGAAAGCCAATGGGCGACCCGAACCAGTGGCGGGCCATTCCCGCTCTTGGAAAACGCAATTCTTGCACCGCGGGAAGATCGGGTAAATTTGATGTTTTGCGTATCAGAGCGCGAAAGATCGGGCGTTTGCGCGGAGGCTGCGACTGCCTTCACTTCGACATTCAGTTGAAAGCCTCTGCCATGGACCGTCTTGATAATGGCTTGCACCCGCCCGGTGTCACCAACGGCCTTTCGTGCGGCGTTGATCCGTGCGCTTATTGTGGCGTCAGACACGTTTAGCCCTTGCCAAACGGTTTGGACAAGGTCGTCTTTGGTCACCAGCCGACCCTTCTGATCGACAAGTAACAATAACAGATCAAAGACTTGTGGTTCGAGGTGAACCGGGAACCCGTCGTACTCAAAAAGGTGTTTATCAGGGTCGATCAAGCAGTTTCCGAATTCATATGCCATTGCACATTGAACGGGCAAATGACGCCGATACTCAAGGACTTTGGTCCCCGGCAGGGCAGAAATATTGAAATGGCAAGGAGTTCTAAAGGGCGTCTTCAAGCTTTGGCGGCGCGATTGAAGTCCATTGGTGTCAGGACAAATGAGGAGTTCTCGCAATGCAACAAAATGAAACGCCAGACATCAAACGCCGCCCGGATGGGTCAATAGATACAGCCCATTACATCAAAATCGGTCGTCAGGAACGCGCAGATCAGGCGCGTGCATTGGCCACGGCGGCAATGCCAAAGCGGCGCAGCTTCTCATTGCCCTTTTGGTTTCTAAGGACTTCAGGGGCCTGATGAGATCTTTCATACAGTGTGCCGATTTGAGGATCTGGCCAGTTCTCGACTATGGAATCGGCCCTGACCCCAGAAGCCGAAAAGCGTCTTCACAGACAATTCTACGGTTTCTGGGGAACTGGCCATTTTCCAAGTAGAACGTCTCGGCGGTTTTCACTCCTGCATCAAGAAAACGACTGAATGACTTCATTGGGAGACCTATTGCGGCCATTCACCCATTTTGCAGCATCGGTCACACTGGGCTCAAACCTGCCGTTAGCGGCGTCCTGCACTAAGGTCTTCATTGCGTGTGCGGTTTCAACGGGTCGACGCAACACTTTAATCTTTTTGGAAAGATGGAGTGTTGATCATGAAGTACCGGACGCGGACGTTTTATACGGACAAA
>NZ_PYGJ01000008.1 GCF_003014475.1 Shimia abyssi | reverse complement strand
TCTGTCGGCTGAAATGCCGATCTCACGCCAAAACGGGCAAAAACGCAGGTAAAGACAGACGGGCATCGCAATCAGCCGAGTTTCCACACAGCCTCCGGACTTAGCGTGAATTCGCTGCGCTTGCGCAAAAGTCTGCTTTGTACGCTTCCCAATCTCAGATGGTATCACTTTCGGATATGTACACGAGGTCATCTTGCGGCCGAGACATTCTTCTGGACGCGAGATTGCGCTCCACCCAACTCGAGATGGAGTTCTGACAAACTCTTACCGACCGGAGACGTTCAAATTCGGCCGAGCCACCAATCGGCAAAGAGGTTCGACTGACGCGAGAATGGTCGCGTATCGTAACCCGCAAAGAGGCCATCCTGGGTGACAAGCACGGTCCGCCAACCACGGGCTGCTGCGCCAAGTATATCAGTGTGAAGAGTGTCGCCGCACATCGCAATACGCTCTGGTGCCGTCGTTGGCAGTGTCGCTTCAATCAGGTCATAGACTTCGGGGAAAGGCTTTCCGAAGAACTGGACTTGGTTCGGGACCAAGTCGGCAATCTGATGGCCAAAATACCCGGGTTCGACGGAAAAACCGTCGTCGCGCGGAGCGGCCAGATCGGCATTTCCGATAAGCAGCTTCCTTGGGCGCTGCTGCATCGCTTTTTCCAGCAGGTTCTGTCGTGCCGATGTCCAGTTTGCCGTGGAGAGAAACAGAAAATGATCGACTTTGTTATAGTCGTCCGCGTCATCCTTCAAGCGCGTCACCGTGTCGGGCAGGTCGCTTAAGGGATCAGAATCGGCGGCGATCACACCCCAGAGCCCTGCACTCAGATTTTGGAGCGTCGCCTCCCGACTAGTGATGATCTCGTCGTCTTCGACATGCACGCCAAGGTGCTTGAATTTTGCAATGGCACCGCTGCGATCATAGCTGGCGGCATTGGTCAGAATGCGGATAGCGCATCCGTGCTCGCGTAGTTGGTCCAGACGTTTGTCAGCCCCCGGAATCATCGTTTCACCAACGTTGAGTACGCCAAATGCGTCAAAAACAAAGGCATCGACCTGATCGGCGACGGCCAGAAGTGATGAAACTTCAAGCGAGTCCCTGCGAGGCGTAACATGCGGGAAACGTGCGCGAACTTCCTGATAGCGATCAAATATCGATTGAGTTGTCAGCATGTTTCCCCGCTCTGGCTTCCGGTCACTCACTAGCGCTCACCTTAAAGAAAAACGCCAAAAGCGAAAGCAAAAACAACAAAACAACATTATTTGAGGCGATGAGTCAAAATATTTGCCATACTTTTAAGGATTTCGGCTGAAATTTGCTCACAAGGTGAGATTTTGCCACAAATAAAATGTTGTTTTGTTGCTTTTGTCATTCTAACGTTTTGGCAGACTCAGTTCGGGGATGACATGTCATCAAAAAAGAAAAAGCGACGTGAAGCGATCTCGGCATTGGTGCTGGAGCAAGGCGCAGTGACGGTTGGATCGCTCGCAGAGCGGTTCGATGTTTCGATGCAAACGATCCGCCGCGATGTAGATGCATTGTGCGAAGGCGAGATGCTGCACCGTGTTCACGGTCGCATCGAACTGAGCGAAGAATTTCTGAACACGCCGTTCGATCAGCGGGCGGGCACAAACCTGATGGGAAAGCGCGCCATTGGGGAGGCCGCGGCCAATTTGATCCCAGATGGAGCGACCCTGTTCATTTCGATTGGTTCGACCCCGCTGAGCGTGGCCCGCGCGTTGCGTCGCCGCAAAGGGCTGACCATTATAACCAATAACCTGAGTGCCGCTATGGCGCTGAGCGAAGAGGTGTCAAACCGGATCATCTTGCCCGGTGGCGAGCTGCGTTTGCCAGATCGCGATATTCTGGGCAACGACGTGCTGGATTTCTTTGGACGGTTTCGTGCCGATTTTGCAGTCTTTGGTGCTGCCGGAGTTGCAGACGATGGCGGGCTCTTGGAATTTCACACGACTGAAGTGAGCGCGACACAAAAGATTTGTGAGAACGCGCAACAGTCGTTTCTGGTGATCGATGGTTCCAAATTCGGGCGTCAGGCGCCTGCCTTGGGGGGCAATATTGCCGACATGGACCAGATAATCATCGACCGACAGCCGGGCGACCAGTTTGCGCCGCTACTGAAAAAAATCAACGAACGCCTGATTGTGGCTGAAGGACATGCAACATGACAACATCTCCGTTTGTAAAACTCGACGGCGTGGCAAAGCGTTGGAACGGCCAATTGGGCGTCGAAGGCATTACGCTTGATATACCCGAAGGCAGCTTTACCGCCCTTCTGGGGCCATCAGGCTGCGGAAAATCGACGACGTTGCGCCTGCTGGCAGGGCTGGAATTGCCGGATGAGGGGAAAATCCTGATTGATAGCAAGGACGTGACAACCAGCGCAGCGTCGGATCGGAACCTGTCGATGGTGTTTCAGTCTTATGCGCTGTTCCCGCATCTGTCGGTTGCGGAAAACGTTGTGTTTGGACTCAAGGTCCGGCGTGTTCCAAAACAAGAACGGCAGGAAAAGCTGCATCGCGCGCTGGAGATTACCGGGCTGCTTGGTCTTGAAGATCGCAAACCCGGCGAACTATCGGGTGGGCAGCGCCAGCGCGTCGCCCTTGCCCGTGCCATCGTCGCGGGGCAGCGACTGTGTCTGATGGATGAGCCCCTTTCAAACCTTGACGCAAAGCTGCGCAATGCCGTGCGCAAAGACATCAAGAAGTTGCAACGCGATCTGGGTATCACGGTTGTTTACGTCACCCATGATCAGACCGAAGCAATGAGTATGGCCGACACGGTTGTGTTGATGAAAGACGGACATATCCAACAAGTAGGCACGCCCGAAGATCTGTACAGCAGACCCAGCAATACTTTTGTCGCCGAGTTTGTTGGCGCGCCGCCGATGGCATTGCTTCAGTCGTCTGTGCTGGACGGGTTTGGCGACGACAAGACCATCGGGATCAGGGCCGAGAACATCCAGATTGCACCAAAGGGCGAAGGGCGGTTGCGCTGTGTCGTCAATGAAAGCGAATTTCTGGGGGCCGAGACACTGATTGGTCTGGATCACGCCGGAGCCACAGGCCTCTGCGTGCTTAAGCCGGGCTTGTCGATGATCGCCGAGGGCAACGAGATCGACATCAATTTTCACGACGAAAACCTGCACGTCTTTGACGCTGCGGGACAACGGCAGGCCGGTTGAACGACCGCCCGCCGAATTAAAAACGAATGAAACCCAAGGGAGACTAGAGATGAAACTATTTTCGACCACCGGATTGGGGATGGCTACTGCGATGGCAGTCGGCCTTGCCGCGCCTGCAAGTGCTGAAACCGAATTGACCATGTATTACCCGATTGCTGTCGGGGGCGCATTGACCGAAGTGGTTGATGGCATTGTCGCGGATTTCGAAGCCGCCAACCCAGACATTAAGGTCAACGCCATCTATTCGGGCAACTATGACGACACACGGGTGCGTGCCCTGTCGGCCCTTGCGTCTGGTGAGCCAGCGCAGTTGGCAGTGATGTTCTCTATCGATGCCTATGACTTGATCGAACAGGAGCTGATCGTTCCGTTTGAAGATGTCGCGACATCTGGCGCTGACAAAGAATGGCTGGGCAGCTTTTATCCGGCGCTGATGGCCAACGGACTGATTGAAGGTCAGACATGGGGCATTCCGTTCCAGCGTTCGACCATCGTAGCCTATTACAACAAGGACATGTTCCGTGCTGCCGGACTCGACCCGGAAGCCCCGCCAAAAACCTGGGACGAAATGATCGAGATGGGTAAAGCCCTGACAAGTGGTGACACTTATGGGCTGATGATCCCGTCAACGGGATATCCCTACTGGATGTTCCAGGCGCTGGCGATCCAGAACGGTAAGGAAGTGATGTCCAATGACGGTCTGACCACGTATTTTGATGATCCTACGGTCGTTGAAACACTGGAGTTCTGGAAATCTCTCTCGGCCGAGCATGGCATCATGCCAACAGGCACAGTCGAATGGGGCACATTGCGTCAGGCTTTTCTTGAAGGCCAGACCGCGATGATGTGGCACTCGACTGGCAACCTGACGGCTGTGAAGAAAGGCGCGAAATTCGACTTTGGCGTGGCTGAACTTCCTGCAAACAAACGCCTTGGTTCTCCAACGGGCGGCGGTAACTTCTATCTGTTCAAAGACACGACGGACGAAGAACGGGCTGCAGCGCTGAAGCTGATGCAGTTCATGACATCCCCTGAGCAGGCGGCCGCATGGTCCATCGGCACAGGCTATATGGGCGTGTCGCCCGCCGCCTATGAAACAGAAGCGCTTCAGACCTACACGTCTGAATTCCCACCTGCGCTCGTGGCACGCAACCAACTCGAAAATGCTGTGGCTGAGTTCTCGACTTTTGAGACAGCCCGTGTGCGCGATGGTCTGAACAACGCGATCCAATCTGCATTGACCGGCTCAAAAGACGCGGCCGAGGCTTTGGCCGAGGCACAAGCAGCGGCTGTACGCCTGCTGCGCGACTATCAATAACTCCCCGGACGGGCTGGCGCAAAATTTGTGCTGGCCCTGCCATTTAATCGAACCGGAGCCGCGACATGTCAGCCCACGCTAATTTAGAACGCCGCAGACAGGCCATTTACGGGTGGCTTTTATTGTCGCCAGCCGCGGTTCTGCTGACGCTCTTTGCGTTCTATCCTTCTGTCGCGACCCTGTGGTCGAGCGTATTTTCTCGCGGAACACGTCGCAAGCCCACTGAATTTGTCGGCACTGAAAACTATGCCGATCTTTTTGCAGACCCGACCTTCTGGATCGTGGTCAAAAACAACATACTGTATGCCGGTGTCACGATCCCGGTGTCGATCTTTATCGCATTGTCGATGGCGCTTTGGGCTAATGGAAAGATCCGGGCGCGAGGCTTTGTCCGCACCGCCTATTTTACGCCAACCGTGCTGCCGATGATTGCCGCCGCAAACCTGTGGCTTTTCTTTTATACACCCGGCCTTGGTGTGCTGGATCAGATTGGCAGCCTGTTTGGACTGCCGTCCGTCAATTGGCTGGGCCAGCCCGAGACTGCGCTTTGGGCGATCATCATTGTGACGATCTGGAAAGAGGCGGGGTTCTTTATGATTTTCTACCTCGCTGCGTTGCAGACAATCCCCGAGGATCTGAAGGAAGCTGCCGACATCGAAGGCACCAGCCGCTGGACCTATACCCGCCGCATCGTTTTGCCGCTATTGATGCCCACGACGCTGTTCATTGCTGTCAACGCCATGATCAACTCGGTCAAGCTGATCGATCACCTGTTCATCCTGACCAAAGGTGGGCCGTCGGATGCCTCTAAGCTGATCCTCTATTACATCTGGGAAATGGCATTTGCCTTTTTTGATGCGCCGAGTGCGGCGGCCATGACCATCATGGTAATTGCGGTTCTTGGGATCGTGGCAACGATCCAGTTCTTCTACCTTGATAAAAGGACGCACTACCAATGAAGAGCCTGACCAAATTCATGGACAGCTTCGGCGCGATCCTGTTGGCGATTATCTGGATCGCACCCCTGTTGTTCGCATTCTGGGCCGCAACTCACTCCACATCGGATGCCGTCAACCTGAACCTGTTCTCGCCCTGGACATTCGAGAATTTCCGTGTGGCCTGGGCCGGGGCCCCGTGGCTCAAATACTTTATGAACACGTTTATGCTGGTGACGGTGATCCTGATCGGTCAGTTTGTACTAACCACCCTGGCGGGTTTTGCCTTTGCGCAATTGCAGTTCCCCGGTAAGGACTATGTTTTCATTCTGGTGTTGATGCAGCTGTTTATCCTGCCAGAAGTGCTGATCGTCGAGAACTATGCGATGATTTCGCGCCTTGGGCTGTTTGACACGATCCTTGGCGTTGGCATGCCTTATATGGCCAGTGCCTTTGGCATCTTTCTGATGCGGCAGTCGTTCAAGGGTGTTCCGGTCGAACTTCACGAAGCCGCGCGAATCGAAGGATGTGGGTTGTTGGGCATTCTTTGGCGGGTCTACGTGCCATTGGCAAAGCCCACATATCTCGCCTATGCGCTGGTGTCTGTGTCGACCCACTGGAACAACTTTCTTTGGCCGTTGATTGTGACCAATTCGCCTGCAACACGTCCCCTGACAGTTGGATTGTCGATCTTTGGTGCGCCGGAAAACGGTGTTGATATCAGTATCATTTCCGCGGCGACGCTGATGTCTGTTGCGCCGTTGCTGATCGCCTTCCTGATTTTCCAACGCCAGTTTGTGCAGGCCTTCCTGCGCGCAGGAATCAAATGACCGCAATACTTCAGATTACCGACACCCATATCGTGCCCGAAGGCGCGCGGGTGTCGGGGCGGTTGGAAACTGCCGATGCATTGGCGCGACTGGTCACACGAATTGACAACATCCGTGATCAGCTGGGCCCCATCGATGCGCTCTTGGTCAGCGGCGATCTGAGCGACGACCGCAGCGTCGAGAGTTACGCCCGTTTCAAGACGCTCGTAGCGCCTCTGGGTCTGCCGATACATGTCATCCCCGGCAACCACGATGCCCGTGATCCAATGCGGGCGGCCTTTGCGGACGCGTTGCCGACAACAGGCCCCCTGAACTGGACGCGTCAGGTGGGTGACATTCGGTTGATCGGGCTTGATACACTAGTCGAAGGACAGGGTCTGGGAACGCTGAATACCGACAGCCTGGCGTTCCTGCAGAGCACATTGTCCGAGGCGTCGGATGCGCCAGTGCTTTTGGCGTTGCATCATCCGCCCTTTGCCTGTGGCATTGGCTTTATGGACGATATCGGGCTGAGCAATCGCGCGGAGTTGCGTGAAATATTGGCCGAATATAATGGCAATTTACGTGTCGTTTGCGGCCACATCCACAATATGATCGTCAGCGATATCGCAGGCCATATTGCGATTTCTGCGCCGTCGCCGTGCAGCACATTTGCCTATGATCGACGCCCCGATGCGCCCGTCGGTTTCTTGACGCAGGAAGATGGCTGTTTGCTGCACCGATGGGACGCTGGGTTCCAGACGATCCGCATCGGGCCCAAGGCCGGAAGCGGCCCCTTTCCTTTCTGACCGTCATACCTAACAGATTGCAAATCCGGTGAATGATCCACACGTCATCCAGATATTGATTCATATTGCGGGCGCCGCTGCCCTGTTGATTTGGGCTGTGCGGCTGGTGCGAACCGGGGTCGAGCGCGGATTTGCCGCCCCCATGCGCATCTGGCTACGCCATTCTGCGAAGAACCGGTTGCTAGCGGCGGGGACAGGTATGGGTGCGGCGGTTTTATTGCAAAGCTCGACTGCGGTTGCCGTTCTGGTGTCCAATTTTGTTTCCAAGGGCGGGCTTGCGACAGCGACGGGGCTAGCGATTTTGCTCGGCGCAGATGTTGGGTCGGCTGTTGTGACGCAGCTGTTGATGGTGCGCCAGCCGCTTTTGATCCCGATGTTGCTGGTGATCGGTGTCGCGGTGTTCCTGCGCGGCGAAGGCGCGAGCGCGCGGCAGGTCGGGCGGATCATGATCGGGCTTGCGTTGATCTTTGTATCGCTGGACATGATCCGCGGTGCAACCGAACCTATGATATCCAACCCCGGAACGCAGGCCGTTATGGCCTATCTGGGGCGTGACTTGCTGACCGCCTTTGTCATTGGCGCGGTGTTTGCATGGGGTGTGCATTCAAGTGTTGCGGCCGTCTTGCTGTTCGTCACTCTGGGGGGGCAAGCGATACTTCCCACCCCTGCGGCAGCTTCAATGATATTGGGGGCCAACCTTGGCGGCGGGTTCATTGCATTTGTTCTCACCTATTCGGCACCGCTCGCGTCACGCCGCATGGTCATGGCAAATTTGCTTTTGCGGGGTGGCGGTGCCGCGCTGGTGGTCGTTGTAATTGCGGCGCTGCCGGACCTGTTGAACCAGCTTGGCGCGACACCAGCCCGACAGACGATCAATCTGCACCTTGCTTTCAATCTGATGTTGGCGGTTTTGGCACTTCCACTTGTGGGTCCAATTACCACTGGGCTGTCGTATTTCATGGCTGAAAAGCCCACTGCCACGGATGCCCTTAATGTTGCCAGCGCTCTTGACCCTGCCTTGCTGGACCGACCCCGGCGCGCCATCGATTGCGCCGCTCGCGAACTTCTTGGAATGGGTCAAAAGGTTGAGCATATGCTGATTGCCGTTGAGCCGCTTTACGATCAATGGAACGCTGCCACCGCATCCAGGATTGCGGATCAGGACAAGGCGATCAAACAGATGCATCTGGATATCAAACTTTTCCTTGCACGACTTGGGCAGGAAGGAATGGATGCAGACCTGAGCCGACGGTCAATGGAGCTTGCGTCTATCTCAACCAGTCTGGATTCCGCCTCTGATGCCATCGCCCGGATCATGCTCGAGCTTGCCGGACGTCTGGACGCGCAAAATCTGCAATTTTCGTCTCAGGGCCGCGAGGAAATCCGTGATTTTACGGATCGTGTGCAAAGCAACGTCCAGCTTGCCCTGAATGTGATGATGAACCAGAACCCAGCCGAAGCGCGTGAGCTAGTCGCGGCCAAGGAAAAAGTACGCAAAGTTGAGCAAAAATTGCAACGCAGTCATATTGGCCGCCTGCGTGAGGGGCTTGCCGAAAGTATCGAGACGAGCAATATCCATCAGGAAACACTTCGTGCGTTGAAGCAAATCAACACGGCGTTCTCGATGGTCGGCCATCCCATCCTTCTGAAATCGGGCGATCTGTTAAAGAGCCGCCTCGCCTAGTGTGTATGCACAAAACACTTGAACATTAAGGCATATCTCCAGTTCTCAACACTGTTGCTGACAACTGGTTGAAGAGCAGCAACCGAGCGACTTTCCCTCAATGTCGGATCCGCACGGTATTTTGGTCCTACATTTCCAGCGCAGCAATTGGCAAAATGGGCTCAGTGCCGTCATCTGACGTTTTTTGTCGGATGACCGGTGTTTCATGCTGAGCAGACATTGCTGTGGCTGATTCCATTCATTGTGGCTTCGTGATTCAACAGCGACAGGAGGATTGTCTATGTCGCATCTTTACTGGCTTCACGAAGCACACTTGAAACGCATTAAACATCTGTTCCCGAAGCCTCGTGGTGTTGCGCGGGTCGATGACCGTCGCGTTCTCAGCGGCATCATTCACGTCATTCGTAATGGCCTGCGTTGGCGGGATGCTCCGTCCGATTATGGGCCACACAAGACACTTTACAACCGATGGGCTCGATGGTCCCACATGGGCGTCTTTGCACGCATCCTGACGGAACTGGCCTCTCAAGGGGATGCAACAGGCACTCTAATGATTGATGCGCCCCACCTGAAGACCCATCGAACAGCTTCCAGTATGGGGCTTAAAAAGGGGGGCGTGGCCGCCTGATTGGCCGCACCAAGGGTGGTCTAAACTCCAAACTGCATGCCGTGACCGATGAGATGGGTCGTCCAATCCAACTATTCCTCACAGCGGGCAACGTCAGCGATTACATCGGTGCACGGGCGCTTTTACCGTCATTACCTGCTGCGGATTGGATACTAGCGGATCGGGGTTATGACGCCGATTGGTTCCGCGAAGGATTGAAGGAAAGAAGCATCGAACCCTGCATCCCATCGCGTCGGAACCGGAAAGACATCATCTTACATGACACCAAGATTTATCGTAGCCGCCACAAGATTGAGAATATGTTCGGACGGTTGAAGCATTGGCGCAGGGTCGCGACCCGCTACGATAGGTGCCCTATAATCTTTCTATCTGCCATTGCCCTCGCAGCAACGGTATTGTTTTGGTTATGAGTCCAGACCCTAAGCATAACCGGCAGAGAGGCCGGGGACTCGCCCTACAACGGCTCTTTTTACTAAATGACGGCTGGATGTGGCCGGGTTTTTCTCTTCGCGTTCAACGACCCATTTCTCGCTGATTAGGTGCTTTGCGATGTTAGGCGCGTTATCAGCGTAATCGCCGCCGATTTCTGCGATCAGATCCTTCAGTTTTTTGCCGCTGGCCTGAGCCGAATACAGGACAAACTGACATTCAAGCTCGGTCTTGATGCGTTCCCACAACTCGGGATCTATTAGCTGATCGACATCGGGCCGGGTCCATGGGGTGACAACGCCCACACTCTCCTCAGAACCGTCCAGACATTCGACGGACTCGCCGCTGATCTTGAATGTGAACCCGGAACCGCCCGGGCCGATGTTGGTTTTCGTTACCCGAGCTTTGCGCACCATAGCAGCTTCGTGTGCCGGTACGAGGTTCAGCAGGTCGTCATACTCGGCCTGAGGCAGGTCACCTACGTTCACAACACACCGGGCGGTGTCCACCAGTTCAGTCCCGAACTTTACATCATGCTGAGACTGAGACCTCTGACCAGACGGTTTCCGCGTATGAGATACCACGACGATTGCCACATTCAGCACCTGAGCAATCCGCTTCAGTTCCCGCGCCAACAAGTTCATGGCCGCGTTATTCATCTCCTGCCCGCCGTACAAAACAGCCATCGGATCTATAAACACGGCATCACAGTTGGCAGCGCTGATCAGGTCCGTCAGCTTATCGCGGAAACTCTCGACGATGGCGTCATCGCTGATCAGTGAAAGCGGGCCGTCATGGATCTTCATAACATGCCGGAAATTATCTTCACCAAACAGGCGTAGATCACCCTGAATGCTGGCCACCCTGTGGCGCTGAGCGGCCGCGAACAGCATCCGCTCGTTCATTGCCAGATCGTCTTCGATTCCGAGGTACAAAACATTGCATACCTTCAGCACCTCAGGACCAATCACTGCGTGTCCCCGAGCCATCCCCATTGCTATCGATGCGCACAAGGTAGATTTCGCGGCGCCTCCTGAGCCTGCAATGACCGTCAGGATGCCTTTGGCGATAATTGCACCCACCAGCCGGTCAATACCCGTCTTAGGGCGCCTCTGCGGTCCCCAGCCGGATTTATCGAAAGCTTCGGTTGCCATACGCTCGGCCTCGAGCTCGGCCTCGAACGCGGCCATACCCTCGGCGACTTTCGACAGATCAGACGGAATATTCAGCCCATGCTCGACGTGGTAGTCGTACCTGATCTGATCGATCCCATCGTCATCAACATCTTCGTGCCAACCCGGAAACTCGAGCCAAGCAACAATCGCGTTGTACTCGCTAAGCGATACGGATTTTGAGTAATCCAGACCGCCGCCTACAGGCGCGTACCAGATCGCGACAGCATCCGGGTCAGGGTCTAGACCTTGCGGCCTGTCGAGCCCGAACTTTTCGCAGTGATCAAGTCGAACCTTATCGACTTCATCGTCGTCGAGCCCTTCGAGCCAGTCTGGGTTCTTAAGCCATGCTGAGATCGCCTCATGCTCTTTTGTCAGTACATAGCTTGTGTACTCGCCCCCACTGCCGCCAATATGCCTGTACCAGTGGATTACGTCCTCGCGCTTCGGTCTTGGTGCAGCTTCTGGTGCAGTGTCAGGTTTTTCGCCGGCCTTGCGCGCCAGATGACCCTTCATGAAGTCCTTCGCGCCTTGCACCACCTGCGTCGGCATCTCGCGCAACGCTGAGCCCGCACCTAGATCACGGGCCCTGACCCACTCCAGAGCCCCCTCAATCGACTTGGGGTACCGCTTGTGCCAACGCGCCGTGTCCTTCACCTCAGACGCGTGAAACGCCTCATGCAATGCGTCTTCGACCTCGGTCGTGCTGACATAGTTCACAGCCCGAGCCGCAAACGCCACCGTCGCCGGGGGCAACGACGCGCCTGAGATAATATCTTCCAGCGCTAGGTGCATACCATCGCGCCCAGCCGGATACATCGACGCGAACTTTGCCATTGAAGGGCGCCCCTTCTCAGCGTCCATCTTTGCCCAATGCGCCCATATCGCTTTCTCTGAGCTACCTGATAGAGGTTTGATGGGTCTCGGGTCGCTGACGTCGACGAGAGAGCCTGTCAGGGTCACAAATTTGCTCGTAGGCGCCCCGTACAGGCCAAGATTGTGACGTTCGTGCCCATTTGCCAGCGCTGAAAGGCTTTCTGAGACGCTGCTGACAAGCATGCGTATACCCGTCCCGCTCGGCGATACCTCAGCATAAGCCGTGCCGATGATGGGCTTGACCCAGTCGTCGAGGGTTCCAGCCTTTACGTATGCGTCCGCGTCAAGAGCGATCAGGCCGGCCGCAGGCGGATACAGGCCGATACCGACAGGCAAACCCTGATCGATCAGAACCTCAACCGCTTCCTGCGCTTCATCAAATGTCAGTACGCCTCGGGCCTTTGCCGTGTTTGGCTTTGTCGCCAGTCCCGTGTCTGGATCTACGGGCAGCTTGGAGAACTTAGTTTCGTTCTCGGTGCTGAATGCACGCCACACCAGATAGGCTCTGGCATCCGCGTATTCAGCCAACGCGGCTTTCAGGATTTTGAAGTTCGGGACGGGTAGTTTACTCGTATCTTTGGCCATTGGTGGCACCTGTATGTTGTGGCCGGTAACCGTTGCCTGCACACTATCTTGCGTTGTGCCAAGCCGGAGTTTATAACTAGACCTATGGTGAAAATTGCTATCGGTCGGATAGCAGCGATAAAAGGGACCGCGAAAAATCGCGGTCCTTTTTTATGAGAGCAGCAACCGCTCCTCAGCATTCAGTCCGTGGCTCAAATCGAAACCGCTATCAATTTCGGCCTGTATCAGCCTACGTAATAGCCCGATATCTAAAGTGAGGTGCTCAGGCTGGCTCATGCTGCATCACCGCAACCAGTCAGGAATGCCTCGAGACGCCCTGCCACCCATTCCTCTGGCGGTTTGGCGCCTGTTTGCTCCAGCAAAACGTCCAGCCCCAGAAAACACTCACACTGGTCTGTGAATACCCCTGTGCGAGGGTCATAGATGTAGATGCCTTCAGGTACGCCATGATACTCAGGATAGCGCGACGTGCCTTCCACTGTGACTGGAGTGGACACGCTGCCGCCCATAGGATCGATCCGCCAAGCCAGTATATCGAGCAACTCCAAGGATCTGCCCTTTAGAGCCTTCACAGCCCGCAGTGGGGTGCGGTTCGGCACGACGGAGAACTCATGAGGCTGGGACCTGCGCAGCACTTCAACTGCCATCGCGGGGGACCCTTTGAACTCTACCGCCATTTTACGGGCATCGCTGAGTACCCCACACCAGACTTTCCAAACAGCCTCGGCACAATACGGACATTAGTTGAGTTGTTGAGGACCGCAATGAGGCGCGGACGCTGGAAGTCGGCCCGCCAATCCAAATCGCACAACGACCCGCCTAAAACTCAATCTGGTATCTGGCAGCCACACCAACACTTGCCGAAGATGAACTATTGAGTGTTTTCGCTGTAAACACTTCTATGGAAGCAACACTGTTGCCACTCATTATGTCCAACCCGCCTCGGATCGACATAACGTTTTGATTATCGCTTGGCCTGTTGATTGTGTAAGTCGTCTCTGGCGTATCGGAATAATACAGTGTCTGAGTGTATCCACCGATTCTTTGGTGACTGAATTCCCCTTCAATCCATCCAGTCAACATACCCCAACTTTGGATGAAAGAGCGTTCTGCATTTACACCCGCACTGAAGCTGTGGAAATCTTGATCGGCTGCATTATAAGAAAGGCTAAGCCCAGTTGCATTAGATTCAGAGTAGGAATCCAATTTCGTTCTCTGAGCATCATATCTGGCATAAAGTGAAAGCAATGACCCACCAGTCATTTGTCTGGACTGGGTAACCCTCAACGAAATGAATTTAGCGTCGCCATTGCGATTACCTACCTCAAACCCTCCTGCACCTGTGAGGTAGCGCTGGGTTTGATAGTCCAAATTGCTGACGCCAATTACGCCGTCAAAGTATGAGTTTTGACCAAATTTGTGTGTGAAATACGCAGCAATTGATCGAGATTCTGCGTCTAGTGCGGAACCCAATTGCCCTATGTCGGATTTTGTCTGACCATATCCGAAGCTCAGTCCAACAATTGTGTCGCTGCGTACCTGATAGTCGATACCGATCGCATAGGAGGCAAGGGACGAATAGTCCGATTCAACGTATCTTCCTTCTTGCCAACCGCCAATCAAAAGACACTCCTCCAAGAGTTCTCCACATTCGAATTTCTCCCGAAGTTCTTCTAAGCGACGCGTTATGCTCTGTCGGTGGTTTTCTACCAACTCACGGGCAACACCAAATTGTCGTTCGATAAGTTCTATTACTTCTTGATCTTCACTCGGGTCTGGGCGGCCCTCTTCGATAATGAGACCGTAAGTTACCGTGCCAGTGTTGCCCTGGCTGTCAACAGCTTGGACAGTGAAGTTGAATGTTCCGGCAACTTCGGGAAGGCCGAGAATAACGCCTGTTGATGCACCTAACAGCAAGCCACTTGGCAATTCACCGCCTACTACAGAATAGGAATAAGGTGCGATGCCGTCTTTGGCTGATAAGCGTGTACTGTATTCTACAAAAGTCTCACCTGCAGGAACCGTCGCTGGATTGATAGCGATAATGCCTTTTGCTGGTGCCACATTGATGATGTAATCTTTGGTCCCGGTGTTGCCCTGCGAGTCTTCGACCGTGATGCCAATCACAAAATCTCCCGTTTCTTTGGGCGAACCAGCCAAATCTCCATCAATCGTCAATGTGATCCCGCTCGGTAAAGCGCCGGATTCAAGAAAAAACTCGTAAGGTGCTTCACCACCTGCGGCACTAAGTGCTTGAAAATATGTGCTCCCGAACACGGCATCACTCAGTGTATCCGGTGTGATTGTGATGAGGCCGGGGATCGCATCGATGACGAGAGTGTAGTCGCGGGTTCCCGTGTTGCTCTGTTCATCAATTACAGTGGCTGTAAACGAGAATGTGCCGGTCTCAAGCGGGGTGCCGGACAACAATCCCGTCGTCTCCAACGCTATACCGGCCGGAAGCGACCCGGAGGTTTGGGCAAAGTTGTAGGTCCCGGACCCACCCGTCGCCGTGAGCTGCTCGGAATATGCTGTGTTATAAGTCCCGTCGGAAAGCGACGATGGCGAAATCGATAGATCCGTCAAGCGCTCAACCGTCAAAGTGTATGTGCGCTGGCCTGTGTTTCCCTCTGTGTCGTCCACGTTCACGGAGAAAGTGAAGTCGCCGGTTTCCGTTGGTGTTCCCGACAGCAGGCCGGAAGGGCTCAGAGCAATCCCCTCGGGCAATCCTGGTGTTGTTGAAGGCCCTCCGGCATTTACCGTCGAGAACACGTAGCTGCCAGTGCCCCCGTCTGCCGTCAATTGCTGGCTGTAAGCTTGATTGAAGGTAGCATTGCTCAAAACCGCTGGGGAAATTTCAATCACCGAGATCGTTAGGACTTCAAGCACGTAGGATTTCTGGCCTGTGTTCCCTTGCCCATCTACAACATCCACCGTCACCGGGAAGCTGCCCGTCTCCGTCGGCGTGCCTCGGAATGTTCCGTCTGAAGTGTCAAAGCTGATCCCCGCAGGTAATGTGCCTGTTAGGCTCGGCGTGTAATCTCCATCACCCCCGGTCGCCCCAAGCGTAACCTCGTAAACGCTGCCAAAGGTCGCGGGCGGCAGGCTCTCCGGTGTGATCACAATCAGATCGTCAACGGCATTTACAACCAGCGTATAATCCTGACTTCCCCTGTTGTCCTGCTCATCACTGACTTCGATGGTCAGGTCGAAGCTGCCCGTAACCGAGGCACTCCCATTGATCAGGCCATTTCCGGTCAACACAATCCCCGCAGGCAACGCCCCGGACTTCACCCTGAACTGATAGGTTCCATCAACGCCCCCTGAGGCCGTCAGTTGCTGGCTATAGCCCGTCCGGAACATCGCCTCCGGCAAATCAGTTGGCGAGATCGCAAGCGTTGTCAGCGCCTCAACCACCAGCGTATATGTCCGCTGTCCGGTATTGTCTTGGGCATCGGTTACTTCAGCTGTAAACTGGAAACTTCCTGTCTGGGTCGGCGTTCCAGAGATCAGACCGTTCGTATCCAGCGTCAGACCCGCTGGCAGTGTGCCAGAAGACCTCACGAAGCTATAGGCAGGTGAACCGCCAGAGGCCGACAGCTGTTGGCTGTAGGCCACTCCGAAACTGGCAATGGGAAGAGTTTCAGGCGCAATTGCGAGGGTCGAAACCGAATCGATCACAAGTGTATAGGCCTTCTGACCTGTGTTCCCTTGCCCATCTAAAACATCCACCGTCACCGGGAAGCTGCCCGTCTCCGTCGGCGTGCCTCGGAATGTTCCGTCAGAAGTGTCAAAACTGATCCCCGCAGGTAATGCGCCCGTTAGGCTCGGCGTGTAATCCCCATCACCACCGGTCGCCCCGAGAGTAACCTCATAAAACGTCCCGTATCGCCCGACAGGCAGTGTATCCGGTGTGATTGTGATGAGGCCGGGGATCGCATCGATGACGAGAGTGTAGTCGCGGGTTCCCGTGTTGCTCTGTTCATCAATTACAGTGGCTGTAAACGAGAATGTGCCGGTCTCAAGCGGGGTGCCGGACAACAATCCCGTCGTCTCCAACGCTATACCGGCCGGAAGCGACCCGGAGGTTTGGGCAAAGTTGTAGGTCCCGGACCCACCCGTCGCCGTGAGCTGCTCGGAATATGCTGTGTTATAAGTCCCGTCGGAAAGCGACGATGGCGAAATCGATAGATCCGTCAAGCGCTCAACCGTCAAAGTGTAGTCTTTAGTACCTGAGTTGGCGATTCGGTCGCTATCCAGAGCCTGGACTCGAAAAGAAAACAATCCAACCTCTATGGGTGTGCCCGTTATTCTGTCTCCGACAAGGTTGACGCCTGCAGGCAGGCCACCACTCACAACAGAATAGGTGTACGGTGCCGTTCCTCCGCTTGCAGACAAAAGCAAATCGTAGCCGACTCCAAATGTGGCAGGAGGCAATTCCGGCGGCGCAATTGCCACCAAGTCCGGATTTGGATTCACGGTGATGATGTAGAAGCGATTACCTGTGTTTCCCTGCCCATCCTCTACAGAGATTTCAATGTCTGGAAAGACCGCGCTCGTTGTAGGGACGCCCGAGATTAAACCGCTAGCAGAGAGGGCCAATCCATCCGGTAGTGCACCGCTGCTTAAACGAAATGTGTAATTGCCATCGCCGCCCGAAGCACCGATTTGCTGGGTATAAGACTGTCCATTTACGCCATCTGCCAGCTCTGACGGTTGCAATGACAATCCTGTTGTGGGCGCGATCAATAGTTCGTATTCACGGCTGCCTTCGTTTCGCTGTTCATCCTGAACTCCTATGGTGAAGTTAAAGGTACCAACTACCGCTGGCACTCCAGAAAGAGTTCCATTCGAATTGAGGCTGAGTCCTGTCGGCAGCTCGCCGTCAGAAACCGAATAACTGTACGCTCCGCTTCCGCCAGTGGCAGAAAAAATCTGGGAATAGGCCATACCAAAAGTACCTGCTGGTATGGAAGCGGGATTGACGACAATTAGAGAAGGATCCGGACTCACGGTGATCGTATAATCCTTGACACCTGAGTTGCCCTGACTGTCCGTGACGGTGACCTCTATCTGGAAATCACCCGTCTGGGTTGGCGTTCCAGAAATAAGCCCGTCTGTTCCGATTTGAATCCCTGTCGGCAGCGCACCTCCTGACAGCGCGAACGTCAATGCGCCGCTCCCACCTGTTGCCGTCAGCTGTTGACTGTAACTCGTTCCATAGGTCGCATCCGGCAGCACCGATGGTGCAATCTCCAACGAGTCGATTGAGTCTACTACCAGCGTATAATCACGTGAGCCGTCATTGTTCTGTGCGTCCGTAACTCCCACGGTAATCGGAAACGACCCGACCTGCGTTGGGGTCCCGGACAAGGTTCCATCTGCCGCCAGGTCCAAACCCGCCGGCAATGGACCCACATTCAGGCTGAATGTGTAGGGCGCTGCTCCGCCAGACGTGTTGAAGCTTACCGAATAGGCTTGCCCAAACTTACCTGTGGGCAAGCTCTCCGGCAGGATCGTTAGAAGTCCGCTTACCGCGTCGATCCGTAGAGTGTAATCTCGCGTGCCACTGTTCAATTGACCATCCAAAACGATCACAGTGATCGGGAAATCGCCGGTCTCGGTAGGGATCCCAAACAAAAGACCGTTTACGCCCAATTGCAGTCCGCTTGGCAATGACCCGGTCTCGATTCCGAAAACATAAGTTCCGTCCCCGCCGCTCGCCGTCAGTTGCTGCCCATAAGCATTTCCGAAAGAGCCCGCTGGCAGCGTTTCAGGCTGTATGTCCAGATCGGTCAATCGCTCAACCGTCAGTGTCAAGGCACGCTGACCGGTATTACCGGCACCATCCGAAACCGATACACCGAAAGTAAAATCTCCTGCTTCAGTCGGGACGCCCGAAAGCAATCCGTCCGCGCCCAAAATCACACCATTCGGTAGCGTCCCCGCACTCAGCGCGAACTCGTACGTCCCATCGACGCCACCGGAGGCTGTCAGTTGCTCGCTATAAGCTACGCCGAACGTCGCGTTATCAAGTATCGGTGGGGCAATCTCAAGCGTGTTGACCGGCACCACCACAAGATTGTAGTTCTTTTGGCCCGTGTTGCCCTGACCATCCGTCACAACCACAGTCAACGGAAATGTCCCGGTTTGCGTCGGCGTGCCCGCAAACGTACCGTCTGAGGGGTCAAAGGAGATCCCGTCGGGAAGATCCCCAGTTAGGCTGCCCGTGTAATTTCCATCACCCCCTGTGGCTCCAAGAGTGATATTGTAGGGTGCGCCAAACGTCGCCTGCGGCAGGACCTCCGGCGTAATCACAATCAGCCCGTCTACAGCGTTCACAACCAGCGTATAGTCCTGGCTGCCCGTGTTGCCCTGACCGTCGAGGACACTCACTGTGAAATCAAAGGACCCGGTCGCCGCAGCAGAGCCTGACAACAACCCCGCATTAGACAAGCTGATCCCGGCCGGCAGCCCGCCTCCACTAAGACTAAAACTGTAACTCCCGTCGCCTCCAGACGCCGTAAGCTGCTCGCTATAGGCTGCACCATAGTCAACTGACGGAACCGTTGGTGGCGATATGGTGAGCGTCGAGATCCGCGTCACGGTGATCGTATAATCCTTGACACCTGAGTTGCCCTGACTGTCCGTGACGGTGACCTCTATCTGGAAATCACCCGTCTGGGTTGGCGTTCCAGAAATAAGCCCGTCTGTTCCGATTTGAATCCCTGTCGGCAGCGCACCTCCTGACAGCGCGAACGTCAATGCGCCGCTCCCACCTGTTGCCGTCAGCTGTTGACTGTAACTCGTTCCATAGGTCGCATCCGGCAGCACCGATGGTGCAATCTCCAACGAGTCGATTGAGTCTACTACCAGCGTATAATCACGTGAGCCGTCATTGTTCTGTGCGTCCGTAACTCCCACGGTAATCGGAAACGACCCGACCTGCGTTGGGGTCCCGGACAAGGTTCCATCTGCCGCCAGGTCCAAACCCGCCGGCAATGGACCCACATTCAGGCTGAATGTGTAGGGCGCTGCTCTGCCAGACGTGTTGAAGCTTACCGAATAGGCTTGCCCAAACTTACCTGTGGGCAAGCTCTCCGGCAGGATCGTTAGAAGTCCGCTTACCGCGTCGATCCGTAGAGTGTAATCTCGCGTGCCACTGTTCAATTGACCATCCAAAACGATCACAGTGATCGGGAAATCGCCGGTCTCGGTAGGGATCCCAAACAAAAGACCGTTTACGCCCAATTGCAGTCCGCTTGGCAATGACCCGGTCTCGATTCCGAAAACATAAGTTCCGTCCCCGCCGCTCGCCGTCAGTTGCTGCCCATAAGCATTTCCGAAAGAGCCCGCTGGCAGCGTTTCAGGCTGTATGTCCAGATCGGTCAATCGCTCAACCGTCAGTGTCAAGGCACGCTGACCGGTATTACCGGCACCATCCGAAACCGATACACCGAAAGTAAAATCTCCTGCTTCAGTCGGGACGCCCGAAAGCAATCCGTCCGCGCCCAAAATCACACCATTCGGTAGCGTCCCCGCACTCAGCGCGAACTCGTACGTCCCATCGACGCCACCGGAGGCTGTCAGTTGCTCGCTATAAGCTACGCCGAACGTCGCGTTATCAAGTATCGGTGGGGCAATCTCAAGCGTGTTGACCGGCACCACCACAAGATTGTAGTTCTTTTGGCCCGTGTTGCCCTGACCATCCGTCACAACCACAGTCAACGGAAATGTCCCGGTTTGCGTCGGCGTGCCCGCAAACGTACCGTCTGAGGGGTCAAAGGAGATCCCGTCGGGAAGATCCCCAGTTAGGCTGCCCGTGTAATTTCCATCACCCCCTGTGGCTCCAAGAGTGATATTGTAGGGTGCGCCAAACGTCGCCTGCGGCAGGACCTCCGGCGTAATCACAATCAGCCCGTCTACAGCGTTCACAACCAGCGTATAGTCCTGGCTGCCCGTGTTGCCCTGACCGTCGAGGACACTCACTGTGAAATCAAAGGACCCGGTCGCCGCAGCAGTGCCTGACAACAACCCCGCATTAGACAAGCTGATCCCGGCCGGCAGCCCGCCTCCACTAAGACTAAAACTGTAACTCCCGTCGCCTGCTGACGCCGTAAGCTGCTCGCTATAGGCTGCACCATAGTCAACTGACGGAACCGTTGGTGGCGATATGGTGAGGTCAACCGGAGGCAAATTGGCCTCATCAATTGTCAAAGTGTATGAAGCGGTTCCGTTGTTACCTTCATTATCAACAACGTTGACAACAAGAGGAAATACGCCAGACGTCGTTGGTGTGCCGAAAACGAGTCCCGCGGACGAAAAAGAGATTCCCGGGGGCAAGGAAGAGTCATCTTCGATTGAAAATGTATAGGGTGAAATACCACCGCTTGCCGACAGCTGCTGCGAATAAGACTGATCTTCCACGCCATTTGGCAAACTTTCAGGCGAAACTACAAGCCCACCGATGACAGGTAGGATAATTAACGAATACTCGCGTGATACAGTGTCAGCTTGGCTGGCGGTGGCTTCTACCCGAAAGCGGAAACTGCCTGTCTCAGTAGGCGTACCAGATAGGACACCCTCTGCACTTAGTGAGACGCCGTTTGGGAGCGTTCCTGAAACCTGCTGAAATGCGTAATTGCCAGTGGAGTTTTCAACGAATAGAATCTGCTCGTATGTCAGGCCAAAGACGCCGTTACCTAAGGACGAGGGCTGAAGAATCGGAACTTCTGCCTCGCATAGGTTTGGGTTTCCTTGCCCGTCAATTTTTATTGAGAAGTCGAACTCACCGACAAGATCTGGGATTCGCGTGATTCTCACAGAGAACCGTTTGTTGCCGCGACCGTCGCACGTAGCGCCACTTACGACACCGTCTGAACTTAGAACGAAACCCTCCGGCAAGTTGTCGTCTAGTGCTTCAAACAAAAACGGTCCTTCAGAGGGCTCTGACGGAACAATTCGGTATTCGTAAAACACTCCTTCGTCAGCGTTTGGCAACTTTGTGTTCACAACAATCCCACCATCCTCATCGCTGGAACGCGCAAAGGACTGCGGAGTTACACCCCGCGAAGGAAGGGGGCCATCTGTTCCCGAAAGAAGTGGAAAAAGTGCGGCGCCGGCTACTACGCCTTTTGCTACTGACGCAGACGATGGAGGTGGTTCGACGTCGAGAACCACATTAACGCGAAAAACTAGAGTATCTACAATAGTTTCATAGAAACGAACAAGAACCTCGAATTCGGTTGACTCGACCTTTAAGGGTCGACCTGACAGGCGACCGCTTTTGTCTAGCTCCATCCCATTCGGCAAAGCTCCCGATCGAATTTCAAACTGATACTCTTTGAGCCGATTTTCGTTATCGTCATCGACCGGAAGCGTTCCAGTTGGACTAATCTGCCTTGGAGCGAACTGAAATTCTTGATAGGCACCAACCGTTATGTCCGGCAAATCAAGTTTTGTCATGTCTTGGGCAAGAAGGGGATTGCCTGAGATCCCAATCAAAGTGATCCAAAGCAATGGCGCCCAAACCTTGAAAAGCCTGAAAGACAAAAATCTCACGTGAATTCCAATGAAAAAACCTGAAAAAGCTGCTGTTCTAAACCGAAATACTGTCTTCTTTTTAATAAATGCTCAACCCCAACTCTTCAGTTGAACCGATACCACCAACACTTGGATCAATGAACGAACTCCTCAAATCTTTCATTACTTCCACTTGCCGCTCTTCTGTAACCGGAAGATAGCTGGAGACGGTTGTTAGGATGCTATCGTGGCCTAGGTTTTGAGACCAGGCTTTTTGTTGCTCCAGCGTGAGGTTCATGTCGTTCATCAGTTTGGCAAGGGTCTTACGGAAACTGTGTGGAGTGTAGGGATGAAGGCCCACGTCTTGAAAAGCCGAACGAACCACCTGATTGATTTTCTGGGAGTTTGCGTAGGGCTCGCGAGACAGGGTCGTGAAGGCGAATTTCCCGGCGACCATCTGCCTTTGGGGGCGCGGAAAGAGCGCGTCTTCAGGACCGAAGAGTTTCTCTTCTCGCAGGAAACGTACCCAGGTCGAAAAGCATACGAAGTAAATCGCGTCCACCGGAAAAAACACAGTCATAAAGGACTTGCTGTTCTTGGTATTCACCTCCCGCCCATCCTGAAAGACCGTTTGATCTACAAGGTTGATGTGCTTCAGGCGCAGCGAGCCGTTCAATATGCACTTGCTGAGCAAATTCCTGAAACGTCGGTAACTCAAGATTGGCATTGAACCGGGGGTTCAACCCCTGCCGTGCCATACGCCGATAATCCAGCGCTCTTTCCCTGGCTTGGTTCAAAGTTACTAGATCAGCTCCACCCAAACCAAAATCGGTGCGAAGCGGTCCCCCTTTCCGATTTCGTTGACCTTTGACAGTTACGCGAACAATCCAACGCCGCGCACCAGACGGATCAACGACCAGATAGAGACCTGCACCGTCACCGTGGCGACCTGGCCCCAGATTCTGAACCAGCTTTTTCGTTAGTCTCCCGCTCAACGCGGCCATCAATCATACCACATTTCATACCACCCAAGGAAACAACACCAAACCGATCGAAATAAATCGAGACAAAACTCAAAGTCATCTTTCCCGCTGAAATCGTTGAATTAAAGCCACCAAATTCAAGTTCAAACAAACGAAGAAAAAGGTGGGGTGGCGGAGGAGGTGGGATTCGAACCCACGGAGGGCGTTAACCCTCGTCGGTTTTCAAGACCGGTGCATTCGACCACTCTGCCACTCCTCCGACGCGCCCTGATTAATCGCGCCACGCGCCATCTGCAAGCCCAATCAGAGTGATTTTTTGCCTATACCCAACCACACGCTTTCCTTGCGCTACGCATCCAGCTAAACTCCGCGCAACAAAACAGACAGCCTCTGATGGATCAGGTCAGCGGTATGTTCACAAAAACATCGTGTGCGACAATGATCGCAAGCAGGCAAGGGGCAAGACATGGCCGAAAGAATGACGCTGAACCACGGGTACGTTCGCCCATTCATACCCGTAATTTTCCTGTCTGCCGCAATGCTTTTGACGGCCTGTGAAGACGTTCAGGACTTTTCGCTCTTGAAGAAAGCAGATGACCCGACAACACCCACCAGCGGCCAGACGACCAAGCTGGTGGAGCGCGACGTTGAGGCCCCAGAGGTCTTCAATGCCGCCGAGGCTGGCCTTTGGGACGGCCGCCCGTCTCTTGGTGGTGTTTGGGCCGCGCACCCCGATGTGACCGACCCGGAAAGGGTAATTATCCGCAACCAGGCCAACGGCAAGTTTGTAATCGGCGCCCTCTTCCGCCGCGAACGAGAAATTCCGGGGCCCCGTATCCAAGTGTCCTCTGACGCAGCCGAAGCACTCGGAATGCTTGCTGGCCAACCCGTGGCTCTGAACGTCACTGCGCTGCGCCGCGAAGAAGTCACCCCAGAACCGGCAGCCGAAGACCTCGTTTTAGCCGAAGTATCCGACGTCGAAGAAGCGCCGCTCGAGCCAATCGCAGCGGCTTCGGCCGCTATCGCTGCGGCCGAAGCCGTGGAAACGCCGTCACCAACACCAGACGCCAAACCTGCTGCCCAGTCCGAAGTTGCTCCCCCACCTCAAACCAGTTCACTCTCAAAACCTTATGTGCAAATCGGCATCTTCTCGGTCGAGGATAACGCCAAAAACGCCGCCAACCAGATGAGCGCTGCCGGACTTACCCCCCTAATCCGCAAGACGACATCTGGCGGCAAAACATTCTGGCGTGTCATTGTAGGCCCGGCGACCTCTAAATCCGGCCTCAGCTCAATGCTCAAGACCGTGCATGGCACCGGCTTTACCGATGCTTACGCCGTAACCAACTAACGGAGACGCCGAATGCCCCGGTCACGCTCGCCCATTATTGCCATACTCAGCTCCTTGGTACTGGCCTTCCTGACACCGGCCCTCGCTCTTGCGTTTGAAACGCGAGCCAAGGCCGCCTTTGTCATGGATCAACCAACGGGCACCGTGCTCATGGCCAAAAACGCCGATGATGCCCTTCCCCCCGCATCGATGTCCAAACTGATGACACTTTACATGGCTTTTGAGGCCATCCGCGACGGGCGATTGTCAACGGAAGAACGCCTGCCAGTGTCACAACACGCGATGAGCTATGGCGGATCGACGATGTTTCTGGACACCACGGACCGGGTCAAGGTGATCGATCTGCTGCGCGGGATTATTGTTCTGTCGGGCAATGATGCCTGCGCCGTCATTGCCGAAACCCTCAGCCCGGACGGAACCGAGGCCGGGTTTGCCCGCCTTATGACGCGCCGGGCGCGTCAAATGGGTATGACCAATTCGACATTTGCAAACTCCAACGGCTGGCCTGCCGCTGGTCATCGCATGTCTATGCGCGACCTCGCACTGCTTGCAAATCGTCTGATCACCGACTTTCCCGAATTCTACCCAATGTTCGCGGAAACCGAATTTGCCTTTGACGGGCGCGCGCCGCAAAACATCCGCAACCGCAACCCGCTTTTGCGCCTTGGTATCGGCGCCGATGGCCTCAAAACCGGTCATACACAAGAAGCGGGCTATGGCCTTGTTGGGTCTGCTGTCCAAGGTGGCCGGCGCGTAATCTTTGCGATCTCTGGGCTGGAAAGCGTGAAGGAACGCGCAGAAGTGTCCGAACAGATTGTGAACTGGTCGTTCCGCCAATTCTCCGAGTCCACCCTCGCTCGGGCGGGCGAGCGTGTCGCCGAAGCAGACGTCTGGATGGGCAAAGTTCCACGCGTCGGGCTGGTCCCCGCCAATGACATCACCGTTCTTCTGCCTGTCTTGGCACAAAACAAGGCCGCAGCCGAGGTGATTTACCAAGGCCCCGTTCAGGCCCCCGTGGTCAAAGGACAAGAACTCGCACAGTTGGTGATCACACCAGAGGACCTGCCAGAAATCCGCATCCCACTCGTTGCTGAAACGGACGTCGCCGAAGGTGGGTTTACCATCCGTATGCGCACCGCTGCCACCGTTCTGATGGGCCAGTTCGGCCTGACCTCCGAAGGTGCCCTTTGACGCGCGCCTCTATGTTTATCACATTCGAAGGTATCGACGGCTCTGGGAAATCAACCCAAGCCCACCTGCTGCGCGATACACTCGTTGCCCAAGGATTTGACGTCATCCTGACCCGTGAACCCGGCGGCTCCCCCGGCGCAGAAGAGATCCGCTCTCTCGTGCTCGAAGGTGATCCGGATCGCTGGTCCGCCGAAACCGAAATCCTGTTGTTCACTGCCGCCCGTCGCGACCATCTCGAACGCACGATCCTGCCCGCGCTTGCAAAAGGAAAGGTGGTGATCTGTGACCGGTTTGCCGATTCCACACGCATGTATCAGGGTCTCTCTCGCGGGGATCTGCGCGGTATTGTGGACCAGCTGCACAACATCATGATAGGGCGTGAACCGGATCTCACCATCCTGATCGACATGGACCCAGCCATTGGCCTGAGCAGAGCTAAGTCCCGCCAAACGTCCGAGGAGCGCTTCGAAGATTTTGGCCAAGCGCTTCAGGAACAGATGCGCCGCGGCTTCCTGTCCCTCGCTCGCGAATACGCGGACCGCTTTCACGTTATAGACGGCGGGCGCTCCCAGTCCGAAGTCGCCTCTGACATCGCAACGCTCGTTCAGGAGCAACTGGTGTGAGCGATGATCAGACGCCCGAGGCTGACCGCGTCGACGGTGCGCCCCATCCGCGCGATACGCAAACACTGTTTGGTCAGCAATGCGCAATCGACACGTTTCTGACTGCTCTTAATGCCGACCGTCTGCATCACGGTTGGTTGATCACTGGCCCTCTAGGCGTCGGCAAGGCAACACTCGCCTGGCAGATCGCACGCTTTCTGCTTGCAACATCAGATGAGGCAGATGGCGGTCTCTTTGGCGGGCCGCCGCAATACGACTCACTGCTTGTCGATCCCGAACACCCTGTCGCCCGCCGCATCGCCGCGCGTTCTGAGCCGGGGCTTTACGCGATTACCCGGTCCGTTAACGAAAAGACCGGACGCCTCAGAGATCAGATTGTTATCGACGACGTGCGCGGTTTGACCCATTTCCTGCACATGTCTGCCTCTGATGGCGGACGGCGCGTTGTCATCGTCGACAGCGCTGACGAAATGAACCCAAACGCCGCAAACGGCTTGCTGAAAATGCTCGAAGAGCCCCCGGCCCGTACCACTTTGCTACTCATCTCGCATCAACCCTCGCGCCTCTTGCCTACCATCCGCTCACGCTGCCGCGAACTGCGTCTCTCACCGCTCTCCCCCGAGGATATGCACGATGCCTTGATACAAGCTCAGGCCGAAGTCCAAGAGACCCCGGCACTGGCCGAGCTTGCCGCCGGATCCGTTGGCGAGGCTATGCGCATCCTTCGCCTTGATGGGCTCGAAATCTACAATCAGCTCGTCCAGCTCTTTGCCACAATGCCCCGATTCGACCGCCCCCGCGCGCTGGCACTTGCCGAAACCGCCGCCCAACGTGGCGCCGCTGACAAGTTCGAACTTCTCCTCACGCTCCTTGATATCTTCATTTCCCGCACGGCCCGCACCGGCGCAACCGGCCATCCTCCCATGACCGAGGCCGCCCCCGGCGAAGCAGAGCTGCTCATGCGTCTTGCACCCGATCCACTTCGCGCCCGCGCATGGGCCACCACGGCACAGGAAATTTCGGAACGTTCGCGCCACGGTCGGGCGGTCAACCTTGACCCCGCAGCTCTTGTGCTTGATACGGTTTTCAAGATTCAGAAAACCGCCAGCGCGTGAGCATATGACCAACCTGCCCCAAATCACCGACAGCCACTGTCACCTCGATTTCCCGGATTTCGAAGGCCAGCTCGACGATATCATCGCCCGCGCCGCCGCCGTTGGTGTCACTCGCATGGTCACTATCTGTACCCGGTTGCGCAATGAACCAACCGTCCGTGCCATTGCGGAGGCCAATGCGCCGATTTTCTACGCCGCTGGCACGCACCCCATGAGCGCTGCGGAAGAACCACTTGCGACAGTTGATGAACTGATCGCGCTGGCGCAGCACCCGAAATTTGTCGGTATCGGCGAAACCGGTCTTGATTATCACTACACCGCCGAAAGCAAAGACATCCAGCAGGCCTCGTTGCGCGTACATGTTCAGGCGGCCCGCGAAACGGGTCTTCCACTGATCATCCACAGCCGGGACGCAGACGAAGACATGGCCCAGATCCTGACCGAAGAATACCAAAACGGCGCCTATCCATGCGTGATGCACTGCTACAGCTCCGGGGCGCAACTGGCACAGCAAATGCTAGACCTTGGATTCTACCTGTCGATGTCAGGCATCGCTACTTTCCCACGCAGTCAAGACGTGCGTGATATTTTCGCGGCTGCACCCGTTGACCGCGTCCTCGTGGAAACCGATGCGCCGTATCTTGCTCCCCCACCCTATCGTGGGAAACGCAACGAACCGTCATACGTTGAAAAAACCGCCCGCGTCGGCGCCGACGTCTTCGGCATGGATTATCCCGACTTTGCCGCCCAAACACAGGCCAATTTCGACCGTCTATTTTCCAAGGCACAGCTCAAGGCCCAAGCAGCATGAGCGCACGCCTGACCTTTACGATCCTCGGTTGCGGCAGCTCTGGTGGCGTGCCGCGCCTTGGTGGCCATTGGGGCGACTGTGACCCTAACAATCCCAAAAACCGCCGCCGCCGTTGCTCCATGCTGATCGAGCGCGAAACAGAGGCAGGCAAGACAAGCGTCCTGATCGACACCTCTCCCGACATGCGCAGCCAGCTGCTCGACGCCAATGTCGGTACGCTCGATGGTGTCATCTATACGCACTCACACGCCGACCACGTGCATGGCATCGACGATTTGCGCATGGTGGTTTTCAACATGCGCGAACGCATCAAAGTCTGGGCCGACGGCCCCACCCAGGACGCGCTTTTGTCCCGCTTTGGATACGCCTTTGTCCAACCCCATGGCTCACCCTACCCGCCTATCCTCGATCTCCATACAATTGATGGCGACACGACAATCTCTGGCCCGGGCGGTGACATCACGCTGAAACCGATCCTCGTCAATCACGGCAGCATCGACGCCTTGGCGTTTCGCGTAAATGATCTGGTTTATATGCCGGACGTGGCGGACATAGACGAAGACGCTTGGATGAACCTACAAGGCTTGGATTGCTGGGTGTTAGACACATTGCGCCGCACACCGCATCCAACCCACGCCCACTTCGAGAGATCACTTGAATGGATCGCACGCGCCGCACCCCGGCGCGCGATTCTCACAAACATGCACATTGATCTCGACTATGCGACCGTCGCCGCCGAAACCCCCGATCACATCACCCCGGCATTTGATGGTATGCAGATCATTTATGACGACTAGGGTCGACACCATATGGAGACCCTGATTTCGGTCATCCTCCCGGTCTTTGTCCTGATCGGGTTTGGCTACGCCGCCGCATGGCGTGGCTATTTTTCAGAGGCCAATGTCGATGGTCTCATGCGGTTTGCCACCAATTTCGCCGTCCCAGTTCTGCTATTTCGTGCCATTTCCACGCTTGATCTGGGGGCCGAGTTCGATCTGATCATGATGGGCAGCTTCTATGCAGGCGCTCTCATCTCCTTCACCATCGGTATGCTTGGCGCCCACTACCTGTTTGGACGTGACTGGGAAGACGCCATCGCGATCGGTTTTGTGTGCCTGTTCTCAAACTCGGTTCTGCTTGGCCTCGCCATCACAGAACGTGCTTTTGGCACACAATCCCTCACCGGAAACTTCGCCATCGTCTCAATCCACGCGCCGTTTTGCTACGGCGTTGGCATTACCGTGATGGAGGTGTTTCGCGCGCGTCAGACACCGGGTCGCAAGATCATACCAACTGTGCTCAAGGCGATGTTCTCCAATGCCCTAATTCTTGGGATCTCGCTGGGGTTCGTCGTCAATCTCGCGCAGATCCCGGTGCCCGGCGCAATCACGACCGCCGTGAACATGCTCGCAGGCGCCGCCTTGCCTGCTGCGCTCTTTGCCATGGGCGGTGTTCTGTTCCGCTACCGTCCCGAAGGTGACATGCGTGTCATCCTTTTCTGCTGCGCTATATCGCTTGGCCTGCACCCTGCCCTTACATGGACGTTCGGCACTCTTGGAGGTCTTTCGATCGACGGTTTCCGTTCCGCAGTGCTAACCGCAACCATGGCGCCCGGCATCAACGTCTACCTCTTTGCCAGCATGTATGGCCGTGCTCAGCGGGTCGCCGCATCCACCGTCCTGATTGGCACAGCCGCCTCCATTGTAACAGTCTGGCTCTGGCTGTCCGTCATCCCATAGAGAAGACACTCCTTCGCCTACTTGCACAGTTCCTAACGTGCCCCCATCTGGAAACAAACGCGACAAGGAGCTACGCATGACCGCCACCCCGATCCGTGTCGACATCATCTCGGATGTCGTCTGCCCATGGTGCATCATCGGCTACCGCCAACTCCTCGCCGCCAGCGCGCAATCTGGCATTCCGGTCGAAACCTACTGGCACCCGTTCGAACTGAACCCCAACATGCCACTCGAAGGCGAAAACCTAACCGATCACATTCAGCGGAAATATGGCAGCACCGCTGCGCAATCGTCTGCGGCCCGTGCACACCTGACCGAATTAGGGCAATCGTTGGATGTCACCTTCGACTTCACACCGAACTCGCGAATTTACAATACATTCGACGCACACCAACTCATGCACTGGGCCTTTGAAACGGGCAAAACCCAAGCACTCAAGCTGGCGCTCTTTGACCGCTATTTCACCAAGGACGAAGACGTCTCATCAAGCGACACCCTGATCGACGCCGCCATAGAAGTTGGTCTTGACCCAGACGAAGCCCGCAACGTGCTGACGGATCAACGATTTGCCGAAGCAGTACGCGACAAAGAACAGTTCTGGACATCTCGCGGTGTCAGCGGCGTTCCCACGATGATCTTCGACACCCGCCAGGCAACATCCGGTGCGCAGGGTATCGACACATTTGCACAGATCCTCTCCCAACTGGCAGCACGGCATCACGAGGTCAAACCATCAGCGACTTAGTCCACCAAGATCACGCTAGGCTCACCCGAAGGCGCACATGCCAAATTTTGTGCTGATTGCCAAAAAAATTTGCGTACCGGAGAAAAGGAGCATCGACCAATTTTCGTCGACCGAAATCTTTTAAAACCCGTGGAGTGGTCGGCCAACCCCGACTCACAGCCAAGACAATGCCTGCGGAATTGAAGAAATTTAGTCTCCAGACCCATGCGCGAATTGGTTTGAACCAGCCGCACAAGACGCCCAAACGCTTGATCGAGTTTTTGTAGCAAATTTCCCCTGTTCGTGAGAGTTTTTCCCAAAAATTCCCTTTTTTCGGGCACACCCGATCACAGTGGCCCACTATAGTGCCGATATGAAACACACATCGACACTCAATCCAGTAGAACCTATTGCTTTGCCAGTCTCATTTCTGGCTTATCATGCCCACCCGTTTCGAATGAGCTCTATCTCAGCGGGCAAGGACATTCTGAAAAAAGCAATACTTGGCGAGGTCAACGACATATTTGCCTCAACACTCCTGTCGGGTTTGGCTCGGCTTGCCGCCTGTCTGTTTATCAACCCACATATCCAGTTTGTAATTTTTGCAGAAAGGCGGATTTCACATGCTTGACCTCAAGGCTTTCCGTCGTGATTTGCACGCCCATCCGGAAACCTCGTTCGACCTCGAACGAACGCCACGGCTAATTGCAATGCAACTGGAACGTGCGGGCCTCGAAGTAACTCGCGATGTCGGGCGAACCGGTCTCGTGGCGACCCTTCGCCGGGGACCTGAGGAAACGGCGATTGGGTTTCGCGCTGATATGGATGCCTTGCCGATCAAGGAAGCGAACGCGTTTGACCATCGCTCCACTATTCCTGAAAAGTTCCACGGCTGTGGTCATGACGGTCACAGCACTATGCTACTAGGTGCGGCACTTGCTCTCGCGGCTGATCCTACAATCGAGAGGACAATCCATTTTGTTTTCCAGCCGGATGAAGAGAATGGAAATGGTGCCGCAGCCATGATTGCGGACGGTCTCTTCGACCGCTTTCCGATGCAGGCAATATATGGGCTGCACAATATGCCGGGGATAGAATTGGGGCATTTCGCAACGCAGAGCGGCCCATTCTGCGCATTCGAGGACAATTTTGAAATCAGGGTCGAAGGGCGCGGCGGTCACGCATCTATGCCCGACAAAGGCGTCGATCCGATTGTTGCCGCATCAGCCATCGTTCTGCAACTCCAGTCGATCGTATCCCGGTCCTTGCCACCCAGCGAACATGCTGTCGTCTCGGTAACCGAGTTCATCACGGACGGGGCTCGAAATATTCTGCCCAGCAATGTGACGCTAAGAGGCGATTGTAGGGGCTTCTCTGACCACGTTTCGAAGCGGATCGCATCCAGACTACGCGAAATCGTTGCCGGTGTTTGCGCCGCACATGACGCCAGGGCTGAGGTGGACTATTCGACGTCTTTTCGACCGCTGGTGAATAATCTCGTCGCGACGCAGAAAATAGCTAAGGCGGCGGGCGCAGTTGGATCGGTAAACGCCAACTATGGGCGAGTTGGTTTTTCTGAAGATTTCGCCGAGTTTCTAAAGCACGTTCCGGGCGCGTTTTGCTTAATGGGGAATGGAACAGACGGGCATGCCGCAATGCCTCTTCACAATCCCGCGTATGATTTCAACGATGATGGCATCGACCACGGAATTGCTTTTTGGCTGGAACTCGCAAAATCAGAGGTGTGACCAAGTTAATAACGTGTGGCCCAAAAGGGCTATACCAACCCCGTTATTGATCCGGCAACGCCCGCAACGTCTGATAAATCGCAGAAAAATCGAGCTGTCCATGCTCCTCTGCAAAGGATGTAAAGGCGCGGGCAGCTTCAGCCCCAAAGGGTGTTACTTGTCCGGTCTCCTGTGCCGCGGCCTGAGCAAGACGGAGATCCTTCGCCATCAGAGCCGACGCAAATCCCGGCGCAAAGCCACTGGAAGACGGAGCTGCGGGAACGATACCTGGAATCGGACAACGGTTTTCCAAGGCCCAGCTTTGAGCCGCGGCGCCGGCACACAACCCGTAAAACTTGTTCAGATCCAACGACAGCGAATCCGCAAGCGCGAACCCCTCCGTGACAGCTATTGCCGTTATTCCGCAGATCATGTTGTGGCAAGCTTTAGCAGCCTGCCCAGATCCCGCGGCGCCAAAATGAGTGATTGTTGATCCCATGACTTCCAACACTGGACGCGCGCGCTCAAATGCGTCCTCATTGCCCCCCACCATAAAGCTGAGTGTGCCCGCTTCTGCACCCGCTGGACCGCCCGATACCGGTGCATCCAGCATTGCCGATCCTTTTGCCTCGACCGATGCGGCCAAGGCCCGTGCTGTCCCAACATCAATGGTGGAACAATCGATCAGGAGTGTGCCCACATCTACACCCGAGAAGAGGAATTCGTCATGTACCTGAGCAACATGTGCCCCTTCGGGCAGCATCGTAATGATGATATCAGCACCGCCCATTTTCGTTTTGTCGAGCGCTGTGGCCCCTGGAAACGCAGCTCGTGCCTCTGCGTTAATGTCCATCCCGACAACATCATGGCCAGCCGCGGCCAGCCCCCGCGCCATATGCAATCCCATTGTGCCCAGACCGATAAATACGATGCGACTCACTTGGCCTACCTCCGCAAAAACATTTTAGGAACTCACAAGTTCTGGCAGCCAAGTGGCCAATCCAGGAAACGCAGTAAGAAGGACGATCATGATGGCCATCACTATTACGAACGGCAGTGCGCCAATCATGACGTCTTTCATGGGGCCGCCGCCGCGAACGCCTTGTACAATGTACAGGTTCAAACCGATCGGCGGCGTAATCAAAGCAGCCTCAATAAGGATCATCATCAAGATGCCATACCAGATTGGATCAAATCCAAGGCTGAACATCAGTGGTGCCACAATCGGTATAGTCGTGATCATCATGGACAACGTTTCCATGAAACAGCCCAGCAATATGTAAAACAGGACGACAACCAATAGCATCTGCATAGGCGTCAGCCCAAGACCAGTTACAAAGTCGTTCAAAGTATCAGTAAGGCCAATCCCAGCGAGGATCGCGTTCAAGAAATAAGCCGCCATAATGATCAACATAATCATCGACGTCGTTACGACCGTGCCTTCGGCCGCCTCCATCAACATGTTCCATCCCAGCCTGCGTCGTGTTGCTGCGATGGCCAGAGCGCCCACCACTCCGATAGCGGCTGCTTCGGTAGGTGTTGCCCAACCAGCATAAATCGATCCGATGACGAGAACAAAAATGAGAATGGGCGGTAACACACCAACCGTGCTTTGAAGCCGCTCCGCCCATGAGTAACTCACCTTGCGACCAGCAACCTCCGGCTTCCATATGACAATTAAGATGATCGCGATCATGAAGAGCGACGCCAAAATTAAGCCGGGAATAATTCCTGCCAAATACAGCTTGGGCACAGAAGAGTTGGTCAGGATGCCGTAAATGATCATATTGACCGAAGGTGGAATGAGGATCCCCAATGTTCCACCTGCCGCGAGCGTTCCCAAGAATAGGCGCGGACCATACCCGTGGCGTTCAATCTGCGGCAATGCCACTGTTCCAATCGTAGCGGCCGTCGCGACCGAAGACCCGGACGTCGCAGCAAATAGCGAACATGCACCAACATTTGCGTGCATAACACCACCGGGCAGCCAACCAAGCCATTTGGCCAACGCATCGTACATTGCGTCGGCAATCCCTGCGCGCAGCATGATTTCACCCAGTAGGACGAAAAGTGGAATAGCCATCAATAGGAAGCCCGAGGACGAGGTCCACGCCACTTCCCCTGCTGCCTTGTATAGCGGCAAAAAGCCGAAGCTGCGATCAAGTATGACTCCGAGCACACCAAGCGCAGCCGCAATTGGCAAACTTAGCGCGATCATCACCAAAAGAAGAATAAGTGCCGTTGCTAACATGGTTCAGTTCGTGCCCTTCAGCGCAACAGTCTCTTCGCGCGCTTCAACCATGGCACCGCGTATGCCCGCAATACGGGAGACTTCAGCGAAATCGCCTTTCAGCAAAGCTCGCAGACATAGGAGTATCAGTACGGCAGTCACTGCAACCAAAGTCCATAAACCAACGACCCAAAGCGACTGCGGTATCCAGAGAGGTATTTCCATCGACGTGTTGGAGACGGCTCCAAACCGAATATTCGTGCGCAACAGCTGCGTTGCAAACCATGCCAAAAGGCCTGCAAAAAACAGCATCGACACTAGCGCCAGGATATCAAAGATAGACTGCAAAGCACGCGGCAATTGAGCATGTAGTATGTCGATGCGTACATGCGCGCGGCGCACCAGCGCAAAGGATGCTCCCCAAGTCACTGACACTGCTAAAACATACTCAGATATTTCGTCGGCTCCGACCAGCGAGATCCCAAGTAATTTGCGCGATACAACCTCGACAAAGATCAGCGCCGTACATAGTAGAATTGCAATTCCGGACAGCCGCGCCATAGTGCGTGTTACGGTAAAGATCAAACGTTCTGTTCGGCCCGTTTCATCGAGTGATCCGGTCATGAGCACCTCTTTAGATGGACTGCGCGGAGAAAATCCCCGCGCAGTATAACTTTATTCGATGTTGATACCGGCGACTTGGCCCACCGATGCATTCCATGCGGTGACACAGTCTGCCCCGCATTGCGCAGCCCAATTGGACAGCACAGACTCTCGGAGCACTTTATCACGAAGCGCGATATCGCTTTCTGATACTGCGACCAATGTCATGCTCCCGGGTGCGTCTTTGGTACATGCTGCCCCACCGGTGTTACATGCAAACCCTTCAGCAGTCTCGGAAGCGGCACCTGCCCAAATATCATCCGAAAGCTGGTTGATCTGATCGGTCAGGAATTCCTGCACAGAATCGTCAAAACCATTCCATGTATCCATCCCAACAACTTGGACAACAGGGGACCAAGCAATCGGAAGCTCATAGATATGTGTCGACACTTCGTGCCATTTCGCACCAAAACCAGACATGGAACCGGTAATTGCACAGTCAACGACACCTTTTTGCAAACCCTGCACCACTTCGCCAAAACTCATCGAAACAGGCGCACCCCCAAGAGCAGACACGAAGTCACCGATTGCAGCACCTGAGGCGCGGATTTTTTTGCCTTTTAGATCGGCCAGCCCAGAGATTGGAGCATTACAATAGACCACCTGAGCTGAATAAGGATAAACACCCAAGACTTTCACGCCATAGCTGTCGGCGTAAAGTTTTTCCAACGTTGGCAACCATGCATCTGAAATCGCCTTGGCGGTTTCAATATCTGGGGCTAGACCAGGCAAATCGTTGCCACCGTTGATCGCATTGTCACCGATCATGTACCCCATCGGCGTTTCCGCAAACTGAAGAGTTCCCGCCGAGACGAGGCGAATAATTTCCGACCCATCAAGGCCAAGTTCATTGAATGGCTTAATCTCAGCCGTGACTTTTCCGCCTGAAGCATCGGGGATCGTCGTTTCAAAGAAAGGTTTGGTGTAGTCGGTATACATGGACACCATACCCCAACTTCCAACCACGTTTAGCTTTGTTTCAGGTAAGTCCTGAGCCGCGGCATAGCTTGCACAAGTCGCCATCATCGCTGCATAGACTGACAGATACTTCATGAGTTTCCTCCGTCTGATTGTTTGCACAACGAACGCTACGAACTTAGCTCCATCGAGTCTAATTGTTGTTTTTGATGTCATTCAATCGGTTTTTCCGATTGGGTTGCAATCCACTTCTTTGCGGCTTCTACAGATAGCTCGGCCGCGGCCGCCGCCAGATCGTTGCCAGTTTCAATTCGAAACGACGCGGTAAAGCGCAGCGGATTAAGTGATATTGGCGCCTTCACTTCAACTAAGTCGCCTGCTTCAAGATGTGGTTTTGCAAAAACTTGGGGCATCGTTGCAATTGCCAATCCGGCTTGAGTAATCGACAAGCTTGCGCCAAGCGCGTTGGACGAAAACAGCTTAGGTTTGTGAATGCCAATTCGTTTCAAGGCGTCGCTAAGTTCCGCAAATGGTCGAGAATCAGTCGCGTAGGACATGATTGGCGTGTTCACCAAGTCTTCCGCAGATAATTTTTGCACCGACGCCAAAGGGTGGTTCGCACTTATGATCCATGTCATCGGCAGATCAATGAGTGGAAGATTGGCCACTCGAAATTCGGAAACCGGCCCCATAAGGAATGCAAGGTCGACTGCTCGGTCAAGAAGCTGCGCACGTTGCCCTGCCGTACTGTTAACCGACATTTCTACATTGGCTTCAGGATGTTTAGCTGAAAACGCTTCGATGAAACCAGGGAGAACAGTTGCTGCCAGTGTTTCTGACAATGCCAACCGCAAAGTGCCTGCCCGATATGGGTCCACACCTGCCGCTTGTGCCATACGGTCCATGCTTTCCAGCACCTGAACTGCGTGATCGAGCAAGTCTCGTCCCTGAGATGTCAACGTCACACCGCGTGGCTCGCGATTAAAGAGCGTGACAGACAGTTCCTCCTCCAGAACGGCAATGCGTCCCGAAACCGTGGATTGGGTTGTATTCAAGTGACTGGCCGTCTTTCCGAAATGCTTGAAGCGAGAAAGCGTCAGGAATGTCTCAAGCAAAACGCGTTTCACAACGGCGCATTCAAAATATCTGAAAATGTCGCGGGCACATCGCAAATCAACATTTTGCCCGGTTCATGCGTAATTGCGAAATCCAGTTTCGCGGTTCGCAGAGCTGATTGGGGCGTAACTCCACACGCCCAGAACACCGGAATTCCGTCTCCGAGTGGTGGATCGCCATAGTCCGGAGCATTCAGATCGAATATTCCGATCTCATCAGGGTCACCAATATGCACAGGTTCCCCGTGGCACTGCGGAAACGCGCCGCAAATCGAATAGACGTCCTCAACCCTATCGCGAGGTACATAGCGCATCGACACAACCATGCTTCCCTTAAATGGCCCCACAGAAGCAAGCGGAAGCGTGGTCTCAAACATCGCCACATTTCGCCCCTGAGAAAAGTGAGGCAACTCAATCCCAGCCTCGATCAGAGCAGCTTCAAACCCAAACGAACATCCGAGTGCAAATGCTATCAGGTCGTCGCGCCAAAATTTTGTAATATCGGCGACTTGTTCGCTTGGTTTCCCTCCTTGCCACACTTTATACCCCGGAAGATCAGACCTGAGATCAATGTCCGCCCCAAGCGTTGGAAACCGCGGCTCCCCCGGCGCCGACACCGCAAGAAGTGGACAAGGTTTAGGGTTGATCATGCAAAAATCGTGAAAGCTGGTCGCATCCGTTCGTGGCAATATCACAAGATTTGCTTGCATCAGATGGGGCGCCATGCCCGAAGTAGGCCCAGTATAATCACCGCTGCGAATTGGTATCCGTGAAAACTCAGGGATGTCTTTAGTATTGGTGGATTGACTCAGCGAAGTGCCCACAGTTTTCCCTCACTTGCTCTACACATCTGATCGTTTCAGTCTATCGACTATGTGCGGCGTAGCAATACTCGGTCAAAGAGCATGAAAAGAAACAAGATGCGTTTGTTGAGCACGTAGTTGAGACTCCGAATCCGATGTTAGACCGAGTGCGCAAACAAGGGCATAAACACCAACGAGAAAGCCTGCGGAATGTCGTTTTTCAGAACAAACTACGCGTGCAAACTAATTTAAGGCTTGGGGGATTAGCAGGGGGGCTCAAAAACCCAAATGCAATTTCATTCAATATTATCAATGATAATTTGGTGCGGCCGAGAAGACTCGAACTTCCACGGGTGTTACCCCACAGCGACCTCAACGCTGCGCGTCTACCAATTCCGCCACGGCCGCACTGCCATGATTGGTGAGGGGCGTATAGACGAGGGTGACGCTGATGTGAAGAGGCAAAAACATCATCTTGCGCAACTTTTGCGCGGACACTTCCCGCACACTTGTCGCCCGCGTGCACCACTGGACAATACCCTTGCCCCGCCTATAGGGTCCCGGCGCTGAAACAAGGCATTCAAGGATCGCGACCATGGTAGAATGGATCATTTCCGACGGGCTAACCGACTATGATACTGCTGTCGCGTTCATGGAAACTCGTGCGGCGGCCGTCGCAGCGGGCGAGGCTGACGAATGCATATGGCTGATAGAGCATCCCCCGCTTTACACCGCCGGGACATCGGCACGTTCCCAAGACCTGACAGACCCTGACCGCTTTCCGGTATATGCGTCAAAACGCGGCGGGCAATACACCTATCATGGCCCCGGCCAACGCGTCGCATATGTAATGCTCGATCTCAATAAACGGGGGCGCGACGTGCGCGTGTTTGTCAAAAACCTCGAGGAATGGGTGATTGCGACCCTAGCTGAATTTTCTGTATCCGGAGAGATTCGCGAAGGACGCGTCGGCGTTTGGGTCACACGCGATGACAAGCCGCTCACTGTTTCCGGACAAAAGCCAGAAGACAAGATTGCTGCAATCGGCATCCGTCTGCGCAAATGGGTAAGTTTTCACGGCATTTCGATTAACGTAGAACCCGATCTGGAGCACTTTTCCGGAATCGTGCCCTGCGGCATTACCGAACACGGGGTAACATCGCTTGTCGATCTTGGCCTGCCCGTAACGATGGATGATTTGGACGTCGCTTTGAGACACGCCTTCGATCAAACCTTTGGCGACTAAAGCCGCAAAAAAACCGCCGTTCGTCCCTAGCACGACAACCGCAATCACAATGCCGTACCCGCGCGGATTCGCACATTGTAAATCTCCCGGCTTTACGAAAAGCTGCGCCCAGACGCGTAGCAAACACGACCAAAGAGGCAACAACTATGAAATTGATGATTGCATCGGCCATCGCAACCGTATCCCTTACTACGACGGCATTCGCCGAAGGTGACGTCGAAAAGGGCGAAAGCGCCTTCAAGAAATGCAAGGCGTGCCACACCATCACGTCACCCGAAGGTGAAGTCATCTTTAAAGGTGGTCGCACCGGCCCAAACTTATACGGCGTCATTGGTCGTGTCGCGGGCTCAATTGACTTCAAATATGGCTCTGGCCTTCTGGGTGCCAAAGACGCTGGGTTCGTCTGGACCGAAGAAACGCTGGTCGAATACACCAAAGACCCCAAAAAGTGGTTGGGAGACAACGGTTTCGACAGTAAGTCCAAAATGACTTACAAGCTAAAAAAGGGCGGCGAGGACGTTGCGGCCTATCTGGCATCCGTCGCACCTGCCGCTGACGCGGCCGCCTCGGAATAACCTCTCCACAGTTCGCTTGCGCCAAATTTTTAGCGGCGCAAGCAGCTCTGCTTAGTTTCGCCCGCTTTTGCCTGACATCAACGCGGCAATTTCAGCGCCCGGCATCGCATCCTCGGCATAGGTGAAACTGCCACTGTCCAGAACCTCCATCGCCGCGCGTCGCACGGCGCCAAACGCCGCGCGCGCAAACGATCCGCCCACGCTTACTCGCTTCACGCCCACTTCGGCCAATTCAGACACCGAATACAACGGCGGACGCAGCCCCATCACAACGTTCACTGGCTTATCAACTTCGCGGCACACCGTAGAGATCGCCCCTAGATCGGGTAGGCCCGGTGCGTAAAGTACGTCAGCACCTGCTTCCGAGAACTTTTGCAACCGGCGGATCGTATCAAGCAGATCGTCCCGCCCCCACAGGTGGTTCTCGGCCCGCGCCGTCAGCAAAAACCCCCGCCCTTTTGCAGCCTCTGCCGCAGCGCAAATGCGCTCTGCCGACAGGCCAATGTCAATTATCGGCGCTCGGTTGTCTCCGGTCGCATCCTCAATGGACCCGCCAACAAGCCCGACTTCAATGGCGGCGCGTATCGTCTCGGCACAGGCTTCAGGCGCCATGCCAAACCCATCCTCCAAATCCGCAGACACCGGCAACTCTGTCGCGGCGACAATCGCGGCGGCGTTTTGAATAACCTCATCCCGGCTGAGCGCAGCACATGCATCCCGCCGCCCCTCAGCAAACGCAAATCCGGCGCTGGTCGTCGCCAACGCTGGAAAGCCCAAACTGGTCAAAAGCCGCGCCGTTCCTGCATCCCACGGATTGGGCATCACAAAGATGTCCGGCGCAGCGTGCAGAGCCTTGAATGATTCGAATTTCACCAAGTGATTCATGTTCGCCCCCTTCGAGTCGCCCAATTCTCACAGAAATTGGAACAAATGACGAACAAATTCCGGCGCAATTTGACGTGTCAATCGTCAAAACTACCCCTGTATCCCCGAAAATGACCCTACTCGGCCTTATGCGATGGTCACACTGCGGCACTTTTTCTTGATCTGCGTCAAAGACGGACATTGCCGCCGTCCCCCGACCTCTTTAAAACGGTCGCGAACTTGCGGTGAACGGGGAGACTCGTGCGCTCAATTAACACTTCAACAGGAGGCAAGGCATGGCAGACGCAGCCATTCAAGGCCACGACCACCATGACGACCGCGGATTCTTTACCCGTTGGTTCATGTCGACCAACCACAAAGACATTGGTCTGCTTTACCTGATCGTCTCGGCGTTTGCCGGTCTGATCGCAGTATTCTTTACCGTTTTGATGCGCCTGGAGCTCATGGATCCCGGCGTTCAGTACATGTGCCTCGAAGGCGCCCGCTTCTTGGGCGGCGGCGAAGGCCCGTGTACCCCCAATGGGCACCTTTGGAACGTTCTGATCACCTACCACGGCGTTCTGATGATGTTCTTCGTGGTGATTCCGGCTTTGTTCGGCGGTTTCGGCAACTATTTCATGCCTTTGCAAATCGGCGCGCCGGATATGGCGTTCCCGCGCATGAACAACCTTTCCTTCTGGCTTTATGTTGCGGGCACAACCTTGGGTGTGGCCTCGATGCTCAGCCCAGGCGGCAATGACCAGCTCGGCTCTGGTGTTGGTTGGGTACTCTACCCACCGCTGTCCACCAGCGAAGGCGGCATGTCTATGGACCTCGCCATTTTCGCGGTGCACGTTTCGGGTGCCTCATCAATCCTTGGCGCCATCAACATGATCACCACCTTCCTGAACATGCGTGCCCCCGGCATGACGCTGTTCAAGGTACCTCTTTTTGCATGGTCGATCTTTGTCACCGCATGGCTGATCCTTCTGGCACTTCCCGTTCTGGCCGGCGCCATCACTATGCTGTTGACCGACCGTAACTTTGGCACGACTTTCTTTGATCCTGCCGGCGGTGGCGACCCGATCCTGTATCAGCACATCCTCTGGTTCTTCGGTCACCCCGAAGTGTACATCGTGGTCCTGCCCGGCTTTGGCCTTGTCAGCCACGTGTTCGCAACATTCTCGCGCAAACCCGTCTTTGGCTATCTGCCAATGGTCTGGGCGATCATCGCGATTGGTGCACTGGGCTTCGTTGTTTGGGCGCACCACATGTACACGGTTGGTATGTCGCTGACTCAGCAATCCTATTTCATGCTGGCCACGATGGTCATTGCGGTTCCAACCGGGGTCAAGATCTTCTCTTGGATTGCCACCATGTGGGGCGGTTCAGTTGAATTCAAAGCACCAATGCTCTTTGCTCTGGGTTTCCTGATCCTGTTTACCGTTGGTGGTGTAACTGGCATCGTACTGTCTCAGGCGGGTGTGGACCGTGCATATCACGATACATATTACGTCGTCGCGCACTTCCACTACACCATGTCGATGGGGGCGGCCTTTACCATCTTTGCCGGGGTCTACTTTTACTTTGGCAAGATGACCGGGCGCCAGTATTCCGAGTTCTGGGCCAAAGTGCACTTTTGGATGTTCTTTATCGGCGTGAACGTGACCTTCTTCCCTCAGCACTTCTTGGGTCGTCAGGGCATGCCACGTCGTTATATCGACTACCCCGAGGCATTTGCATACTACAACAAGATCAGCTCCTACGGTGCGCTGCTCTCCTTCGCGTCCTTCCTGCTGTTCTTCGGCATCGTGTTCTACGCCCTCTTCCGTGGCGCGCGCATCACCGAAAACAACTATTGGAACGAATATGCGGATACGCTGGAATGGACACTTCCATGCCCACCGCCAGAGCACACCTTTGAAATCCTGCCCAAGCAGGAAGACTGGGACAAAGGCCACTCACACTAAGCAGGGCTTTTCACAAAATCCAAAAGGGGCCCCAATGCGGGGTCCCTTTTTTGTTTGCCTCATCGGGTCATACCATGTCTGCCGACAGCCCAGACTTTGAACAGATCAAGGCACAAACCGCCGATGTCTATGACCGTCAGGCGGCAGCATGGGATGCGCGGCGCGCCAATCTAAATGGTGAAAACATCTGGCTTGACCGCATGTTTAGCGACCTGCCCCAGCAATGCGATGTGCTCGATTTAGGGTGCGGAACAGGTCGTCCTTTAGCCGCATATATTCTGAACCAAGGCCACCGCCTCACCGGCCTTGATCAAAGCACTCAAATGATCGCGCTGGCCCGCACCCGCTTTCCATTGGCAACATGGCACCTCATGGACATGTGCGTGATTACATTGACCGAACAATTCGACGCGGTCCTCAGCTGGGATGGATTCTTTCACCTCAGCCCCACAGAGCAGCGAGCCGCCCTTCCTGCCATCGCATCCAGGGTCCGCGACGCGGGCACACTCCTTTTGACCATTGGCCGTGACCACGGGCTAGCCACTGGTACCGTGAATGGCGAAACCGTCTATCACGCGAGCCTATCGCATACTGAATACACAGACATCCTCATCCGGGCGGGCTTTGAATCCGTAACGATCACACCCAACGACCAGGATGTGCTGGGTCGCACCGTCCTCCTCGCCCGAAACAAAAGGACCGCTCCCTGATCATGCCGCACCACTGGACGCCTCAGACCGCGACGGTCCTAACCCTCTGGCCGCACCGCTCCTTACCTCGCCGAGGCTTTGCCGCAATGGTGCTGATGGCATTCACGCTGGGCACAATCCCGCTCTACGGTCTACTGGGCACGGTCTTGCTCTGGGGTATCCTGCCCTTCATCCTAATTGTCGTCGGCGGCCTTTGGTGGGGGCTGGAACGTTCCTACCGGGATGGTGACATACTTGAGGAATTGTCGCTTTCCGACGATATACTCACCCTTCGCCACCGCCCGCCAAAAGGCGATCCCAAGACATGGGAGTGCAATATCTACTGGGCCCGCGTCGAGATGCATGTCACCGGCGGCCCGGTGCCGCATTACGTCACTTTGTCCGGCAACGGCCGCACAGTTGAAATCGGTAGCTTCCTATCCGAAGACGAACGCAAATCTCTCTACGGCGAACTTACCGATTTCCTGAAGTCTCACACCACGCCTTAAACGAGGCCGCCCGCCAGGGCGAAGGAGCATACGTGATGACATTAAATCCGAAACTAGGCCCCAAACCGCGCCATAAAGGTCTCGATCGCACCTTCAACCGTGCGGTCAATCTCTTCTTCGCTAAACTCGGTTTGAATGCCTGTCACCAAACGCAGGAAAACTCCGGCTTTGCACAGTTCGGGGAACTGATCCGCAGCCAGCTCTACATCGTCGATCACCAGCTCTCCGCGTTCCACACTGCATTCAAGAAACTCAACCATCCCGGCCCGCATCACAGCCGGACCGCTTTCGTAAAACTGCTGCCCTAACTCGGGAAATTTGTGTCCTTCTGCGACCACAACACGGAACATGTTGCGCCCAAAATCCGACAGGATGATCTCCATGAACCCCTTGCCGACCACCCGCAACACTTCGGGTACAGATTTCTCACGATCAACCTGCGCCTCCAAATGGTCGGCCTGTCGAATGCACTCCAGACGCGCGACCTCCATGAAAAGATGCCGCTTGTCTGGAAAATAGGCATACAGCGTCGCCTTGGACACACCTGCTTTGCGCGCAATCTCATCGACCCCAATACCTTCAAATCCATGTTGCAGAAACAACTCCCGCGCGCTTTCCAACACTTGGTCGAATTTGCGTCCCTTTCTTATGATGGGCGACGATTCGTTCATGAGGTATCCTGAGCAGTGAGGATCAATATATAGACCGAACAGTTCAGTTCCAGCAAGCACCCGACTGATCGTGTTGCCAATCACTTAAGCCGGTACTAGCCTGCCCACATACCGCAATCGGAACGATTCAATGCGCTTTCTGACCCATCGCAAACAATTCCGCGACTTGTCTGAACAAGAGGTGATCGCACTTGCCATCTCCTCCGAAGAGGATGATGCCCGGATCTATCGCAGCTACGCTGAGATGCTACGCGCCGACTATCCCGCCACGGCCGCCACTTTTGATGGCATGGCTGAGGAGGAAGACGCGCACCGCCAACGCCTCATTGACCTGCATGTCCAGCGCTTTGGCGAGATTATCCCTTTGATCCGTCGCGAACACGTTGCTGGTTACTATGCGCGCCGCCCGGTCTGGCTGGTCGGCAATCTCGGCATTGGGCGCATCCGCGCCGAGGCCGAAGCCATGGAGCGCGACGCAGAACGGTTTTATTTTGCTGCTGCAAAACGCTCGACCGACGCTGACACACGCAAACTTCTCGGAGATCTGGCCGCCGCCGAGGCGGGGCATCAAAACACGGCCCGTGACCTTGAAAAACAGTATCTGGACGGCGACGCACTCTCGGACGAGGATGCCACCGCCAAGCGTCAGTTTATCCTGACATGGGTACAACCCGGCCTAGCCGGTCTGATGGATGGATCCGTCTCGACCCTCGCGCCCATTTTTGCTACCGCCTTTGCCACGCAAGACACCTGGACCACATTCCTCGTGGGCCTCGCTGCTTCCGTTGGGGCGGGCATTTCCATGGGCTTTACCGAAGCGGCCTCCGATGACGGTGAACTCTCTGGACGCGGTAGCCCGGTCAAGCGCGGCTTTGCCTCCGGTATCATGACAACTCTCGGCGGGCTGGGACACGCCCTGCCCTATCTGATCACCGATTTCTGGACCGCCACGATTGTTGCCCTGATCGTTGTCTTTGTCGAACTTTGGGCCATTGTCTGGATACAAAACCGCTTCATGCAAACCCCGTTCCTGCGGGCCACATTTCAGGTCGTCTTGGGCGGTGCACTGGTCTTTGCCGCAGGCGCTTTGATAGGGTCAGGCTAGCAAACGACATTACCCCCAAGACCAAAGTCTTAAGCGCGCTGGGGGCGCGTCGGGATTGACGTGTCAACCAGACCTGCTACCAATCTTTCATGCTGGCCATCTTCCTGAAAACAGTACCGTTCTTCGCCCTGATTGGCCTTGGCTACTGGGCCGGGCGCACCCGTTTTTTCTCCGAAGAGGCAACGGCCTACCTCACCAAATTTGTCTTCTACTTTGCCTTGTCGGCTATGTTGTTCCGCTTTGCCGCCAATCTCAGCTTTGCCGAAGTCCTCAACTGGCGACTGGTCGGCGGCTACCTCTGGGGCACGGGTGTAGTTTATGGCATCGCCACCGCCATCGCCTTCTTGCGCGGCCTTGATGTGCCCACCGCCGCTATTGAGGCCCAGTGCGCCGTCATCGGCAATGTCGGATTCCTCGGCATTCCCATGTTGGCCCTGCTACTGGGTGAACAAGCCGTTGGTCCCGTCATACTCGTTCTCGCTGTTGATTTGATCGTCTTTTCGAGCCTGATTGTCATTCTGATCACAGGCGCGCGCGACGGGCGTATGTCGCTGGCGGTCCTGCGCACCGTTGGGATGGGCTTGCTCAAGAATCCCATGATTGTCGCCATCAGCGCAGGGCTTATCTGGTCGGCTCTGGAAATACCCATACCGGGCCCGATGAACGAATTTCTTGCCATTCTGGGCGGCGCGGCTACGCCCGGCGCGCTGTTTGCCATAGGCGCCTCGCTCGCATCCAAATCCGCCGAGCGCGTACATATCGCGCTCTGGCTGTCGTCCTGCAAACTGGTCATTCACCCGATCTTTGTCACAATCGGCGTGATCTGGCTCTTTCCGATCGACACCTATTCGGCAGGTGTGGTGATTGCAGCGGCCTCACTGCCCGTGGCGGGCAACGTCTATATCCTTGCACAACATTACGGTGTCGCGCCACATCGTGCCTCGGCTGCCATTCTGTTTTCCACCATTTTCAGCGTTGCAACCGTCTCTCTCGTCGTTGCATGGGTCGCGCAACTCTGACATCGTGTCAAAAATCGCGCGAACAACGCATAAGGAAGACCCCATGGAAACGATGTCCGAAAACCGCGCCTTTGGCGGCGTTCAGGGGGTGTATAATCACCTCTCACAAACCACACGCTGCGAAATGACCTTTGGTCTCTTCCTCCCAGAAGAAGCGCGGGACGGCCCGGTGCCCCTACTCTGGTATCTCTCCGGTCTGACCTGCACCCACGAAAATGCTATGGTCAAAGCCGGGGCTCAGGCGTGGGCGGCAGAACAGGGTATCGCTGTTGTCTTTCCCGACACGTCCCCGCGTGGTGAAAAAGTGGCGGATGACGACGCCTATGACCTTGGCAAAGGCGCCGGGTTCTACCTTAACGCAACCCAGAAACCATGGGCACCACATTACCAGATGTGGGACTACATCGCCGAGGATCTCCCTTCGCTGCTTCAGGAACGGTTCCCGCTTGATATGACCCGTCAGTCGATCACCGGCCATTCCATGGGCGGGCACGGGGCGCTGACATTGGCCATGTCTCTACCCGGACGCTATCGCTCGGTCTCGGCCTTTGCGCCGATCACTAACCCCACTGCAACTGACTGGGGCCGCAAACAGTTCTCGGCCTATCTCGGCAATGACGAAAGCACATGGGCCGCGCATGACAGCTCGCTCCTGATGCGCGAGCGTGGCTTTGATGGCCCCATCCTCGTGGACACCGGCACCGATGACCAGTTCATCGACCTGCTGCGCCCCGAGGCCCTCGCCGCCGCAGCTGCCGAACGCCGCCAACAGGCCACCCTGCGCCTGCAAAAAGGCTACGATCACAGCTATTTCTTCGTCTCGACTTTTATGGAAGACCACGTCGCCTTCCACGCCGAAGCGTTATACGCAGACTGATCTCAAGTAGGCAAAGACCACATCATGAGCGACTTCGATTACGACCTTGTCATCATCGGCAGCGGCCCCTCAGGAAAATCCGCTGCCATTCAGGCCGGCAAACTCAAACGCCGCGTCCTCGTGATTGACCGGCGCGACCGGTTGGGCGGGGTATCGGTGCACACCGGCACAATCCCGTCCAAAACCCTGCGCGAAACCGTGCTTAACCTCTCTGGCTGGCGCGAGCGCAGCTTCTATGGCCGCTCCTACAGGGTCAAAGATGACATTCACGCCGAAGACCTCAAAACCCGTCTTCACATGACGCTGGACCACGAGGTCGACAACCTCGAACACCAGTTCAACCGTAACCATGTGGATACGCTCAACGGGCTGGCAAAATTTGTTGGTCCTAACGAGGTCGAGGTTGCGACCGAAGCAGGCGAAGTCACCAGGATCACTGCGCGCAAATTCCTGATTTCTACCGGCACTGTTACCTATCGACCCGACTACGTGCCGTTCAACGGCACCACCGTGGTCGACAGTGACGAGTTTCTCGAACTCGCCCGCATTCCACGTTCCCTGATCGTGGTGGGTGCGGGCGTGATTGGCGTGGAATATGCCACCATGTTCTCCACCCTTGATGTGCGCATCACCCTGATCGAGCCGCGCGACAGCTTCCTTGATTTCATCGACACAACCTTGATTCAGGAATTCACGCACCAAATCCGCGACAACGGCGTCGACCTGCGCCTTGGCTCGGCCATCGAAAAAATCGAGGATGGCGGCGATCACATCGAAGTCAGCCTTGAAAACGGGCGCCACATCCGTGCCGAAAATCTGCTGTTCGCAGCCGGTCGTATGGGCGCTACGCACAAGCTAAACCTAGAGGCTGCAGGGCTGGAAACAGATCACCGCGGCCGCCTCGATGTCGACCGCAAAACCTATCAGACAGCCGTCCCCCACATCTACGCCGCTGGCGACGTAATCGGGCACCCGTCCCTTGCGTCCACATCGCTGCAACAGGGCCGCGTCGCCGCCTGCCACGCCCTCGAAACCCCAACCCTGCCAGAAAGCCCTTGGTACCCCTACGGCATCTACTCGGTGCCGGAAATGTCCACCTGCGGCATGTCCGAAGAAGAACTGCAAGAGCGCGGCATTCCATACGAAGTTGGCATCGCCCGCTTCCGCGAAACCTCTCGCGGGCATATCATGGGGATCGAGCACGGCATGTTGAAAATGCTGCTCAGCCTCAAAACCCGCCGCGTGCTGGGCGTGCAAATCGTTGGCGAAGGCGCGACCGAACTGATCCACATTGGCCAAGCGGTCATGAACCTCAAGGGCACGGTGGATTACTTTGTTGAGAACACGTTCAACTACCCCACCTTGGCCGAGGCCTATCGCATTGCCGGGCTGGACGCGTTCAACAGAATGCCCATCCCCGAAGAATATAAGATCGCGCCAGCCAAAAAGAAAAAATCCTGAGCTTGGTTCGGTTCGGCCTGCCAAACCGACAAGTGGCAGCCCGGCCATTTTGCATTTGCAACCTATCTCAATCATGCTTGAATGCGCCAAGCGTCCAAACACGGCGCGGTCTCCACGCTCAAAGGTAAGGCTCGACTGATGAAACTCAACGCATTGCTCGTCGTTGCCCTCTTGATAAGCGGGTCGATTGCCGCATGGGGTTTGATCGATTCTCAGGGCCTTGGCACCTTGGCCGCATCCATCGTGTCGAAACAATTCGACAGTCGCGGCTGGTTTATCATGCTGGTCGCCAGCGGCCTGTTGTTTGTCGCAATTTTCCTCGCCGCTTCGCCTTATGGCTCCATCCGTCTTGGCCCAGATGACGCCAAACCCGAGTTCTCTACCCCCACATGGATCGCCATGCTCTTTGCCGCCGGTATGGGTGTCGGCCTGTTGTTTTATGGCGCCGCCGAACCGCTCACACATTTTTCGGTCCTGCGCACACATATGGGCGACCCGTCCGCGGCGGGGTTTGCCTTGTTCGTGACTTACCTGAACTGGGGATTTCACGCTTGGGCTATTTACGGCGTTGTCGGTTTGGTTATCGCTTATTTTGCCTTCCGCCGAGGCGGCACCCTTTTGCTCAGCGCACCGCTCACCGATGTCTACGGACACGCAAGTTGGTCCCGTGCCCTTGCTTGGCTCTTTGATCTCTTGTCAATCGTCGCAATCGCGGTCGGGCTGGCCGGGTCGCTCGCCATGGGTGTCTTTCAAATTCAATCCGGCCTCGCAGGCGTTATCGGTGTTACTGATCCGTCATCTCTGACTATCCCGGTCTTTGTCGCCATGTGTGTCGCGTTCTTTATCCCGCTGCGTCGTGACCTTGGCGATGGCATGTCCAAACTCTCCAATTTCGCGATGCTGATCGCCATCGGCCTGATGCTGTTCCTGCTGCTGTTTGGCCCCACCTCATATATCATGAATTCCATTGTCTCAGGGTTTGGCCGCTACGTGTTCAATGTCCTGCCTGCAGGGTTCTCAACCGCCGAGTTCTTTGATCGGGACGTTGTCGGCTGGTTTCAGGACTGGACACTGAATTACATGATATGGTGGCTGGCATGGTCGCCCTTTGTCGGCATCTTCATCGCCCGCATCTCTCGTGGGCGCACGATCCGAGAATTCCTCGTGGGCGTAATTATCGCACCCACCCTGTTCTCGATCTTCTGGTTTGGCGTATTTGGCGGCGTTGGGTTCTTCAACGCCCTGCGCGGCGACGCGGCCCTGCTCGACGCCGCCAAGACCAATATCGACGGCACGACATTTGTGCTCTTGCAGGGCTTCTCGCTGAACGCGGTCACACAAATCGCAACGGTTCTGGCTGCGTTTCTATTTGTCGTGACCAGCGTGGTCAGCGCTGGTTTCACGCTTGCCATGATTGGCTCTGGCGGCGACGACAATCCATCCCCCGCCATTCGCACCCTCTGGGGGGCCGTGCTGGGCGCATTGGGCCTTGCGATGGTGTTCGTCAATGACGTCGGTTTGGTGCGCTCGATCATCGCGGTCTCGGCACTCGCCTTTATCTTTATCGTCCCCATCCTTGTGATCTGCTTGCTGCGCGCCCTCAGAAAGGAGCCCTGACATGACCGATGGCCAACTTGATACCATTCTCAATATCGTCGTCTTCCTTTACATCGGATTTCTGGTCTGGCTGGCCACCCGCAAGGTCTGATCCGTGCCACGTCACCACGCGCCTTAACCACACCCCCTTCAATCCGCCCCACAAAGCCACTATACGCCCCCCATGACCAACCTCTACATCGACGCAGACGCATGCCCCGTCAAATCCGAGGCCGAACGCGTGGCCACCCGCCACCGCGTAAAAATGTACGTCGTCTCCAATGGCGGCCTGCGCCCCTCTCAAAACCCACTTGTCGAAAATATCATCGTCCCCGAAGGCCCGGATGTGGCCGACATGTGGATTGCCGACCGCGCAACAAAGGGCGACGTGGTTGTCACCGGCGACATCCCCCTCGCCGCCAAATGTGTCGAGGCGGGAGCCCAAGTGCTCAAACACAATGGCGAAGCGCTGACACAGGCCAATATCGGCAATGTTCTCGCAACTCGTGACTTGATGGCCGATCTGCGCTCCGCTGATCCCTTCCGTCAGGGGGGCGGGAAAGGTTTCACCAAGGCAGATCGCTCGCGTTTTCTCGATGCTCTGGAACGCGCCCTGCGCGCCGCCGCGCGCGCTTAACACCCACCCCAATGATCCGGGACCAATACCGGTTGCGTGCCACCATCATGCAATCGGATTGTCTCGACCAGATCGCCCATATGCAGCACTGCCCGCACCATCTCGACCACCGAAAACAACACCGCCGACAACCCGTTACCCTGCCCAGCAAACACCCCCAAATCCGCCAGCGCCGCGCGCCGCTTTTCGGCGTCCCGATGATATTCGAACCCGTTCAGCCACCTCATTACAGACGCTGCATCCATTGGGGGCCGACCGATCGCGGCAAACCGATCTAAAAATTCGATCCCTTGCAAGGCGAACATGTCTGAAATCAATCCGATTTGACACCGAAATGCTGGATGGGTCGCATAGCGCCCCAGCTCTTTGGCAACAGCTGGCAGGAAACTCTCCTCACGCTGCAAGATAAACGGGCGCAACTTGAGCAACATATTACCCGCCGCGTCTTCATTCTGCGCAGCTCCCTGCGACCACACTTGGCCATCCGCCCCAAGCGTCAACGAAAGTTGTCCGCCCATCCCCTCGCCTACAAATCGCGTCGCCCGCAATGTCTGCGCATTCTCGTGAAACCGCGCCAACCGCGCCCAAACTCCGTTCGGAATACTGAACCGCACGGTTTCATCCACAATGCCCCGTTCAGATTTCAACCAAATCTCGAATTGCGCCATCACACACTCCCTTGGCGGACCAGTGTGAAGCGCCCAATCTTTAGATTTGATTAACTATACCAGCCATTCCCTCACAATGTGAAAGACCGACCGCCAAACGCCGCGCCAGCGAGCTCAGATCAACCTTTCGCCGCCGGCATACACCTGCCGCCACGCCAAAATCGATACCGACGCCCGCAGCCCGGTCTCCCAGAACGGATCTTCATGCACCAGCTTCTCAACCGCCGCTACACTCTCCGCATCAACGATCCACACACCGTCCCTCCCCTTGTGCTCCACATCCGCCACCGGCCCAGCGGCCTCAATCACTCCGACATGTCGCTCCAGAAACGCCAGATGCGCTTGCATGTACCGCTGCCGCACATCACCCGGCGCACTCGCTGCATCTTCGAACAGAACAATAAATTTCATGGCCGATCTCCCTTTCGACCAAGGAATAGCACGGCAAAACCACCCGTTGATCCGGCAAGGTCACATCTCTAAACTGCAAAAATGCAGGGTTTTGACTGGGACGATCTGAAATTTGCACTGGCCCTTCACCGCACCGGACGCATGGCGCGGGCGGCACGGGCGCTTGGGGTCAATGAAACTACCGCCGCACGCCGTGTGCGCGCGTTGGAACACGCCCTTGGCGCGGCCCTCTTTCTGCGCGACCAGTCCGGCACTTATGTCGCAACGGACATCGGCCTCACCATCATTGATCACGCTGAAACGATCGAGCATGAACACCACCAGATCCTCGAACAGGTATGTGAAACCGCACAGCGCATCTCGGGCACGGTCCGCCTAAGCGCGGTGCCCCTGATCGCCAACCGGTTCCTGGTGCCTCACTTACCGGCGCTCTTTGCCCAGCACCCCGAACTCACCGTCGAACTCCTGCCCAGCGCCTCAAACCTCGACCTGACCCGCCGCGAGGCTGACCTCGCCATCCGCCTCGCCATGCCAAGTGACGGCGGATTGGCGACCAAGGCGCAGAAACTCGCCACTCTCTCATTCGCGGCCTACACATCGACCACCCCGCCAAATCAAACCCGCTGGATCACCTATGACGACGCGCATTCCAGCCTGCCACAGGCACGATGGATCGCCACCACCCTCGCCCGCTCAAATGACTCGATTGCCCCTTTACGCGTTGCCGACGCAGAAACCGCGCTCGAGGCTGTCGCGGCCGGTGTTGGTGCAGCACTGCTGCCCACCTGTGTCGCCGACAACGACCCACGGCTCTCACTACTCCCGTTTACAGACGCGCCGTTACTCACCCGCGACGCTTGGCTCCTCAGCCATACGCGCGACGACACGCGCGCTTCCATCGGCGCAGTCAAAGACTGGCTTGGTGGTCGCCCATGGGGATAAAAGACCTATTGCTTAGATCGCCCGGTGACACCCTCATTATTGCGCCCCCCCCTGCCTCCAGTAATTTTTTCATTGCCCAAAGTGATAGTGGAATTTCTCTCAGTGTATTCTTCAAACGCATGCACCGTGTCTGACTTGATCCAATAGTGCTTTTGCGTGCCAGTAAATAACGCCTTGATCCAGATTCCCTGACAATCGACCACAAATGCCCGATACGCCAGCGCACCTTCGTGATAGGATTTTACGGCCTTCCCATCAGGCGCGGTGTAATAATTGCCAGCACTTGAAAAAAGATAGATCTCACGGTCCATTAATTCGCAAGCTTCCGCTGTATGCGGAACGGACCACGCAACTACTGCAAGAATCGAACTCGTAATGCACTGACGGCCCCAGCCACGGAACCTATAGAAAGAGATGTCGCCCATTGTAGAAACCCCCAATCCAGAACCCAAAAAGATAAGAACACAAATATAATATAGAACGGAAAAAATTTAATTAAACCTATGAGCTCGCCGAACCACCGCCTGAGTTCAGAGCTGTTGCGAGGGGCATTAGGCTCTCGCATACCGATCAGCATGAATACACCACACAAGTAAGAGAAGAGAAAAACACCCCATCCGGGATTGAATGTGAAGCCAAAAACATCCGTCTGATCAGTCTTGAAACTACGCCCAAGCGCCAAAAAATTGTCCAACGCCATGCGGTGCAAAAACGTACCAGTCGTTTGAACGGAAACGCCGCCCGCGACATCCCAGCTATCCCGCAGTTCGTCCCGAGCCGTGCTTATGAACACAATCCGGTTTTCCAGTTTCGGCAGGGTCGTGCGCCCGTCCAGCGCATCAGTCAGCACAATTGCATCGGCGTGAGAGCATGGGTTGTGGGCCCAAAGCCAAAGTCGCGAAAAAAGGCCAGATGGCTCCTCAAGAGATTGAGGCATTTCCGAAACTTTGAGACCGCAGGTGATAGTGCGTCTCTTCCAGTCAAACTATGGGTCACCGATGCCCCAGAAAACCTCCATCTGACCGTCTGCTTTCGAGATCCGCGATATTTTGGCGATTGTCCGCTCGCAATCTTGCGGTAACCAGTCAGCCCAACGGTTTGCGCAGAGGTTTTGATAGATACCAACCGCCATCGAGGGCAGTTCGCCGTCGCGCGCATTGGTATCTTGAACCGACAGCGGATAAAGCCGCTTGCCAATAAACGACTCCGAAACCGTAATGCTAACCTGCACCACATGCGCGCATTCCTGTGCTAACCGCCTCAGATCTGCCTGCGCGCTTTCCCCCTCGAACTGCGCGACCCTTGTCGCTGAAATAAAGATATGCGTTGCATCCGCGGATGGAGGTCCGTCCTTGCAATACCGACTTGCCCCGCTTGGATCTATGCAATCGGTCCCGCCCAACTCACACAAAGTCGACAAAAACGACTCCCAGCCTTCATCGGGACGCACATATTCAAAAAAGATATCCAGCGCGATTGCCGAAGGTCGCCCATCACGTTCAAGGGTCTTAATGATCAGCGCCCAGTTTTCGTAAGTGGGCGGCCAACCGGGCCGGGCCTGGCGTCGTTTCAGGAACACCGAATCGACTTCCAGTATTGCTGTACGATCCTTTTCAGAATCTGGGTAAAGGTGCGCAAAAAAATAGTTCGCTACATCCGCCCCCGCCCGACTGGACACGCCAGCATAGTCAAACAGCATAAACGGCAGGCCGAACAACCACAAAATACACAGATATAACGCAAGCCTTGCAAATGAACCAATCGAAGGCATTATTCTATTCTAAATCCATTTTGAACAATCCGTAATAGGGACGATAATTTGAAACATTTTCTTAGTCCAATCGTATTTGGGGCAAGCATGTCCCTCGCTCTATCCGGCTGTAACTTGTCCGAATAAGAAATGGTGGCACTGGCTGGAACGGCTCTGGTGGTCGCCGCCACGTCCGACATTAGTCTGGACCGCCAACGCGCAATTGCGAACAAATCAACCGAAAACTACCTGCAGACACACCGTCGCAGCAGTGACCGCGCGCTCGAACGCAAGTTGCAAAGCATGGTCAAACAGATCGCCAGTGCAAACGGCCTTGGACCCGACTGGACGCTCTACCTGATGAACGAACGGGAACCAAATGCGCTAACACCGGGTGGTGGCGTCATTTTTGTGCATACCGGCTTTATTCCGATCGCCCATACCGAGGCTCAGATGGCGATGGTTCTAGCGCATGAAATGGCCCACTCAACACAGGCGCATTCGGCCAAACGCATACGCGACATGACCCGCACAGCTGTCCTCATCAATACGGCCGCTGGCGAAGTAAGTGGCGCGGGGCAGCGTGCCGCCCTCGATATCCTCGCCGCTAGCTCGGTCTCTGGTTACAGCCGCTCGGCAGAGACGCAGGCCGACAATGTCGGCTTTCAATATTTCGTCCGTGCCGGTTACGCGCCAGATGAGGCGAGCAAGGTTTTTCGTAATATGGCCAACGAATTTGGTGACATCGATGGCATTGCCCACGCGTTACACGGAACCCATCCCAGGAATCGCCAACGCGCCATTTCTCTCAGTAACAAGGCTGGATCGTCCGGGCGAACTGTTGGTCGTGTGTCATCACGTGACTATGATCGCCTGACCGCGAAATACCGATAACCCCAAGCGTATCATACTGGCCTTACACTGGGCTTCCGCGCCCGTACGTGCAGAAACATCGGCACCACACGCGTATCCGCAATCTTTGGATACGCGATCGCCGCCGCCTCTGACGCGCGCGGTTCGGCCATATGTTCGATAACAAACCCCGTTGAGATCAACATATTCACCCATGTTGCCAAGGTCCGGTGAAACCGCGGAACCCGAAACAACTCCGAAATCTCTTCTCCTGCCCGCTTTGCATCTCCAAAGGTCCATTCTTCGACGGACCCGTCATTCTCCTGATAATACTCACCCAGCCGCACTCCCGTCACACTGCCTGCCGCATCACGCAAAGTTTCGCGGCTGGGCGGCGCAAAGCAAGGATGCAGGATCGAAAACTGAAAGAAACCGTCGCTGCGGATCACCCGATACGCTTCTTTCACGGCACTCTCCTGATCCGCCACATCCATTAGGCTCATGAACGCAACCGCAAAATCAAACACGCCATCCGCAAACGGCAACGCCGTTGCATCCGCAACCTCATAGTCCATCCCCAACGGCGCCGTTGCCTCGGCCTGACGCGCGTGCGCCACAAACGTCGGAGCTACATCAATTCCGGTCATCCTCGCGCCAAGCTTGGCTAACTGGCGCGTATTGCTGCCCTCGCCACACCCAATGTCCAGCCCTTTCTGGCCGCCAATATCAGGCAGATTTCCCAGAAAGACTGGCGTATTCAGCCGGTCGCGATACACGTCATATCCCTTGCGCGACAGCCGCGTCCACGTCTCGGCATTACGTTCCCAACACGCCGCCACTTCAGACGTAGTCGTTTTATATTCGACCATCCGTGATCACTCCCGCAAAATCCAAGCGTCGCATTCTACGCACCATGTCGCTTTCCCGCTAGACCGTGTGTCTTTCCTAAAGCCAACTGACATCATGACCAATCGCATTCCTCTTGGCCCGCTCTCTGCGGTGTTGGCGGCGTTTTTCTTTTCGATCAATGACGTTGTCATCAAATTTCTTTCCGGCAATTACGCCCTGCACGAGATCGTGCTTGCCCGCTCCATTGTGGCGCTCTGCCTGCTGTTGATCGTCATTGTCCCGTTACAGGGTGGTTTCTCGGTGTTGCGGACAACACGCCTGGGGATGCACATGCTGCGCGGGGCTTGCGTAGTTTTTGCCAATACCACCTTTTTTCTCGGCCTCGCTGTCCTGCCTCTGGCTGATGCAGTGGCCGTGTTCTTTATCTCACCGCTGATCATCACCGCCATGTCCGCAATCTTTCTGGCGGAAAAGATTGGCCCCCGCCGTATCTTGGCGGTTGGCGCCGGAATGCTCGGTGTACTGATCATGATCCGCCCGGGCACGGGTGCTTTCAACCTTGCCCTCCTGTTGCCAATCATAGCGGCCTTCGCCTACGCCACGCTGCACATTCTCACCCGCAAAATTGGCAACACGGAAAGCGCGGCCACTATGGCCGTCTATATTCAGATCGTTTTTGTCGTCATCAGCGGTTGCGTCGGCCTCACTCTTGGCCATGGCGGATATGTCGATCAGGGCGGCGAAATGCTCGCGTTTCTCTTGCGTGAATGGATCCGCCCGGCCTCAGCTGACATCCCGCTGCTTGTACTTTTGGGCGTGGCCAGCGCGTGTGGCGGCTTTTTCATTAGCCAAGCCTACCGCATTTCCGAGGCCAGCATGATCGCCCCACTGGAATATTTTGCGATGCCCATGGCCGTAATCTTTGGCGTGCTGGTCTTTGGCGAATGGCCCCCACTCACCACATGGATCGGCATGTGCCTGATCATCGGCGCGGGCCTCTTCGTTTTCTGGCGCGAGGCCCGCACCAACACGCCCCCAACAGAAAGCCCCCGATTGCGTCGTTGATCCGGTTGCCCCGGTAATGGGCACCCCCTACTGTGCCTAAAAACCAAACGCATTTTCAGGACCAATCCTATGCCCTCAATCGACGCCGTCATATTCGATATCGGCAACGTGCTCATCCAATGGCAACCGGAAAACTTCTACGACCGCACCATCGGGGTCGCGCGGCGAAAGGCTTTCTTTGCCGCCACAGACATCCACACCCATCACCTCGAAATCGACCGGGGCGCGTCGCTGCCGGAAACCGTAGACATGCTGGTGGCAAAATTCCCCGATTGGGAAACCGAATTGCGCATGTGGAACGACAACTGGAACGATCTCGCCGCGCCCGATATCCCACATTCCGCCCGCCTGCTCTATGCGCTCAAGGCCACCGGCATCCCGGTCTTTACGCTGACAAACTTTGGCCACGACAATTTCCCTCTGTCGCAAATGGTCTACCCGTTTCTCAACGAATTTGATCGCGAATATGTCTCGGGCCGTTTGAAACTGATCAAACCCGACCCCGCAATCTACGCCCATGTCGAGGAAGACTGCGGCATAGCCCCTGCCCGCCTGCTGTTCGCCGACGACCGCCCCGAAAACATCGACGCCGCCGCAGCGCGCGGATGGCAAACCCATCTCTTCACCACCCCCCAAGGCTGGGCCGACCGCCTCGTTGCCGAGGGACTGCTCACCCCAGAGGCCGCGACATGACCACTATCATCCCCTTTGCAGCGGGCGAGGAAAATCTCGACTGGCTCGCTCTCACAGACGCGCTCGCCGCTGGCCACACCTTGCCTAAGGCCGAGATCTCCGACAGCTTCCTCTATCGCGGCAAAGACACCCTGCTGCAACGTCAGGCATGGATCGACGGGTTGGGCATCGGTGTGAAATCAGCCACCGTCTTTCCCGACAACCCAGCGCAGGAAGTGCCGATGATCCACGGCGCTGTCACCTTGTTTGACGATGCCCATGGCAGGTTAGAGGCCCTGCTCGACTTTCACCTTGTCACCAAATGGAAAACCGCCGGCGATAGCCTTCTGGCCGCGCGCCGCCTTGCCCGCCCGGACAGTCGCAATATCCTGATCGTCGGCGCAGGTACCGTGGGGCGCAATCTGCACGCAGCCTATTCAGCGGCGTTCCCCAATGCGCAGTTCACAGTTTGGAACCGCACCGCCGCCAATGCTGAAAAGATGGCAGCGCAAATCCCCGGTCTCAAAATCGCACTCGACCTGCCCGCCGCTGTTGCCGCCGCCGATATCATCACCTGCGCCACCATGTCGACCGAACCCACGCTACTGGGTGAATGGCTCCGGCCCGGCCAACATGTCGACCTGATTGGCGCCTACCGTCCCGACATGCGCGAGGCTGACGACGTAGCCCTGCAACGCGCCCGCATTTTTGTCGACAGCTTTGAGACGACCCTCGACCATATTGGCGAGTTGAAACGTCCTCTGGCGTCCGGCGTAATTTCCCGCAACGATGTGCTGGCCGATTACTACGCGCTTGATGCGTTCAAGCGCCAATCGGACGACGAAATCACCCTGTTCAAAAATGGCGGTGGGGCCCATCTTGATCTGATGACCTCACGCTACATTCTCGACCAATGGACCGGCGCCTAAATCGCGAGGAGAGCCCGCCAAAGGCTTGAGGAGCGCGCGTCGCGTTAACCAAATCCGCTGCGCGCAACGTCCAAAATGGAACCGACGCAATACCGATGTTTTACCGACGGAATACCGACGTGGTATTTTCCCCGCAAAAGCGCCGTTAACTCACGCCACCACCGTCTGGCGCACGCTCTCCTTGATCGGCAAATGCACCACGGCGCTAAACGCTCCTACAGCCACACCAACCCACCAAACCGCTGTGTAATCGTGAAACGCATCGTACATCCGCCCGCCCAGCCAGATCCCGACAAAGCTGCCCAGCTGATGGCTGAAAAACACGATTCCATACAGCGTGCCCATATATCGCACGCCATACAAATGTGCGACCAAGCCAGACGTCAACGGCACCGTTGCCAGCCACAACGACCCCATCACAAGTGAAAACACAACCACACTCAGCGGCGTGATCGGCAACAGGATGAACACAGCGGACGCCACTGTTCGCGCAACGTAAACCCCTGCAAGCAAGTACTTTTTAGGAAAACGCTTCCCTGCCCATCCGGCGGCCAGCGTGCCAAAAACATTCGCAAAACCAATCAGCGCGATGGCCACTGCCCCCAGCGCAGAAGTTGTCGATACGCCCACGCTGGCCAACATGCCCGACGGGTCCACCGCAGCGCACATCTCAGTGATCATCGCCGGGAAATGCGCGGTGATAAACCCAAGCTGATATCCGCAGCTAAAGAACCCGAGGAAAATCAATGTAAACGACGGATCCCGCACCGCACGGCCCAGTATCTGCACCATGCTTTGACTCGTCCCAGCCTTGCTCTGAGCAGGCAAACGCATGAAGGGCAGCAAAAAAAGCACCGCCAAGATACTGACCGCAAACAACAAAAACGTCGCCTGCCAGGTCATAAAACTCAGCATCCACTCCGCCAACGGCGCGCCAAAGATTTGCCCCCCGGATCCCGCAACCGTGGCAATTGCCAGCGACATTGATCTGTTTTCCTCTGAACTTGCACGCCCCACCACGGCAAGGATCAGGCCAAAGCCTGTGCCTGCGATCCCAAAACCGACAAAAATCTCATACATTTGATGTGCTTGCGGGGTCACGGCAAAGGACGACAACACCAACCCACCGGCATAAGATACCGCACCAAGGATGATAGCTTTGCGATCGCCAAATTTCTCTGCGATTGCCCCAAAAATGGGCTGCCCTATACCCCATGCCAGATTCTGAATGGCAATCGCCATCGAGAATTCACTGCGCAACCAGCCAAATTCTTCGGCAATTGGAATCTGAAACACGCCAAAGCTGGCACGAATGCCGAAGGACACCAGAATGATCATACAGCCGACGATCAAGGCCGGTGTAAAGAGGGGGATGTGTCGCTCCATATCGGCCTCCTGATGCGCGCGAAAACCATGCCGCGCGCTCGACCTTCGGTCAATTCAGCATTTGTTCAGACATTGATCATATTCTGTCATATGTCGCGCGTGTCTTCCCTCCGCGCCGCGCATTGGCTAAGTCTTGGGCATGAGCACTTTGCCCGAGATTTACGCCGCAAAAATCGCGGCAGGCACGCTTCAGGCCGATCCGGCCCAGGAAGCGATCCTGCCGCAATTCGAACGCATCCGTGCGGAGCTTTTGAAGCCCGTCAAAAAAGGTTGGTTTCGCAAGGCCACGCCTGAACCGGTTCAGGGGCTGTATATCTGGGGTGGTGTTGGCCGTGGCAAATCCATGTTGATGGATTTGTTTGTCGACTCGCTTGACGTCCCGGTACGCCGCGTGCATTTCCACGCCTTCATGCAGGAAATTCACGAGGCAATGCACAAAGCCCGCAAGGACGGCGTCGCAGACGCGATCCAACCTGTGGCCCATGCCGTCTCCGACAGCGTGCGCGTGCTCGCCTTTGACGAAATGCAGATCACCGACATCACGGACGCCATGATCGTCGGTCGGCTGTTCGAGCACCTCTTTGCCGCCGGCACCGTTGTCGTCACCACCTCAAACCGCATCCCCGACAACCTCTACAAGGATGGCCTCAACCGCCAGCTTTTCCTGCCGTTCATCGACCTGATCAAACAACAAATGCGCGTCTGGGAACTGGTCAGCCCAACCGACTATCGTCAAGACCGCCTCTCCGGAAATCAGGTATACTTTGTCCAAGCCGGAACCGAGGCCCGCGCCCAGATCACCTCGATCTGGCAAGACCTCACAGGTGGCGATGCAGAACCGCTGGTCCTGACGGTCAAAGGGCGGCAGGTCGAACTCCCCGCCTTCCGAAACGGTATTGCCCGTGCCAGTTTCTTTGACCTATGCGGCAAAATGCTTGGCCCCGGCGATTACCTCACCATCGCCAATTCGGTCAAAGTTTTGATCCTAGAGGATATTCCGCAACTTTCGCGCCATAACTTCAACGAAGCCAAACGCTTTGTGACTCTGATCGATGCGCTATACGAGGCCAAGGTTCGCTTGATCTGTTCCGCCCGTGCCGAGCCCGAAATGCTCTATGTCGAAGGCGAGGGCACTTTCGAATTCGAACGCACCGCCAGCCGACTGCGCGAAATGCAAGATGCCGATTGGGGCCAAGACGCCTAGAACGGCAACCCTACGTAATTTTCCGCAACCGCCGCCTGTGCCGCTTCGGACGAAAACAGATACTCCATCTCTATATCCTGGAGGCGTTGATCATAGTCGATGCTGTCGGGGAACGTGTGCAGCAACGATGTCAGCCACCAGCTGAACCGCTGCGCCTTCCACACCCGCGCCAGCGCCTTCTCCGAATAGCCTTCAAGCCCGGCGTCATCACCATTCAGATAATGATCCGTAAGCGCATGATAAAGATAGTAAATATCCGACGCCGCTGTATTCAACCCCCGCGCTCCGGTTGGTGGTACGATATGCGCGGCATCCCCCGCCAGAAACAGGTTCCCGTAGCGCATCGGCTCGGCCACATAACTGCGCAAAGGCGCGATGGATTTCTCGATCGACGGCCCCGTTTCCATAACATTGGCTAAATCCTGGGGCAGTCGCCGCTTCAGTTCAGACCAAAAGGCATCGTCACTCCAATCCTCAACATCGTCGGTCAACGGCACCTGAATGTAATACCGGCTCAACACCTGACTGCGCAGCGAACACAGCGCAAATCCGCGCTCGTGCCGCGCATAAATCAGATCCGGTGACACAGGCTTGGTCCGGCTTAAAACCCCAAGCCACCCAAAGGGATAGACCTTTTCGTATTCCCTCAAGACATCCCCCGGAATCGACTTGCGGCTGACCCCGTGAAACCCGTCCGCGCCAATAACATAATCGCAATCAATTCGAACAATATTGTCGCCGTCCCGATAGGTGACATTTGGTTTCTCTGCCTTCAGGTCATGCAGCTTTACGTCCTCGACATTGTGGATCACAGTGCCCTTCATCCGGTCCCGCGCCTCATATAGATCGCGAGTCAATTCGGTCTGGCCGTATACAATGACCGAATTGCCAGAATGTTTCTGCAAATCTAACCGGTGAACCTCACCTCCGCTCGCAACGCAGAATGCGTTATGGATTTCACCTTCGCGATCCATACGATCGCCGCATTGCGCCTCTCGCATCAGCGCGGCAAACCCGTGTTCCAATACCCCGGCCCGAATACGACCCAACACATATTCCCGGCTTTGACGTTCAAGTAGGATCGTATCGATCCCCTTAAGGTGCAAAAGCTGCGACAGCATAAGCCCCGAAGGCCCGCCGCCAATGATGCAAACTTGAGTTTTCATATCCTGTCCTCCTCCCGCGCTTCCATCATACTAGGTTAAACAGCCTATTTCTGAATGGACCGGATAGGGTCAAACTTGTACAAATCAAACATGAAACCTTCAGATCACCAGACGATTGCAACCTATAATCTCTTTGGCGAGGCTGGCGATCTGCCCGACGTAGTGCATTGCGAGACCATCGAGGCGCGTTCACGCTTGCATGATTGGGAATTTGCCCCGCATCGGCACGCCCGCTTGCATCAGGTGTTGTACATTCAAAACGGACAAGGCCACGCATCGCTTGATGGCAAGCGTTGCGAATTGACGCCAAGCACCTTTGTCAACGTGCCAACAGGCGTTGTTCATGGCTTCACATTCGACAACGGCACCCAAGGGCAGGTGATCACACTTGCCACCGAAAGTCTCGACGAAACCCTGCACAGCGCAGAAGGGCTGACCGCGTTCCTGAACCGTCCATTTTCCCGCCCTGCCACGCCTGACATCTCTCAAACCGTCGCCCAGATCGCCACGGTCTTTGCCAGCCGCCCCTTTGCCCGCGCCCAGATTTTACGGGCAAGCTGCGCGCTTTTGCTTGGATATATCGCACAGGCGGCGTTCCACGCGGATATCTCGGGCAACCCAATCGCCAAACCTGCGCTTCTCGCGCGGTTTGAGGCATTGATCGAACAGCATTTTCTGGACCAATGGTCGGTGTCCGATTACGCAAACGCCCTTGCCGTCACGTCGACCCATCTTAGCCGGATCACAAAATCCGCGACCGGCCGCCCGGCGTCTCACCTCATCGAAGAACGCATCGTACGCGAAGCCCGGCGTAATCTTGTCTATACCAACCTGCCTGTATCAACGATCGCCTATTCGCTGGGCTACGAAGACCCGGCCTATTTCAGCCGGGTCTTTTCGCGCGCCACCGGATTGTCACCAAGAGATTTCCGCCAGCGCGCCATGTCAAAACGTTAGGCGCATTCCAACAGCAATGTCCCAGCGGCCGTATTGGAAATCGGAATGTGATAATTGCGCGTCAACTCGGTCACATCATCCCCCAACGCGCCGCGCATCATCATCCACATAAGGAACTCCGTTCCCTGCGCTCCGGCCTTTTCGACCAGTTCCAATCGCGAAATCTCGGTTAGAACCTCCGGGTTACTGACAATGTTTTCAAGGCAATAGAGGTCAAACTCCTTGTTGATAAATCCGGCCCGTTGCCCGTCCAATTGATGCGACAATCCACCAGTGCCCAGTACAACCACCTTGATGTCTTCGGGATAACTCAGCACCGCCTTGCGCAATGCCTTGCCAAAATCCAGCGCCCGTTTCAGCGTCGGGATCGGGTGCTGCACCGTGTTCGCACTGATCGGGATGGCCCGTGGCATATCCGGATTATGTGGAGCGCCGGGCCAGAATAGCTGCATCGGGACAGTAAACCCGTGATCCACCGGCAGTTCCTGACAAGACGTGATGTCAAATTCATCGCTGACCATCGACTCGATGATATGCCAGCTTAACTCCGGCGCCCCTGGAAACGGATCCAGCTCAGGAATACCCCAGCCTTCATCCTCATTGCGATATTCATGCGCCGCACCAATGGCAAATGTCGGCATGCGATCCAGAAAAAACCCAAGTCCATGATCATTATAGATATTGATCACCACATCTGGCTTCTGTTCCTTGATCCATGCGTGAATCTTAGGGTAGCCGTCAAAAAACGGCTTCCAATACGGATCGTCCTGCAAATTCTTGGCAATTGCATTGCCCACTGCGGGAATGTGCGACGTGGTGATTCCACCCAATATTCTGGCCATGTGAACCCCTCCTCACGCCTGTGAGTTCAGGAAATCCTGAAACTCTTCGGTCGTGCGCCCGGTTTGCAGCCCACCAACATCTTGCACAGACAGCTTAAAAATCCCTGCCAGCTTGGCCAAATAGTATATGTTCCCACCTGCCTCGATCATCCCAAGAATATCCCGCGCGCGAACCGCATCCCTTTGCGCATCGCTCAGCCTATAATTCGCCATATAGGCGTCCTCATCGGCGGCAAACGCCTCACGGTTTTCTCTGCTGTTAAACGAATAGCACATCTTATTCAGCGCATAGCCCTTCATGGCCATCCTGCCGTCAAAGATCGTCGTGCCCGGAATGTCGACATGATAGTCATAGCCCGGTTGTTCCATCGTATCCTCCTGGATCATTGCGCCCAATAGAGTCGCATAGGGTTATCGACGAGCAGCTTTTGCCGCTGTTGGGAGGTTCGCGCGATTTTCGGAATGTAATCGACCAATACACCGTCATCCGGCATATGCGATTTCATGTTTGGATGTGGCCAGTCGGTGCCCCATAGCACCCGGTCTTCGAACCGGTCGACAATGGTCTGATAAAACGGGATCACATCGTCATAGGGCACTCCAACAGCACTCAGCCGCTCAGGGCATGTCACCTTGGTCCAGATATTCTCGTTTTGCGCCATCAGGTTGATAAAGCGATCAAAATCCGGGTGATCCACGCCCTTGGTCACATCAGGTCGGCCCATATGGTCAACCACGATGATACCGGGCAACTGTTTCAGAAATGGCTCCAGCTCTTCCAGATCCGCAGCCTCAAAATAGACCACTATCGACCAGCCAAATTCCTGAATTTTGTCTGCAATGTCGATGAACACGTCTTTAGGCGTCGCATCCACCAGCCGCTTCACAAAGTTGAACCGCACGCCGCGTACGCCGGCGTCGTGCATCTCGGCCAGCTCTTGGCGTGTGATATCAGCGCCCACGCTGGCCACCCCCCGTACCAGCTCACCACCCGCATGACAGGCGTCCACCATCGCGCGGTTGTCCTTGCCGTGGCACGTAGCCTGTACGATCACATTGCGCGAAAACCCCAGAAAATCACGCAATTCAAAAAGCTTATCCTTGCCTGCGTTGCATGGCGTATATTTGCGCTCAGGCGCAAACGGAAATTCTGGGCTGGGTCCAAACACATGGCAATGTGCGTCCACTGCCCCCTCGGGTAAATCAAAGTCAGGCACTTTCGGGTTGGGGTGAAAAACCAGCCAATTCGCGTCCATTTCCTGTTCACTCATACAAACACCTCCCCATCCATTAACTTGCGCGCCGTCCGCAAGATCGCCGTCTCGCCCACAATACTGCTGCCATCAAGACGCGCGACCACGGTCATTTCTCCAGTAGGATGCTCAATCGACATGCTGCGCTCTGCCCCTTCACCGCGACTTGCCAGCTCAAAGGCAACCGATCCCTCAATCAAACAGCCCGTCGCCACACTCACCGCCCCCAATACGCCAATTGTCTTGTGACAACGATGTGGGATGAACGTGCGGGTCGCTATGGCACCACCGCTACGCGGCGCGCTGACCATCGTCATCTTGGGCACGGATTTCTCCCGAACATCACCTAAATTCATCATCTGCCCACAGGCCAGCCGGATCGCCTCAAGCCGTGCACGTAAGGCGGCGTTGCTCTCCAAAACCTCCGGCGCTTCATCCCCGACAATCCCCAAATCCGCGGCCCGCATCACGACACAGGGCATTCCATTGTCAATCATCGTCACGGCCACATCTTCGACGAGATCAACAACATTGCCACTTGGCAGCAACGCCCCACAAGACGACCCGGCCGTATCGCGAAACGCAATCGGCACAGCTGCCGCGCCGCCCGGAACACCATCAATCTGCACTGTGCCATCATACGTCACGGCACCACCTGGCGTTGCCACCCGCGCAACTGCCACCTGCCCGGTGTTCTCCATATAGATCGCCACCGGCGTCTCACCCTCTCGTGCCTGAACCAACCCCCGTTCAATGGCAAATGGTCCTACCCCGGCTAATATATTCCCGCAATTCTGCGTGTCCGCCACAACCGGTTGATCCACAAACACCTGCAAAAACAGATAATCCACATCCACACCGGGCCGGGCCGACGCCTTCACAACCGCCACCTTCGAGGTCAGAGGATCGGCCCCACCAATCCCGTCAATCTGGCGCAAATCAGGTGATCCCATCGCCCGCAGCAAAATTGCATCCCGCGCCTCAGGATGACTTGGCAGATCATCGGCCAGGAAATACGCCCCCTTGGACGTACCACCACGCATCCACATGCACCGTATCCCGCCACTCATACCAAACGTCCTTTTTCATCTTGCCGGAATTACTTCGGGGGGAGCGGGGGGCACCCCCCGCCCGGTCGGATTGCGCAAGCAATCCGAAACACCTCAGACGTATTTCAGCCCTTTTTCCGCCAAACGCCCACGCATGTCATACATGTCTAGACCCAGCTCACCCGCCTCAAACCGCGCCCGCTTAGCCTCTTCACTGGTCTCCCGCACCCGCGCTTTCTCAAGAACGGCAACCGCCTCGTTGCGGCGCACCACACAAACACCATCATCGTCGGCCACCACGATGTCACCCGGATTGACCAGCTGATCCGCACATATCACAGGCACATTCACCGACCCCAACGTCTCCTTGATTGTGCCTTGCGCATGAATCGACTTGGACCAGACCGGGAATTTCATCTCCGTCAAGTCGCGCACATCCCGCACACCGGCATCAAGCACCAATCCACGGCACCCCCGCGCCATAGCGGATGTCGCCAACAGGTCGCCAAAATACCCCGCATCTGACGGCGTGATTGTGCCCAACAGCATGATATCCCCGGCCTGAAGCTGTTCGATGGCCACATGGATCATCCAATTGTCACAGGGCGGAGCCAAAATCGTTACCGCTGATCCGGCAATCCGGGCACCGGGATATATCGGTCGCATATACGCCGCCAACAGCCCCTTGCGCCCTTGCGCCTCGTGAACAGTCGACACACCACATTCCGCCAGCCCGTCAATCACCGCCTGATCTGCGCGCTCAACTTTCTGGACGACCACCCCTGTTGTGCCCGGCTGAGAACTCATGTCAGCTCATCCACAGTCGTCGGAAATATCGTCTGGAACCCTTCGGCATATTGCGCAGCACGTCCCCCGGCCTGCCCGCCGGAATTGCGCCGAAAATGGTTGGCGCGGTTTTCGGCCACGTTCTTATAGAAATTCCAAAGATGCTCCTGCCCCTGCATACATTGAATGGCCGCCCATTTCTTGTCCCAGACATCGGTGATGTCCAGAAACACGCTGGGTTTCCACTCCATCTGCTCGGTCTGATGCGGTTCAAACAGATACAACTGCGGCGCGCCGAGCACTTTTTGACCCGGATTATGCCCCCAAGCTTGCGCAATCATCCGGCATTCCAGCGCGAACTGGGTCGTGTTCATATGGTCAGTGTTGTACGGATCCCACTTGGAATGAGACATCATGAAACTTGGCTGAACCTCGCGGATCACATCCACCATGCGATCCTGCGTCTCCCGCCCCAGATCAAGCGGATAATCCCCAACATCAAAAAACCGGATGTCGTTCACACCCAGCGCGGCCGCTGCGTTCTCGGCTTCTTCCCGGCGCGCTACCTTAACCTTATCCAGCGTCATGCCGTCCTGTTTCCACAGCTTCGCGCTCTCACCGCGCTCGCCGTAAGACAGGCACACTACCGTCACCTCGTAGCCCTTGGCCTGATGCAAAGCGATGGCACCTCCTGCGCGCCAAACAAAATCTGCCGAATGCGCACTAATAACCAATGCTGTCTTTGTGTCTGACATAAACGGGCTCCCGCTGGTTTTGACTCTGGCCGACGCAAAAAACGACCATTCGCAGAACTTACTCCACTCAGCTTTGAATTGCCTATTTCGAAATGAGACCTTACTATAACGTAAAGCTATAGGACGTCATGCAGAACGGTTTCCCCAATATTCGCCACATGCGCGTTTTCCTCGAGGCTGCGGCTACTGGATCCGTGTCCCACGCCGCTGAGCGGTGCCACTTGTCCCAACCCGCGGCAACACAGGCCATCACCCGACTGGAATCCGACCTGGGTGCCGCGCTCTTGATACGCCGACGTCAACAGTTCTCACTCACCGAATGCGGGATTGCCTTCCAGAAACGGGCAACATCGGCTCTCGCGCACCTTGAAACCGGGGCCCGTGCTGCCCTGCGCGCAGCTGGTGCAACGCGCCGCCGTCGCCCTTCTTTTGAACGCGCCGTCACTGCGGCCCAACTGCGCACATTGATCGCCATCGCCAATAGCGGTAGCTTCACAGTTGCGGCGCGCAATCTGGATCTGTCACAACCAACCGTCCACCGCGCTGCCCGCAGCCTCGAAGCGCAAGCTGAAATGACGTTCTTCACCGCCCGCCCCTCCGGGGTCGCGCTCACTCCGGCCGCGGAATCATTTGTTCTGGGGGCCAAGCTGGCACAGGCCGAAATCAGGCAAGGGATTGAGGAGATCAGCCGCGCACAAGGCAAGGACAAAGGCACTTTCCTCCTTGGCAGCCTGCCGCTGGCCCGCACAACAATCGTGCCCCGTGCGATACACGCGATGGTCAGCGACAATGATGGCATCCAGATCCGCGTTATCGACGGTCGCTATCTGGAGCTTTTACGCTCTTTGCGAGAGGGCGACCTTGATTGCCTTATTGGCGCGCTGCGCGATCCACCTCCCGCCGACGACGTGCATCAGGAATTCCTTTTCCGCGATGCGCTCGCCATTGTCGCGCACCCTTCTCACCCCTTGGCGCAACGCCCATCCGCCACGCTTCAGGATACGCTGGCCTACCCATGGATTGCCCCTCCGCGTGAAACACCCGGCGGACAATTTCTGTTTGAAACGTTGCGTATTGAAGATCGCGAACAAACCCCTGTACGCATTGTATCTTCATCGATGGTCATGTTGCGCAGCATCCTGGCCGAAGGCCCATACGTGTCTGTCGTGTCACGCCACCAGATCAGCGTCGACGAAAACTTGGGCATGATCACCCCTCTGAACATCCCCTTGACCGGCCACCACCGCGACATTGGCCTAACTTATCGCAAGGGATGGCACCCCACAAAAACACAAGCCCAGTTCATTGAATTCCTGCAAAAATTCAGCACCGTTTCCGAAGAAGGTCCACACTGAAATCGCCACCAACATAGCTTTTTTCAATGCTGATCTGGTGAATTGAATTGGCACAACATGAACCCTCGGTGATAGGCTCGACCTGACCAACGGCAAGAAAATAGAACGTCGCCAACCAAGGAGAAGCGCCCATGGGCATGGACAAGGACTATGAGGACATACCCGGTACGTTCGTCTTCGATGCCGACCGGGGCCGCGAAGGGTATCACCTCAATCAATTCTGCATCTCGTTACGTCTGCAAGAGAACCGCGATACCTTCAACACAAACGAAGAGAGCTACCTTGACGCCTATCCAATGACCGCGGAACAGCGCGCCGCCGTGCTCAATCGCGAATGGAACCGTTTGCTCGAACTTGGCGGCAACATTTATTACACCAGCAAACTCGCCGCGAATGACGGGATCAATTTTCAGGACCTCGCGGGCATCATGACCGGTATGGGCCGCGAGGCATACAGAGACATGATGCTGCATGGCGGTCGCTCTCCCGAGGGCAACCGCTATCAAAGCGAATGGGACAAAAAGGAAAACGACTGATGGCACGTATCACAGCAGGAGTCGGGTGCAGCCATGTACCCGCCATTGGTGTCGCCATGGACAGCGGCATCACCGAACAGCCTTATTGGGAACCCGTCTTCGAAGGCTTTGAAAAGTCCCGCGAATGGATGAAGGACCAAAAGGCAGACGTGATTTTTCTGGTCTATAATGACCACTGCACAGTGTTTGATGCATCCTGCATCCCCACCTTCGCCTTGGGCTGTGCGGCAGAATTTGCCCCTGCCGACGAAGGATGGGGTCCGCGACCGGTACCCGTTGTCAAAAACCACCAGAAACTGGCCAGCCACATCGCCCAATCGCTGATCCTTGACGAATTTGACATCACCATCATGAACGAGATGGAGGTCGATCACGGCCTGACCGTGCCCATGTCGGTCATGTTTGGCGACAAGGGGCCAGACGATAAATGGCCCGTGCTGGTCGTGCCGCTTTGTGTGAACGTCGTGCAATACCCCGCCCCAACTGGTAATCGCTGTTACAACCTTGGCAAAGCTGTGCGCCGCGCGGTTGAGAGCTTTGACGAAGACCTGAACGTTGTGATCTTTGGCACCGGTGGCATGAGCCACCAACTGCAATACAAACGCGCTGGTCTCATTAACAAAGAATGGGACACCGATTTCCTGAACCGACTGACAACCGATCCTGTCAGCCTGTCGCAAATGCCCCACGTGGAATACCTGCGCGAGGCCGGTTCCGAGGGAGTCGAAATGGTCATGTGGCACGTTATGCGCGGCGCACTGGATGACGACGTGACCGAAGTGCATCGCCACTATCATGTGCCCGCCTCAAACACGGCTGTGGGACACATCATTCTTGAAAACAAAACAAGCTAACGGGGGCAATGATGAGACTTTGCGTAGCAGGCGCTTATGGTGCGTTCGGGTTGAAACATTTGGATGCGCTGGCCGCTATCGACGACGTATCGGTTACCTCGGTCATGGGGCCAACCCAATCCAAGATCGAAGCGCTCGCCAATGAACGCGGCATTGGACACGCTTCAACCTCGCTGGAAGACTGCCTTGCTCGCGACGATGTCGATGCCGTCATTCTCGCCACACCCACCCAGATCCACGCTGAGCAGGCCGTCGCCTGTATGCGCGCTGGCAAACCGGTGCTGATAGAAATCCCTATGGCGGATTCACTGGCCGACAGCCGGATGATCTGTGACGTGCAAAGAGAAACCGGCGTTTTGGCTATGGCCGGTCAGGTCCGCCGCTTTAACCCATCCCACCAATGGATACAGAACAAGATCGCAGCGGGTGAACTCAAAATCCAGCAGATGGACGTGCAAACTTATTTTTTCCGACGCTCCAACATGAATGCCAAGGGTGAGCCACGCAGCTGGACAGACCACCTGCTTTGGCACCATGCCTGCCACACTGTTGACCTGTTCCAATACCAAACCGGCGAAACCGCCTCGGAATGCTTCGGCCTTCAGGGGCCACCGCACCCGGAACTGGGCATCGCAATGGACATGGCGATTGGCATGAAAACTCCACAAGGCGCGATCTGTACCCTATCGCTCAGTTTTAACAATGACGGCCCGTTTGGGACGTTCTTCCGATACATTTGCGACAACGGCACATATATCGCCCGCTATGATGACCTTTACGACGGCTCGGAAAACCCGATCGACCTCAGCGACGTCGCCGTGTCCAACAATGGCATCGAGCTGATCGACCGCGAATTCATCACCGCTATCCAGGAAGGCCGCGAACCTAATGGCACAGTGCACGACGTGCTGGCCGCGATGGAAACGCTGGATCGCATCGAAAAAAGCTTTTCGTAGCCTTCCCCCATCCCCAAACCAAACCGCCATGTGCTCGCATGGCGGTTTTTGGCGTATCGACCGTGCTCACAGCACTGTTCATTGACCCGACTCAGGCTGGCTTCCTAAACTGAACCCATGGCTGCACCGGGTCAGCCCCACAATGATGGAGGCCAAAAAATGCACCCCGCTCTCAGAACGCGCCACCGTTTCGTGGTTCACGCAACTCTGGCATTTACCAAAGCTGACAATGCCCTGCGACTTGCCCAGCGCGAAACCCGCGCGCTTATGCCAGACATAACATCCGCAAAGGTGCGCCTGATTGGTCACCCCGGCTCTCGGATGCGCCGCCTATACGACGACCGGAACCGCGCACTGGAACGGATGCAGGTCGCCTATCTCAAGCTCGACCGTGCACGCAGCCGTCTAAACACCCAAAATGCGGATCTCTTTGCCTGAAAAAGCACCGGTTTTCACCCCATTACCTGGCTGCAACAGGCGCGCGCGCATAATCTTCTGCGCTCACATGCTCGAGCCAGTCAGCGGCCCGCCCATTAAGCTTTTCCTGCATCGCTAGATGCACCATACCCGTGTCTGGACCAGCCCCATGCCAATGTTCCTCACCGGGTGGAATCCAGACCGTATCGCCAGCCCGAATGACACGTGGTGCGGCACCGCGCGAACAAACTAGCCCAGCGCCCGATACCACATGTAATGTCTGCCCTAACGGATGCGTATGCCACGCCGTCCTCGCGCACGGCTCAAACGTCACCCACAATGCGTTCAGGCGGGCGGGCTCTGGTGCGTCCACAATAGGGTTCTGCCAGACACGACCGGCAAAATAATCGCTGTTTGCCAACTGACTCGCCCGGCTTCCCGCTTCAAAGATATCCATTGGCACCTCCCCCTCCGATGAATGCCCTCACATTCACTCTGCCATTCGTGCGGATGTAAACACTTCATTTTTGATCGCGACTGCAATTGGTTCCACGCAAATCTTAGACACAGCCACTTTGCGGAACAGGTTCCAGCATAAGTGATAAAGTGAAAGCACAGCGCGACTGGGACAGTTCAATCGAGATTGAGCACTCAGCCTATTGACCTTTCACTTCATTTCGTTAGAGAAGTCGCACATTCTCGAACTGGCCATTCCTTGGCCATCGAAAAAGGGAAGAAGGCCTCAATAGCTCAGCTGGTAGAGCAGGTCCTTCGTAAGGACAAGGTCGGGGGTTCGAGTCCCTCTTGAGGCACCATACTTCCCATCTAATATACTGAAATTGCTGCATAAAAACGAATTACTGTTTCGCGCATCCCCTGAATTGTCCCCCGAATATTCAACGCTACCATTAAAGCCTGTTAGTGCTGTTTGGTGCCGTATCGCCTGCAACCCCCGGTCACTGCCTTGCCGTGAAGTTGCACGGGCAATCTCTTAATATTTTCAAAATCATATTTATGAATATGTTTTCCTGTTAAGCGCTCCCTCAGAGTTCACGGTTTGGCAGGGGGTAGCGTGCTACACGTGCTACATGTGCTACATGGGTGGCGGCCCGTAGGTAAGGGAGGCACTTCAATCTTCACGGCCACAGACCAAGGACCGATGAAGGGCCAACATTTCAAATTTCCACAAAATGGGTTTTTGGGCTAGGCTCTGGACTCATAACCAAAACAACACCGCTGCCGCGAGGCTTGCAATTTTCCTTGGAAGTTTGAGGCTGCGCTAACCTTGAGGAGCAGACTTGCTTCGATCCAAATGGAAGGACCGAAAAGTCCCGCAACTCGGTCATAGCCGTTGGCAGTTCAAACGGCCAGCTCGAAGAAAAACGAAAATTAAAGCGGGCGCAAATCCGAAAGGCTCTTCTTCATTCAAATGCTATTGTGATTGGAATACTGCCAATGACTTCTTCTAGTCGTGTCGCTCGCTGGCTTCGATCAAACCGACTGTTGTCATTCAAGCCATTGCCAATCAATTTAACGATTTCCGGAGAGCCTGCAAACTTTGAATGGCTGCCGGAACTGGAGTTGCTGACCTTGGTTAGATCAATGGCGATGACCCCAAGCGTGGCGAGCTCGTCAATATTAGACGCACCCACGCGTGGCACTCCCCCAGCTATTTTTCGAGAAATGCTCAAAGCGCTGTCATCTCCAGATAACAGCACAAAAAATCGGTCGAATTTTGTGTCAATTTGCTCCAACTGTGAGCGGAACAAGTCCATATCAATATCAGGTGAAGCCAGGATAATGGTTTGAAGCCTACCTTGGGCATTGAACCTGCCCGTCTGGGCTGAGTCTTTCATCGCTTCCATGGTGAGAAACGCGCCCATAGAATGCGCAAAAATGTCGTATCCTTCCGCATTTGTTCGGGCCATGATCGAACTTATTTCGGGAAGCCTTGGCCGAGCGACCAAGGCGCTGTTCAAATCGTAGACGTATCGTGTAAGGCGCGCGGCTGATGCCCAATCAAACAGTACTGGCACACCCTGAAACCCGCTGTCCTCAACAAACTGCGCCAACCTAAGAACTGCGTCACTGGTTGTATTGTTGTAACCATGAACAAAGAAGAGGATATCCCTTTGCCCTCTGGGGATTTTGCGCAGCTCTCTGTTCACAGAGTCAATGAAGGCTTGCTCACTTGCGTAGATGGTGGGTTCGACAACGGCAAACTCCGTTCTTGGATCAGGCGGTAACCTTTTTGGGCGTTCCAACTCACCAACGACGTGCGTAGGTGGAATGGAAACCTGCACAGACGCCAACCCCAGTTCAGGGGCACGCCGATCCGAGTATAGGGCCCCAACGGTTTCTGTTTCTTGCCGCGTAGTCATCAGGAATACTTTTTGTTTTTTCGCGGCTTCAACCGAACCTACAGGCACATTGGGATTGTCCACTCCGATCAGCTCCGGTGGCGGCGAACACGCGACCAACAAAAGCGTCGTCGTCAAGCAAACGAAAAATCGAATGATTTTCATAGTATTCTTGTCCCTCGCTTGAACTAACCAAAGAGCTCGTATCGTTGTAAACAACGTACACAAATTAACAAATCTGGGCATGGCTACCTTGACATAGGGCAATGTCCGATAATCTCTTTGCGACCCTTACAGACATAACATCGTCGGAATTTAATGCCGCCTTGGGGCTCATCACGGTCATCTGACTCTTTTTATCGGATGACTGGATCGCGATGGATAGCGGCCCTTGCGATGGTCGATTCCATTCACCCATTTAACGTGATTCATGTGCGACAGGAGGATTGTCCATGTCGCATCTGTTTTGGCTCGACCAAGAGCGTCTCAACCGCATCAAGCACATGTTCCCAAAGCAACGTGGTGTTGCTCGTGCTGACGACCGAAAGGTTCTCAGTGGCATCATCCATGTCATTCGCAATGGCTTGCGCTGGCGAGACGCTCCATCAGACTATGGGCCACATAAGACGCTATACAACCGATGGGCGCGATGGTCCCAGATGGGCGTCTTTGCACGGATCCTGACCGAATTGGCCGCTAAAGGCGATGCTACAGGCACACTAATGATCGATGCGACCCACCTGAAAACCCATAGAACAGCGTCCAGCATGGGGCTTAAAAAAGGGGGCGTGGTCGCCTGATTGGCCGCACCAAGGGTGGGCTGAACTCGAAACTCCATGCCGTTACCGATGCGGTGGGTCGTCCCATCCAACTATTTCTGACTGCGGGGAATGTCAGCGATTACATCGGCGCACCGGCGCTCTTACCCTCACTGCCTGCTGCCGATTGGATGCTGGCGGATCGCGGCTATGACGCCGATTGGTTCCGTGAGGGCTTGAAAGAAAAGAGGATCAAACCCTGCATCCCATCTCGGCGGAACCGCAAAGACGCCATCCAACATGACACCAAGATTTATCGAAGCCGTCACCAGATTGAGAACATGTTCGGACGGCTGAAGGATTGGCGCAGGGTCGCGACCCGCTACGACAGATGCCCTATAATCTTCCTGTCTGCCATCGCCCTCGCGGCAGCGGTGTTGTTTTGGTTATGAGTCCAGAGCCTAACAAATTCTCAAAAGCTCAATAATAATTCTGGGACTTTTATTCGTTGTGATTTGGTGGCCATTTGGTTTTGCGCCGGAAGAGAGGTAACAAGCGCCAAGTGGATAACTGACCGATTGCGTTTGGCCGTTTCCAGTACAGCCACGATTGACGCCGGTTCTATCTGTGAGAACCCTTCAGAAACCATAAAGTCGGCATCAAACATGAAAGCTATTCCACAGTCCGGTTTGCAAAAATGAGCGGTTGAAACCCCGTTGCCAGCCGCCCATTGCAATTTCAAGCGGGAGAGCCTCATAGCTTAGAAGCGGTCCCCCCTAGATTTCTAAGAGGTTTTGATTGGCCTATAGTGTGTCTCAATCGGCTTTTGGCACCGCCTCATAATTGAATTCAAAACCCACGACAAAAGCAGATGAGGGACCCTCAAGGCGCACGAGCAATTCACACGGTGCAGATAACAAAAGACAATCCAAATAGCCGAGTTCAGTGCACCCGTCAGGCCATGACACTTTCAACTGATCATCAAGGCCAACAATTGCTGTATTGGCCCAAGGACAAAATACAGATGTCTCGCCTGTTCACTCGAGTCTAAAGACAATGTGATGCACAAAGTTTCGATTTGTCATTACATTTAGATCCAAGGTCCCACCGCTGATCAAAGTCGCATCGACATCGGCATCGGCGCGGAAACCAAGTAATGTGTCGCCATGTTTCAGCAACTTCTGATTTTTTGGGGAAAATGTAAGAGAAATTCCCGACCCATCCATAACGTGCAATGTGCGATCAACTTGGTCGAAAAGGGAAAACGGCCCATTTTCGTTTACCAAAGCAATGGACAAACGCCATTGGAATTAATCCAGACTAGCTTCAGGTGAAAAAATGGCGATTTGCCGCGATACTCCACCACCGTTTTTTCCACCGAGTCGTCTGACATTCTTTAGACCTCAGAATTTCGCTTTTCATCCAAGGATACCTGGAAGCCGCAGATTATGCTCTTTGGCGCATTCTATTGCGTCATCGTATCCTGCATCAGCGTGGCGCCAAACGCCGCTCGCCGGATCATTCCACAGGACGCGCTCTAGTCGCTTTGCGGCCTGCGGTGTACCGTCTGCACAAATTACCACACCAGAATGCTGTGAAAAGCCCATGCCAACTCCACCGCCATGATGCAGACTGACCCAAGTTGCACCGGAAGCCGTATTAACCAGCGCATTTAGAAGCGGCCAATCACTGACCGCATCGGAACCGTCCTTCATGGACTCGGTTTCTCGGTTTGGTGACGCGACAGAGCCGGAATCCAGATGGTCGCGGCCGATCACCACCGGGGCTTTCAATTCGTCATTGGCCACCATTTCGTTGAAAGCCAGACCGGCACGATGTCGGTCTCCCAAACCGATCCAGCAGATGCGGGCTGGCAAGCCTTGAAACGCAATACGTTCTTGCGCCATATCTAGCCAATTGTGCAGATGCTTGTTGTCGGGAAACAATTCTTTCATCTTGGTGTCTGTTTTGGCGATATCCTCGGGATCGCCAGACAATGCGGCCCATCGGAATGGACCTATGCCGCGACAAAACAACGGCCGAATATAGGCTGGCACAAACCCTGGGAAATCAAAAGCATTCTCCAGCCCTTCCTCCAGCGCCATCTGACGAATGTTATTACCATAATCCACTGTTGGAATACCCATCGCATGGAAGTTGCACATGGCCTCGACTTGTACTTTCATACTGCGCCGCGCCGCCGCCTCCACTTCTTTTGGCGCGCTCTCTCGCCTTTCCTTCCACTGCGCCATAGTCCACCCCTGAGGCAGGTAGCCATTTATGGGATCATGTGCACTGGTTTGGTCGGTCACGATGTCGGGTCGAATGCCGCCTTCTTCGGTGCGTTTTACCAATTCGGGAAATACATCCGCAGCATTGCCCAAAAGCCCCACAGATTTTGCTTCACCGGCCTTTGTCCAGCGCGCAATCATCTCAAGGGCTTCATCCAGTGTATCGGCCTTTTCATCAAGGTATTTGGTGCGCAGCCGGAACTCGATGCTCTCGGGATTACACTCAACAGCGAGACACGAGGCACCAGCGAAGACTGCTGCCAGTGGTTGAGCCCCACCCATTCCGCCAAGTCCGCCGGTGAGAATCCATTTCCCCGTCAGATTTCCGTTGTAGTGTTGACGGCCCGCTTCGGCAAATGTCTCATACGTGCCCTGCACGATTCCTTGGGTCCCAATATAAATCCAGGAACCTGCGGTCATTTGCCCGTACATCATCAGGCCCTTTTTATCGAGCTCGTTAAAGTGATCCCAATTCGCCCAGTTCGGAACGAGGTTTGAATTTGCGATCAATACGCGTGGTGCATCACTATGAGTTTTGACCACAGCAACCGGCTTGCCAGACTGGACAAGCAGAGTTTCATCGTCTTCCAAGTCTCTAAGCGTATCGACAATGAGGTCAAAATCTTTCCAAGTCCGCGCAGCACGGCCGATGCCGCCATAGACCACCAGTTCATGCGGATTTTCAGCGACATCTGGATGCAAATTGTTCATCAACATGCGCATCGGTGCCTCTGTCAGCCAGCTCTTAGCAGAGATTTCAGGACCGGTTGGTGGAAACACATCTCGAATATTGTGGCGCGGTTGATTCATCTCCATCTCCTCAGGCTTGTAATGCGCCGCTGAGCGCTATGTCTTTAATTTCATTTAGAATATCCCTGAGAACCACGCGAAGAGGTCCGGCAAGATCCTCGCGGTAGAGCCAAGGAGACGACTCGATCATGTAGGCGGATTGAGCCAATTCCATTTGGATGGCATGTTGGCCCGCTTCGGGGCGACCGTAATGCCGGGTGGTCCAGCCGCCTTTGAAACGGCCATTTAAAACTGTGTCAAATCCCTCCGCTGCGCCGCAACCCCGAGACACCGCATCTTCAATAGAACGTGCGCATGTGGTCCCATTGTTGGTGCCGATGCTGAACACAGGCAGAGTACCTTCAAATAGAAAGGGGATTTTTGAACGTATTGAATGACAGTCAAATAGTATGGCGACACCATGTTTTGCACGCACTCTGTCCAGTTCTGCTGCAAGAGCCATATGATATGGCACATGATACGCTTCGCGACGGTCCAGGATTTCTTCATCAGACGGCGCCTGCCCGCTTGCCCAGATAGACGCCCCATCAAAATCTGTCAGCGGGCATAGGTTCGTCGTGTTTTGTCCTGGGTAAAGCGACGCACCTTCCGGATCGCGGTTGGCGTCTATCACATAACGATGCACATTGGAGCGCACCACAGTAGCGCTCTCTAGCAGGCCTTCATAAAGACGCGTGATGTGCCAATCCGTGTCATCAAGCCCCTGCCCCAACGGATTTAACCGTGCAAAAATATGGTCAGGAACCCACGTTCCACCGTGAGGCTGACCAAGCACAATGGGGCCATCGCCGCGCTCGACTTCGAAGGTTTTCAAGTGTCCAACTCCGGCAAGGCAACACCACTGATCCAAGTCAATTCCACGGAACCAACAAGCCGCGCAGCGGCTTCGAGGTCGGGTGCCAAATACCGATCCTCTCCCAATGTATCGACACTCTGACGAAGCCGTTTCAGAACCAGCTGCAGTGGTTCGCTCGTGGTGAGCGGCATTCGAAATTCAACACCCTGTGCGCCACACAACAACTCGACGCCAAGGATGTAGTTCAGGTTCTCAACCATTCGCGTCAATCGACGCGCTCCATGTGCGGCCATCGAAACATGGTCTTCCTGGTTGGCGCTGGTTGGGGTGGAGTCCGTGACGCACGGGTTAGCAAGATGTTTGTTCTCACTCATCAATGCTGCCGTGGTTACTTCGGCGATCATCAATCCAGAGTTTAAGCCAGGATCACTTGCTAGGAATGGCGGGAGATCAAAGCTCAAGGCCGGGTCGACCATCAAGGCAATGCGCCTTTGACTGATCGCACCAATTTCCGAAAGCGCCAATGCGATCATGTCCGCTGCAAACCCGACGGGCTCTGCGTGGAAGTTGCCGCCAGAAACAATCAAATCTGAATCTGTCAGAACAAGGGGGTTATCCGTGGCTGCGTTGGCTTCAATCTGCAACGTGAATGCTGCCTGCCTGAGAACATCCATTGCGGCACCCGTCACCTGAGGCTGACAACGAATGCAATATGGATCCTGTACGCGGCTGTCGCCTTCGCGGTGGCTTTCACGAATGACCGAACCGTCGAGAACTGCGCGCATCGCGGAGGCGGCCTCAATTTGTCCGCGTTGACCACGCAATGCGTGAATCTCCGGGTGAAGTGGCGCTGTCGAACCCATGATCGCGTCGGTCGACATGGCGGAAATAACAAGTGCGTTTTGCGCAGCGCGCCATGCCTGAAACAACCCGGCCAGTCCGAAAGCTGTGGAAAACTGGGTACCATTGATAAACGCCAGACCTTCTTTTGGGCCCAATGCAATCGGCGTGAGACCAGCGCGATCCAAAGCTTGAGCACCGGGGAGTATCTCCCCTTCAAACTCAGCTTGACCCTCTCCGATTACGACTGCGGTCATATGCGCTAATGGCGCCAAATCCCCCGAAGCACCAACAGATCCCTGACTTGGAATGACCGGAATGACTCCCTTTGCAAGCATGTCTTGCAAAAGTTCAATGTATTCCCACCGTACTCCGGATGCACCCCGCCCAAAGCTCAGAAGCTTTAGAGTCATCATGAGGCGCACTAAATGCGTTGGAATTTTTGCACCGACTCCGCAGCAATGACTCAAGATCAAATTGCGCTGCAGAGTGGCCGTATCTTCCTTGGCGATTTTCATTGACGCAAGTTTTCCGAAGCCCGTGTTCACACCGTAAACCGGCGCCTCGCCCGATGCGGCAACCGCGATGCACTTAGCGGCGTCTTCGACTTGGGGTCGACAGTCCTTGTTCAGGCGAATGGGTGTTCCATCCCAATAGACTTCCGCCAAATGTGACAGGGTCACCGCGCCTGGAGTAAGGTCAAGCGTCGTCATGCGCGGCCTCCAAAAAAGCGTGTGAATAGAGAGTTAAACCCAATCCGATAAGACAGCTCAGCTGGATGGTCTACATCCCATACCGCAAGATCAGCCCGCATTCCGGCCGCAAGTGATCCACAGTCACTAAGACCAAGCGCCTTCGCCGCGTTTTTAGTGACCCCTGCTAAAGCTTCCTCCGGTGTCATTCGGAAAAGTGTGCAGCCCATGTTCATTGTCAAAAGCAAAGACGTAAGCGGCGAAGAACCCGGGTTTGAATCTGTGGCCAAGGCCATCGGAACACGGTTCAAGCGCAAAAGATCAATTGGCGGCTGCTGCGTCTCGCGAAGTGTGTAAAAGGCCCCCGGTAATATGACCGCAGTTGTTCCAGCCTTCGCCATGGCTTTCACGCCTTGTTCGTCCAGATATTCAATGTGATCCGCACTTAGCGCACCATAACTTGCAGCAAGCTTGGCACCGCCAAGATTGGAAAGCTGCTCTGCATGCAATTTAACTGGCAAGCCAAGTTTTTTTGCGGCATCAAATACACGTGCGATTTGGTTTGGTTGAAATGCGATGCCTTCGCAAAATCCATCGACAGCGTCCACCAGATCCTCGGCATGCGCTGCAAGAAGTGTGGGAATACAAACCTCATCGATATAGTGATCGCTTTGGTTTGCCATCTCAAGCGGAAGCGCATGGGCCCCTAGGAACGTTGTCACAACTTTGACTGGCCGTTCCTTTTCGATCTGGCGCGCTGCACGCAGCATGCGCAATTCTGTGTCCTTGTCCAACCCGTACCCTGATTTGATTTCAAGAACGCTAACTCCCTCCGCAATCAAAGCATCTACGCGCGGCAATGCCTCTGCGACCAGGTCACTCTCCGAAGCGGCACGTGTCGCGTTGACGGTCGAGACAATGCCACCCCCTGACCTTGCGATTTCTTCATAGGATGCTCCGTTCAAACGCATCTCAAATTCTTGGGCACGATTTCCACCTGCAACGATATGTGTGTGACAGTCGATGAAACCCGGTGTGATTAGTCGCCCTTCCAGATTCACCTCGCTGAGGTGAGAAAACTCAACTGGAATTTCATTATCGACGCCTACCCAAGAAATCCGGCTGCCATCAATCGCAATTGCCCCGTGCTCGATCAAACCGTACGGCGCAGTCCCAATTTGGGTCGCCAACTTCGCATTTCTAAGAAGCACCTGCGTTTACCCTTGTAAAAATTATACAAAAATGTTTTATGTCTGCTCATAATAATATGTCAAGCGGTAACTGAGATGACCACAACCATCTGGGCAGACCAAATTCTAACGGCGGAAGGGTGGCGCCACCACGTCAACATAGACATTGCTGATGACGGTCGTATCAATGGCATCCGTCCTGGCGCGCCTGAAAATAATAATCGTGTTTCGGTTCTACTTCCTGCTCCGGCCAACAGTCACAGCCACGCATTTCAGCGCGCAATGGCGGGTTTGACGGAACGGCGCGGAAAAAACTCAACCGACAGTTTCTGGACCTGGCGCAACCTAATGTACCAGTTCCTGGACAGAATTAACCCAGACCAGCTTCAATCGATTGCCGCGCTTGTCCAATTGGAAATGTTGGAAGCCGGGTTTGCGACCAACGTCGAATTTCACTACCTGCACCATCAGATCGGCGGCGCGCCTTATAACAGGATCAGTGAAATGGCGGATCGCATCATTGCCGCCGCAGCCCACAGCGGCATTGGTCTAACGCTCTTGCCCGTGCAGTATCAATATGGCGGCTGCGATCAGCGCCCTCTAAATCGAGGCCAACTTCGATTTGGAAACGACCCGGAAAGATACGCAAATCTCGTCACGACCGCGCGTGAAACTCTGGCGGAATTGCCTGCGGACTCCACAATCGGTGTCGCACCGCACAGCCTTAGGGCTGTTTCCCCTGATCAGCTTGTACAGACCGCGGCACTTTTGCCCGATAGTCCGATCCACATCCATATCGCAGAGCAAATTGCCGAAGTCGAAGAGGTCAAGGAAGCCCTGGGCGCGCGCCCTGTCGAATGGGCTTTGGCAAATCTCGACCTAAACAAACGTTGGTGCATGATTCATGCCACCCAAATGCTGCCTCACGAGACAACAGGGCTTGCCTCGACCGGAGTGGTTGCGGGCCTCTGCCCAATTACAGAAGCCTCGCTTGGTGACGGTATTTTTGATGGCGTGCGCTGGATGAACTCCCAAGGCAAAATATCCATTGGTTCTGACAGCAATATCATAATTTCTTTGGCGGAAGAAATGCGCGTCCTTGATACAACGCAACGCTTGCGTGACAAAACGCGCGCGGCTTTAGCCACAGATAACCACTCTACAGGACGCAGAATTTTTTCGAGTATCTGCGAAGGCGGCGCCCTGGCGGCAGGCCGCGGGTCTGGGCAAATTGCGGTTGGGCAATGGGCGGACCTGGTTGCTCTCGACATGCAGCACAGGAATCTATTTGGATTGCGGGAAGACACCATACTTGATGCATTCGCATTCACCGGTGACTCCAGCATGGTACAAGACGTGTGGTCAGCCGGGCGCCATATGGTCCGCGGCGGGCAACACATTCACCGTGACGAAATTATTGCGAGTTACAAAAAAGCAGTGTCAGAACTGCGGGATTTCTCATGATCAATACTTCGTGGTCATCCGATGACCACGTTGGAATGTCATTCGGACATATGTAATGGCATCGCCACGCCACCAGGTTGATCGTTCCGCCAAAAACAGTGGATCGCCCACCGCGCAATCCAAGTAGCTTGCCAGTTCCTTGTCAGCTGCGGTCGCTGAGAAGCTGATTTCTGCATCAGAATAAGGCACAGCTTCAATCAACCATTCATTTGGCCCAGTTTTTGTAAAATCAGCATCGGCCGCGTGCGGCAACGCTGCCAAGTTGATCCAGCGATCTTCGAATTGATATGGGTTGTTGTCTCCATAATGTACGCAAGTGACATGAAGGGCGAGTGCCCCAATGTCCAAATTCATCCGCGCGCGTAGCCAGTCCGGTGCTTTATTGACCTTTTGACCCACCACGGCATGACGGTATATTTGGCCCTGGCTTTCAATTTCCTTACGTACAATTGGAATTTCAAACTGCGCGCGCCGAACTGGCGACGCCAATACCCGCGTCCCGGCTTTGCGTCTGCGTTCCACCAGACCCTCTTCCGCGAGCTCCCGAACAGCCCTATTCACCGTCGCGCGAGCGCACCCGAATTCAACGGCGAGATCTATCTCGTTGGGGATCAATTCGCCGGGTTTCCAAACCCCTTCGACAATTCGATCACGTATGATCTCTTTGACTTCCCGAAACGCCGCTTTCAGCAAAATGCACAGTCCTCAGTCTTTTGATTTAACAGTATCATGTTTTCAATATGCATGATCATAATTCATGATCTGAAGGTTATGCACCAGCAGTGTCTTTGACTTTCGCAAAGAGGACAGCAGGGATTGGATTTTCAATCACTGGGTCAGCCCTCTTAATCCTAACAAGTAGCGTCTGCCGATGCTACGGTACCAGCTGCAAGGATTGGTCTGGTGATAGCCGTCCTCTCGGCAAAGTCAGCACGATTTTCATAGAATTGTTACTTTAGATACTTGTCCCGGGTATATCCAAACTAAGACATAGGAAAAGTCGTCCCTACCAGATCAACTTCCAGCTCATCCGTACGAAATTATGGCGTTCAAGTCGAAGCCGACGCAATTCCGAAAAATACAGCTGTTGCTGTCAGGTTGCCCATAAAGAATTGAGCGATTGGTATGTGCAGTGATTTTAGTTCAACCCGGCTGGTTGAAATCCTGCCCCTTTTTTAGCAAGTAATTTAGGACGATACACGTCATTCAAAGTATCGAGATTGATGAAACAGGTCTTCCTTTGGTTATTGCTCTCTGCCCGTCTTCACGGGCCTTCGGGTTGATGAACCGTTTTTGAATTGAAGGTTCTGTTTCGGTTTCTGTTCAAGATCATGTGGCGGCTTGATGATGCAAGCGCCGTTTCTGGATCGTCTGTTTTCTGACCTCCACTCCCCTCTTAATGAATTTTGGCACCTTGTGCTTGATACACATCTGAGGGCTTCAGATTGTTCTGGCCTCTTTTGTTGGATGAAACGCAAAGGGGCTTGTGGGTTTTCTTGCTGCGCGGTTTTCCAGTCCACCTCAATAGCTACCAGCGCAATAGCTTGAAGGCATCAGCCATCAGCCGTTCTATGGTCGTGCCCGCTCAATCGCAAAAACAAGGGCGACCCCGCAAGCCGCCCTCCATTTCAATTCACAACGCCAGTGACTTAGTAACTATATTCGCCGTAAATCCGGCTCAGGTCGCCACCCCAATCGCCGTGATAATGATCCAGCAACTCGTCCGCAGGTACTTTTCCGCTCTCCACGCTTTCCTTTAGCGCGTTCAGAAAATGTGTCTCATCCGGCACCAGCCCGCCGGCCCCGGCCTGACCGCGCGCTTTCAACCCCGCTTCAGAAATCGCCACAACCTCCCGTGCGAGATCATGCATATTGATATTACCAACCTGCGCCTGCAACGCCTGTTCTGACGCTGCCACCCGCAACGCCTCGCGCGTTTCAGCGTCCCAGCCTTTGGCCAGGTCCCACGCCGCATCCAGCGACGACTGATCATACATCAGCCCCACCCAGAATGCGGGTAGCGCACACAAACGCCGCCATGGGCCGCCATCAGCGCCGCGCATCTCCATGTATTTCTTGATCCGCGCCTCAGGGAAGGCCGTCGTCAGATGGTCCGCCCAGTCGCTCAGCGTTGGTGTCTCGCCGGGTAGCGCAGGCAATTCACCCTTCAGGAAATCGCGAAACGACATACCCAGCGCGTTAATGTATTTGCCATCGCGATAGACAAAATACATCGGCACATCGAGCGCATATTGTACCCATGCCTCAAACCCAAAGCCGTCTTCGAACACAAACGGCAACATGCCGGTGCGCGCATCGTCAAGATTGCGCCACACGAGCCCGCGTGTCGATTTCACCCCATTGGGCTTGCCATCCAGAAACGGTGAATTTGCAAACAGCGCATTGGCAACCGGCTGCAATGCCAACGCCACGCGCAGCTTTTGCACCATGTCCGCCTCGGACGCGAAATCAAGGTTCACCTGCACCGTACAGGTACGATACATCATGACTTTGCCCATGGTCCCAACCCGGTCCATGTATTCCGTCATCAGCTTGTAACGCCCCTTTGGCATCACCGGCATCTGCTCATGGCTCCACTCCGGTGCCGCGCCCAGGCCGATAAACTTCACACCGATCTTGTCGGCGATGTCCTTTACATCCGACAGGTGTTGATTCACTTCATCACAGGTCTGATGGATGTTTTCCAGCGGTGCGCCAGATAACTCCAGCTGCCCACCCGGTTCCAACGACACGTTCGCGCCGTCTTTTTCCAGCCCGATCAGCTTGCCGCCCTCTTCCAGCGGTGCCCAGCCGTGCCCATCGCGTAGCCCTTCAAGCACCGCAAGGATCGAGCGCTCGCCCTCATAAGGCAGTGGTTTGTGCGTGTCTTTGCAATAACCAAACTTCTCGTGCTCGGTGCCAATGCGCCAGTCTTCACGTGGTTTGCACCCGCTTTCGAGATATTCAGCCAACTGATCGTGATGTTCAATCGGTCCGCCGCCGGACTGTGGGATGGACATGCTTTTTGCTCCGATCCAAGGATGTCAAGTTTGGCAGTGGTGATCCCAATTCAGGTCCATGTCAATCCATGCCGCTTCAATGCAACAACATGCCCGGTTTCTGCCAGATCACAACCGAGTGATTGGGCCGGGCCTTGAGTTTGGCCAGCATGGCTTCTGTCTTTAACCCCGGCAAAGTGGCAAAGGCGTCAAACAGCCCGTCCGCACCTTCTGCATTAACGGGGATCTGCAAGGGTTGCACACCGGCCTGTGTCAGCACCCAAACCGCTGGGCGCGACCCGCCGTCCAGCTCCAGGCGCATCAGATCTGCCATCGCCACCGATCCGCCATTCAGCGGCCCGTAGTACGTTACTTCGCCCTCGTCCACCTGCACCACACCGGGTCCACCGCGCCCTGAACGGAACCGCCCCCGCTGGATGCCAGTCAAGATCAGCACCACCCCTACCGCGATCAGCGCAAAGCCCAGCCATTGCAGCAACCCAAATCCGCTGGCCCACCAAAACCCGAGCACAGCCACCGCGCCGCCAATCAGAACTTCGCGCCATTGCATCAGCGCCGCACGCGCTTCGGGCCGAATAAAACTCATCCCGCATTCCCCCTTATCTCCGGTAGCTGATCGTGCAAGACTTCCAGCCGCGTCAGCGCCGACTTCAACCCTTCGCCAGTGCGCCCCTCACTCTTCAGCCGCCGCAAAAACTGCTCCGCGACAAAGAACGCAAACAGCTCGGTTTGCTCATCGTCTGGCAAAATCTGACCAACATCAAACGCCATCACATCATCCGCATCCAACCCCAGCGGCCCCGGCGCGCCAGCGCGATACATGCTAGCTGCCACCAAAAACCGCGCCGCCATCCGCGCCAATGGCAACGAATGCCCGCCCTGTATGTCAAACGCCCAAACAGTGTCCTGATCGATGTTCAGATTGACCGGCGCAAAATCCCCATGCGCCTTGGCGTGGCTCTTTGACTGCCCTCTATGCCGCAAGCCAATCGCCATCATGCGATCCAGCGTTGATTGAAACAATTTCTCGCCGCCTTCGGGCACGCGCCCATCACCTTCCCCGGCCCGCCGCGCAATTTTGCGCCCCCAGAACGGGCGCATTTCCGTGCGCAACGGGGCCACCTTGGCCAGCCAATCGCCACAGCGAGCCATGACCCTTGATCGCTCAGACCGGTTATCTGTTTTCAAGGCAACGCTCACCTTTTGCCCAGGCGCATGGCCCAGTATTAGTGTCTTGGTCTGCGGCAACGCAGCCAAAAACGGAACAGCGCGCGCCGCACCACCCGGCAACGCCTCTGCCAAAAACGCCAATTCCGCCTCTGTATCGCTCAACTTCTGTGTCGCGTCATCGGTTAGCAACTGCTTAAAAACCGCCGCCTTTCCCTGAAATCGCCCCGCAAACACTCTCACCTCGCGCCCAGCCTTTAAAACATCGCCAACTTCACCTGCCCCCGGCCCAAAGCGCGCGTCCACCTCCTGAAAAATCTCCCGCGCTGCCGTGGCCGCGCTCAGCAAATCGCCAAGCTTCACGCCCGCACCTCTTGCTCTGTGTCAAAAAAAATCATGCCAAATGCGCCGCAATTCTCAAATCCAACAGCCCGATAGGCCGCCGCCGCCGCAGCGTTCGCGGCAAATAAAATCGCAAGAGACACGCCGCGCTTTCGCGCTTCACTCAGGTGCAACGCAACCGCTTTGCGTGCATATCCACGGCCTCTCAAATGAGCCGGGGTATAAACGCCGCCAATCTGAACCGCGCTGGCAGCCTGCGCATTGAACCCGGTCATTGCCACGGGCTCACCATTTGATGTCAAAACTCTGTGCGTATCACCCTCAATGTATCTGGTGATGTCATCGCGTGCCACATGCACCGGGTCGCCCGCTGGCAATCCCGGAACCTCCGCCAAATATTGCGCCCGCCACGCCTCTACGGTCTCCCGTGGTGCGTCACCAATAGGGATCAAGGAAACATCGTCGCAATCAGGCATTCGCAGGGCGTCCAGCGCCAGTTCGAACAGTGGTTCCCGAGCAATGGACGCATCGGCACGGCCGCTCAATCCGGTTGCCGATAGAAACGCCTCGACTTGTGTTGCATCACCACTGCACCCGGTCACATCACGCCCGTTCAAAATCGACTTGGCCGCGCGCCACTCTGCGTCGTTCAATCCCGGCGCTTGTAAAAGCACCATGCCGCCATTGGTGATCCCCAAAATGCCACGCAGTTCCCCCAACATCCACAGCGAGGTCGCCCTTGGTGCCACACCGCCAAGACCGTATTGCTCCAGATTTCCCAACAAAAACATCGATGTCTGAATGTGTGACCTCAGGAAAGCCAGCGCCGAGGCCAAATCACGCTCTTGAACCGGGCGCCACGTCATCGCCAATCCCCCAACGCCTGTTGCCACAGGGTCATCGCCGCCACAGCTGCCGTATCCGCACGCAGAATACGTGGCCCCAAACTCACAATATGCGCAAAGGGCAAAGCCTTCAGGCGCGCGCGCTCCTCTGGCGAAAACCCACCTTCCGGCCCGATCAATATCGCCCACGGCCCAGCTCCTTGGCCCTCACGGGCCGCCTCGCTCGCGAAGACGCCCGACAAGGCGGAGGAGCTGCCCACCTCCGCCTCATCACAAAACATCAGCTGCCGCCCCTCAGGCCAATCCGCCAAAACGCGATCCAGCTTTTGCAGCGCCGTGACCTCGGGAACATAAGTCCCGCCGCACTGCTCTGCCGCCTCGACGGCATGTGCCTGCAACCGATCCTGCCGGATACGCTCAGAATTGGTAAACACCGTCTGCACTGGCATAATTCGCGCGGCCCCCATCTCTGCGGCCTTCTCGACGATAAAGTCTGTGCGCGCCTTCTTGATCGGTGCAAACAACAGCCACAGGTCGGGCGGCATCTGCAACGGCTTGACCTGTGCCTCGCACGCCAACACGCCTGCACGTTTGCCCGCCTGCACCACTTCACAGCGCCACGCCCCATCGTGCCCGTTAAACAGCTCGACAAAATCTCCAACACCCAACCGCATGACCCCAAACAGGTAATGCGCCTGATCCCGCTCCAGAGGAATGGTTTGCCCTTCCCCCAGCGGGTGCTCTACAAACAGCCTGACTTTTGCATCTTTCATGGAACCCTACATATGTCCGGGACGCCCTCAACGCCAGAGCCGAACTCCACCCCAGCTGGTCAGGTTTCCGACGCCGTAAAAGGCAATTGGGTCGACCACCTCGCCCCCGCCGCCACGCGCCCCTACCTGCGCCTGTCCCGCGCCGACCGACCAATCGGCACATGGCTCCTGTTACTTCCATGTTGGATGGGCCTCGGCCTTGCGATGCTTTCAGATGGCCGCGCCTCGTGGCACGACCTATGGATCTTCATCGGCTGCGCTTTTGGCGCTTTCCTGATGCGCGGCGCAGGGTGCACTTGGAACGACATCACCGACCGCGACATTGACGCCAAAGTTGAACGCACGCGCTCACGGCCGATCCCCTCGGGCCAAGTGAGCACAAAACAAGCCGCTATATGGATGGGAGCACAAGCGTTTGTGGCCTTTGGCATCCTGCTCACCTTCAACTTCAATGCCATCCTGCTGGGGTTTCTGTCGCTCCTGCCCGTCGCAGTCTATCCTTTTGCCAAACGCTTTACGTGGTGGCCGCAGGTCTTTCTTGGTATCGCCTTCAACTGGGGCGCCCTGCTTGCTTGGACGGCCCATACTGGCGCGCTCTCCCTGCCCGCTGTCGTGCTATACGCCGCGGGCATCGCGTGGACGCTGTTCTATGACACAATCTATGCCCACCAGGATACCGAGGATGACGCTCTGATTGGGGTCAAATCCACCGCCCGACTCTTCGCCGACAAAACGTCGGACTGGCTTCAAATCTTCCTCATTGCCACAGTAGGCCTTATGGGGCTGGCCATTATCATGGCCACCCTGCACCGCAGCCCGCTGTCGCTTGGTGTCGCGCTCTTTGGCGCGATGGCCATGGGGTGGCACATGCAATGGCAATTGCGCCGTCTGGACATCACTATGCCCGGCATCTGCATGATGCTGTTTCGCGCCAATCGCGACACTGGCTTACTGCCCTTGCTGTTTTTCGCCACCGCGTGGTTCCTGTGATTGCAAGCCGCGCCCGCGCGTCGTATCAACCCTGAACCACTTGCCAGAGCTAAACCGACTGTATGCGACTATCCTCACTGCTCATCGTCTTTGCGACCTTCGCAACAGCCGCCCTCCTCAGCCTGGTCACCGCCAGCCTGTCTGCTGACCTGATTGAGGACAGCGCAGAGCGCTCGGTCAAACGTGACCTTGACGACAAGGGCATGCAATGGGCCGAAGTCTACGCCGAAGGTCTTCAGGTCTTTCTTGCGGGCATCGCCCCGTCCGAGGCTGAACGCTTTCGCGCCATCTCCAGCGCAGGGGGCATCGTAGATGCGGCCCGCGTGATCGACAATATGCAGGTCGAAGCCACCGCCGATATCGCACCCCCAAGGTTCTCAATTGAAATTCTGCGCAATGACGCTGGGATCTCCCTCATTGGCCTCATCCCCGAAACCTCGGACCGTGGCGCAATCGTAGACAAGATGATTGAAATCGCTGGACGGCCAAACGTAACCGATCTTTTGGAAACCGCCGAATATGACGCGCCAGATGGCTGGCCGGACGCGCTCACATTTGCACTACGGGCCCTTGATGATCTGCCTCGTGCCAAAATCTCTGTGCAATCCGGCGCGGTCAGCATCACCGCCATGGCTGACAGCCCCGAAGATCGGCGCGACCTCGAAAGCGCACTCTTGCGCGGCACTCCAAAGGACATGCGCCTGGACCTCAATATCTCAGCACCACGCCCGGTGATCACCCCGTTTACGTTACGCTTTGTCATCGATGATAACGGCCCCCGGTTTGATGCCTGCTCTGCGGATACCGAACGCACCCGCGTACGCATCTTGACCGCGGCAAACGCCGCAGGTCTCGAGGGTGGCGCTGTTTGCACGCTTGGGCTTGGCGTTCCCACGCCCCGCTGGGCTGACGCTGTTGAAATTGGCCTCAAGGGACTTGCCGAACTTGGCGGCGGCACCATCACCTTTTCAGATTCCGAAGTCACACTTGTCGCTCAACTCGGCACAGATCAAGCCCTGTTCGATAAAGTTGTAGGCGAACTCGAAAGTGGCCTGCCACAGGTGTTCGCCCTGCACTCGACACTGCCAGCGCCAATCGAAGAAGACGATACCGAATCCACTATTCCCGAGTTCATCGCAACCCTCAGCCCCGAAGGGCTTGTTCAATTACGGGGTCGACTGCCCAACGATCTGGCTCGCAACACTACCGCCAGCTATGCCCGTGCGCGCTTTGGGGGCAACGCTGTGCACATGGCCGCGCGGTTGGACGACACGTTGCCAGCTTCTTGGCCGGTTCGTGTGATGGCCGGGCTCGATGCGCTGGCTCGGCTGCACAACGGCGTCCTCAATATCACACCTGACAGCATGTCCATTGCCGGACGCACCGGCAACACCGACGCAAACGCAGAAATCGCACGACTGCTTTCTGAAAAACTGTCGCAAACCGATCAATACGCCATCGACGTGATCTATGTCGAAGAGCTTGATCCGTTGGCTGCCCTACCCACCCCCGAAGAATGCATCGCTGCCCTGCAAAGCATTCAGAACGATCAGAAAATCGTCTTCGAGCCGGGGTCTGGCACCCTCGACCCCAGCGCCAAACCCATCATCGATGCCATTGCCGCACGCCTACAGGAATGCCCAGACCTGCGCGTCGAAATCCAAGGGCACACCGACAGCCAGGGTCGCGAGTCGATGAACCAGGCCCTCAGCCAGACGCGTGCCCAAGCTGTTCTCAACGCCCTACAAGATCGCCGCATCCTGACCTCCGGCATCACCGCCACAGGCTATGGCGAAAGCCAACCCATAGCAGACAACGACACCGCGGATGGCCGCGAGGCTAACCGCCGGATCGAATTTGTGCTGATCGGACCGGAAAAGGGCCCGCAACAGGCCACTGAAGCGGCCACCGAGGGTGCCACAGACGCGACCGCCGATGACGCGGGTAGCGCGGAAGAGGCCGCCGCCGACCCCGACGCAACAACACCCGACACAGAAGAAGAGGCCGCCGCCTCCGATGCGGACGATGGCGACCAGCCCCAAGACAACGCCGAAACCACTGGCGAGGAGACAACCCCAAATGACACGAACTGAGTTCATCCTCACCACAGCCGTGATCCTCTTTGTTGCCTTCTGCATGGGCTGGTTTGCCAACTGGCTGGTGCACCGCTTTACTCGCGTGGCACAATCGGACGTCGACGAACTGGAACGCATGGGACAGGAATTACATGAGGCCGAAGAAACCCGCGATCAGGCCATCACCTACCTGCAACAGCGTGAGGCCGAGCTGACCAATCAACTCACCCAGACCGAGGCCGAACTCTCCGCCGCTATGGACGGCCTGCGCGATGCCCGCCACGAGGCCGAAGAACTGCGCGCCTATATCGAACGCGTGAACCAAGGTTAACCGGTGCTACTTGGACACAGCAATTTGATCGCGCGGTATATCTCAACAAATCTAGCAAGCCGCCCTTTGCCACAAGCCAGTTCAGAACTCGCCTGACGACAAAAAACTCTCCTTTGGGTCAGGCTGCCAACACCAATACACGTCCTTGCTCGCCAGGTATCTTTTCGACCATAGCGGTCAGTAATTCCAGACCGTCCCATCCTGCAATCGCACCACAGGATGGCTGCCGGGCTTGTAACTATAGCGGGCTGCTTCTCCCTCGTCGAAATCAACGCCTAGACCAGGCGCGTCACTGACGAAAAACATCCCACCGCGCATCTCATGCTCCGATGGAAAAAGAGCCGCGCATTCCGGTGTTCCCAAAACCAAGTATTCCTGAATGCCAAAATTGGGCGCCCAGACGTTCAAATGCGCTTGCGCCGCCATTGAAATTGGCGAATGGCTGGGCGCGCCGTGGAACCCTGTGCGAACGTGATGCAAACCTGCCAGATCCACGATGCGTTTAGAATGCGTAATCCCACCAGCATAGGTTACCGCGATCCGGATGAAGTCGATTAGCTCGTTTTCAATCAGCTTGTTGCAATCCCAGATGGAGTTAAAAACTTCACCAATTGCAATCGGCGTGGTCGAGTGCTGTCGGATCATTTTCAGCGCGTTCTGGTCTTCTGCCGGTGTTGGGTCCTCTAGCCAATACAACCCGACTGGCTCAACCGCCTTGGCAAAGCTTGCAGCCTCACGTGGGGACAGGCGGTGGTGCACGTCATGTAAGATATTGAGCTCTGGACCAAAATGTGCTCGGACCTCGGCCAACGCATCCGGCATAAATCGCATGTATCGTTCAGTCTCCCAGATTTCGGTTTTTGGCTTTATCCCGCTGAAGTCTGTGATGTATTCTTGGCCGGCACTGGGCTGCTCTGGAACAGCATAACTTGCCGACGGCATTCCCGGAATGCCGCACTGAACACGTACGGCTTTGTACCCTTGTTCAACGTAACTAGCGACAGATTCAATAAGGTCAGGCAAATCCGCGCCAGTTGCGTGTGCATACGTCAATGCGCCTTCGCGGCTCTTGCCTCCGAGCAATTGATAGACCGGCATACGCGCCAGTTTGCCCTTTATGTCCCAAAGCGCCATGTCGATGGCACCGAATGCGGCCATCGCAATGGGCCCTCTGCGAAAATAGGCACCGCGATAAAAGAACTGCCAAATATCCTCGCTGTTGCGCGGATCCATCCCGATCAGATTTGGTATCAAGTAATCTTTGAGGTACGCGGCGGGCAAAGTTTCACGATTGTTCAGCGTTGCGTCGCCCAAACCATAAACACCTTGATCCGTTTCGATCTTAAGCGTCACATAGTTTTTGCCTGGACCTCCAACAAATACTTTTGCATCAGTGATTTTCATGGCGCGACCTCCTGTGTCACGGGCGCTCGATATCCACCCAGGTGTCCGAACGGCGAATTACGTCGATGATATTTTGAAAGCGGCACCCTTGGGCAAATGTCGGATAACCGGGAACAGCTTCACCACAGATGTCGCGCGTAAAGAGGTTCGTAATTACGTGCCAGCACTGCTCCGTTTCGCCAAGTTCTGGCGGGACAGAGCTTGCCAAATCGGCTGGTACTGGCTTCATTTCCCAAGCGACCCCATCATGCAGGAAAAGCGCTCCGGACCCATAATGTCCTTTTAGAAAGATCGCGCCTTCCGTTCCATAAACGGCAATGTGGTCATCATGAAAACGCGGCACCAGCCCGCCGTGCTTGAACAGGACCGAGACCGGCTTCAGAGCTAGTTTGCTCTGCATGCGGGCCATAACGGTATATGACCATTCGACATTGCTCTCCCCCCAATCTAATGACGGATCATTCAAGTCTTCTGGTATGAAATCGCGCCGCGTCGTAAAGTCATGCACCCCTTCGACAATTGGGGCCTTGCCCATGTCATCGCGCACATCACCGCAAATCTGTATTGCGCCGCCTTGGATCAAAGTCTCAGCAATCGCAAGAGAATGTGTGAAATTGTTGTTTAGCCGTCCGCCGCCATCTTCGGCACGATGCGACCACCCGAATGGAATGCCCCGTTCAAGGTGGAAATGCGAGATGCTCTCAACTTCCGTCGGCGATCCGATCGCCCCTTGTGCAATCAATCTCTTGGCGTGCTGAACACTTGGTGTGTACTGAAAACTGGCGGCGTAGGCGGTTTTGATACCTCGTTCTTCTGCCATCTCCCGAAGTCTTGACGCCGAGCAGCCATCAATCGCCAATGGTTTGTCGCAAAAGACGTGGCAACCAGCCGCGATCGCTTGGCTGACTTGCTCAAAATGCGCGCCGCCCGGCGTTGCGATCGACACGACATCCGGTTTCAATTTGCTCAGTGCTTCCGCCCAATTTGTACCGCTGAATGGGATGCCGAGTCGCGCCGTGATATCCCGTGCGACATGCTCGTTGCGGCCGACCATGCCGACAACTTCGGCCCCCGCTGCCCGAAACGCTTGCGTGTGCCCTCGTCCGGCAAACCCGGTCCCGGCAACTAGAACCCTCAATCGTCTCATTGCAATTCCCTAACGAGCCAACCAGCCGCCATCCACGGGCAACGTAATGCCGGTGACATAGCGCGCTGCGGGCGAGGCAAGAAACGTCACCGCTCCGGCAATATCCGTGGGTTCAGCCCACCGCCCGACGGGAATACGTTCAAGGATGGCCCTGTTGCGTTCCGGATCAGCGCGCAAAGCGTCCGTATTGTTGCTAACGACATAGCCCGGCGCCACAGCGTTCACCGTGATCCCGCTCGCTGACCACTCGTTGGACAGCGTTTTGGTCAAGCCTGCCACACCACTTTTAGAAGCAGTATATGACGGGATGCGAATTCCGCCTTGAAACGACAACAACGAAGCGATGTTGATAATGCTGCCCCCTTGCTTTGCCTCCAATCGTGCCCTTGCAAAAGCTTGCGAGAGAAAGAATACAACTTTCAGATTGATATCCATGACTGCATCCCAGTCTTCTTCCGAAAAGTCGAGACTGTCCGCGCGCCGGATCACTCCGGCGTTATTGACCAGCGTGTCGATTGGACCATGCGCTGCTTCGGCCTCAGCAAACGCAGCGGTTGCTCCGGCAACGCTGCCCAAATCCACCTGAACTGCACTGCCGCTGCCGCCAACACCAGCAATCCGGGCCAATGTGTCATCCATTGATGACCGCCCAACGGCAATGACATGCGCGCCATGTTGCGCCAAATCCACGGCGATCGCCTGTCCGATCCCGGTGTTTGCACCGGTTACGAACGCACGCGATCCGGCCACCGAAAACCGGCTCATCTTAGATCCTCCATCGCGACCATGTCGACGTCGGTATAGTCAACATTGTCCCCCGCCATGGCCCATATGAAAGCATAAGAAGACGTCCCTGCCCCACAGTGAATAGACCACGGTGGCGACAAAACGGCCTGCTCGTTGCGGACGATCATGTGACGGGTTTCATCCGGTTCACCCATCAGATGTACGACGTTTTGGTCTTCAGGCAAATCGAGGTACAGATACGCCTCGCTGCGGCGCTCATGGTAGTGTGCCGGCATGGTGTTCCAAACGGAACCGGTGCCAAGCTTCGTCATGCCCATGACAATCTGACAACTTTCCATAACCGCCGGATGCACAAACTGATATATGATGCGCTCGTTGCTGGTGTCGCGCCCACCAAGCGGCACCAGAACAGCGTCTTCAATTGTGACCAAACGTGCAGGAATTTCCCGATGCGCCGGTGCGGAAATAATATAGAAATGCGCGTCCGCTCCACTCAACGTGACGGAACCTGACCCCATCCCGAGGTAGAGCATGTCGCAGCGCCCCATCTCATAGCTAGAGCCGCCAGCTTCAACAGTGCCTGATGTGCCCAGATTGACAAGAACTGCTTCGCGCCGATCCAACCAAGAGGGCGTCCCGGTCTGATCAACCGCGTCGATAACCAACGGTCCCGTTTTGGGCGTCGCCCCACCCACGATCATGCGATCATATTGCGAATATGTCAGGCACACTTCGTCGTCCTGAAACAGATCATCAATCAGGAACTCAGCACGCAGTTCGCTAGTGTTCATCGTCTTGGCATGGCGCGGATCAATGGCGCGCCTTAGGTTCGATTTTAGCATCATGTCCTCCTACGATGCGATTGCATTCAATCACAGCGGTCAAGCTGCGACATCCGCATGTTTCCATTCACCGCGCCACAGGCGCTTATGGAATGGCCAGAATTTCAAAAGTTCCTCGGCAAGTATGATCGACAGAACCCAGAGCGCTGAGACATCGAAAACCAGAACGGCAAGCGCAGTTGCCGGGACTCGGAATAGCCACTGGGACCAGACAAAAATGTGCATGACATAAATCGTGTCGCCGCTGGCCCGCAGAGTGTTCCCGCAGATTGCGTTAGTGGTGCGCGGAAACGTCGTCAGCAGCAGGATCGGCAAAAAGCTAAAAAGCGTCTGGCGCGTATCGTCCGAAAGTTCGGAATAGAGCGTGTCTACGGACAACGCCAAAGCGACAAATACGGCCGCCACCACTCCCGCCGCCACAAATGCGCCCCGCCAGGCATGCGACAGAAAACGATCCAACGTTTCCTCTGACGCGCGTTCCCCCAACAACTGGGCAACAATGATACCGGTGGCCTGTGTCCATTGTATACTGATTTGACCGATAACCATGCTCCACGGCGCGATCAATGTAAGCGCCGCAAAATCGTTCAGACGCATATTCGCGAAAATCAACGTGCAAACATGGGTGGCAACAGTTGCACTGATAAATGTGGCCGCGATTGGTAATGCAAAGACGATGTGCCTCCAGAGGGTCATGGACAGGCTGCCATTACGCCACCCATGCACTTTTCGCAGCCAACCGTCGATCACCTGTAACTTCACGACAAAAAACGCAACTTGCACCAGAATTGCGATGACACTTCCCATCGCCGCCCCAACAACACCCAATGCTGGCATGCCAAGATACCCATGAATCAGCACAACGCTTGCCAAAACGTTGATCGGCACGGACAAACAGTAGCCATACAGCGGTAGACGTGTGCGACCGCACCCGTTGAAATAGCTGGACAGACACTGACCAACAGTCTCGAGCAGTATGACGAGCGAAAACACAGCAAGATAGGACCAAGCCTCGGCCGCAATATCATCACTTGGCGCGAGTGCGATAATCAGGTTTTCGCCAAAAGCAAAAATGAAACCCAAACCGAAGATGCCAATTGAAAGGCTGACAAACAAACCTGAGACCAACACAGATTTTTGAAAGACAGGTTCATGCGCACCAAAGACTTGCGCGGTCCGAATTTGCATTGCATGGGAAAATGCAAAAATCACCCCTAACGCAATGCCTCCAATCGCCGCTGCAAGGCCCATTGCGGCAAGCGATTGCTCTCCCAAAGAGGATACCAACCAACCATCAATAACGATTGTTCCATGAAGGAACACCGCCTTTAGGGTCATCGGCCACGCAAGAAGCAGCACCTGACCAGCGCCCGGAACCGCACTGCGCTCGTCTTTCAGGGTAGATGCATGCATAAACTGGATTCCGGACGTTCCAAACGAACAACTTGACAATGACGCGCGTGAAAACCGCCCGCCGTGCTTTAGGTGGCTGAATTCTCGAAATAGTTGGCATTTGTCACCGAAATCCGCTCGATAGTCTCATCGAGCCGCGACAGATGAGCCATACCATGCCGGACTGCGCTCTCGCCATCATGCGCCTTCACCGCATCGGCAATCGCCCAGTGGTCGGCTACCAGGTCCGGCATTCGCTGTTCCTTTTCAAGCCCGAGCATACACAGACGGTCTATTTTGGCTTTTTCTTCCAGAATCACATCAAATGCATAATTTGCTTTGGCAATTTCACAGAGTGTCTTGTGAAATTGGTAATCCAGCTTACCAAAGGCATCCACATCCTTGGCGACTACCGCTTGATCTTGCAGCTTGAGCACCGCTTCTAGTTGCTTGGTGGCAGGCTCATCACACAAATCGGCTGCCCTAAGGAGCACCTCCTTTTCAATCGCAGCCCGTACGAACCGCGACTTCTCAATCTCCCGCATCGAAAATCGACGGACTTCTGTAGCACGCTGAGGGCGGATCAGCAAAAGGTCTAGGTTCGCAAGTCGACTAAATGCATCGCGCACGGGTTGGCGCGACACGCCAAAGCGCGCAGCAATTTCGGCCTCCGAAATCCGATCACCCGGCTTCAACTGAAGTGTCAAAATCTGATCATTCAAAAAATCAAACACATCATCGACGCTGGTGCGCCGCTCGCTTGGAACCGTTGCCTGTACCATCTCAAAACTCCTCTCGAGTCATTACTGGAATTATCGATACACGAATTCTAACTAGTATACCAGACTAGTATTCCAGTAAAGTTACTAGTATACCAGTTGCATCGCTGATTCGCCGACTGACTTTGGTCGGGCAGCAATTTGGTCATTGGGAGGGGACTATGTCCGGAGTGAATCTTAACGGAATTGTCAAAGCATACGGCACGTTACAGGTCGTCCACGGCATTGATCTAACAGTCAAAGAAAAGGAATTTGTCGTCCTTGTTGGACCGTCCGGATGTGGAAAATCGACCACGCTTCGTATGATTGCGGGGCTGGAAGATATCACTGCCGGCGAGCTTACTATCCATGACCGCGTTATGAATCGGGTCGCGCCCAAGGACAGGGATGTCGCGATGGTTTTTCAGAACTACGCGCTCTACCCCCACCTCAACGTGGCCGACAATATGGCGTTTGGCCTGCGCATTCGCAAAATGCCCAAGGACGAGATCAAGACAACTATTTCAGAAGTCGCCGAAATACTTGGTCTGACGGAATATCTAGAGCGTCGCCCCGCAGACCTTTCTGGCGGCCAACGACAGCGCGTCGCGATGGGCCGTGCCATTGTGCGCCACCCCAAAGTTTTTCTCTTCGATGAGCCTCTTTCCAATCTGGACGCAAAGCTGCGCACGCAGATGCGCGCTGAAATCAAACGGCTTCATAAACGCTTGGGCGTCACTTCAGTGTACGTCACCCACGATCAGGTCGAGGCAATGACTCTCGCAGACCGCATCGTCGTAATGAACGACGGCGCAATCGAGCAAGTCGGCACTCCAATGGAACTGTTCAACAATCCAGCCAACACCTTTGTAGCAGGCTTTCTCGGGTCCCCGCCAATGAACCAGATGAAGGGCACTCTCACCGAAACAGGTGCAAAAGTAGGTGACTCCGAAATCCGTCTAATCGGCGCCTCGGGTGCACAGGCCGGACGTGACGTGATTGTAGGCGTCCGCCCCGAGCATGTCAGCCTCACGGCGGGTGAACAGACGTCTTCTTTGCCAATTGCACTGGATCTGGTTGAACCCCTCGGTTCCGAAGCCCTGCTCCACGCGCGCCATGGCGACGAAAACCTAATTTTTAAAGCCGAAACCCACGGTGACATAGATGGCCTGTCTGGTGTCGGTGAAGTGCACGTTCCCGCGCATTTGGTCAAACTGTTTGACGCCGAAACCGGTCGCGCTCTGAATTTGGGGGCGTGAACAGATGGCAGACGAACACACTTCGGGTGGCCAGCCCATCGAAAACACCGTCATCGAGGCTCGCGAGGCACAGCGTCCAATACAGTCTGATGGCCGCTGGACCAGACTATACGATCACGTGAAACGCGAATGGCAGATTTATCTGATGCTGCTGCCCACGATCGTCTGGTTCCTCGTTTTCCTCTACAAGCCAATGTACGGGCTGCAAATCGCCTTTAAGGATTACTCGATCTTCCGCGGTGTTGCAGGCAGTCCATGGGTCGGACTGGAGCATTTCCAGACTCTATTTACCAACGATCAATTCCTGCGAGCCGTCTCGAACACAATCAAGATCAGCTTTCTGAACCTGATGTTTGGATTTCCGGCACCGATCATCCTTGCGCTTATGTTCAACGAGGTGCTGCATGCGTCCTACAAACGAACAGCACAAACCATCGTCTATCTGCCACACTTCATTTCTTCCGTGATCATCGCTGGTATCGTAATCACAGCCTTTTCGCCCACCGCTGGTATCGTCAATACGATCATGGGATGGTTCGGGCTCGATCCAGTGTACTTCCTGACCCAGCCTGAATGGTTCCGGCCCATCTTTGTGGGAACAGGTATCTGGCAGGAAGCAGGCTTTGGTTCGATTGTCTTTCTGGCTGCAATCGCCGGTGTGAACCCGTCGCTTTACGAAAGCGCTGTCGTTGATGGTGCCAATCGCTGGCAGATGATGTGGAAGATCACCGTTCCATCAATCCTTCCTACGATCCTGATCATGCTGATCATTCGCATCGGGAACGTGATGGAAGTGTCATTTGAACTGGTCATCCTGCTCTATCAACCGGCGACTTACGAAACCGCCGACGTGGTCAACACGTGGATCTATCGGCAGGGCCTTCAGTCTGGCCAGTACGACCTCGCCGCCGCGGGTGGCCTGTTCAATGCCGTGGTCGCCTTTGTCCTCGTTATGACCGCAAACACTCTGTCGCGCCGCTTCTCGCGCACGTCGCTCTGGTAGGGGGAGAAGACCCATGATGAATTGGAACCTCTATTCACGCGGCGACAAACTCTTCGCCATCGTTGTGTCCATCCTGATCGGCATGTTCACCATCGCCACACTCTACCCGTTTATCTATATCGCGGCGGTGTCGTTCAGTTCGGGCTTTGCGGCACAGGCAGGTAAGGTTGTTTTAACCCCCATTGATGCCACGCTTGAGGCATACGGTTACATCCTGGTCGACCCACAGTTCTGGGTCTCGTACCGCAACACGTTCATCTACACGATCGGCGGGACGATCATGAGCTTGCTGTTCATTATTCCGGGGGCCTACGCGCTGTCGCGTCCACAGCTCAAGGGACGGCGATACTTCAATCTCTTTATTGCCTTCACGATGTGGTTTAACGCAGGGCTGATCCCATTCTTCCTGAACATGCGGGACTTGAACTTGCTGGACAGCATGTTTGGCATTATCCTGGCATTCGCTGTCAACGCATTCAACATCATCCTGTTGCGCAACTTCTTCGAGGCCATCCCGCAGAGTTTCGAAGAAGCTGCTCGGATGGACGGCGCAAATGACTTCCAGGTTTTGTGGAAAGTTTTTGTGCCGCTCTCCAAGCCCGCAATTGCCACGATCACGCTGTTCTGCATCGTCTCTCGCTGGAATGGCTTCTTTTGGGCAATGGTTTTGCTGCAAAGCGAAGACAAGATCCCGCTTCAGGTCTTCCTGCGCCATACGATCTCAAACCTAAGCGACAATGACGAATTTGCCATGGTGCAGACCGATGCGGCGTTCAGCGCCGAAACCGTCACCGCCGCGATCATCGTCTGTTCGATTATCCCGGTGCTGATCGTCTACCCGTTCATCCAGAAATACTTCGAGAAGGGCATCCTTCTTGGTGGTGTCAAAGAATAATTACGAAATCGCAAAAGGGGAGGAGAACCAATGCGTAAACTAACTCTAACGGCGGCATTGCTTGCGGGGAGCGCAATCACGACGCCCGTCTTCGCAGACGGCCATCTCAAGATCGTCGAAGGCGATCCGCTGGAACTGACGATCCAAATGAATCACGCCCGCTATCCAGTTTACAAAGAAGACTGGCCCGTGGAACAACAAGCTCGGGAATGGACCAACATCCACCTTAAGGACGTGACCGTCGGCGCCAACATGCGCACGGATGAAAACACCGGCAAAACCGAGGCGCTCAACCTCATGCTTGCAGGTGGGAACATCCCTGACATCGTAGGGTCCAGCCGGATCAAGGATTTCGTGAACCAATATGGTCCAGAAGGCGCATTTCTGCCGCTCAATGATCTGATTGCGGAACATGCCCCAAACCTGCAGGCATATTTTGCGGAACGCCCTGAAATCGCCGCCGCGATTTCGGCTGCGGACGGCAACATGTATTACATCCCCTATCTGCCGGACGGAAAATATGGGCGGGCCTACTGGATCCGCACCGATTGGCTCGATGCTCTCGGTCTTGAAGTCCCTCAAACCGTTGAGGAATTTGAAGCTGCATTGCGCGCCTTCAAGACACAAGACCCCAATGGCAACGGCCTCGCCGACGAAGTTCCCTACTTCGCTCGCCAATGGCCCGAGCTCATCCGTCTGGTCACTCTTTGGGACGGTCGCTCGTCCGGTTCTGACACATATCACGACTTCTATGTCGACAATGGCGAGCTCCGTCACCCCTACGCGGGCGAAGGTTATCGCGAAGGTATCAAGAACCTTGCCCGCTGGTATGCAGACGGCTTGATTGACGCAGAGATCTTCACCCGGGGCAGCTCAGCGCGTGACTTTCTGTTGTCGGAAAACCTTGGTGGTGCAACCCATGACTGGTTTGCCTCAACGTCCGGCTACAACCGTCTTTCTTCAGAGATCGAAGGCTTCGAGTTCAAGGCAATGGCACCGCCAGCATCAGTCTCTGGTAAGCGCATCGAGGAACACCGGCGCATCCCGATCAAACCTGACGGATGGGCCATCGGGTACACCAACGAACACCCCGTCGAAACCATCAAATATTTCGACTTCTGGTTCACCGAAGAAGGGCGTCGACTGGCGAACTTTGGTGTCGAGGGCGAGCAGTATGAAATGGTCGACGGCAAAGCGATCTTCAAACAAGAATTCCTCGATGCGGGGCCTGTAAACCGGTCACTGTATCAGGTTGGGTCACAGCTTCAGGGTCGTGGGTATTTTCAGGACTATGGCTATGAAATCCAATGGTCGAACGAGTTCGCCCTCGAAGGTATCGCGCTCTATGACGAAGGCGATTACCTGATCGATCAGTTTCTGGGCGTAGCATTCGACGCCGAAGAGCAGAAAGTATACGACAAGTACTGGGGTACGATCCGCGACTACATGCTGGAACGCCAGCAAGGGTGGATTCTGGGCAACGGTGATGTCGAAGCCGATTGGGACGCGTACATGGCTCAGCTCGAGAAACTCGGTTTGAGCGACGTCTTGGCCGTGATGCAGTCAGCCTACAACCGCCAATACTCTAAGTAAGCCAACTCGTTCGGGGGCGGCTGCAAATACCGCCCCCGGCAATCCAGATATTCTCAGGGAAACAAAGAACCGATGCCGGCAACTGCACTTCCATTGCTTGATGAACCCAAAGCAGGCCGTCTGACCATCCAATATGGTCCGGATGCTGAAACGGAGGTCGTCGAGAATCCTCCTCGGTTTACGTGGATTCCCGTGATCGACGATGGCGCAACTTATGTGTTGCGCGTGTCAAGTGATCCTGACTTTCCCAAATCCAAGACGCAGATTTTCGAGGATCTGCCCTTAAACTTTTTCACCCCCGACAAAGTGCTACCCGCAGGAGAATACCACTGGTCCTACGCTACTTGGGACAAGGAGGTTGGAGCGCCCTCCAGCACTTGGAGCAGCACGCGTACATTCTCGGTCGCTGTCGGGCTGGCAGAAACCCCACTTCCATCACGCAACGACCGTCTCGCCAACGTCACAACTGATCATCCTCGCCTGTGGATGACACAGGATCGACTGGCAGGATTTTGTAAAGCCGTGAAAGAAAACCCCGAGCATTGTAGTTGGGCAAATTTTTACGAGAAATCGGTCCTGCCGTGGATGGACAGACCAATTACGACCGAACCTGCAGGTTACCCTGACCACAAGCGTACGGCTCCGGTCTGGCGGCAGACTTATATCGATCTGCAAGAAGTGTGGTATGCAATTCGCCACCTCGCCATCGGCGGCAAGGTCACAAACAACCCAGAAATGACGGCGCGTGCCAAAGATTGGCTTCTGGAAGTCGCGAGCTGGGATCCGATGGGCGTTACTTCACGTGCCTATACCGATGAGTGGGCCTATCGCGTCTGCAACGCGCTCGCATGGGGCTATGATTGGCTTTATGACGACTTAACTGAAGAGGAACGTGTCAAGGTGCGCGCGCCCCTTCTGGAACGCACACGCGACATCGCCGAACACGCCATTCTGAACGCCAAAATTCACTTATTCCCTTATGACAGCCACGCCGTGCGCTCAGTTTCGCTCTCAATCGTTCCGGCCTGTATTGCCCTCTTGGGCGACGACGAGGATGACGAGGCCCGCGACTGGCTCAATTACAGCATCGAATTCCTGTCCACGGTCTACTCCCCATGGGGCGACAGCGATGGCGGTTGGGCCGAGGGTACGAATTACTGGATGATGGGCATCGCCTATCTGATCGACACAGCGAACCGTTTGAAATCCTATACAGGAATCGACCTTTACGCGCGTCCCTTCTTGCAAAACACCGGAGATTTTCCGTTGTTCTGCAAGGCTCCGAATACACGTCGCGCAACATTTGGCGACGACAGTACTCAGGGCGATCTGCCCGGTATTAAAACCGGACTGAACATGCGTCAGTTCGCCGGTGCAACTGGTAAAGGCGAATACCAGTGGTATTGCGACGAAAACCTGCGCCTAAACCCCGGCACCGAGGGCGCATTCTACAATTGGGGTTGGTGGGACACGAATTTCGACGAACTTGTCTTTCAAACGGACTTCCCGGTTGTCGAAGCAACACCACCTGAAGGCGGAATGCGACACTTCGAAGGGATCGGGTGGGTCGGCGTTCAGCACGCAATGAACGACCCTGACAACCACATACAGTTCGTCTTCAAGTCGTCCAAATTTGGATCCGTTAGCCACAGCCACGGCGACCAAAATGCGTTTTGCCTCGCCGCCTATGGTGAGGATTTGGCGATCCAATCGGGGCACTATGTGGCATTCAATTCGACGATGCACCGTAAATGGCGGCGGCAGACCAGATCCAAAAACGCCATCCTGATCAATGGCAATGGCCAATACGCGGAAACGGACAAATCCAGGGCACTGTCTGCAACTGGCAGAATCCTCACTGCCGAACAGCGCGACGACCACGTTTTCATCCATGGCGATGCAACCCCAGCCTACCAAAGCCTGTCCCCCGAAGTCACCCGTGCAGAGCGCGAAGTGTATTTCGTTCGCAACTCCTATTTCGTGATCGTCGACAAGGTAGACGCCAAAACCCCGGTGACCGTTGAATGGCTGCTGCACGCCAACAATCGGTTTGAACTCGGCAAATCTTCGTTTCGATATACAGGCGAACGAGCTGGGTTTTATGGGCAAGTGGTTTGGTCAGAAGGTGGTAAACCAGACATCACACAGGAAACCGGTTTTCCAGATGTCGATCCGGCGGATTATGAAGGCCTGCCAGTCAGCACGTTTCTGACTGCAAAATACCCCGCAGCCACCCGCCACCGGATTGCCACGCTGCTGGTGCCCTACAAGCTCGACCAGCCCAAGCGCGTTTTCAACTTCATGGATGATCAGGGCTATGACGCCGATCTCTATTTCACCGACGCCGATGAGAACACCTTCAAAGTCGTACTCAAGAAACTGGCAAATACATAATCAGACCACGCTAAACGCGCGGCATTCAATATAGGAAGGACGACTATGAAACTAGCAGGAAAAACGGCCATCATCACTGGCGGTGGCCGGGATATCGGAGCGGCAGTTGCCATCAAACTGGCATCTGAAGGTGCCAATATTGCGATCAACTATTTTGCCAGCTCAACGGGTGCCGACGCGACCGTCGCCAAAATCGAGGCCGCAGGCGGACGTGCGATTGCCATCCAGGGAGACCTCAAAAAGGAAGAAGATGTAAACGCCTTGGTGGCAAAAACCGTCGAAACATTTGGCGGCGTCGACGTGCTTGTGAACAACGCGGGCGGGTTGGTTGCGCGTAAGACAGTTGCCGAAATGTCTCTGTCGCATTGGGAAGAGGTTATGACCCTCAATCTTACCAGCACCTTCCTGATGACCAAAGCATGCCTTGCCCACATGACCAGCGGTGCAATTGTCAACCTTGCCAGCCAAGCTGGACGCGATGGTGGCGGTCCGGGTGCAATTCCATACGCGACGTCCAAAGGCGCCGTGATGACCATGACCCGCGGCTTGGCCAAGGAGCTCGGCCCGGACATTCGCGTCAACGCGCTTTGCCCCGGCATGATCGACACCGATTTCCACAATATCCATACACCAGACGCCGGACGACGCGGCTTTGAAGCCAATGCACCACTCAAACGGCAAGGTCAGGTAGACGACGCGGCGAACCTCGTCCTTTTCCTCGCCTGTGATGACAGCGCGTTCATCACTGGTACAAATATCGACATCAACGGCGGGATGCTGTTCTCATAAACGGAGGGGCCAATGTCCGAATTTCCAATTGTTTCAAGCGGTGAGAAGGTCACACGTCAGGTTCTGTCCGATCATCCAGACCTGATGGTTGTTGCCTTTCGGTTTGACGCCAAAGGTGCCGAGGGTGCCTTGCACAATCATCCGCACGTGCAATCGACCTACGTCGAAAGTGGGCGGTTTCGCTTCACTTTGGGCGACGAAGAACGCGAGGTCGGCCCCGGAGACAGCTTTGTAATACCATCGGGGATGACCCACGGGTGCATCTGCCTTGAGGCAGGGATGCTGGTGGATTGCTTCACACCCCGCCGCGACGATTTCCTTTAGACTGGATTCTCAAAGATATGCGCATTCTTGCAATTGGCGAGTGTATGGCTGAACTGGCTCCAAACGACACCCCCGGAGAATTCCGGCTGGGGTTTGCAGGCGATACATTCAACACGGCTTGGTATTTGGCGCAATGTGCGCCCGATATTTCCGTGTCCTACCTTACGGCCGTTGGCCGCGACAGCATCTCTGCGGACCTGACACAGTTTCTGCGTGAAAGTGGGGTGAATGACAGCTTCGTGCAGACGGTTCCAGACCGCAGCATTGGCCTGTACCTGATCTCTCTAAACAACGGAGAGCGCAGCTTTTCCTACTGGCGCGACCAGTCTGCCGCGCGCACCTTGGCTGATGACCCGGTGAAACTCCGTGACGCAATGCTGGAAAATGACGTGATCTATTTTTCAGGCATTACTCTCGCAATACTTGATACCAAACCACGTGAGCACTTTTTTGCAGCTCTCCGCGAGGCGCGACAGTTGGGCAAGATCGTCATGTTTGACCCAAACTTGCGCCCACGCCTTTGGCCCTCCGAAAGCGTTATGACAGACACAATCATGATGGGGGCAAACGTCGCCGATATCGCGCTACCCTCGTTCGAAGATGAAAACAGTTTTTTTGGAGATGCGAGTCCACTCGAAACGGCTCAGCGGTATGCACGCGCAGGCGTCACAACCACCATTGTCAAAAATGGTGCCGAACCAGTGATCTTCCTGGAGGGCGAAACCAGTGGTGAAGTCAATGTGCAGCCTGTAAAAGAGCTGATCGATAGCACGGCCGCAGGCGATAGCTTCAACGCAGGGATCTTGGCTGGACATGTTTCTGGCTCCAGCTTGCCCGACGGTATCGCCTATGCGTGCCGTCTGTCGCGGCAAGTCGTTCAGCAAAGAGGCGCGCTCGTACCAATAGATTTTTCCCCCATCGCCATGACACAACGTTCCTAAGGACACACGGACATGCCCAACCCGCCAGACGCCAACACGATCGCCGTCTCACCAGACGCGATGGCACAGCTGAAAAACGCGAGTACGGCATCTGTTGCCACGCTGCTTTACAAGCGTGGCTTTCACAACGCCTATATTCAGGGGGTCGCACCACTGTCCACAGACACACCGACAATGGTCGGGCCCGCTTATACACTGCGCTATATTCCTGCACGACCAGACACTGACCCACTCGATGCCTTCCGAGAACCGGACCACCCTCAACGTGTTGCCGTCGAAGAGTGCCCGAGAGGATCAATCTTGGTCATGGATTGTCGCCAGGACGCGTCCGCCGCCTCAGCTGGTTCCATTCTCCTAACGAGGTGCCAGATGCGCGGCGTTGGAGGTGTCGTAACGGATGGAGGCATCCGCGACGCGCGTGGTGCTGCCGCACTGGAAATGCCAGTGTTTGCGGCCAAGGCGTCTGCCCCTACAAACCTAACCAAACATCATGCCGTCGACATCCAACTACCGATTTCCTGCGGCGGCGTAGCGATCTATCCTGGCGACATCATAATGGGCGACTCCGACGGTGTCATGGTCATCCCACGTTCTCTGGCTGATGAAGTGGCCCACGAAACAGTCGGAATGGAGCAATTCGAAGCGTTTGTCCTCGAAGAGGTCAATTCCGGCGCGTCTATCCGCGGCCTCTACCCGCCAACCGACCCGGAAACGCTCGTCCGCTTCGACGCGTGGAAGGCGAATCAATCAATCGAATGATCGTGTTGTGATTCCGGGCGAACTCTAGCGGTTAGAACAGCCTTCAACCCTGATTTGTAACGCCCGGCAGTTCAAACTTTGTTTCTACGCAACCGCAAAAATCGGCACCCCGTGATCAGGTAGTTGTATCCACCAAATTGCGCCATCGACGCGCATAGCTTGCAAGCTCACCGCGCGGGCTATGCACACGGGCGCCGGCAACGTCAGGCGCCTTCGCCTCCGTAAGCAGCATCGCTGCGCCTACGCTGGTTCCGGTTCTAGAACTCGCAATCGCTATTCCATCGGGCCGTATCTCCGCGAGCATATCCAAATAATCGGCATTCTGGGCAAAGGGGCCTTCGATGATGGTTTTTCCCTTACCACCGGCAAGCCGCAGGCAAACATCGGTCATCATCGCAAGATACAGAGACAACGCATATATGCGCTGGCCATCTGAGGCGGGCGGGCCGTTCCACCGCATATCCCGCCCTGAAAATGGCCCACTGCTTGTCACCACGGACGGGAGAAGCATAATCTCGTTTGCGAGCACTGTTGCCCGGTCCCCTGACGTTGGTGTGACCTCTGCCCCCGCCCGCATGACCTCGTATTCCCGCCCGCCCATGAAACGGGCAGAGGGAACCGGCGTACCATATGCGTTTACGTTCACCAAAGTGTCCCGGTCGCTGTCTAACTGCCTTGAAGTACCACCGACCGCCATACAAACGACCCATGTTCCGGTAGACACCACCGAAAAGGCCCCAACATTTTGATTAAGATGCGGCACAAGCGACGCGTTGCTATCATGGATCCCACAGGCCACGGGCGTGCCGGGCTGCATCCCCGTGACCTCGCAGATATCGGGTTTTAACCAGCCCAAAACGTCAGATGCGCTTTGAGCTGGTGCCAACTTCTCTGAAATTCCAAGGCGCGAAACAAGCGACGAGGGCCGACCCTCCCATGGGTTCCAAAGGTCAGTATGGCACCCAAGGGATGTCACGTCACAGGCCAGTTTCCCAGTCAACTGGTATCCCCAATACTGCGGGTAAGTAATGATGTGCTTGGTGCGCGCCATCAAAGTTGGATCGTTCTCAAACAACCAATGCAATTGTGCGCCAACGTTGAGACCACCAGCCAATCGGGGGGATCCTGTTTCGGCAAAATCGGGACGCAACCGATCATATTCTGCCACAAGGGAATCTGGGCCATCGTGCTCGTAGTCAAGCATGGCCGTGGCCAGTGAACCATCCTCCTGCAACAAGACAATCGAAGCACCGTGGGTTGTGACCGAGATGGCGTCTACGCCATATTCGGCGTGAAATACCTTTAGATTTCGCAGAAAAAACGCCCAATGGCCTTGAAGATCAAAATGTGGATAAGGCGGTGTTGACCTAACATCATTTGGACGTGTCACCACTGCGATTTCCGTCATGGACAGCCCATCAACCAATGCAAGCTTGGCGTTGGTCTTGCCAACATCAATCACCGCGATATTGTTTCGGGTCGCAACCGGGTGTGTCATGGCAAGTGAAACACTTGCTCTAAGTCGACCACAACCGGGCTGTTGTCGGGATTGGTGTCCATGATATCGGCCATATGTGCCCACCAGCGCTTGACGATCGGATGATCCGGCAATTCATACATAGAATGATTGCTTGTCCGCCTAAGGACTCCAAACAGCTGCCGCGTGTCGGCATGATAGTGGATCGAATAATCCTCTATCCCGGCATCCTTCAGCAGCGCACTTAGCTCTGGCCATATCTCATCGTGGCGCCTTTTATATTCGTCTAGTTTTCCTGCGTGCAGGGTCATGCAAAACGCAAACTTCTCCATTGGCCTACACCGTCCGTTTTCGCCAAATGGCCCAAAGACGCGGCAACGCGATTACACCGATCAGCAGCAGTCCAATAAAGATCGACATGACAATGCCTGGAACGTTCAGCAAGCCAAGCCCAAATGTCACAAGCCCCATGACAAAAGCAGCGATCACCACTCCGGGGATTGACCCAGAGCCGCCCAAAATATTGATCCCTCCCAATACAACCATTGTGACTATTTCAAGCTCCATGCCTGACGCAATTGAGGGACGCGTGGACCCCAGCCGTGATGTCAGGCACACCGCCGCAAGACCTGACATCAGGCCAGTCATCAGGAACAGTACAAATTTCACCCGATCCACACGAATGCCCGAGAACAATGCACCGGTCGCGTTGTTGCCAATGGCATAGACCATGCGGCCAAAATTGGTCTTATGCAGCAAGATGCCAAAGAAAATCGCCAACAGCACAAAAATAACGAATTCAACGGAAATCACCCAAAACGCGTAACCTTGACCGAACCACGCGAAACTGGCCGGGTATCTTGTAAATGCGCCGTCACCAAGAATGATATAGCTTACACCACGAAACAGGCTCATGGTGCCGATTGTCACAACGATGGATGGCAGGCCAAGTCGGGTAACTAACGCCCCATTAAATGCCCCACACAAAAGCCCGGTCGTCAACCCAACCAACACCAAAACAGGTGTTCCCGCCCCCATTTGCATGGCCAGCCCCATAACGGTAGAGCTGAGCGCAATGATTGACGCGACCGAAAGGTCGATCTCGCCCGCGATGATCAACATCGCCATGGCAAAGGCAATCATCGCCTTTTCAGTGAAATTGAACGTCGCGTCTGACAGGTTCCACGCGTCAAGAAAATAGGGCGACGCGAATGCGTTGAACACAAATACCGCGACCGCCACAGCGAGCAGAAGACTTTCCCAGCCAACTAGATGGGCATAAAGTGAAGGTCGCAGGCGATCAGGAACATGACGGGTTTGGGTGTCGGCATGGCTCATTGTGCGTGCTCCGCAGATTTCAGGATGACCCGGCCCTTTGAACGGCCTGATTTGGCATTAAATGCAACTGCTACGATTATGGCAGCTCCTGATATCGCGAGCTGCCAAAAAGGTGAAATATCAACCACCGGTAGAGCATTTTTGACAACGCCCAGAAACAGCGCGCCCAACAGCGTACCAAAAACCGTGCCCGCACCGCCTGCAATCGAGACACCGCCAATCACACAGGCCGCAACAACGTCGAGCTCAAAACCACCGGCAATGTCGACATAGGCCACTGAATACCGTGCGACCCACAAATACCCAGTAAGACCAGCCAACGTGCCGGATATCACAAAGGCGTAAAACTGCGTCTTACCCACGTCTATACCCGTATATACCGCAGCATGTGGGTTACCTCCGACGGCATAAATGGCCCGCCCCATGGTCGAGCGCGCCATGACCACCATCATTATCAAGGCGACAATAATCCCAATCCAGCCAAGCACCGGCATTCCTAAGATCTCGTTGCGCGGAAACCCGGTGAAATGCGGGCTCATTTCATGCGCATTGATCCACTTGCCTTCGGTCAACAGGAAAATAATGCCCCGGAAAATCGTCATCGTGCCCAGCGTCACGACAATTGGCGGAATGCTCAGTTTCCAAACAAGGATGCCGTTGATCGCGCCCAGCGCTGCGCCCAAAATCAACGCGACGACAAGGATAACAACCATCGGCAAGCCGGGCATAGCCACATTGATCATGGCGCAAACCATACCCGTCAATGCAAGGTTCGCGGCGACCGATAAGTCGATACAGCGGGTCAGAATGACAACCATCTGGCCCATAGCCAAAATCATCAATGGCGACGTATCAGTGAACACTGAAACAAGGTTGGTTGGGGTGACAAAACCCGGAAAACGGGTCGCAATCACGGTTGTCAGCGCTAAAATGGCGCCGAAAAGTATGGCTTCCCGCGATTTCAGAGCACTCATGCCAAGCCTCCTTCAACGTTTATGCCAACCGCATGTCGCACCAATGTCTCTGGGCTGAGCGCGTCATCTTGCAACTCGGCCACCATGCGCCCCTCGCGCATTACAATTACCCGATCCGACATTCCCAAAATTTCGGGGATTTCCGAACTAACCATAATCACGGACAACCCCTGAGCAGCCAATTCAGACATAAAATCATGCACTGCAGCCTTAGAGCCGATGTCGATGCCCTTTGTTGGTTCATCAAGTATGATCACACGCGGTTTCGTCGCCAACCACTTGGCGATAACCACCTTCTGCTGGTTTCCTCCAGACAGCGCTCCGACATGCGTGTCCAGCGAAGCGGCCCGCAAATCGAGCCGCTCTGTATACTCACGCGCAAGGGCAAACTCTTCAGCAAGACGGATGAAACCATCTCGCGACGTCTTTTTCAGGGACGGCAAGGTTACGTTTTGAAAAATGGGCATATCCAGAATCGTACCCTGCCTGCCTCGATCCTCGGGTACATAGACAATACCAGCCTCAACCGCCGCAGCCGGAGACCGAATGACAGATACTCTTCCATCAATACTAACTTTACCTTTCGACGGACGGGTGATCCCGATCAATGACTGCATGAACTCCGATCGCCCGGCACCAACAAGGCCATAAAACCCCAGAATCTCTCCTCGCCGCAGAGAAAAACTTATGTTCTCGAACTCGGTCGGATGACTATATTCCGCAACTGTCAGAACCTCTTCGCCAATCTCTGCACGGCGTTTTGGAAACAGCTGATCTACAGCGCGCCCCACCATCATCTGAACCAGGTCTGCCTCTTCGACGTTCGCCATTTTGCCCTCTCCGACAAATTGCCCATCTCTAAAAACCGTGTATCGGTCGGCAATGCGAAAAATTTCGTCAAACTTGTGCGATATGAACAGGATGGCCTTGCCTTGTGCTTTGAGCGTTTCGACAAGTTCATACAGTTCCTCGATTTCGGTCTGGCTGAGCGCGGCTGTTGGCTCATCCATAATGACAACGCGCGCGTCAACAGACAGGGCGCGTGCAATCGCCACCAGATGACGCGATGCGATCCCAAGATCCTTTAGCTTCGCGCCCGCACTGATCTTGGCGCCAATCGACTCTAGAATTTGTGCGGTCTTCTCGATCATCAATTTTGTGTCGATCAGACCAAACCGACCCTTGGGCGCGTGCCCGATAAATACATTCTCCGCGACCGACAGTTCGTCAAACAACACAGTTTCCTGATGTATCGCCGTCACACCAGCATCGGCAGCATCCTGTGGAGTGGAAAAAGAGATCGCCATACCATCTAGCAGGATTTGCCCGCCTTCGGGTTGGTAGATCCCTGTCAGCGTCTTGACCACCGTCGATTTGCCAGCGCCGTTTTCACCGATCAACGCAGTGACTTCACCAGCGTGAAGCTCTAGTCGAACGTTGTCCAATGCTTTGACACCCGGAAATGTCTTGATGATGCCATCCAGCCTTAGGACAACGCCTTGATCTGCGTTCACCGGATTTGTTGATTTGCGAGGTTCCATATGTGTTCCCTCTCGAGCACGCACGCCAGGTGTGATGGGTCCAGTCGGGCTCGGGGCGGCAACATTTTCGCCGCCCCATACGACGAGAGGTGTTTAAAAGATACTCTTGAAAGCGTCGATGTTGCTCGCGTCATAGACAAACGGGTCGGCCATCGCAGCAGAGTTCGTTTCGTCCAGCGTAATCGCACCCATGCGCCCAATTGAAATTTCGGCGCCCGGTTCTGCGGTCGCAGCTTCGGTTGCCAATTGATGGGCCAGCATCGTTGCTGAATACCCCAGATCAATCGGGTTCCAGATCGCAAAGGACTTGGACGCGCCGCTTTCAATGGCCCCCGCCATTTCCGAAGGCAAACCAAGCCCAGTTACATTAACTTGACCAATCTTGCCCGCATCAGCCACAGCCTGCGCAGCAGCAACGATACCAACCGACGTTGGCGCAATGATGGCGTCGAGCTCAGGGTGTGACTGCATAAGGCCGGTGGCTTCGCGATACGACTTGTCTGCCAGATCATCGCCATACACGGTCGAAACAACCTCTATGCCCGGGTAGTTGCCCATCACCTTGTTCATTTCGTCGATCCAGATGTTCTGGTTGGTTGATGTCGTTGTTGCCGACAAAACCGCAACCTCACCACCATCCGGAAGATGATCTGCGGCCAACTTGATAATCATGTTGCCGATCAAAGCGTTAGACGAAGGATTCAGGTGCGCCTGACGTCCCGCTTCGGCCACCCCAGAATCCCAGGAAATCACGGTGATGCCACGTTGCATTGCCTTTTTAAGCGTTGGAACCAGCGCGTCTGTGTCGTTGGCAGAAACGGCAATTGCATCAACACGCTGGGCGATCAACGAGTTAATCACTTCGATCTGACCCTCTGCTGTTGTGTCGGTTGGCCCGGTGTAAATGATCTCGACACCGCCTAGCTCCTTGGCCGCTTCTTCAGCACCTTCGGCGGCGGCCTCAAAGAACCCTATCCCCAGCGCCTTAACGACCAGTGCGATGCGCATGTCTTCGGCTGCTGCGGGTCCGGTGAACAATCCCGCAGCGACAGCCACGGATGTCATGAGTTTGGTAAATTTCATCGGGTTTCCTCCCTGGTTTCCCTAAATTCACGGCTCACCGTCCCCTATTGGATGACTACGATACCGCCTCTTGCTTCGAGGCGCCGACCGGCACCACGATAAGTTTGATATCCGCCGCTTCCACCATTGCGGCCGCGCGGTCGCTGATCCCTTCATCTGTGATCAAAACATCGATGTCCTTGAGCGGGCACAGCACGAGGCTAGAGCGCGCCTCGAATTTGCTGGAGTCGACCAGCAACACCAATTCGTCGGCCTGTCCGATCAACTTTTGCTCGGCTTGGATGATCAAGGGATCCCCCTCCATCACTCCCAGCGGCCCCACCCCTTGCGCGCCCATGAACATACGGCGGGCATAAAAATTGCGCGTAACGTCGTTGTCGAACGGCGAAAGCACAATATTTTGCTCGCGATAGATCACACCGCCCGAAATCAAAACGGTATTCTTCGAGTTCTTCAGCAGGTGCTCAGCAATTGGGAACGAATTTGTAAAAACCTGAAGCCGGTGAGCCGACAAAGGGTGCACCATCTGAAACGTCGTGGTGCCACCGTTAATGATGATCGGCTCGCCCTCTTCGCACATTTCAACCGCCTTGCGCGCAATTGCTTGCTTTTGAGGGTTATTGATCGCTTCATTCACCGCAAACGGACGTCCGGCGAGGCTTGGGAACTGATTGGGATGCAGAGCCTCCGCCCCACCGCGCACACGCCGTAGTTTATTGCTTTCGTGTAGTGCAGAGATATCCCGGCGAACCGTCGCTTCAGAGGCCCCTGTCATACTGCACAGCTCTACAACCGTCGCAACTGGACGGTCCTGAACTGCGGACAGAATGATCCTGTGGCGTTCCTTCTCGTGCATTACTTTCCTCCCGTTGATGTTGTTGATGCCGCATTAAAATGATCACTGTCAATCATTATTTGTCATTACCACTCATTTTCGCTCCCATTATGATTCATATTGACCGTTTATGATTGACATTCTGTCACACCTCATCCAGTCTCTGACCAAATCTGATTGAATTATCTGCGGATAGGGAGGAGATCTCAATGCTAACCGAAGCAAACCGTCTGGTTTCACTGTGGGACGAGGCCAAAGCAGCCGGAATGAGCGAACCCGAGAAGCTTTTGTACCGCTCGAATCTGCTTGGATCTGACAAGCGCGTGACCAACTACGGAGGTGGCAATACGTCTGCCAAAGTCCGGCAGGCGGATCCACTAACTGGAACTGACGTCGAAGTGCTTTGGGTCAAGGGCTCCGGCGGTGACGTCGGCTCGATTAAGATGGACGGTTTCTCAACGCTTTACATGGACAAACTGCGCGCCCTTAAAACCAAGTACCGAAGCGTTGGGTTCGAAGATGAGATGGTCGGATATCTCCCGCATTGCACATTCAACTTAAACCCACGCGCCGCATCTATCGACACACCGCTTCATGCTTATGTGCCCAAAGTACATGTCGACCACATGCACCCCGATGCCATCATTGCTATTGCAGCCTCCAAGGACAGCAAGGCCATGACCAAAGAGATTTTTGGCGGCGATATTGGCTGGCTTCCCTGGAAAAAGCCTGGCTACGAACTGGGTTTGTGGCTTGAGGAATTTTGCATTGCGAACCCAAATGCTAAGGGTGTCGTTCTCGAATCCCACGGGCTTTTCACTTGGCATGACGATGCACAGGCGTGTTACGAGTTAACACTTGAGATCATCAACAAGGCGATCAGTTACTTCGAGAAAAATTCGGTCGATCTCCCCGCGTTTGGCGGGCAGATTCATGAGAGCCTTTCTGCTGTTACCCGCCGCAATATCGCTGCGAAACTCATGCCCGCAATCCGTGGGTTTGTTTCGGGACAACAGCACATGGTTGGCAACTTTGTTGACTCCGATACCGTGCTCGAATTTGTGAACTCTCGGGAAATGCGTCCATTGGCGGCACTTGGCACTTCTTGTCCAGACCACTTCCTTCGCACCAAAATATGTCCCTTAGTCATCGATTTTGATCCGTCCAAGAACAACCTGGATGAGGTCTTAAGCGGCTTGGAGGCGCAGATCGCAACTTACCGAGATGGTTATGCGGCGTATTATGATCGCTGCAAACACGACGACAGCCCGGCCCTGCGTGATCCCAACGCGGTGGTCTACTTGGTCCCCGGTGTTGGAATGATCACATTTGCCGGGGATCGCGCAACGGCGCGTATCTCGGGCGAGTTCTACACTAATGCGATCAACGTTATGCGCGGCTCCTCGGCCGTGTCCGAGTATTGCGGCTTGCCTGAGCAGGAGGCATTCGACATCGAATACTGGCTCCTGGAAGAGGCAAAGTTGCAACGAATGCCAAAACCCAAAAGCCTTGCGGGACATGTGGCGCTAGTCACCGGCGGTGCCGGAGGAATAGGCGCAGCCACTGCTGAGCGTTACCTTGCAGAGGGGGCCTGTGTGATGCTCGCGGATATCAATGCCGAAGGTCTCGTTGCAACACACAATGATCTCGCGGATCGCTATGGCGTGGACGCCGTTCGCACCGTCCTGATGAATGTCACCGATGAAGCCGCTGTGGCAGCAGCATACGCGCATACCGCTGTTGAATTTGGCGGCGTTGACATCCTCGTCTCAAATGCTGGAATTGCTACTTCGGCCCCCATCGAAGACACATCTCTTGATCTTTGGAACCAGAACATGGACATCCTGTCCACCGGCTATTTCCTTGTATCACGCGAAGCATTCAAGCTGATGCGCATTCAAAAAATGGGAGGATCGGTCGTGTTCGTAGCCTCTAAGAATGGCCTTGCCGCATCGCCAAACGCAGCTGCGTACTGCACGGCCAAAGCTTCTGAGATCCACCTTGCGCGTTGTCTGGCTCTGGAGGGCGCCGAAGCCGGCATCCGCGTAAATGTAGTGAACCCTGACGCGGTATTACGCGGCTCGAAAATATGGGAAGGTGATTGGCTTGACCAACGAGCGGACACCTATGGTACCAACAAAGAGGGCCTCGAAGAAATGTATCGCAATCGTTCGATGTTGAAACGCTCCGTTTTCCCAGAAGACATCGCGGAGGCTGCCTACTTTTTTGCCTCCGACAAATCAGCAAAATCGACGGGCAACATTCTGAACGTCGATGCAGGTAACGTACAGGCGTTCACACGCTAGAGCTTGACCAACGTGCCCGCCGATTGCCGGCGCGGGTCACCGGGGAGGACAAAATGATTCATCAAACTGTAATCGAAGCTCACAACGCGAAGCACGCCAAGGACCTGGAAACCGACTTTGCTTGCCTTGCAGAGAAACTCGACCGACGGGGTGTCGATATCAATGAGCTCGTGAATCGTGCGCAAGGTTTCGGCGTCGCGATACCTTCATGGGGAACTGGCACGGGCGGCACACGTTTTGCACGGTTTCCCGGAGATGGCGAACCCGCCACGATCTTGGATAAGCTCGATGACTGTGGAGTCATCCACAAGCTGACACGGTCTGCTCCTTCCGTCTCTCTACACATTCCCTGGGACAAGGCCGACCCAACCGATTTGCTGGCCAAGGCAGAGCAGCACGAATTGTCCTTCGACGCGATGAACTCGAACACATTCCAAGATCAACCGGATCAGGCCTTCTCTTACAAGTTCGGCTCGCTTTCCCACACCGATGCCGCGACACGCGCACAGGCGGTGGAACACAATCTGGAGTGCATCGAGATCGGTCAGAAAATCGGCTCCAAGGCGCTGACGGTCTGGGTTGGGGATGGCGCCAACTTTCCCGGGCAGACCCACATGGGGCGACAATTCGAACGCTATCTTTCGTCGATGAAATCCATTTACGCGGGGCTCCCAGAGGACTGGCGGTTATTCTCGGAACACAAGATCTACGAACCAGCATTCTACTCGACAGTTGTTCAGGATTGGGGCACTTCGCTATTGACCGCGCAAGAACTCGGCGAAAAAGCCATGTGTCTGGTCGATCTCGGACACCATGCACCGAATGTGAATATCGAAATGATCGTGTCACGCCTTGTTCGCGCGAACAAGCTCGGTGGTTTCCACTTCAACGATAGCAAATATGGCGACGATGACCTCGACAGCGGCACCATTGACCCCTACCGCTTGTTCCTTGTCTGGAACGAGCTAGTCGACGCCGAAGACACGCCTGGGTTAGATTTGGCGCATATGATCGACCAGTCACACAACGTCACGGACCCGATCGAAAGCCTGATGGTGTCGGCTATCGAAATTCAACGCGCCTACATTCAGGCCAGCCTGGTCGATCGTATTGCATTGGCTGGATACCAAGATGAAAATGATGCGCTTATGGCATCGGCAACACTAAGGCATGCATTCCGAACAGACGTGGACCCGATCCTGGCCAAGGCACGTCAACGTTCAGGCGGGGCGATCTCTCCAATCGCCGCCTACCGCGCCTCGGGCTACCGGGCACAAATTGCCGCAAGCCGCCCCAAGTCAAGCGGCTCCGGCGGAGGAATAATCTAGGGGCGGAACACTTCCGTGCCTACAAAGCTATGCACTTCACAGTTCATCAACAGGATTGGTGACGTGTACGCTTTAGACTGGCTAAGAAGCGCGCAGATTACCAACTCTGGAACGCTCCTTTCCAAACGTTCCACCGCGCAACAGGTCTCTAGAACCTCCAACCTTACGGGCATTTGCATTAGCTACCGTCGGCATAGTCTGATTATGGAACCCGACGCAAAAACGCCTAATGAGTAGGAAACGGCCCCAGTTGTACCAACCGTTCGCTCTCACGCTCGCGTCCACAATGGCGAAAAATCGCAAGAATAGGGCTGGCCCGAGCTCGCCCAAGCGAACGAACCTAAGCACACGCTTAGCTTTGCGTAGTTTTCCCCACCGGAGGCTTTTTTGCCGCACCTCCGATCAGACTCGTGACCACACTGATTTTTCAACGCCGCAAAGTCGTCCCACTCGAAGGCGCATGGGTTGCAGCAACGTCAACATAAGTGTTTGCCGCGTGAGTTTCGGCAACGGATGCTCCGGTTGCAGTCCATTAAACAGCCATTGATGTACGAAACGTTTGAATGAATTTGTCCGCGAACCGCTCCGACGACCGGATGAACAGGCAGCGATGTGGTGTTATCTCAAAGGCTCTCGGCAGCCTTTCGTTGCCAACTGATCACCAACTCAGTGCACCGATATACGCAGCCACAAAATCAGCATAAGCTTGCACACAGAATAGCGATTGCGCCCGCCCCAATCGCCGGGTTTGCAGCTTTCGACTGCCTATACCTCGATTGCGAAACAAATACACGATACCACTGGCACCCTAATAACGGGTCACCAACAGGTTGCCTACCTACCACTCATCAAGCTCGGGCCAGTCGCGCTCAGCGTGACAAAGCCCGCACCTGCGCAAAGGACAAAAGCTTACGACTCTTCTCGTCCCACACATGCAACTTGGCATAGGCCAGGCTCTCGCGGATGGTCATGCGGTTGCTGTCTTCCAGCTCCACATGATCCTTCAACACCTCTGGCAGGCGGTAAAACGGGATACGGCTATACAGATGGTGCACGTGGTGAATGCCGATATTGGCGCTAAACCACTGCAACACCGACGGCATCACGTAATGTGAGCTGCCATGCAGCGCTGCGTCATGCACCTGCCAGTTTTCATCCTGATCCCACTGGGTATTCTCAAACTGATGCTGCACGTAAAACAACCACATCCCCAACGTCGCCGCGATCAACGTGCTGGGCACAAAGATCAGCAACAATGGCATCAATCCACCAAAGTACCAAACGGTGCCCAAAATCACGACCAGTGCGAGGTTGGTGCTCATCGCGCTCACCCAATAGCGTCGCTGCGACGTGAGCCCCAGCGGCAGGCGATTTTGAAGAAAGAACAGATATCCCGGCGCAAAACCAAATAGCATCAACGGGTGACGGTAAATGCGATATTGCAACCGCCCCATCGGTGTCAAAGCTTCATACTCCGCCACGGTTAGCGTCATAATATCGCCCATGCCCCGCCGGCTCAGATTACCCGCGCCGCTGTGATGCTCCGAATGAGTGCGGCGCCAGACATCATACGGCGTCAACGTCACCACACCCAGTACACGACCAACCCAGTCGCTGACCTTGCGGTTACTGAAAAACGATCCATGGCCGCAATCGTGCTGGATCGTGAACAAGCGAAGCAAAAATGCCGCGTTCAGGATCGACAGCCCCAGCGCCACCCAAGGGCTTAGCGACAATGACCACCACGCCAGCGCCCAAATTGCCAGAAACGGCCCCGCCGTAATCGCCAGCTCAAACACACTGCGCCAGATATCCGGCTCGCGGTACTTGGCCAAGACCACCACCCAATCCTTAGGCGCCATCGCGCGGGTCGCGTTCGGGATCGGGTCAATTTTAGGGATCATGCTCTGGCGCTCATTTTAGGGGTTGGCAATCCGGTTAAACGACCCCACCAGTTAAGCAAGCGAAATATTGAAATCGGGTGAAAACATTCGCGTGTGAACCCATTTTCGCACCCTATCGTGGCGTCACTTGGTCGTTCAGCGCGCGCAATCTCCATCCGGCCACCGCCAAACCCCGGCACTGATGGAATACCGACGTCATACCGGCGCGTTGCCGACATGCCGATTCCATCCAAAAATCAGCATTAAACTCATGCCCAAACCACCCCTACCAGCGGGTCAGCGCGTCTTCATCTTCGTCCTTGGCTGCAACCCAATCCGCGCCATCGCGACTGATTTCTTTCTTCCAGAAAGGCGCGCGCGATTTCAGATAGTCCATCAGATATTCGGCTGCTTCAAATGCATCTTTGCGATGCGGTGCGGCCGTGGCAACCATCATAATCATGTCTCCCGGCGCCAGCGGCCCGTGCCTGTGGATGACGAGAACATCACCCAGACTCCAACGTGCCAGCGCCTCGCGCGCGATCTTTTCCAGCGCCCGTTCGGTCATGCCCGGATAGTGCTCGATCTCCATACAATCGAGATCGCCTCGCGCCAGATCCCGCACTACTCCTGTAAAAGTAACAATCGCGCCCATGTTATTGTGGCCGCTTGCAAATTTCTTTGCCTCATCACCCAGATCAAACGGTTCGGACTGTACCAGAATGCGCATTCTACCCTCCGGTCATGGGCGGGAAAAAGGCCACTTCACGCGCGCCCCTGATCGACGCGTCAAAGTCGGTCAACTCCTGATCGACAGCCACCCGCAGTGCACTCAGATCGCCAAAAGCCACCGCATATCGCTCTTCGCGCGCCTTCAACTCTTCCACCAGCTCTGACACGGTTGCCGCCTCTGTCTCCACCGCTTCTTTAGGCAGTCCAATGCGTTCGCGCACCCAGGCAAAATACAGCACATCCATCGCCATCAATCCTTCAAATGCGGGCGGGCCTTAAGCAGATAGTCCACCCCTGTCACCGCCGTCAGCAGCGCCGCAACCCATAACAGCACTATCCCGACCCACCCGGTCCAGACCATGCCGGCGTGTTTCCAGATAAGCCCTTGGAAATCCTCAATTTCTCCCAACATCACTTGATCGACCATCGCCTGATCCATGCCCCATGCGGACATGCCCAGATAGTGTTCGAATACCCCTTGGGCGAACAAAAACGCGATCGCCACCATCTGTGTCGCGGTCTTCCATTTGGCGAGTTTTGTAACCTTCAGTGTGCCCGCTACGTCACCCAGAAACTCGCGCAATCCGGATACAAACACTTCGCGAAACAGGATCACCGTCGCCGGGAGCACCAACCAAGGCGACATCGACGAATAGCCCACGATCACCATCAGCGCGACCACAACCATGGCCTTATCCGCAATCGGATCGATCATGGCTCCCATGCGCGTCTCCTGTCCCCAGGCGCGCGCCAGATAGCCGTCAAACCAATCGGTCACAGCCGCCAACAGGAACAGACACAAAGCGAACCAATCCGCATAAGGCCTTGTGAAATAAAGAAACATCACGGCCACCATTGGTGCCGCAACCAACCGCAAAACAGAGAGTATATTGGGAATATTCCAGGTCATACCGCCTTCCTATCCGAACCCACCCGGCGAGGAAAGCCCGCAAGGGCTTGAGGAGCGCGCTTACTTACCCTCATGGAAATAATCATAAATCGTCTCGGCCAACGCACCTGATATTCCGTCCACCGCTTTGAGATCGGCAAGGTTGGCCCGCGATACCGCTTTGGCCGATCCAAAATGCGCCAACAGCGCCCGTTTTCGCGTTGCGCCCACGCCCGGCACATCATCAAGCGGCGTCGCGCCAATCGCTTTGGCCCGCTTGGCCCGGTGTGTACCAATCGCAAACCGGTGCGCCTCATCCCGCATCCGTTGCACAAAATACAGCACCGGATCATTGCGCCGCAGCGCCATAACCCGCTGCCCGACCCTGTGAAATTCTTCTTTACCGTGGTCCCGATCCACGCCCTTGGCCACGCCCACCATCGGGATATCCTCGACACCCCATTCACGCATAATCTCGGCCACCGCAGAAACCTGTCCGGCACCGCCGTCAATCAGCAACAGATCAGGCCACATACCCTGCTCGCGATCCGGATCTTCCTTCAACAGCCGCTTGAACCTTCTCGCAAGCACCTCCTTCATCATACCAAAGTCATCCCCCGGCGTCAGGTCATCCCCCTTGATGTTGAACTTGCGATAACTGTTTTTCATGAACCCCTCTGGCCCCGCAACAATCATCCCGCCAACAGCATTCGTTCCCTGAATGTGGCTGTTATCGTAGACCTCGATCCGCTTCGGTGGCGCGTCCAGATCAAACGCTTCTGCCAACCCTTTCAACAGCTTGGCCTGCGTCGCCGTCTCACTCATCTTTCGCGCTAGGCTTTCTCGCGCATTGCGCGCCGCCCCCGCCATCAACTCGGCCTTTTCGCCCCGCTGCGGCACCAGAATCTCCACCTTGCGCCCCAGCTTACCGCCCAACGCTTCGGCCATCAGATCGGCATTCTCGATTGGATGGCTCAAGATCAGCTGTCGCGCCGGGTCTTTGGTGTCGTAAAACTGCCCGATAAACGCCTCCAGCACCTCTGCTTCGTCAATCTCCGCCCCAACCCGTGGATAAAAATCGCGGTTGCCCCAGTTCTGGTGCGCCCGAATAAAAAACACCTGCACACAGGCTTGCCCCTTATCCATATGCAGCGCGATCACATCCGCCTCGGCCACCCCACGCGGGTTGATGCCCTGAGCCGTCTGCACACTGGTCAACGCCTTGATACGGTCCCGCAACGATGCCGCCTGCTCAAACTCCATCGCATCCGAAGCGGCTTGCATCTGTTTGGCCAACGTTTCCTGGATCTGGGTCGAACGCCCTGACAGGAACCTCTCAGCATCGCCCACACTCTCGGCATAGGCGTCTTCGGAAATCTTACCCACACAAGGCCCGGAACACCGCTTGATCTGATAAAGCAGGCACGGGCGCGACCGGCTCTCGAACATCGAATCCGAACAATTGCGCAGCAGGAAAACCTTCTGCAACTGGCTTAATGTCCGGTTCACCGCCCCCGCACTTGCAAACGGACCGTAATAGTGTCCCTTCTCCTTTTTCGCACCACGGTGTTTTTTGATTTGCGGAAATCCGTGGGTCCGGCTGACCAGAATATTGGGAAAGCTTTTGTCGTCCCGCAGAAGCACGTTGTATTTCGGCTTAAGCTGCTTGATTAGATTCTGCTCCAGCAACAGCGCTTCGGTTTCGGTCTTTGTCGTCAAAAACATCATCGAAGCGGTTTCCGAGATCATCCGTTCGATCCGCCCCGAATGCCCCCCCGGACGGGCATAGTTTGACACCCGTGCCCGCAGATTGCGTGCCTTACCGACGTACAAGACACGCGCCTGTTCATCCAGCATTCTGTAGACGCCGGGCGATCCGTCCAACGTCTTAAGATAGCTTTGAATACATGCGTAACCGGTTACGGTTTTGATGGCGTCTGGTTCATCTGCTGTCATGGTTATCCGAGATATGATTCTTTTGGCTTCGCTGCAATCTCCCGACAAAATTCGCAAGACAAAACAAATCCACGGAACATGTGGATAAGTCGGTAGATATCTTTGAGAGAACAGCGTTTTTCCGTTATTTTTGACCCACTTCGTTAATATGCCTAAATTTTAGGCGTAAATGTAATTCCTTGATTCTAAACTATATTTTATTATCTCGTCGACAAAGCGTTGAAAACATTAACAAAAACGCAACAGTTTGGTAACGGATTTGTTAAAGGTGCAAAACTTGCACGACATAGGTTGGTTTTGATTGGTTTTCTTTCCGTGACGGTAACCATGCATACCACCGCATGCCGGGAATTTGACCGTCACTCCACACCCTGAATATCTGGGGTTCTCCATCCCAAGTGTTGCCCGCCGTCGACACAAATCAACTGCCCTGTTACGGCCTTGGCATCCAACAAATACCCCAGCGCCGCAACAATATCGTCCGGGTCAGATCCGCGCCCCAGCACCGTATTGGTGCGCTGTCCGGCAAAATGCGCCGCGCTCTGGCGCGCGCCTATCAATGTTGGCCCCGGGCCAATCGCATTGACCCTGATATGTGGCGCCAATCCTTGCGCCGCGGTCTGGGTCAACGCCCACAGGCCCATTTTGGCAATCGTGTATGTCGAAAACTCTGGCGTCAGCTTGCGCACACGCTGATCCAGCATGTTCACGACCAATCCCACTGCCACCGGCTCGCCATTGGCATCAACCTCGGCCGTCAATCCCTGCTGCGCCATCGCCTGTGTCAGCACATATGGTGCGCGCAGGTTGCTGCCGATATGACGGTCCCAGCTTTCACGCGTTGCCGTCTCGATCCGGTCATACTCAAACACAGAGGCATTGTTTACCAGACAGGTAATTGGCCCGCCCAGCCCATCAACCGCCGCTCCAAACAACTCCTGACTGTCCGCTTCCTGCACCAGATCCGCTTGCACCGTAATTGCCTTACGCCCCAGCGCACGAATATCCTCGGCAGTTTGTTCGGCCTCGTCCTGTGATCCGGCATAATGCACCGCAACATCATGGCCACGCTCCGCGAGGTACAACGCCATCGCGCGCCCCAGCCGCTTGCTCGCTCCGGTCACCAGTGCACGCCGCATCAGCCGCCTCCTATGTCAGAACCACCAGAATATAGGTCAGGTACATCACTGTCAGTGCAATACCCCAACGCCGGGTAATATCCTGTTTCAGGAACACAAACGGCACGATCAGAATGGACGCGCCCAACATCACCCACAGATCAAATTCAAGAAACTCTGGATCAACCGGGATTGGATGCACCAACGACGTAATGCCGATAATGGCCAGCAGGTTGAACATGTTCGACCCGATCACATTGCCCAGTGCTACATCGGCCTGCCTGCGCAACGCCGCCATCACCGTCGTGGCCAGCTCTGGCAGCGACGTGCCCAGCGCAATCAGCGTCAGCCCGATCACCGTGTCTGACACGCCATACCTGCGCGCGATCACCTCGGCATTGTCGACCATCAGGTCCGCGCCCAATGGCAACCCGATCAACCCCAGCACCATGAACAACCCGATCCGCCACCACGGCATATCCGGGTCCGCGCCCTCGACTTCTTCTTCTTCCGCTGCCAATGCCTTGGCATCGCGCCGATGGCATCGCGCCTGATAGAACGCGTCTCCCAATACAATCGACAAGGCCGCCAACAGGATCACGCCCGACCAGAACGTAAACACCCCCTGAAACGCCAGCGCGATAAACAATAACGACGCGGCAATCATAAACAAATAAGTACGGCGCGAATTGCAATGGCTCGTGTGCAGCGTCGCCAGTATCGCCGGCACACCCAGCACCAGCAGAATATTGGCCGTGTTAGATCCAACGACATTGCCCATCGCAATGCCCGGCGCATCTTTCATCGCTGCTTGCAGAGAGATTAAAAGCTCAGGTGCAGACGTACCAAAGGCAACAATCGTCAGCGACACAATCAGTGCCGGAATACCAACGCGCAGCGACAGGTTTACCGCGCCGCGCACCAGCGCATCCCCTGCCAAAAGCAGAATGATCAGCCCCAAAGATACCAGAAGCCATTCCATGGCTACCCCTTGCCTTTCTGACAGGGACAAGGCCCTTTGCCGATCCGATACCGCCCGCAAGAGGGGCATTTCGCCGATTGCAACCGTTTCTGCCCCGGATAGCGCAGCTTGCCGAACATCGCCAGCACGGCCATACCGATCAGGAAAAAGGAGACAATCTTTACAATCACGTCAGAGGCCAAAACGCGCGTATTCCGCCCGTTCCTCAATTCCGGCAATTGCATCCTGCGCCAGCGTTGCACCAAATCGCTGCCAGACCGGGCGCTTCAAACCATAACGACGCAGCTTGACGTCCTTGCCGAACTTCTCTTTCAGCACAGGCGTTATATGGCCCAGCCCGTCAATCAGGCCCAGCTTTTCAGCTTCGCGCCCCACCCAGACTTCACCAGTAAAAAGCTCTGGCACCGTGTCCAGCTTGTCCCCGCGCCGCGCCTTCACATGCCGGATAAAACTTGCGTGGATCTGCTCCAGTAAAGCGGTCAATCGTTTCACATCTTCAGGCTTTTCAGGCTTGAACGGGTCCATCATCGACTTCGACTTGCCTGCGGTGTGAACACGGCGTTCCAGCCCCTGACGAGACAGGAAAACATGCGCGCCAAACCCGGCGGAAATCACGCCAATCGAGCCGACAATCGAACTGTCATCGGCGTAGATCTCATCCGCCGCCGCCGCCAGCCAATAGCCACCAGATGCCGCCACGTCTTCAACAAAGGCAAATACCGGCACATCGTTTTCCGCGGCCAGCCGTCTGATCCGTGCCCCAATCAGCGAGGATTGAACGGGGCTACCCCCCGGTGAATTGATCTCCAGCGCCACCGCCAAGGGTTTTCCCTTGCGAAAGGCGCGCTCCAGAACAGGGCCCAAGGCCTGATCACTCAACTGTCCGCGCGCTCCAGCACCGATCACGCCAGACAGGCGTACCACGGCCACCGTAGGCGGCGTTTTCATAAACGGGATCCATCGCTTCATGTTGACGCATGTAGAATGCCTGCCCCCCTTTAACAAGGCAGGCCCCTTAGGAAAGACATCAACTGTCAACAAAAACCCACAGGCGAGGACGCCCGCACGGGCGGAGGAGCCCGTCCGGCCAAGATCCTGTCCCTAGCCGCGAATGCGCCAACCGGTCCGGAAAATCCACCACACGGCCGCCAAACACAGCGCCGTGAAGCCCGCAATCGCCAACAGGCTCAGCGCAATTGGCACATCCGCCACCCCAAAAAACGACCACCGGAACCCCGAAATCAGATAGACCACTGGATTAAACAGCGTGATGCTCTGCCATATCGGTGGTAGCATCGAAATCGAATAGAACGACCCGCCCAAAAACACCAATGGCGTGACCACCAACAGCGGGATCAGCTGCAACTGCTCAAAGCTTTGTGCCCAGATGCCAATAATGAACCCGAACAACGAAAAGCTCAGACAAGTCAGCACCAGAAAAGAGATCATCGCCACAGGGTGCAAAATCTGAACGTCAACGAACAATGCCGCTGTGCCCAGAATGACCAATCCAATGAACAATGCTTTGGTGGCCGCCGCACCGACAAACCCCAGCACGATTTCCAGAAAGTTCACTGGCGCAGACAACAATTCATAGATCGTGCCGATAAACTTCGGAAAATATATCCCGAACGAGGCATTGGTTATCGCCTGCGTCATCACCGACAACATAATCAACCCCGGCACGATAAAAGCGCCATAGCTTACGCCTTCCACTTCGTTAATCCGGCTGCCAATCGCTGCGCCAAAAACCACAAAATAGAGCGACGTGGAAATCACCGGCGAAATGAAGCTTTGCGCGATGGTACGAAAGAAACGCGCCATTTCCGTAACATAGATTACCCGGATAGCAGCCCAATTCATGCCGCGCCCTCCTTGACCAGGCCGACGAAGATTTCTTCAAGGCTCGATTGTTCGGTTTGAATATCAGTCAATGTGATCCCTGCGGACGCCAAATCACCCAGTAACCGTGTGATCCCAGTGCGTTCGCCGCGCGTGTCATAGGTATATCTCAGAGCCTGCCCATCCTCGACAAGTTCCAAATTGTATTCCACCAATACATCAGGAACGGCAGACAGCTTGTCTTGCAGATCAATCTGCAAACGTTTCTGCCCCAGCCGCGCCATCAGCTCGGCTTTTTCTTCTACCAGCAACAGTTGCCCGCTGCTGATCACGCCAATCCGGTCGGCAATCGCCTCGGCCTCTTCGATATAGTGCGTGGTCAGAATAATCGTCGTGCCCAGCTCTTTCAGTTCGGCGACAATGTCCCACATGTCTTTGCGAAGTTCGACATCCACACCCGCCGTCGGCTCGTCCAGAAACAACACCTCTGGTTCATGGCTCAGCGCCTTGGCGATCAGAACCCTGCGTTTCATGCCGCCGGACAACTCAACGACCCGCGCATCCCGTTTTTCCCACAGCGACAGTTGGCGCAGAATGCGCTCAATCAGCGCAGGATTGCGCGGCTTTCCAAACAATCCGCGCGAAAAAGCAACCGTGTCTTTAACCTTGCTGAAGGGCTCCAGATTAATCTCTTGAGGCACCAATCCAATCAAACGGCGGGCATCCCGATATTGGGTAACAACATCATGACCGCCCACCAACACAGATCCCGAGCCGGGATTGGTAATGCCACAGATCGTTGAAATCAGCGTGGTCTTTCCTGCGCCATTGGGCCCCAAGAGAGCAAGAATCTCACCCTTTTTGATCGAAAGGTTCACGCCTTTCAGCGCTTCGAACCCGCCAGCATAGGTTTTCCGCAAATCGCGAATCTCGACAATGTTGTCCATAAGCGCCTCGTCTATTCGGAGGCCGCGAACCTAACAGCCTCGCTTGCAATGCCAAGGACATTTTCGAGAGTGTGCGCTGTGCATCTATGCACCGCGCCAGATCACCCCCCGGTCAGTCGCTTAAACAGCCCTTTCTTTTCGCCTTCCCTGGCGTTTTCGTCGGCAGCATCTGTCTCCGCTGGCCCCTCCAGCGTTTCTTGCAGATTTGCAAAAAACTGATCCGCCATTTTTTTGGAAAACCCATCAATCAACCGCGAACCCAACTGCGCAAGCTTACCGCCCACCTTGGCGTCCACTTCGTAACTCAATAGCGTACCCACTTCGCTTGGCGTCAGTGTCACGTCTGCGCCGCCCTTGGCAAAACCGGCAGCGCCGCCCTTACCTTCACCGCTCAGCGTCAGGCTCTCGCCCTCCACGATATTAGACAATGTCACCTGGCCTTTGAATGTGGCCTTTACCGGCCCGACCTTCTGGGTCACGGTGGCTTCGAACCCATCTTCTGCGTTACCGGTGACTGACTGCGCGCCGGGCACACAAGCCTTCAGGACATCCGCACTCAACAGCGCGGCCCACACCTCAGCGACGGGGGCCGCAATATCTTTCTGATCACTCATCTGCATCGCCGGGAACTCCTCTGACCTGAACTCGCGACACCTTAGTTTCACAGGTGTCTCAAAACAACCAGACCAATGTCGGACTGCCACCTTGACCTCGCCGCGCTCGCGGTTTCAATTCGTGCCACACTACTTCAGGAGTCGCCCCCATGTCCCTTATCACCCAATCTGACATCGACACGTTTCAGACCGACGGGGTCGTTCTGATCAAAGGCTTGTTCGCGGATCATGTGGACACCCTACGCGCCGGGATCGACCGGAACATGGCATCACCCGGCCCCTATGCCTCCAACAACGACAAAGCGGGCGAAACCGGACGTTTCTTTGACGATTATTGCAACTGGCAGGCCATCCCGGAATTCAAGGACGTCATCACCAATTCCCCCGCTGCCAAAGTCGCCGCCCAACTGATGCAATCGAAAACAGTCCAGCTTTTTCATGACCACGTTCTTGTAAAAGAGCCCGGCACCTCAATGGCCACGCCGTGGCACACGGATGGCCCCTATTACTTTGTCGAGGGCACCCAGACGGTCAGTTTCTGGTCCCCGCTTGATCCGGTCACAGACGCGGCCCTGCGTTGTGTCGCCGGGTCGCACCGCTGGGAAAAACCCGTCTTGCCCACACGCTGGGTCAGCGAAGAAAGCTTCTTTCCGAACGAAGACGAGTACATGCCTATCCCCGATCCCGACGCCGAAGGCATGCGTGTTGTTGAATGGGCGATGGAACCGGGCGATGCCGTTGCCTTCAATTACAACATCCTGCACGGCGCACGTGGCAACACGTCAACCACCCGGCGACGCGCCTTCTCGTTGCGCCTTTTGGGCGACGACGCGCGTTATGTCGAACGTCCGGGCCCGACATCTCCGCCTTTTCCGGGTCACGACATGACACCCGGACAAAGACTGCGCGAAGACTGGTTCCCTATGCTGTGACGCGATCGCGTCCGCGCATAAAAAAGCGCGCTTCACCAGAAGCGCGCTCAAATTCTTGCATCAAATCCAGTTCAGCCTTTGTTCAACTGGTCCTTGACCAGCGGGCCGACCTTGCCAAAATCCATCTGACCGGTGAATTTTGACTTCAGCGCACCCATCACCTTCCCCATATCACGGATCGAACTTGCGCCAACCTCGGCAATCGCATCTGCCACGGCCTTAACAACCTCGTCTTCAGACAACTGCTTGGGCAGGAATTCTTCGATCACGCCAATCTCTGAAATCTCGCGCTCAGCCAGGTCCAACCGCCCGCCTTCTTCATAGGTCCGCGCGCTTTCCTGTCGTTGCTTGACCATCTTTGCCAAGATACTCAGGATTTCCGCGTCATCCACTCCGGTGCGGTCCTCGCCATGCGAACGCGCCGCGATATCGCGGTCTTTGATTGCCGCCATAATCAGCCGCAACGTCGACAACCGATTAGCCGCCCTGTCGCGCATTGCCTGTTTCAACGCTGTATTGATTTCGTCTCGCAGTGTCATTTGCTCCACCATCCGCTGTGGCAATTATTGTCGAACACAAGGAACGGACCATAGTCTTACCTGCCCCCGTGCGCAACCGTTACCGTTACCATCAGTGAACCGACGAAACGACGTTCAAGCCGCGCAGCATGGCTTGACGCTGATCGCGGCTCGACATAGGTACCTTGCAATTTGTCAGCCGGAGAGTCGCCCCATGGCCCAAGAGCCCCAATCCCACCCAACAGCTTGTCTCGCCCTAGCCGATGGAACGCTGTTTTACGGCCGCGGATTTGGCGCAACCGGCGACACCGTCGCAGAGCTGTGTTTCAATACGGCCATGACCGGGTATCAGGAAATCATGACCGATCCGTCTTACGCCGGACAGGTTGTCACCTTCACCTTCCCCCATATCGGCAACACAGGCGTCACGCCCGAAGATGACGAAACGGGCGATCCCGTTGCCGAGGGCATGGTGGTCAAATGGGACCCGACCGAGCCCAGCAACTGGCGCTCGGTGGACACGCTCTCAAACTGGCTGGCCGCACGTGGTCGCATCGCGATCGGTGGCGTTGACACCCGCCGCCTGACCCGCGCAATCCGTCAACAGGGTGCCCCCCACGTAGCCCTTGCCCATGATCCTGACGGAAAATTTGATACCGAAGCCCTCGTGGCCAAGGCACGCGCCTTTTCCGGCCTCGAAGGTCTCGATCTGGCCAAGGACGTAACCTGTGCGCAGTCCTATCGCTGGGATGAAATGCGTTGGGCTTGGCCAGATGGCTACGCGCGTCAGGAAAACCCCAAACACAAGGTGGTCGCCGTCGATTTCGGTGCCAAGCGCAACATCCTGCGCTGCCTTGCGTCGGCAGGCTGTGACGTCACCGTGCTACCCGCCACGGCAACGGCCCAAGAGGTGCTGGCCCATAATCCCGACGGTGTGTTCCTCTCCAACGGTCCCGGTGATCCGGCGGCAACGGGCGAATACGCCGTTCCAATGATCAAAGATGTGCTCAAGGCTGATCTGCCCGTCTTTGGTATCTGCCTCGGACATCAGATGCTGGCCCTCGCTCTGGGCGGCAAGACTGTCAAAATGAACCACGGCCACCACGGGGCCAATCACCCTGTCAAAGATAACGAAACCGGCAAGGTTGAGATCACATCGATGAACCACGGGTTTGCCGTCGACAGCCAAACCCTGCCCGACGGCGTTCAGGAAACCCACGTTTCGCTGTTTGATGGGTCCAACTGTGGTATCCGCATTGCCGACAAACCGGTCTTTTCGGTACAACACCACCCCGAGGCAAGCCCCGGCCCGCAGGACAGCTTCTACCTGTTTGAAAAATTTGCGCGCTATATGGATGAACGCGCCGGATAAACGGCTAAAATTCACTAGCCCCGTAAACCTTTATTAACACGCCGTTAACTTACCCGCCCCATACTCTCTCTCACGAGACTTTGAGGCGGGTAAGTGGAATGAACGACCCGGTACTGCGCATTTCGCAAGCCGAGGCTGTTCCCCAGCCCGATGTTCCGGTCGATCTTGGCCGGGCGCTGATCGAACGTAACCTGATTACGCCGTGGCAACTCTTCTACGCGCTGCGCTGTAAACGCAGCTGGGACGCTACATTGCCCGAAATCCTGCTATCTCGTGGCTGGATTTCTGCTGAGGACCTGTCACGTGCCCTGTGCCAGCAATACAGTGCCCGCCCGATTGATCTACAGCTTGATCCTCCGAACCCGACACTGATCAACCTGTTATCTCCCGAATTTTGCCTCAAACATTCGATCCTGCCTTGGGCGCGCGTCAGCGACATGTTTGTGCTCGTCACGGCCCGCCCGGAACGCATGGAAACCGTGCGCCCGGCTTTGCCGCCGGAAATGCGCGACGCCCTGATTGTCGTTGCTTCCGAAGATCAATTGCGCGACTACATCACCAACACCTGCAAACCTCACCTGACCAAAATGGCAGAAACCCGCGTCGACCAAGTGTTCAGTTGCCGGGGCTGGGACCGTCGTAACCACACGCGTACGATCTGCGTCATTCTGCTGACTCTATCATTGCTTTTGGCTGGCATTTTTGCCCCGATGTCGCTGCTTGCTGCCTTGATGGTGTGGGCGCTGTTGTCGTTGTTTGTGGCAACATTGATGAAGGGCACTGCCTTTGTGCTGCACCTGCTGCACCGGCACGATCCGCCAACGCCCCCCATGCCGCCAAACAGCCGCCTGCCCCGAATCTCGGTTCTGGTACCGCTATACCGCGAAACCGAAATCGCTCAGGCGTTGATCCGGCGACTAACCCGCCTCACCTATCCGCGCGCCCTTCTGGATGTGGTACTTGTGCTTGAGGAGAAAGACACCCTAACCCGGCAAACCGTCGCGGAAACACGCCTTCCCAAATGGATGCGTGTGATCAAGGTACCTTCGGGCTCCGGGCTCACCACCAAACCACGCGCGCTGAACTATGCGCTCGATTATTGCAAAGGTGACATTATTGGCATCTGGGACGCCGAAGATGCCCCTGCCCGCGACCAGCTGGAACAGGTCGCGCGCCACTTTGCACACGCCGACCCCAATGTCGCCTGCGTTCAGGGCGTGCTCGATTACTACAACCCCTACACCAACTGGCTCTCGCGCTGCTTTACCATCGAATACTCCACCTGGTTCCGGATTGTCCTACCGGGCCTCGCGCGCCTCGGCCTTGCCATTCCGCTGGGCGGAACCACCCTGTTCCTGCGCCGCGCGGCCATTGAACATGTCGGGGGTTGGGATGCCCACAACGTTACCGAAGACGCCGATCTTGGATACCGGCTGGCGCGTTTCGGCTATCGCACCGAACTCATGCGCACCGTCACTCAGGAAGAGGCCAACTGCCATCCCATCGCATGGGTCCGCCAACGATCACGATGGCTCAAAGGGTTCATGGTCACCTACCTCGTCCACATGCGCCGCCCACGCCAGCTCTGGCGCGACCTCGGCCCGCGAAAATTCATCGGCTTTCACATGGTCTTCATGACCACCCTGACCCAATTTGTGCTGGCCCCCCTAATCTGGAGCTTTTGGGGCGCGGCCTTTGGGCTGCAACATCCGTTAACCAACCACGTTGGCCCGCACGCAATTGCCATTGCAGGTTTTCTTCTGATTTGCGCTGGCATCCTCAGTTCGGCCATCGCTCTCACCTCAGTCATGGGGCAAGGCCGCGAACGGCTATACCCGTGGGTACTGACCATGACCCTTTACTTTCCACTGGCAACAGTTGCCGCCTACAAAGCACTGATCGAACTGCTGGTTGCGCCGTATTACTGGGACAAACCCGCCCACGGCAAAACGGCAGAGGCGACTGAAACTGCTCCCTCAACGCCTGAAACCAACAGGCTGTCTTAGCTATCATTTTCCTGCTTCAATCGCGTCACAAATGCCTGACTGATGTGGTCCCTCAATGCGTTATAGGCCCCATCCTCGTCTCGCGCTGAAACGGCATCTACAATCGCCTGATGCTCCACCAATGTCACCGCGCCGCGCCCCTCTACGGCAATCGACGTTGTCGCCATCAGCGCCATAGAGCGATGCACCAGATCCAGCTGTTGCACCAAATAGCGGTTATGCGAGGCCAAATGGATCTGTTTGTGAAACCGCCGGTTGGTGCGCGCCAAAGCCACTGGGTCGTTAACCAGCTTCTGGTCATCATCCACCATATCCTGCAACACGCGCACCTCTTCGCGAGTCGCATGTCGCGCCGCCAATCGCGCCGCCAGCCCCTCCAGCTCGGTGCGCACCACATAAAGCTCTGCCATCTGGTTGTGATCCAGCGACGACACAATCAGGCTCCTCCCATCCCGCGCCAACAGGCTCTGTGTTTCCAGCCGTTGTAACGCCTCTCGGATGGGTGTGCGCGACACGCCAAACCGCTCCGCCAGATCGCTCTCCACCAGCCGATCACCGGGTTTGTAAACACCCACATCAATGGCTTCGAGGATCAGCGTATAGGCGTCCTTGTTGGTTGATTTCACTTGGGCCATATCCGGCGTCTCCCTGTCGCGATGCAGGCCAGCATTACGTGACGGCACCAATCATGCAACCCCATTGGACAACGCTTAAAGCGTAAATATCCTCCCAAACACCCCATTGTCCCCCCCGCGCACAGTCCCTAATGTGCGCCCATGCCAAAACAGTCCTTTGCACATGTCAAAACCTGGGTGTTCGACCTCGACAACACCCTTTACCCGCCCCACGCGCGCCTGTTTGACCAGATCGAAGTGCGCATGACCGATTATGTGATGCAGGCACTTGGCGTTTCCCGACCCGAGGCTGACCACCTGCGCCAGCACTATTGGCGCACCCACGGCACCACCCTCGCTGGATTAATGCGCGAACATGATGTGGATCCCACGCCTTACCTCGTGGATGTGCACGACATCTCGCTCGACCATCTTGAGCCTGACCCCCATCTCGCCGCGCAAATCCGCGCATTACCGGGTCGCGCCATCGTCTACACCAACGGAACCGCACCCTACGCCGAGCGGGTGCTGGCCGCGCGCGGGCTCTCAAACTTGTTTGACGCGGTTTACGGCGTCGAACACGCGGATTTCCTGCCCAAACCCGAACGCGCGGCGTTCGAGGCGATCTTTGCGCGCGACGGTGTTACCACCGAATCCGCTGCAATGTTCGAAGATGACCCGCGCAACCTCAAAGCGCCACACGACATGGGAATGCGCACCGTACACGTCGCCCCCGACCGGTTGGATGCGGATCACATCCACCACCACACCGACGACCTGCCGGATTTTCTGACCAAATTGACCTGACACTTGCCTCTTTACGTCTTTGGTTGCGACAACCTGCCCAATTAAAGATGTACGGCAAATACCTATTTAAAGTTTCAGGAACAGCAAACCGCTCTCCTATCTCCTGCAACCACCGTCCGCCACATCCCGGCGCGGCGCCGCAAAAGGTGCACAAAAATGAGCCTTGGCCAAGCCTCCACTTCCTCTGCCCCACCTGACACCGACGACTCGTCAACCGTGTTCTGGATCTATGCCGTGCTCGCCGCTGTTGTGGTCGCGTGGGGTTCAGCAATTTTTGTCTTTGGTGTTCCCGGTCTCTACATCCCTGCCGTCGCGCTGGTGCCCTTGATCTGGACTGTTCTGATCATCATCACCCGCGGCTGACATCCACTCAAGGGGCGACAAATCGCGCCCCTTCCAACCTCCCGCCAAGGCGACTAATGTCCCCAATCAGGAGGCACCGCCCTATGAACATCACTCATGTCGACATCCTGATTTCCGGCGGCGGCATTGCTGGCCTCACCGCCGCAGCGGCCTTTGCAGCAGCAGGGTTCAGCGTGCAATGTGTCGACCCCACGTCGCCTGTGACCGAGCGTGACACGGCCGGTGCAGACCTGCGCACCACCGCCTTTCTGCAACCCGCGCGTGCCCTGCTCGAAGAGGCCGGCCTCTGGTCCCGCCTCGCCAATCACGCCGCTCCGCTTCAGATCATGCGCATCGTCGATGCAGGCGGCGAGGTTCCCGAACCTCGGATCATCAAAGATTTCGAAGCCGCGGACATCTCCGACCAGCCCTTTGGCTGGAACCTGCCCAACTGGCTGCTGCGCCGCGAAATGCTGGCGCGGCTGGAATCCCTCGCCAATGTTGACCTGCGGCTGGGAGTTGCCACTAAATCCCTCTTCACCCGCACGAACGAGGCTCGTGTCACTCTGTCTGACGGCAGCCAGACTCGCGCCAAACTTGTCATTGCAGCCGATGGCCGGAATTCGCCCATGCGAGAGGCCGCCGGGATAAACGTGCAAACCACCCGCTACGGGCAAAAGGCGCTCGCGCTCGCCGTCACCCACCCAATCCCGCATTGCAATGTCTCAACCGAGATCCACCGCTCTGGCGGCCCATTCACATTGGTGCCCCTGCCCGACTACGAAGGCAAGCCGTCATCCGCACTGGTATGGATGGAGCGCGGACCGCGCGCCAAAGAGCTGTTCGAGATGGACGTCGCAGCATTTGAAGACGAAATGACAATACGCGGCTGTTCGCTTTTCGGCCCCCTCTCGCTGGCCTCGCGCCGCACGATCTGGCCGATCATCTCGCAATCCGCTGAACGCCTGTCCGGTGAACGCCTCGCCTTGGTGGCAGAGGCCGCCCATGTCGTGCCCCCCATTGGAGCCCAGGGACTCAATATGAGCTTGGGCGACATGCGTGTCCTGCTCGATCTGGCCAAGGCAAATCCCGCGCAGCTTGGCGATGCCGCAATGCTCGACAGCTACCATCGCAAACGCTTTACCGAGGTCAAACTCCGGGTCAAAGGCATCGACCTTTTGAACCGCACCTCGATGGTGTCCGCCCAACCTTTGCGCGACGCGCGCGCAATGGGCCTCAATGCGCTCTACTCGATGGCCCCGGTGCGCAAGACCCTCATGCAAATGGGACTCGGCGCGCGGTAACGCGTGGCTGGAAAAGATAACGCCCAGCCATTGGCCGGGCGTTATCCTTAACACTTTTTGTCTGACGTTAACCAAAGCATCCGCGCCAAAACCACACCGACGCAATACCGACAGAATACCGACGTAATACCGAAGTGCCATTTCAGGCGGCTTGGTGGATTAACTTTGGTTAATCCAGCACCTTATCCAACACAGTTTTCAACCGCCCAACGGTGCCTTCGACATCATAAAGCTTGTCCAACCCAAACAACCCAAGCCGAAACGTCATGAACCCTTCAGGCTCATCACAGGCCAGCGGCACACCTGCGGCAATCTGCATACCTTCGGCGGCAAACTTGCTGCCGTTCTGCACACCGGGATCAGCGGTATAGCTTACCACCACGCCCGGCGCGCCAAAACCATCCGCCGCGACCGATTGAATACCTTTTTCTTTCAAAAGGTTACGAACAGAATTGCCCAGCTCCCACTGTGCATCACGCAAGCGATCAAAGCCGTATTCCTTGGTCTCAACCATCGTGTCCCGGAACGCGCGCAGCGCATCCGTCGGCATCGTCGCGTGATATGCGTGGCCACCATTTTCATAGGCTTGCATGATCGAATGCCACTTTTTGAGGTCAATCGCAAAGCTGTCAGAACTGGTTTCTTCCAGCTTTTCCATTGCCTTGGCTGACAGCATTACTAACCCGGCACTGGGCGAGGCCGACCACCCCTTCTGAGGTGCGGAGCACAGCACATCCACACCCAGTTTTTTCATATCAATCCAGGCGCAACCGCTTGCAATGCAATCCAAAACCATCAGCGCACCAACTTCATGCGCCGCCTTTGCCATTGCAGCGATATACTCGTCTGGCAGAATCACACCAGCGCTGGTCTCTACATGCGGGGCGAAAACCACATCCGGCTTAACTTCCTGAATCTTAGCGACAACTTCCTCAATCGGAGCAGGCGCAAACGGAGCCGTAACGCCGTTTCCTGTCTGGCGCGCCTTCATCACGGTGCTCTCAGCAGCAAAGCTGCCCGCTTCAAAGATCTGGCTCCAGCGGTATGAGAACCACCCGTTGCGCACCACGAGCGACTTAGCGTCTCGCGCAAACTGACGGGCCACAGATTCCATACCATAGGTCCCGCCACCGGGCACCAAGACAACGGCATCCGCCTTGTAGACGTCTTTCAACATGCCCGAAATATCGCGCATAACCTCTTGAAATGCCTTAGACATATGGTTCAGGGATCGGTCAGTGAAGACAACCGAAAATTCATCCAACCCACCGGGGTCAATGCTGCTTACCATGGGTAACTCCTTGTTCACCGGCCAATGGCTAGCCCGAACCGTCACATAATGCAAAGCTCTAAGGTAGGTCGGACAAATTTGTCCGACTTACAAAGGTCCCGGTCGTCGCTCTTCACTCAGCAAAACATTCGCATCCACGTTACCGACACCCGGCAAAGTCATTATCCGTCGCCGCAACACCCGCTCGAAATCCGGAATATCCCGCGCCGTCACCCGCAATCGATAATCATACATACCAAGCACATGCTCCACCGTTTGCACCTCAGGAATCGCCGTCACCGCGCGCTCAAAATCTTCCAATGAAACCTGACCCTTAGTGGCCAGCTTCACCCCCAGAAACACCGTTACCCCAAAGCCCAGCTTCTCCGCATCCAGCTCCAAACGCTGCCCGGAGATGACGCCATTTTCATGCAACCGTTTGATGCGCCGCCAAGCCGCTGGCTGACTCAGCCCAAGACGCCGCCCCAACGTACCAGCATTCAATGTTGCATCCTCGCGAAGCGCCAGCAAAAGCCCGCGATCTTTTTCATCCAGCTCAATCATATTGGCAAAGTTTCATTCGATTTGATCCGCGCCACATGCATCAGCGCTTCAATATCGGCCATGTGTGGCAGGGTCAGGATTCGGCTGCGATAGATTTCCTGATAATGCGCCATGTCCCGAGCAATCACTGACAAACGCACGTCCACCTGACCCAGAAACGTTTGAATCTCCAGCACCTCAGGGATCTCGCGGGCCGCAGCAATAAAATCATCAAACGCCCGGCTCTGAGTTTTGTCCAATGTAATCCGCAGGCTAACCTCGACCGCATAACCCAGCTCCTGCCAGTCGACAACAATCCGCCGCCCCCGCAAAACGCCCTCGCTGCGCAATTTATCAACCCGCCGCGTCAGTCTGGACGACGTCAGGCCCAGCCGATCCGCCAAATCGGGAATCGACTGTTCCGGGTCGGCCTGCATGTGCCGTAGAATGCGTCTATCAAGATCATCAAGCATGAAGAGTTCAATAATACAACATTTCACGAATGAATAGCGCGGTTTTCATGAAATTTTCGCCCAGAACGCATCTCGCGTTTATACGACAGCTCACTATTATCGCGTCCAGACATTCCAAACGGAGGACCGCGACATGCGCGTTTACTACGATCGCGATTGCGACATCAACCTGATCAAAGACAAGAAAGTGGCCATCCTGGGCTACGGCTCCCAAGGCCACGCCCACGCTCTGAACCTGCGTGATTCCGGTGCCAAGAACCTCGTCGTCGCCCTGCGCGAAGGCTCAGCATCGGCCAAGAAAGCAGAAGGCGAGGGTCTTCAGGTCATGGGTATCGCCGAAGCGGCCGCGTGGTGTGACGTGATCATGTTCACCATGCCCGATGAGCTTCAGGCAGAAACCTACAAGAAATACGTACACGACAACATCAAGCCGGGTGCCGCCATCGCGTTTGCCCACGGCCTGAACGTACACTTTGGCCTGATTGAGCCCAAAGAAGGCGTTGACGTAATCATGATGGCGCCCAAAGGCCCTGGCCACACTGTGCGCGGTGAATACACCAAGGGCGGCGGCGTGCCCTGTCTCGTGGCTGTTGACAACGATGCCACTGGCAAGGCGCTGGAAATCGGCTTGTCCTATTGCTCCGCCATCGGTGGCGGACGTTCGGGTATTATCGAAACCAACTTCCGTGAAGAATGCGAAACCGACCTGTTCGGTGAACAGGCTGTGCTCTGCGGTGGTCTTGTTGAACTGATCCGCTGCGGCTTTGAAACGCTGGTCGAAGCAGGTTATGCACCTGAAATGGCCTATTTCGAGTGCCTGCACGAAGTGAAGCTCATCGTTGACCTGATCTATGAAGGCGGCATCGCCAACATGGATTACTCGATCTCGAACACTGCGGAATACGGCCAGTATGTCACCGGCCCACGAATCCTGAACTACGACGAAACCAAAGCCCGGATGAAAGACGTTCTGACCGACATCCAACAGGGTAAGTTCGTACGTGACTTCATGCTGGAAAACGCTGTTGGCCAGCCGACGATCAAAGCATCGCGTCGCGCCAATGACGAGCACATGATCGAAGAAACCGGTGCAAAACTGCGCGGCATGATGCCGTGGATTTCTGCCGGGAAAATGGTCGACAAAGAAAAGAACTAATCAGATTTTTATCTGTTATCTTTGAAAGGGCGCTCTAACTGGAGCGCCCTTATTTTATTGCGCAAACGCCCCGCAAAAACAGTCGCCCAGCACGTGATCCCAGCCGCTGGCATAATGCTCTGACATCGCCGCTGCCCGCTCCGCCAAAACTTCCCAGCCGCTATGGGTCAATGTCACAGTGCATCCATCATCTGCGGCCTCAAATGCCAGCGCAAGCCGCGTGGCCAATGCCGCGTCCTGGCCCGGATGCCACGTCATTTCAAATCCATATGGCGGCTGCCACTCCAGTATCTCCCCCCAAGACAGTCGGCTTCCATCCTGCAATATCTCGTAAATCGCCCCTCCCTTGCGTGGCTCCAGCCCGATCTCCAGCGGGACTTCGCCCTTTCCTGCCGACACGGAATGCTTGGCACCCGGCCACCACATCGCAATCTGCGATGTGAACACATCAAACGCCCGCTCTGGCGACACGTCCACCTGCACGGTCTTTACAATCGCATCGGTCATTTCTGTTCCTTCAGTTCTACATGTTCAGCAAACGCTGTCAGCACATCGCTCCAGAGACCGTCAAGATACCGCCGCAACACCTCCACACCTTCTCGTCGCGCGGCGTAAATGTTGCGCGTTCCCTCTTTGGTTACAGTCACTAACCCAGCATCTGACAATTGGCGAAGATGCTGAGAGACGGCCGGACGGCTGACCGGAACGGTTTGTGCCACCGCTGCAACCGACCGGGGTTTATGCACAAGAACCTCGAAGATCCGGCGCCGGGTCGGGTCTGCAAGGGCGATCAAAACCGCACCGCAGGGGTCCTGTGTGTCAAGCATTCGGTTAGTCATAACTTACCGTAAGTCAGAACTTACCTAAATTCAAGACCAACTGCTCAACATCCGGTGTGCACATGTGCATATTGTCGAAACTCCGACACGCCCCCACCTTTTACCGCATGATACAGACGCACATTCAGACAAGACAGGGGCTGCCCGAAGATATGCAGCTCTTGCTTCGGGATTATCCGCGCGAAACCTGGCCGGATCACCCGGACTTCACCGCCTCCATCCAGAACTGGATGGGGGCTCATCAAATGTTCCGCCAACTGACGGCCATCACGCAAACAGACACTGAAAAACTCATTGATGGCGGGATAGAGCAATATCGCTACACCCGGCGCCTCTCGCATTTTGGCAACCTGTTGGTGCGCAACCTGCACGGCCATCACGGCTGGGAGGATCATTCCTTCTTTCCCGAACTAAACCGCGCCGACCCCCGTTTCGAACACGGGCTCGATATGCTCGAAGGTGATCATGTGGTGCTTGACGACGTGCTGGACCGCTTTAAGCGACAGGGCAATCGTATCGTTCAGCTGGAATATCTTGATCCAAACGCTGTGTTGGAAGAAGCAAAACACTTGCACGGTTTGACAGAAGAGATAGGACAGTTTCTGACCCGCCACCTGAGCGATGAAGAAGATCTGGCTGTCCCCATTCTTTTGCATCACAAATTGCGTGGCTAACCAACGCGCCCCCAATTCACCGGGGGCGCCTTTCTCACCGAGATGCACATGCAAGACGCCCCAAATATCAAAGCCACGGATTGGCTCATGGTCTGTGCCCTTGGCCTGATCTGGGGCGGCACGTTCATGGTGCAAAAACTGGCGCTGGATCACCTGCCCCCTTTGTGGGTCGCCGCTGGGCGGATCAGCTTTGCTGCGCTCATCACGGCAGCTTTCTGGCAAATGCGCGGTGCGCGCATGTTTACCAGCCCCGAGCAAAACTGGCCTCGCCTCACATTTGTTGCTGTGTTCAGTGCGGCCGTGCCCTTTATGCTTCTGGCATGGGCCCAGCAATTCGTAACCTCTGGCTTTGTAGGCGTTTCCATGGCCGCCGTGGCCTTGATCGTCCTGCCATTGGCGCATTTTCTGGTCCCCGGCGAGCGCATGACGCTGCGCCGGACAGCCGGATTCGTCATTGGTTTTTTTGGCGTTCTACTCTTGCTGGGTCCCGGTGCGTTCACCAGCTCGGGCGCAGGCCTGGAAGGTATTGGCAGGCTGGCCTGTTTTGGCGCGGCGACGTGCTATGCGATTTCCTCAATCGCCATGCGGGGCTTGCCAGAGATTGATCCGTTTGGCCTCTCCACCGCAACACTTGGGTTTGGCGTATTGGTTGTGGTTCCAATGGCGCTATTTACCCATGGCCTGCCGCCCCTTCCGGGGCTGCAAGGGTTATTGCTTGTTATGTTGCTTGGCCTGGTCCCAACCGCCGGTGCAAACCTGTTGCGCATCATCCTGATCCGCAGCGCCGGGCCGGTGTTCATGAGCCTGACCAATTACCAAGTGCCCCTCTGGTCGGTCACACTTGGCGTGGTTCTGTTGGGCGAACCGCTGCAATCTTCACTGCTTTGGGCCGCGTTGTTGATCCTGATCGGCCTTGGCCTAAGTCAATATGGCGCGCTCAAGCGGTTGTTCGCGCGCGACTGATCAGGTTTTCACAGCTTCCTCGACCGCCTGAACCACGCTATCCACTGACTGCTCCAACACACCTGCGTCTTCGCTCTCAGCCATAACGCGGATCAATGGTTCGGTACCCGACTTACGGATCAACAATCGCCCGTTGCCCAACAGATCTGCCTCGGCTGCCGCAATCGCAGCCTGAACCGATGCCATCTCAAGCGGGGCTTGGCCGTCCGAATAGCGCACGTTCTTAAGCATCTGCGGAACCGTCTCGAACACCCGTGCCAGTTCCGACGCCTTGCGCCCGGTTTCAACCATAGCCGCCAGAAACTGCAACCCCGCCATCAGCCCGTCGCCGGTCGTGGCGAAATCCGTCATCACAATATGGCCAGACTGCTCACCACCAAGATTGTAGCCACCCTTGCGCATCGCTTCGACAACATAGCGATCACCAACCGCAGTGCGCTCCAATCGCACACCGCGATCCCCAAGGAACCGCTCCAGCCCGAGGTTTGACATCACAGTCGCCACAAGCGCACCACCGTTCAGGCGACCTTCTTCTGCCCAACGCGAGGCAAACAACCCCATAATCTGGTCACCATCCGCCACATTTCCTGCTTCGTCGATGATCATCACGCGGTCCGCATCACCATCAAGGCAAATCCCGACATCCGCGCCGTGTGCAACCACGGTTTCGCTTGCTACACGCGGTTTGGTAGACCCGCAATCGTGGTTGATGTTATCCCCATTTGGCGACACGCCCACAGGGATCACATCCGCACCAAGTTCCCACAACGCCTCAGGCGCTGCGCGATAGGCCGCGCCATTGGCACAATCCACAACCACCTTGATCCCGCGCAGCGGCAATGCACTGGGCAAAGAGCTTTTGACACGCTCGATATACCGGAAACGGCCGTCATCAATACGAGTTGCACGCCCGATATTGGCCGCTTTGGCCGGCTCCACGCCCGTTTCGACCAATCGCTCAATCTCGTGTTCCGCCTCATCAGAAAGCTTGAACCCATCTGGGCCAAAAAACTTGATCCCGTTGTCCTCGGCTGGATTGTGGCTGGCTGAGATCATTACGCCCAGATCGGCGCGCATTGAGGTAGTCAGCAGCCCGACCGCCGGGGTTGGCACAGGCCCCAACAAAAAAACGTTCATCCCAGTCGAGGTCAGCCCCGCCGTTAACGCGTTCTCGAACATATAACCTGACAGGCGGGTATCTTTGCCAATAACCACTCTGTGCTGATTATTTCCGTCATTACGGAAGTATCGCCCGACCGCTGCCCCCAACCGCAACGCCATCTCAGCCGTCATCGGTGCTGTGTTAGCCGTCCCTCGTACGCCATCGGTTCCAAACAATTTACGCGCCATAGTGTTCATCCATTGTTACCGCCTGCCATATTTGCAACGCCTGACGTGTCTCCGCAACGTCGTGGACGCGCACAACCTGTACACCCTGTGCAATCGCTTCGATCGCGATCGCAACCGAACCCGGCGCACGATCCGCTGCTACGGGGGCGTTACCAATCCTGCCAATAAAGCCTTTGCGTGAAGCACCGAGCAAGATCGGGCAACCTAACGAATGAAACAGGCTGATACGGCGCAACAGCGCCAAATTATGAGAGATAGTCTTGCCAAAACCGATGCCGGGATCGATCAGGATCTGATTTCTTTCAATTCCCAATTCGCACAACATGCTGACCTGAGCCGCCAGAAAATCGTATATATCCAACAGAACATTGTCGTAATGCGGACTGGCCTGCATGGTTCCAGGTTCTCCCTGCGCATGCATGACGCAAATCGGCACCTGACGGCGCGCGCACAATGGCGCCAATTCACTGTCATGGGTAAAGCCCGATACATCGTTAACAAGGAATGCACCCTCATCCAGTGCCGTCTTGGCCACCACAGCCTTGCGCGTATCAATGCTGATGGGCACATCCAGAACGTTCGAAATAGCCGCAATCACTGGGGCTGTTCGGGCGATCTCGGCCTCAGGCGGCACTTCGACGGCACCTGGTCGCGTGGATTCCCCGCCAACGTCAATCAAGCTCGCACCGGCGTCAACCATGATCCGTGCATGGGCGAGCCCACGTGCTGGTCCAACATGATCGCCTCCGTCCGAAAAACTATCCGGAGTGACGTTTAAAATCCCCATGATCTGAGGGCGATCCATGCGTACTCGTCCAAGTTTTGGTCGTTCACTACTCAATGCGTCCAAGGCTTGATGCGGTAGCTCAGACGCTGGCACCACGATGGGATCGCGCCCACGTTCCAACACTTCGACGTGGGAAAACCAAGACCACCCTCCGGCCAAAGTTACTGCTTCTCTGGGGCGAGCGGAATCCGACTGCGGGATAGCGCGAAAATACTGTGTCATAGTAGCTGATTGCGCAATTGCACTGTCAAAGGCAAGCCTTCAGAACTCAGATTGATCCACATTCATCAACCGAACACGGTCCTGAGCGCCTTCTGGCGATTTCGCGCCGATAATCCAAAATTTGCGCGCGGACATTTCCAGCGCAAACCAATCGGCCAGCGCAACGGCATCGCGTGGCTCTGCGGATGGGCCATCCACCGCATCCAAAACGATCTTTGACGGCGCCCAAACGCAGATTTGCCCATTTTTCATGGCCCAATCCAGCTCGGTCCGGGTACTAACCACCACGCATCGATGATCGCGCGCAGCAAGCACCCATGCATTTTGTTCAATGGTCAGCAAATCGACACGTCGCTGCGTCAACGCATGTCCGGTTTGTGGCGCTGGCATCTCGCCTGCGCCAACGCAAAAAATAACTGGCGCGTCATCGTTCTCCAGCTGATCAATCCAGCCCTTCAGATGCGGAGAAGCCACTGCCTCATTCGACAGAAAAACCACACGCGGATGCTCGGCTTCTTCCTCGACCGGATCCACGGGCACCACGGCGGCAACTTTGCGACTGCGGACAATTTCCACGCCCAGCGCGCCGGGACCCCGGTCCAGCTTCTCGATTCGCACAAAAACGCGCATCGCTTGCGGTTCTAACAGAATACGATCGGCCACGCGCGCGGCCAATGTTTCCAAAAGGTTCAGACGCTCCGCTGCTAGCTCAAATGCAATCGCTTCGGTCACACGGTCATATGACAATATGCGATCCACATCGTCTTCAACCGGGTCTTGGATAGGCCGCACTTCGACCACAACATTGAAACAGATGCGTTGCGTGGTTCCGCGCTCGGCCTGAAAGGCGCCAATATCAACTTCGACAATGTGATCTCGCAACGAGATCCGGTCCATCGGATCAGATCCTGATGTCGCCTCTGAGCGTTCAGAAGGATGGGCAAACGCCAATCGAATTTCATTAGTCATTGTGCCGCTCCCATGGGCTACCGGGTGATCGAAGAACTAACGCCCCGCGCCGCGCACATCATCGCTTTGCACGGCAATTAAGCGGCAAAACACGTCATGTACACAGTTTCTGCCGTGTCTTTTTAGTTTTTGGAGATTCGGGTCGGCATCCGATAAAAGTGATGCACACCAATCGTCGCCGTCCGCGTAAACTTACGCGACCAGGATGGGCTAACAGCCTTGGTGTGATAATGAGTTGCCCCCTCGGTTAGCGTCTTCGGGGCACCTTCAAGCAAAAAGCTGGCCACCTTGCCGACACGCTCATAGGCGCCTTTTTCGTGAATACGATTTGTGACGCCGTCACAATTATACGTAAACTGGCATCCATACTTGCGCCCGCTCGCAGTGCCTTGTTTGATCACACCACACACGCTTTCAGGAAAATTACCATGCTCGGCGCGGTTCAAGATCACTTCCGCAACGGCAAACTGCCCCATCACGCTTTCTCCGCGTGCTTCAAAATACAGCGCCTCAGAGAGACACTGCCATTGCTCGCCACGTTTTGCCTTGTCGACCGGAGGCTGCGCATCAATCCACGAACGACTGAACTGGATCTCTTTTGGCTTCACTTGATTGGGCGCAAAAAATTCACGGAGCTTCTTTCCGTCAAACAAAACCACACGCCGCTGTGTTTCGACGGCATCATCTGTTGTCGCAGGCGCTTCGGCATTTGCCACGCCAGCACTCAAAGTGATCGCCAAAACAGCACTAATGAAGTTACGCATCGCGTCCTCTATCGGTTGCCAGACAGCACAATTCCTGCCCCAAACTCGCGACGTCTTACCTCAATTGCTTAAAATCGTCTAGATAGGCGCTTTGTCACAGCGGCAGAACCGACACTAGCAAGCTCAAGACTTTCAGATAACGTGTTGATTCAGCTTATTTTGTCCCGAATAGCCAGTTGAGCCGCCGCCAACCGGGCAACCGGGACCCTGAATGGCGAGCACGACACATAGTCCAGCCCGATCTGGCGACAGAAGTCTATCGATTCGGGGCTACCCCCGTGTTCTCCGCATACAGACAGCTTCAGATCGGGCCGCGCTGCACGTCCTCGTTCCGATCCCAGTTTAAGCAATTCACCGACGCCCTCTCGGTCCAAAATGTGAAACGGGTCTTCGGGGAACACACCCTGATTGACATATGGCGACATGAATCGCCCGGCGTCATCGCGTGACAAACCATAAGTCATCTGTGTCAGATCGTTGGTGCCAAAACTGAAAAAGTCGCAATGCGGAGCGATGTCTTCTGCCCTTAGCGCGGCCCGTGGTGTTTCCACCATAACCCCAAGTAGATAGTCGAAATCCATCCCACTTTCTGTACGAACGGCGGCAGCGACTGCATCAATCTTGGTTTTGACCAACTCAACCTCGCGCTTGGCCGACACCAGCGGGATCATCACTTCGGGTGTGACCGGCGCACCATCTTTGGCCGCTAACAATGTTGCCTCAAAAATTGCACGCGCCTGCATTTCGTAAATCTCAGGTACCGTAATACCAAGGCGCACACCGCGCATCCCCAGCATCGGGTTATACTCACCGAGCGCCTCAACACGCCGCGTCACATCCGACAGCGGCAGATTAAGCGCCTCCGCTAGATCCCTCAGACCGGCACGGTCCGTTGGCAGAAACTCGTGCAAAGGCGGGTCAAACAAACGCACACAAACCGGCAAGCCCTTCATGGTCCGAAACAGTTCGGCAATACTGTCGCGCTGCAAGGGCAGTATCTGCTCCAACGCAGCGGCCCGGTCTTCTGGACCATCTGCAAAAATCATCTCACGAATGGCGATCAAGCGATCCGCCTGAAAGAACATGTGCTCTGTCCGGCACAGGCCAATCCCTTCGGCTTTGAAGTTCAATGCAGTCAACGCGTCATCCGGCGTGTCGGCATTTGCACGCACCCCGATGTCGCGCTCATCATCTGCCCAGCTCATCAGGGTTTTGAACTCATCATTCAATGCCGCCTCAACCATCGGCGCCTCTCCGGCCAGAATATCGCCGTTTGAGCCATCAACGGTGATCACATCACCTTCACGAAACTCGCGACCATCCGGCGTGACAAGCCGTTTCTTACGGGTCTGAAACCGCACCGATGACGCGCCCACGACGCAAGGCAACCCCAAGCCGCGCGCGATCACTGCAGCATGACTGGTGATACCGCCACGTTCCGTCAGCGCTGCACTAGCGGCGTGCATACCGCGAATATCCTCTGGATTCGTCTCCCGACGCACCAGCACACAGGCCTCTCCGCGTGCCGCACTGGCCTGTGCTTCTGCCGCTGAGAATACAATCCGACCACTCGCAGCTCCGGGGCTGGCGGCGACACCCGTCCCGACCACGTCACGCTCAGCTGCGGCATCAACCTGTCGGTGCAACAATTCGTTTAAGGCGCGCGGCTTTATGCGCATCAGCGCCTCTTCCCGCGGAATAATCTTGTCATTGGCCAGCGAAACAACAATTCGCACCGCGGCGCGCGCGGTCCTCTGAATACGCATACCGTCCAAGATATGAACTTGACCATTATCCAGCGCAAATTCGCACTGCATCTCTTCGCGCAGTTTGCTCCGCATCACTGCGGCATGCACCTTAAGTTGTTCGAACGCCTCGGGTGCTCTCTCTTCTAGCGACGGCCCCCGCGCGTCTTTCTCCAGGAATTGCGCACCGACACCACTGTGCAACGCGTCGCGCCCCTGCCCTTGGCTCAGATACCGGCCCGTCACCTGCGGCAACCCGGTGTCGCTGCTCACCAACTGCAACACTCCAGAGCCACACTCACCCGGTCCAACGCCCAAAACCAGCGACTGAACCACCAGCCCCAGCCCGGCATCCGCTGGCGCCCCTTTGGCCTGTCGCAGCAATCTGGCGGTTGTCCCTTCCCATGCCCGCGCCATGGAACGTAAAACACCACGCAACTGATCCCCGCGCGCTTGTGGAAAAGGCTCCTCAGCCTCGTCTTCATACGCGCTCAGGAATTGTGCGACCAAGTCCGACGCATCCATATCCAGATCATCAAATATATCAGGATCCAGCCGCGCCACATGGGTCGAGTAGCTCTGAATGAACCGCACATAAAGCTGTGCTGCCGTTCTGGCGCCAATGCGATCGCTTAACGATTTCATCCGCGCATCATTCATCCCGATGTTCAGCACAGCCCCCGGCCCGCCCCAATCAGGATCTTCAGAGGACGGACGGACGCATAGCAGTTGATCATCAGCAAAATGTTCAAGAATGCGCGACACGTCGGGCGCGTCGCCCGCAGCAATCCGATGCACCTCGTCAAAGCTAAGCGCGACGGTGTCCGGAACCGGCAGATCCAAACGCACAAGGCGCTGCATGCATTTCGCACGGCCTCCATGTGTATGCGCCGTAATCGGCGCATCCGTGGTGATCAAACAGATATCAGATGTGTATTGCTGCACTGCGGCATCCTTCTTTGACACCGCAGCATAGCCTCACAGATGTGTGAAGCAAGGGAAAGCTTCGCCCACCTAACGCGACAGAATTACCCCTCGACGCGCTCTAACTCCGCAACCCCGGAACAGATGGTACGAATGCGCGACAACAGGTTCAAACGGTTGCGGCGCACAACCTCGTTTTCACTATTGACCTGCACCGCTTCAAAGAACCCGTCTATCGGTGCGCGCAGAGAGGCCATGGTTCCCATGGCCGACGCGAAATCTTCGGCCTCGATGGCCGAAGAGATCGCCCCCTCCGCGGAATCCAGCGCCGCAAACAGGGCCTTTTCGCTGTCATCTTCGGCAAACTTGACGTCCGCGCCATAAGAATACTCGACCCCATCTTTCAGCTCGGCCTGGCTCAAAATATTGTTGGCCCGCTTAAACCCCTGCAGCAGGTTTTCGCCGTCATCCGTGCTCATGAAATCCTGCAACGCCCGCGCGCGTTTCACCAACAGACTCAGATCATCATTACCCGGCATCGCGATACAGGCGTCGATCACATCATGACGAATGCCCTGATCGCGCAGGTAGACTTTGAGGCGGTCGTGGAAAAAGGAAAGGAGATCGCTGGAAGTATCCGGCACTCGTAGCCGCACTGCGTCCAGCGCCTTGGGCAAATCACCGTCAAATGCGTCTTGAACCGTGCGCACTGCTGCACCAAGCACGCCGTGGTCGCTAATCTCAGACAACATGTCGCGCATCAACTTAGCGGCGATGTCATCATCCTTATTTTGCGCAATTTCATGGCGCAGCAACTGTCCATCGAAATATCGATCCAATGACAGACGCAACCCATTTTCCAACACCAACCGAATAACACCCAGCGCTGCCCGACGCAGCGCAAATGGGTCTTTCGACCCGGTCGGTTTCTCATCAATCGCCCAGAACCCGGTCAATGTGTCCAGCTTATCTGCCAGCGCGACAGTCACCGACACCGGTGCATTTGGCACGTCATCGGACGGGCCCAACGGTGAATAATGCTCTTCCGCCGCCGCAGCCACATCCGCGCTCAACCCGGCCTTTTCGGCGTAATAACGCCCCATCAGCCCCTGCAACTCCGGGAACTCATAAACCATTTCCGAACTCAGATCGGCCTTGGCAAACCGCGCTGCCGCCGCAACGGACTCAGCTTCCGCCCCAGTCACAGCAGCCAGTTCACCCGCCAGCGCCGCAATCCGCGCAATGCGCTCGCCCTGACTTCCCAGCTTGTTGTGGAAGGTCACGTTGCTCAGGCTATCCAACCAATCCTGCGCCCCAGCCGCGGCCACGCGCAGATCGTTTTCCCAAAAGAATTTCGCATCAGATAGACGTGCAAACAGAACCTTCTGGTTGCCCGCCAAAATCGTTGCACCATTGTCCGCCGTCTCACGGTTCGCCACCGTAACAAACTTCTCGATCCGACCCGTCTTAGGGTTCTTCACCGAGAAAAACTTCTGATGCTCCTTCATCGACGTTTGCAGCACCTCTGGCGGCAACCCCAGGAAATCTTCCGCAATGTCGCCCATCAGCACAACCGGCCATTCCACCAGCCCTGCAACCTCGGCCAACAGCCCTTTGTCCTCAACCACCTCCAGCCCTTGGGCAAAGGCCATATTGGTCGCATCGTTCCAGATATGATCTGCCCGCTCGCCCGCGTTCAGCACCACATGATTGCGTTTCAGCTTGGCTTCATAATCTTCAAACCCGGTGACAGAGAAACGGTCCCCGCCCATAAATCTGTGCCCTTCGGTGCTGTCACCTGCTTTGATCCCATCAATGTCCAGCGGCACCACCGAATGCCCGTCTTCGGCGCTCAGGATGCACAGGATCGAATGCAACGGACGAACCCAACGCAACGACCCCGCTCCCCAGCGCATGGATTTGGGCCAAGGGAAGTTACGGATGGTGTCTTCCAGCACCTCCGCCACGATCTCCGCTGCCCCGCGACCCGGCTTGGTGATCGTCGCGAAATAAACGGCCCCTTTAGGTGTTTCGCGCTCCTCCAGATCCTCGCGCGCCACTCCGGCCCCGCGCAGAAAACCCTCAATCGCCTTGTCTGGCGCACCGACTTTGGGCCCTTTGCGCTCTTCACGCACCGTCGGGCTTTCGGCCAACAACCCTTCCAGCGCCAATGTCAAACGGCGCGGCGTCGACAGCGCCTGCGCCCCGGCATAGGTCAATCCTGCCTCGACCAAACCATCAGTCACCCGCTTTTTCAGGTCTTCTGCTGCGCGCGCCTGCATGCGGGCGGGGATTTCCTCAGAGAAAAGTTCGATCAAGAGATCAGGCATGACGGGTCCTTAGAAGTTCACGATTGTCTGTATGACAATCGCATTGGCGATATCCACGAAAAAAGCCGACACAAGCGGCAAAACGACAAAAGCGATGGGCGACGGGCCGTAACGTTTGGTCACAGCCGTCATGTTGGCGATGGCGGTTGGCGTCGCGCCCAGCGAAAAACCGGCAAACCCGGCGGCCAGCACCGCCGCGCGATAGCCCCGGCCCAAGACCGGAAACAGCACATAAACCACGAACAGCACAGTCACCACCGTCTGCAAGGCAATCGTGACAGCAATCGCGCTGCCCAGTCCGGCAAGCGAGCCAAAATCAAGTGTCATCAACGATATCGCCAGAAACGCACCCAGCGCGAAATCTGAAATGACAGCCAGGGATGGCGTCCGCGAGATTGGTTTTGACTTGGGAAACAGCACGGTTTGCAGATTGCCCAGCGCAATCCCCACGATCAGACAGGGCACAAACAGCGGCAGCTTGAGCCCCGCTTCGCTCAACACCCCGTGCAGCACATAGCCGCCCAGAATCGCGAGGTTCAGCGCCAGAAACGTGCGCATCAGGCTCACATGCGTGATCTCACCCGCCTGATCTTCGTCTTTATACGGCACACCAATCGTGTTGCCCTCATCTGGACGATCCGGCGTCAAATCATATCGCTCCACCAGATATTTGGCGATCGGTCCACCAACCACAGCCGCGAGCACCAACCCCAAGGTCGCCACAGCTACACCCAGCTCGGCCGCACTCTCAAGCCCGGTTGCGGCCTGCACATTTGGCGCCCAGGCAATCGCCGTGCCATGCCCGCCAATCAATGCGGCAGAGCCAAACAGCACACCCGATTGCGCTGGAAACCCGAACAAGACCGCCCCAAAAACACCGATCCCGCTCTGCAACACAATGGTCACAAACGTCAGTATCAAAAGTAAAATCAACGGCTTGCCGCCCGCGATCAAATCCCCCAGCCGCGCATTCAACCCAATTCCGGCGAAAAACAACACTAGAAAGAAATCTCGCACAGTCATTTCAAAGCTAATCGAATTGCCCGACAGCGCCGCGTAAATCCCAAAACATGCCGCCGCGATCAGCCCGCCAGTCACAGGTTCAGGAATATTAAACTCGCGCAGAAATGCCACTTTACGTGTCAGCCGTGCCCCAAGCAGAAAAACCGCAAGGCCAAGCGTTGCAGTGATGAACTCGGGTATGACTATAACCTGTGCCATAAAACGTCACTCCCCCGGTTTGGGCGGACAGCCCTCAGGTGCACGTTTGCCATCAAAGACAACTTCGCCGCACTTGTTGATCTGGTGCCAAACAAACCCGCGCCCGTCAGGCAAAACGGCAACAACACGATCGATGCCATAGAGCACGTTTTCCGTCCCCATGAATGCCAACGCTTCGCCCTCTTCTAGCGCAAAGCCAACTTCCTTGGCATCAAAGCAATCGAACCATTTTGGCGCAACAAGAGGCTCTGGGTTTTCATAAGTCACATATGTTTCAGTCATCATGCCGACGCTCATCGACGTCGTGAAACACGCGCGATAGCGGATCGGCGAGCTGTCAGAGTCGATCGCCTGAAAAGCCTCATATGAAACGGCCTCTGGCCGCTTAGTGGCCTGCGACGTCATCTGCACATCATCGGTACCAGTCACCGGAACCTCGTCGTAATACGCATAGACCTGCAACCAATACATGGCAATTCCGGCCACAATGGCGGTCACAACCACAAAGCTCGCGAAAATCTTGCCGCTCATGCGCACCCCCAACTGGCATAATTGCCGAATTCCTTGCAGGCGCTGATTGCGCGCCCCATAGTCGACCTCACCAACAATTCACAGAGATCCTTTTCCCCATGACCGATAGCTTTGTCATTTCCATGTTCGGCGCCTTGTTTGCCGTCATGAATCCGTTTGTAAACCTGCCGATTTTCCTCGGACTGACGGATGGCATGGATCCCGCGGCGCAACGACGCACGGCGCTCCAGATGGTACTCTACACCGCCGTGACATGTGCCATCGTTGCAGTCGCCGGTTCGGCCATTCTCAACTTTTTTGGCATCTCGATTGACGCCTTCCGCGTCGCCGGCGGCCTCGTTCTTTTGCAAATCGGCTTTCATATGCTTAACGGAAGTGAAAGCCCCGCCCATCATGGGTCCGAAGGCGAAAAGCGCCAGCCTGCGTCCAACGACAGCATCGCCTTTTACCCCATGACGTTCCCTATGTTGGTGGGCCCCGGCACCATCACGACTTTGATCCTCTTCGCCGGTCAAGCCAAAGGCATCAGCGGTTGGACAGAGTATGGCGCTTGTGTCGCGCTGGTTCTCCTTATCCTTGCTGTCGTGCTCTATTTTGCAGGAAACATTGGCCATCACCTCACCCGAACGGCGCGCACGATCATGACCCGCCTGATGGGGATGATCCTGCTCGCCATTGCCATCGGCATGATCGCCGACGGTGCAAAAGTGTTGTTGCCCGGCCTGTCCTGACACGTCGATCACGCGGCATCGCCCGCGACAAAACCACCGGCATCGGTCAACACAAACGCATCCGCGCACTGCTTGGCCAGCGCGCGCACGCGCCCGATATAGGCTTGCCGTTCGGTCACAGAGATCACGCCGCGCGCATCCAACAAGTTAAAAAGGTGAGACGCCTTGATGCACTGGTCATAGGCCGGGTGCACCATGATAATGCGCTTGCCAGTCTTCGGGTCGACATGCTCTTGCGCCAAAATCGCCTCGCATTCGGCCTCAGCCTCTTCAAAGTGCTTTAGCAACACATCCGTGTTGGCCACGTCAAAATTCCAGCGGCTATATTCCTGCTCCGTCTGGCCGAAAACATCCCCATAGCTCAGCGCAATTGGCCCCTGCGGATCATTAAACGGCATGTCCATCACATGATCCACACCCAAGACATACATCGCCAAACGCTCCAAGCCATAGGTCAGCTCGCCTGACACCGGATGGCAATCATGCCCACCAACCTGCTGGAAATAGGTAAATTGGCTGACCTCCATGCCATCACACCACACTTCCCAGCCAAGACCCCACGCACCCAGCGTCGGGCTTTCCCAGTCGTCCTCAACAAAGCGAATGTCATGCATCTCCATGTCGATGCCAATTGCCTCAAGGCTGCCCAGATACAGCGCCTGCAAACCTGGGGGGCTGGGTTTTATCAGGACCTGATACTGATAATAATGCTGTAACCGGTTCGGGTTCTCGCCATAACGCCCATCTGTTGGTCGGCGCGACGGCTGCACATAGGCGGCTGCCCATGATTTTGTGCCCAGCGACCGCAGCGTCGTGGCCGGGTGGAACGTACCCGCGCCAACTTCCATGTCGTATGGCTGCATAATCGCACAGCCCTTTTCAGCCCAGTAATTTTGAAGCCGCAGGATAATCTCCTGAAAGCTGCGGGGTTTGCTATCGGTTTGTGCCATGGCCATGCCTCTTGGAAACGCGGGTCTTGCTTATGCGCCTGCGCACGTGGGGTCAATTGCACGATCACGCAAATTAGAGATGCAACACGCTACCAAACTGTTAAACAGGACACACCAAAACATCTTTACGAATTCCAGAGGCCCATTATCACTATGTTGCGCGTATTTCTGTCGCTATTCGCCACCCTCATCTTCTGCGTCTCAGCAGCATTTGCCCAAACCGCCAGCGAAGACGTTGTTTTTGTTCAGCTTGAAGCTCAGCCCAGCCTGACCGTCGCCGAACAACGCATCCGATCCTACAGCGACCGGATGCAAGATGTGAATGGGTTTTCACTGGGCGGAGGCTGGTATGCCATCGCCCTTGGTCCATACCGTCGCGCAGACGCAGAATCAGTCCTGCGAGTATATCGCTCCGAAGGTCTGATCCCGCTGGATGCCTATATTTCCGGCTCCGATGCGTATCGCAGTCAATTTTGGCCTGTCGGGGCCAATGCCCTGAATGATCAGCCAGCATCCTCTCCCGAAGCCGCGCCAGAAGTCGAAAGCGTTGTTCCCGCCGGGCCGCGACCCTCCGATGAAACTGTGCGCGAGGCCCGCGCGTCCGAGGCGCGCCTGACCCGTGCCGAGCGTATGGAGCTGCAATCATGGTTAAAATGGGCAGGTTTCTATGGCGCCGCAATCGACGGTGCCTTTGGTCGCGGCACGCGTGGCTCTATGGCGGCGTGGCAACGAGCCAATAACTTCGAAGAAACAGGTGTTCTTACCACGCTCCAGCGCGACACTTTGCGCAACCAGTTTTTTGCGGTTCTAGAAGGTATGAACCTGCAACTGGTAACAGATCTGGACGCCGGGATTGAAATGCAAATCCCGCTGGGCGCAGTGCGCAAAACCATCACGGAATACCCGTTCGTGCAATATGATACGACCGGCAGCGTCCCAGCGGCCAAAGTCTTGCTGATCAGCCAAGAAGGAAATCAATCCACTCTCTTTGGCCTCTACGACATCATGCAAACGCTCGAAATCGTACCGCTTGAGGGACGTCGCGAGCGCAAAGACCGTGGTTTCATCCTGATTGGTGAAAACAGTAAAATTGTCTCTCACACCGAGGTTGTCCTGAAAGATGGCGAAGTAAAGGGCTTCACGCTCGTCTGGCCCGCGGGAGATGAGGAACGCCGCACGCGCATCTTGGGCGAGATGCAAAACAGCCTGACCCGTATTGACGGCTCGCTGGACCCCGCCGCTGGTAATAATCCGGCACAGGACATCGATCTTTTGGCCGGTTTGCAAGTGCGCCGCCCCAGCCTGTCGCGCTCTGGTTTTTTCATTGACCGTACTGGACGTGTTGTCACCACCGCCGAGGCTGTGCGCGGTTGCACCAAAGTCACGCTAGAAGGGGATTACGACGCCGATGTCACCTCTGTTGATGAGGCGCTTGGTATCGCCATCCTAACACCCAGCACCGCTTTGGCCCCGATCAGCGTCGCCACGCTGCGCCGCGGTGCCCCACGTCTGCAATCGGACATCGCTGTGTCAGGGTATTCCTACGAAGGCCAACTTGGAGCGCCAACGATGACCTTTGGCCAGCTGGCTGACGTTAAAGGTTTGGGCGGTGAACAGGAACTCGCTCGTCTTGCCCTCGCCCCGCAACCCGGTGATGCCGGGGGCCCAGTGTTTGACGCGGGCGGGTCAGTCTTTGGGATGCTCCTTCCACGCGCCAATGGCGGAGGCCAGCAACTGCCCGGTCAGGTCAGTTTTGCCGTCAACGCAGACGCGATCCGTGCGCTTCTGGAACAAGAAGGTATCCGCGCCGCTACATCTGAAGGTGCGGGCCTAATGGCGCCCGAAGATCTCACACGCCACGCAAGCGGCATGACCGTCTTGGTCAGCTGCTGGCAGTAATCTTACCCCTGAAGCTTTAACCCTGATGGCCTCACCCGAGGCCATCAGGGTTGGGTTCCCTAGGCCAAGCCCGGCGTCATGCGAATAACCGTCGGGCGGTCTTTTTCAAACGCTGCCAGCAATGCCGCCTGCAATTCAGTGATATTGCCCGGTGCCTCTGCGTCGCAACCATATGCCTCGGCCAGTTTCCCGAAATCCGGATTGACCGCTTCAACCGCATTTGGCGCAATCTGACTGGCGACCATGCTGTCCTCGATTTCCTTAAGCTTAGCATTGTCCCATAACAGCACCGGTATCCCCAGTTTCATCTCAACAGCCGCACCCAGCTCTTGGATTGTGTACTGGAATCCGTAATCCCCGGCGATGCAAACCGTCGGCTTACCCGGTCGCGCCATTGCACCCCCAATGGCAGCCGGCAGCGCATACCCCAATGTGCCAAAACCCGTCGGATGGTGCCAGTGCCCCGATTTGGGCATGTTCCACATTTCCTTGGCGACATAGGCAAACTGCGTCATATCAGAGAAGATCATCGCGTCTTCAGGCATGACCTCTCGCAACGCGTCGCATAGCGGTACAATCCCGGGCCGCGCCGCGTCGACCTCGGCGCGGAAACGCTGTTTGGCGACGTAAATGTCATCTGCATTCCATTTTGTGGCGGTTTCATTGGGCAAATGCCCCAGAAGCTCTTGCACAAAATCCTGCCCATCCGCCTGAATGCACACATCCGCGCAATGCCGATCCGCCAGCACCTCTGGATCAATATCTACGCGTACCAACGGACAGTTATGTCCCAGCTGATCACGCCAGAGATCATTCTCAGATAGCTCTGTGCCAATGGCGACCACCAGATCGGCCTCGCCAATGATCCGTTCACTTTCAGGGCGCCCCAGAAAACAGCCAAAGCTCATCGGATCATCCGCCGCCAGCAAGCCACCACCGGCATATGTTGTAAACGCTGCTGCACCGCTGCGCTGGAGCAGATCACGCACATTGCGCTCAACCGGCGGTGTGTCGGTTTCCGCATTGCTCACAAGTCCGCCGCCAAAAATGAAAAGTGGTTTCTTGGCGGCCAGAATATCCTCAGCCAACACTTGCTGAGATCCCGCCTGCATGGCCCCACCGCTGCGCCCATCTGCACCCGGACGTTCGGCGCGCGCGGGTTTGGACAGTGACCCTGCCAACGCAATCGGCACCTGTATGTGTTTTGCGCGCGCACGCCGACGGTCAAACTCTTCCAGCGCGCGATCCACGAGGCGGAACACCTCCTCGGCGCTTCCCGCCTCCTCGGACCAGTCGCACACCGTTGCGGCCGCGCCTCTCTGATCGCGCATCTGGTGCAATTGCCCTCGTCGTCCCGCGGTTTCATCCAGACAGGACGAAATCACCAGAATCGGCACGCTGTCCGAATAAGCCTGCCCCATCGGTGTCATGATATTGCACAACCCCGGCCCGGTGATCACATAGGCCACGCCAGGCTTGCCGCTCGCGCGTGCATAACCATCGGCCATAAACCCGGCGCCTTGTTCATGACGCGCCAGCACGTGCTTGATCCCGGCCTCCTCGATACCGCGATACATCTCGACATTGTGCACCCCCGGAATGCCAAAAATCACGTCGACACCACGTGCCTTTAGCATATGGGAAATCTGCGCACCCAATGGCCGCAGCCCCTCGTTTTCACCCGCCATCATGCTCTCCAGAATTGAACGGTAAAGAGTACATAGACCGCCAGAAGCTCCAGCCGCCCAATCAACATGCCAACGGTCAGCAGCCATTTGGCCGCGTCGTTGAGCGTTGCAAAGTTACCCGAGGGGCCAATGATATCACCCATCCCCGGCCCGATATTGGCTAACGCCGCCGCCGCACCCGACACGGATGTCGTCAGATCCAGCCCGGTCATGCTCAGCAGCACCGCCAGCCCCCCCAGCGTCACTGTGAAGAACACGAAGAACGACATGACCGACCCCAGCACGTCCTCCTCGATCTTGCGTCCCTGATAGCGGGCAGTGAAAACACCGCTTGGATGCTGGATCTTGAGCAGCTGTGCCTTGATAGACGCGAATAACAGCTGATATCGGAACACTTTGATCGAGCAGGCTGTCGATCCCGCGCACCCGCCGATCAATCCGGTAAAGAACAGTACCGCCACCGGAAAACCGCCCCAAATCATATAGTCCGTGCTTGCGTACCCCGTTCCTGTCAACAGCGAGACACTGTTGAACATGACTTTACGCAGGCTCTCTTCATCGCGCATTCCGTTCACCAGAAACTGCCACGCCGCCAGCATCACAACGATCACCAACGCTGTTGCCAGAAAGGCCCGAATCTGAGTGTCCTTCACCAATGGTTTCGCGGTTCCTGCGGTCAATTGCACAAACCGCACAAATGGCAGCGCCGCCAGCAACATGAACACAACCGCGACATATTCAGTGCCTTGCGAAAACGCGCCAAAGGACGCGTCATAATTTGCGAACCCACCCGTAGCCAGCGTGGTCATTGCGTGCACCACCGCATCAAACGCGCTCATACCTGTCGCAACATAACAAATTGCACAAGCAATCGTCAGCGCCAGGTAAATCACTGAGATCCTCGAGCTGATTTCCGTCGCGCGTGGCAGAATTTTCCCAAAGGTATCAAACCCTTCCGAGCGGAAGATTTGCATCCCACCCACCCGTAGTTCTGGTAGGAAAACCATCGCAACAACAATAATCCCGATCCCGCCCAGCCATTGCAGCAACCCGCGCCACAACAATATACCCCGTGGCAATTCTTCAAGGTTCGAGAAAACGGTCGAACCCGTCGTTGTCAAACCCGACATCGCCTCAAACACGGCGTCGACAAATCGCGCCTCGGTTTCGCCCACCATAAATGGCAACGCACCAAAAAACGGCAATGCTAGCCAGACACCGGTTGTCAAAAGAAAGGTCTGTTGCAGGCTCAGCCGGTCGCCACGCCCGTTGTGACAAGACAGCGAAACCAAACCACCAACAAGGATCGTCACAACTGCGCTCAGAAAAAAAACTGACCAATGTTCGGTGCCATCTAACAGATCGATAGCCATCGGAAGAAACATGGTCAAACCAAGCATAGCCACAAGCAGGCCAATCACGTATCCGACAGGGCGCAAATCAAACATTGCCGCAGCGTTGTCCTGTGCTCGCCGCACTGTCAAGCGGGATGCAGCCAGCGCGCAGAAATCGCCCTGTCTGTGTTGGCATTCAACCTACGTGGAACAGTGTCTTGAACAGTTTTGGATCGATGCTGTCGGTTGCGAACAACGTACCGTCCGTCAGAACCGACACCGCGTCATGGCTGTGCAAGCTTTCCTGATGGCTGGCAATAACGCGAAAATCGCCGATACGTGGGTCGTTCTTGAGCTGTTCGCAAAACAGACGCGCCGCATCTTCTACAAAGATCGGATTCGCTGCGTTTAGCTCTGCAAACGCTTGCTCATCTTCGCGCTTGACCATTACTTGCGTTTCACTGGGTACGGCAGTGCGCGCCAGCTCAATAAGGTCTTCAAACCACAGGCAATCTTCACCCAGAGTTTCCACCGAAATCCGCGCCACGGATCGCTGCGAATGAGGGGTCGCCAACTGCCCACGCGAGATGCGGGCATGTTCGCTCAATTCAAGAGAACACGGGCAAGTCGACGAATACACATAGTCCAAATGCATGATTTTATGCAGTTTCTCGCCGCGCTGCACCTTCTCCAGCGCGATATCGTAGTACTGAAACCCAGACAGACCGGAACGCAGGGATTCGATCTTCATCGGATAGCTAAAACGCATCTGCAAACGCGCATCAAAGCTCTCCAGGTCTGTGATGTAATCCGCCAGCGCCGCTTCCATCACCTCAAAGCTAAAGGTTTTTTCGGCATGCTTGTAAAACGAGCGCATAATCCGGGACATGTTGATGCCCTTTTTGTCCGCCTCAAGGCTCACCGTGCCCGTTACGCTGGTTTCCAGCGTAATGTCACCGTTGTCGCGGGTGCGAAACCGGATCGGCAGACGGAAGTTGGAAATGCCAACGTGCTGAATTTGCTGCTTTTCCCCTTTGATCAGGCTGCTAGGGCCATTTTGCAGGTCGGGCAATGTGGCGCGATACGCCTCATCCGCCACAAAATCCTCGGGATAGTTACGCAACAAATCGGGGTAATTGGTCATTGGCCGCTCGGGTAGCAACCTCGCAATCGCCGGATCCAGCTCCGCAATCTCCGTGACCGACGCGCTGGTGGCCCATGTGCGCAGCCGCTCCAGCGCATCGCGCGCTTCATCGAATGACATATTGTCCGAGCCTTTGGGCGTCTGCATGTTCATTGCGGGCCTGCCTTTGCTTAACCGTATAGCCTTACTAACTTAGTGAAATTGGCTTTGAATTGCCATTCTCGAAAAAGTGTACGCCAAATGCGACGCCGCGGATCATCCTTTGATGTCCGCGGCGCGATAAACTGACCAGTCAGAAAACTGCAAGCGTCTCACTTCACGCTTGCGAAGCCGCCAACGCCTGCGTGATATCCGCGATCAGGTCGTCGGCGTCTTCTAACCCTACCGAGAACCGGACCAGTCCGGGCGTGATACCCAATGTCTCGCGCTGTTCTTCGCTCAGGCGCTGGTGCGTTGTTGTGGCGGGGTGGGTTGCAATCGACTTTGCATCGCCCAGATTATTCGAAATTACCGCGACTTGCATTGCATTCAAAAACTTGAACGCCGCCTCCTGACCGCCTTTCAGATCAAGCGAAAACACTGTGCCGCCCTTACCATCGAGCTGGGTTTGAACCAAAGCGTTCTGCGCGTGGTCCTTTAGACCGGGGTAAATCACCCGATCCAAAGCGCCGTTGCCCTGCAACGCTTCTGCAATCGCCAGCGCACAGGTGACTTGTGCACGCACCCGCAGATCGATTGTCTCCAACCCTTTGAGCATGACCCAAGCGTTAAACGGCGACATGCTGCCGCCGGTGTGTTTCATATAAGGTTCAAGCGTCTTGCGGATGTATTCTTTGCTGCCCAGCACAACCCCGCCCAGCGTACGCCCCTGCCCGTCAATGTGCTTGGTCGCAGAATAAACCACCACGTCCGCGCCCTCTGCAATGGCATTGGAAAACACAGGGGTCGAAAACACGTTGTCCACGACAACTTTGGAACCGACCGAATGGGCAATCTTGGCAACGCTGGCAATGTCGATCACTTCTAGCGTTGGGTTCGACATGCTCTCAAAGAACACCACCTTAGTGTCCGGGCGCATCGCATTTTGCCATGCGTCCAGATCAGTGCCATCAACAAACGTAACCTCAACCCCGAAACGCGCCAGAATGTCTTCAAGAATATAGAGGCATGACCCAAACAAGGCCCGCGCCGAAACGACGTGGTCGCCCGCCTTGACCATCGACGTCAACGCGCCGCTGACCGCTGCCATACCGCTCGCGGTGGCAAATGCGTCTTCCGCACCTTCCAGCATCGCGATGCGTTCCTCGAACATGGCGACTGTCGGGTTGCCATAGCGGGCATAGATGAACTGATCCGGGCCGCTCTCGATAAACCGCGCCTGCGCCTGCTCTGCGCTGTCGTAAACAAAGCCCTGCGTCAGGAAAATTGCTTCGCTCACTTCGTTATACTGGCTCCTGCGGGTGCCACCATGAACTAACTTAGTTCGTTTGTTCAATTCACTCATTTTCGTCTCCTGGGCCATGTCCTGTGCCCAATAAAAAAACCCCGTCTCGGCCAAGCGAAAGGGGGTTCCTTCTTCCTGACCTTTTAGCGGAATATTTTACGTGGCCCGCAATCCGGTAACAAATCGCCACGCCGCTCGATTACCGCCTAGCGTGTTGCAGGTCAACACCGTCGCGACGCTATAACCAGAATTTCATCTTACGCCGGTAGTTTCAGGCCAACCTCACACAACATGTAGTGGGAACCTTGAAATGGCACTCATTCGGATCAATGCGCACCTCGACAAACCAGTTCTGCACGCCTCACCGCAGCCTTTGGTCCCGGTGTTGCGCAGTCTTCGTCGCTCGGAAGGCCCGATCACGATCATGATCCATGGCTATACGTTCCAACCAGAAAGCCAAAACCACTGTCCGCACCGCCACATCTTCTCGATGCAGGAAACAGAACACCCAAAAGTACCAAGCTGGCCCAGACATCTTGGGCTTCACTCCGCTGGCATTGGCATCGCCTTTGGCTGGTCGGCGCGTGGAACGCTCAAAACCGCGCTCCGATCCGCCGCTCAGGCCTGTCACGCACTCGCCACCCTCATCACCCTGTTGCGCCAAATCGCGCCGAAAAACCCGATACATCTGATGGGGCATTCAATGGGTTCCTACCTGGCGCTTGAAACCCTGCCTCGCCTCAAGGCCGGGGATATTGGCCACATCGTGATGCTAAACGCCGCCGCCTTTCAATCCGATGCGCTCAAAGCCCTTCAATCCCCCGCAGGTGCCCGCGCCCATGTTTTTAACGTCACTAGCCGCGAAAACAATTTGATTGATCGCACCTACGCCTATGCGCTTGGCCGCACCGACGCAACGCTCTGCCATGGACTGCCGGCCGCAAACGCCCTGACAATCCCCCTTGATAACACCGCCACACTCGACGCGCTGGCGTCCATTGGATTCCCAATTGCGCCACCGCGCCATCGGGTGTGCCATTGGTCAACCTATCTGCGCCCCGGCGTCTTTCCTCTTTATAAATCCCTTTTGAATGATTCTTCACCCATCACGCTGCACCAGCTCAAACAACGGCTCCCGGTCACGGCCCCGCGACCAAAGCCGCGCCTGCGCGCCTTTTCCTTGCCACTGAGCTCAAATCCCGCATCATGAACGCTCAAACGGAGCGCAGCATGACCAACCCAATCGACCTTTATTACTGGCCCACCCCCAACGGCTGGAAAATCTCCATCGCACTCGAGGAAATGGGGCTCACCTATCAGACCCACCTGATTAATATCGGCAAAGGTGACCAGTTTGCGCCTGATTTCCTGAAAATCGCGCCCAACAATCGTATGCCCGCCATTGTCGATGCCGATGGCCCCGGCGGTGAACCAATTTCAGTGTTCGAAAGCGGCGCCATCCTGATTTACCTCGCCCGCAAAACCGGTGCGTATTACGGCGAAACCGAACGAGATCGCGTCGCTGTCGAAGAATGGCTGAACTGGCAAATGGGTGGCGTTGGGCCGATGGCCGGTCAAACCCACCATTTCCTGAAATACGCCCCCGAAAATATCGCCTACGCCAAGGATCGCTACCGCTCCGAAACCGCCCGCCTTTATGGCGTGCTCGACCGGCGCCTTGCTGAAAACGAATATCTGGCGGGTGATTTCTACTCCATTGCCGACATGGCAACATGGGGTTGGGCGTCGCTTTGGCAGGGTCAGGAACAGACTTTGGATGACAAACCGCACATGGCGCGCTGGCTCAAAACACTTTGGAATCGCCCTGCCTTGCGCCGCGGGCGAGCACTACACGCTGACATACGCGGCGATCGCTCAGACACGTGGGTTCAGGCGGATCTGTTCCCAGACCCCGCCTGATCCAGACTTAGCTCGGCGTGTCTTCTTCCTTGGCGTATTTCTGAAAAACCCCGCCTTGGGTCATGAAAAACACAAATATCGCCGCCGTCAGGCCAAAGGTCTTGAAATAGACCCAAGTGTCCGTGCTCTGCGTACGCCAGATCGCTTCGTTTAATACCGCCAGACCAAGGAAAAACATCATCAAACGACGGGTCAGTATCATCCAACCCGCGTCTTCCAGCGGCAACATGCTGTCCATGACGTATTTCAAATAGCTCTGCCCGCGCAGCAACCCAAACCCAAGGATGCCGCCGAACAGCACGTAAATCATCGTCGGCTTCATCTTAAAGAACCGATCATCGTTCAACCAAACCGACAATCCGCCAAACACGACTACCAGAACCAGGGTCGCAACCTGCATCTTTGACAAATGCCCTGTCAGCTTCCACAACGCCAGCGATGATACAATCATCAGCGGCACAAACCCGGCGGTGACGATGATAAACCCTTCATACTCGACCCCGCCAATCACAAATGTCTTTTCGCGCAGCCAAAGGTACGCGACAAAGAAAATCACGATCGGGCCCATTTCCAATAGGGTCTTCAATTTCGGGTTTACCTGTTTCTCAGCCATTTGGGTTCCTCGTCAGCCTCCCATCTCCACTATCACAGCCCCCGCAGCAATCAATGCCATCAACGCCACTCGGCGCGGTCCAACCGTCTCTTTCAGAAAAACCCAGCCGATGATTGCTGCAAAAACCGTCGATGTCTCGCGCAACACGGCCGCCTCACCCACCTTGTCCAACCGCGTCGCTAGCATGACAGAACCGAAACTGGCAAAGGCCACCAGCCCGCCGATAACCCCCCGTGCCATCAACGGCCCAGGTGCGGGTGGCGCGGTCATCGACCGCCATCGCAGAAACGCCAGCACCGGAAAAAACAATCCATCGATTAAGAAAAACCATGCCAAAAACGTGAACGGGTCCGCCGTCGCTCGGATGCCATAGGCGTCATAGGTCGTGTAGAGCGCCACGAATAATCCTGTTATCAAGGCCAGAACCATTGCAATGCCCAGTGTGTCACGCCCAGAGGTCATAAAGACCATATTGTAGACAGCCAGCCCCAGAATACCGGCCATCAATACCAGAACGCCAAGCCACTGCATGCCGGTGAAAGACTCACCAAACACCAGATAGGCCCCGATTACGGTGAAAAACGGCCCGGTGCCGCGTACAACAGGGTAAACAACTGTAAATGCGCCCTTTGTATAGGCCCAGCTCTGCATGAGTTTGTATCCGACATGGATCACAAAAGCGCCGCCAAGGATCGGCCACATATGTGGCTCAGGCCACGGCACAACAAAAAACGCGAACGGCGCCGCCATCGCGCCATACGAGAAATCAATCGCACCCCGCGTCAGCCACGGATCATGTCGACCCTTTTGAAGCGCTCCAAAAACTGCGTGCAATACCGCCGCCAGCAACGCTAACACCATGGCAAGCTGATGCCCCGCATGGGTGCCTTCCAGCGAAATCAGCCATTCACTCATGGTGTGCTCCAGCTTTGGATCAGGAAACCCCCAGCCCCGTCAACGCCGCTGCAAACTCTTCGGGGTCAAACGGCGCAAGGTCGTCGATCTGCTCGCCAACGCCAATCGCATGGATTGGCAGTCCGAACTTGTCCGCCAAAGACAAGAGGATACCGCCCTTGGCCGTGCCATCCAATTTGGTCATCACAAGGCCCGATACATCCGCCAGCTTTTGGAATGTCTGAACTTGGTTGATCGCGTTTTGCCCTGTTGTCGCATCCAGCACCAACAGCGTGTTATGCGGCGCGTCCGGGTCTTTCTTGCGGATCACCCGCACGATCTTGGCCAGCTCTTCCATCAGATCCTGCCGGTTCTGCAACCGTCCGGCTGTGTCGATCATCAACAGGTCCGCACCATCCGCCTCGGCCCGCGTCATCGCGTCAAAGGCCAGGCTGGCCGGATCCGACCCCTCAGGCGCGGTCAACACCGGTACCCCGGCGCGCTCGCCCCAGACCTGCAACTGTTCCACCGCCGCTGCGCGGAACGTGTCTCCAGCGGCGATTACCACCTTCTTGCCAGCGCCGCGGAATTGGCTCGCCAACTTGCCTATGGTCGTGGTCTTGCCCGATCCATTCACACCAACAACCAAAACCACCTGCGGTTTTGATGGATAAAGCGGCATAGGACGCGCCACAGGCTCCATAACCCGCGCCACTTCGCCCGCCAGCAACTCTTTTATCTCACGTGTCGAAACTTTCTTGCCAAACCGCCCTTCGGCGATATTGGCCGTCACACGCAATGCTGTATCCACCCCCATGTCCGAGGCGATCAGCAATTCCTCAAGACTTTCAAGCAGATCATCATCCAGTTCGCGCCGTACTTCGGTCGGGGCCACGCTACGCCCGGTCAGGCGGGCAAGAAACCCCGGCTTTGGCGCTGGTTCTGCCGGTTTGGCCTCCGGCGCCGTAGGTATCGGAGCAGACTCGGAAGTCTTCACCGGCGTGGGTGTCGGCTTGGGCTCTGCCTCAACCGGCATTTCTTCAATCGCCGGCTCAGGCGCCGGCGGTTCTTCAGCGGCCTCAACCGCCTCGGTCACAGGTGATTCCTCTGCTACGATATCCGGCGCTTGGGCTGTCTCAACAACCTCTTCCGCACCACCATCTTCGATAATCGCGTCCAGCCCCTCTTCCAGCTTGGAAGATGACTTGAACAACCTGTCCTTGAGCTTTGAAAAAAACGCCATGGGGCCTCCGGGAATACTCCCCCTCACCTAGAGCGAATTTACCCGATTTGAAAGAGCGGCGTTGACCACCCCACCCCGGCAAGGATCAGGAACTGCCCACTCGCGTAAAACAACCACAGCGCCATCGACATCGGGCGTTGCCAGCGCGATGCATCGTTCATTCGAAAAAGCAGCACCGCCAATAACGTGTCCGAGGCGATAAACAGCATCGCGCCAATTGTAGCCAAAGGTGCCGAAGGGAGCGATAACGCGGTGATCCCCATCGCCGCGATCAGCACAACATACCCCCGCACGGGCCATCTCAACCCGCCCGTATGCGGCGTCAGCCACACCTCTGTCGACGCCGCCAACACCAGCACAACCGCCACCGAAAGCGTAAAGCCCGGAAACACCCCGCCAGAAAGTTCAATGAAATGCGCGATATAGGCCAAATGCGCGCAGGCAAACGCCACCAGACCGATCAGAAACCAACGATCCCTCTTGCGCGTTAGCGCGACGTCGCCCACTGCCGACAAGGCCAGCCCCCAGATCACCAACGGATTGCCAAAACTGACAACCGCCGCCCCGGCAAAGGCAGGCATGGGTATGACCTTGAACAGCACCCGCGCCCATCCCCTCTCGCGATGGCAAAAGAATAGCAGGTAAACCAACGCACCCAGCGCCCCGACAACCAATAACACCAACCTCACCGATTGGCGCAGCGCAATTTCTTCGACAAATGTCATGATGCCTCCTGCTCTCTCGCTCAGCCTACCGCGACACACGCATTACTGTCAGCATCGTCGCCGCGTCAAAAGCAGGTATTTGCGCAGAGGACCTGTAAGCCGGATTTTGTCACCACAGGTTGCCCCGTGGCCGATGACCATTCATCTTGAGCGCCTGTTACCAGACGCCCTCTAGCTGCCAACCCGGACCTGCTCGGGGCAAGACGCCCCTGTGATTGCTCACGCGCGGTCCCTATTTGGCATTGCTCCTGGTGGGGCTTGCCGTGCCACCCCTGTTGCCAGGGGCGCGGTGGTCTCTTACTCCACCGTTTCACCCTTACCTCGGCGCCCCTTGCGGGTGGCCAAAGGCGGTCTGTTCTCTGTGGCGCTTTCCCTCGGGTTGCCCCGGCCGGGCGTTACCCGGCACCATTGCCTTGTGGAGTCCGGACTTTCCTCGGAGTTGCCCCCGCGGCCATCCAGCCCTCTGCGCTCGGTCGGGATAAGCAGTTGTGACTGCTGCGTCAATCACTCAGATCAGTCGCGCCGCTTAAGGCGTAAACAAAAAAAGTGACGGCGGGGCCAGGCCCCGCCGCCGAACTTCTTTCTTCAACGGATCAATCGATCGGCTTGATCCGCGATCCTTCGACCGCCGCACTCGCCATCAAACCCTTTTCGTCGAATACAAAGGCAACAGTGTCCGTAGTGATATTCGTCGTATCGATTTCTGCCGTGACCCCAGCTTCGACCACGGCGATGGATCCATCCACGCCCAGCTCATAGCCACGCTTGGATTTGAACCGCTCTAGCGCCTCAGCTGTCATGAACATGATCGCATAGCCATAGGTCTGAACCCCGGCCTGTGCGCCAACAGATACCGAACTCGTTCGGTAGAACCCCGCAACCTGATCACCTTCGAACAGCACACCATTGCCGCGCTCACCCCCGACACCCAGTCCGAATTTGGCGACTTCCGGGAACACCAGCGCTGCGCTGGCCTTCGTCGCCAACTCCGCTGCGCGCCCATTTTGGGACAACAACGAACCCCATGCCGCCTGTGATGCCGCCACCAGCTCGCCGCGTTTGCCGTCATCCCCAACACTGGCCGCCGCCGCGCTGGCCGCCTCACAATCATTCACGGCCTCCATGGCCTTAAACGTCCCGTCCAGACTGATGGCAAACGGCTCATCCGTGTCGGGGTTCACTGTCATCACGTATTTTCGCGCCAAGGCTTCCGAGAAGGCCGGGTCTTCTGTTTTGACGTACATGCCACGATACCCGTCATCGCGAAAATCACCCACTGCCCGCGATGGGAATCGCAGGCCGTCCATGTCGATCACGACGTCTTCGGCCACGTTGCCATAGATCCGAACGCTTTCATCCTTGGTATAAACGGCCACATATTCAAACCGCCCGCCAACTTCGGTTTTGCCCACCCGGAACAGATAACCATCCTCGTTGACCTTCTCCATCACGCAAGCACCAGTTTCCTGGTGCCGCAGTATTGTCCAGCCTTCGACCATCTGATCCTGTGCTGCAGATTGCGCGGCTGACATTGTGGCCATCATCGACAGGCCAACACCACCCAAAAACACACGTGCACGACTAATTCGACGCATTTGTCGTCTCCCCTAGAAAAAATTCAAAAAATATCCAAGTGAGAAACCGCTATTGTGCTGTGCGAAATACGTCAATTCCACGAAAGTACTGGTACCTCGTGATCTCCTTTAAGATGCAAACGCTCGGGTGGCAACGAACGCGGTCAGGCCCTTATCGCAACCCTTCATTTATACTGTCCAATACTTTGCTGCCGGGGCACAGTTCATCCTTGCCCAGTTCATTCAGCGGGCGGGTCGCCAGACTGATATTCTGGTTCAAATCCTGCGTATCGGGGTCCAGATACAAAAGGCCGGTCAAAATCCGTCCCTCGTCTTTGGCTTTTTGCACTGCTGCCATGGCCCCGTTGCGATCATCGGTTTTATAGCTCGAGTCAGCCTTGTGCAAATGAATGACCGACCCGTCATGCAAGGTCACATTCTGGGTGGTGCCCTCATCATACTGGGTGCGAATTTCTTCTCGCATCGGCACAAAATCCAACGGCATTGCATCCAGATGGTCCCGTGTTTCCGAATAGCTCTTGGTTGATCCATTGTGGTTGTTGAACGTGACACAGGGGCTGACCACGTCGATAAAGGCAAACCCCTTATGCGCCATCGCCGCCCGAATAAGCGGCTCAAGCTGCGCCTTGTCCCCGGAAAACGACCGCGCCACAAAACTCGCGCCTTGCAGCACCGCCAACGATCCAAGGTCGATCCCGTCAAACGGGTTCACCGCCCCGCCCTTGGCCACCGACCCAAGGTCAGCCGTGGCGCTGTCCTGTCCTTTGGTCAGGCCATAACAGCCGTTATTGGCCACGATATAGGTCATGTTCACATTGCGCCGGATCAAATGCACAAACTGCCCCATGCCAATCGACGCGGTATCCCCGTCACCCGACACGCCGATATAGGTCAGATTGCGATTGCCCAGACTGGCCCCCGTCGCCACCGACGGCATCCGCCCATGCACCGAATTGAACCCGTGGCTTTTGCCCAGAAAATACGTCGGCATCTTCGACGAACACCCAATGCCGGAAATCTTGGCAATTCGATGTGGCGGAATGGCGCTTTCGAAACAGGCGTTGCGAATGGCGGCAGAAATGCTGTCATGCCCGCACCCGGCGCATAGCGTCGAAATCGACCCGTCATAATCAGCAACCGTATAACCCAGCCGGTTCGTCGGCAGGCGCGGGTGGCGGAATGTTGGCTTGATATAAGACATCAGGCGGTCTCCTTGTGCAGCGGCACAATATCGGCGCTTCTCGTGTCCAGCGCTTCTCTGATCTGTTGTGCGATATGGCGCGCGGTGATCGGCGTGCCCGAGTAATTCAGAACCGACGTCAAATGGCTCGGCGCGATCTGACACTCGTTCATGATCAACTGCCGCATCTGCCCGTCGCGGTTCTGCTCAATCACAAACACCATGTCATGGTCGTGAATGAACTGATCAAGGCTTTCATGAAAGGGAAACGCCCGGATCCGCATCGTATCAATCGGATAGCCCTCTTCTGCCAGAATCTCGACCGCTTCATAGGACGGCGACGCCGACGTTCCAAAGAACAACGCCCCCAGCTTTAGGTCCGTCTTCGGCCTTTTTACCTCAATCGGTGGGTGTGTCTTTGGTTTGGGCACATATCCCTTTGCCGTCTCGAACTTGCGCAGCAACCGGTCGACATTCTGCACATAGTCGTCGCCACTCTCAGAATAGATCGCCATTTCATCCTTGGAGGACCCGCGCGTAAAATACGCCCCTTTGCTCGGATGCGCGCCCGGCAATGTACGATAGCAAATCCCGTCGCCATCCACGTCCAGATAACGGCCCCATGTCTCGACACTGTCCAGCCCTTCGCCATCCAGCACCTTGCCGCGTTTCATCTCGTAATTGTCGTCCCACTCCAGAGGTGGCGACATCCAGTCGTTCATCCCCAGATCAAGATCACTCATCATAATCACCGGCGTCTGCAACTGCTCGGACAGGTCAAACGCATCAACCGTCATGTCAAAACATTCGCGCGGCGTGGCCGGGAAAAGCAGAACCTGCTTTGTATCGCCGTGGCTAGCATAAGCCGCCGCCAGAATATCCGACTGCTGACTACGCGTCGGCATCCCCGTCGACGGTCCAGACCGCTGAACGTCGATCAACACCACTGGCACCTCGGCAAAATAGGCCAGCCCCAGAAACTCGCTCATCAGCGACAAACCCGGCCCGGACGTCGCGGTAAAGGATCGCGCCCCGTTCCAGCTCGCCCCGACAACCATTCCCATCGCCGCCAGCTCATCTTCGGCCTGCACAATGGCAAAGTTCTTTTTGCCGCTGCCCGGATCAATCCGCATCCTCTCGGCATATTTGGCAAAGGCATCCACCACCGACGTGGATGGCGTAATTGGATACCACGCGGCCACCGTGGCCCCGCCATAAATCGCCCCCAGCGCCGCCGCTGTGTTCCCATTCATCAGGATATGCGGCGTCTCAAGGATATGCGGCGCAACATTGCCACCCTTTTCCAACCGGATCGGCAACGGGCATTGAAAGTTTTCCTTGGCAAACTGATACCCCATCTCCAACGCCTGAACGTTTGACGAAATCAGCTTTTCCTTGCCCTTGAACTGATCATTGAGCAGATCCTTGAGCACCGGAAAATGAATATCCAACAATGCCGCCATCGCGCCCACATAAACCACGTTTTTTAGCAGCTGTTGCAGGCGTGGCACTGAATATTCACGCATACACATCTCGGTCAGCGGAACACCCAGATAGGTGACGTCATCGCGTTTCAGATGACTGGCCAGCGGCTTGGTCGAGTCATAAAGGAAATACCCCCCCGGTTCGACACTCGCGACATCCTTTTCCATGCTCTGTGGATTGACACAGACCATCATGTCCACGCCACCACGCCGCCCGAGATACCCGTTCTTGCTCACACGGACTTCGTACCACGTGGGCAGACCCTGAATATTACTGGGAAAGATGTTACGCGGACTCACCGGAATACCCATCCGGAAAATCGCCTTGGCAAACAAATGGTTGGCCGACGCCGATCCGGTGCCGTTCACATTGGCGAATTTGACGACAAAATCGTTGATACCTTCAATCTGTTTCATTCCGCCGCCTCCACCAGCAAGTCGGGCGTGGCCTTGGCCATCGAATAATAGAACTTCTGCATGTCCCACGCCGCGGTCGGACACCGCTCGGCACACAGTCCGCAATGCAGACACACGTCCTCGTCTTTGACCATCACCTTGCCCGTCGGCAACGTGTCAGACACGTAAAGGTCTTGCTCTTCGTTGGTCGCAGGCACCAACAGCCGCGCGCGAAGGTCGCCTTCCTCGCCATTTTCGACAAAGCTGATACAGCTCGTCGGGCAAATATCGGTGCAGGCGTCGCACTCGATACAGGTTTCCTCCATGAACACCGTCTGTGCATCACAGTTCAGACACCGCTCCGCCTGCACAAATGCCATGTCCGCATCAAAGCCCAGCTCAACCTCAAGGGTTTTGCTCTTCAACGCCTCCTTCAGATCAACCAGCGGCACGGCCTCGCGCTTGTCATCCACCGGGATGCTGTCATAGCTCCATTCGTGAATGCCCATCTTCTGGCTGACCAGCGTGACATGCGGTGGTGGGCGCTGGCTCAGATCCTTGCCCTGACAATACAGGTCAATCGACACCGCCGCCTTATGCCCATGCGCAACCGCCGTGATGATGTTGGACGGCCCAAAAGCGGAATCCCCTCCGAAAAACACCTCTTTGCGCGTCGACTGGAAGGTTTCGTCATCATTGATGATCGGCGTGCCCCAGCTCGTGAACCGCACCCCAGTTGACTTCTCAATCCACGGAAACGCGTTTTCCTGCCCGATGGCGATCAGCACATCGTCACATTCCACAAACACCGGCTCCTCGCCCGTCGACACCAGCTTGCGCTGACCAGTGTCATCATAAACCGCCTCAACCTTGTCGAACCGCATCCCAACCAGCTTGCCTTTTTCAACAACAAATTCTTTGGGCACATGGTTGTCGATGATCGGAATGCCCTCGTGTATCGCGTCTTCTTTCTCCCATGGGCTTGCCTTCATGTCCTCAAATGGCGAGCGCACAATCACCTTCACCTCTTCGCCGCCCAACCGGCGCGAAGTCCGGCAACAATCCATTGCGGTATTTCCCCCGCCCAGCACGATCACACGCTTGCCAATTTTCTTGGTATGCTCAAACGCCACGCTAGAGAGCCAATCAATCCCAATATGGATATTCTTGTCCGCGTCACCCCGCCCCGGCAGATCAGGCAAATCGCGACCGCGCGGCGCGCCCGACCCGACAAATACGGCGTCGTAATTCTTGTCCAAAATACTCTGCAAACTGTCCACATAGGTGTCAAAATGCGCATCGACCCCCATGTCCAGAACATAGCCCACTTCCTCGTCCAGCACCTCTTCGGGCAGGCGAAAACTTGGGATCTGGCTGCGCATAAACCCGCCGCCCTTGCTCTGCGCGTCAAACAGATGCAGCTCATAGCCCAAAGGCGCCAAATCGCGCGCCACGGTCAGCGACGCTGGGCCACCCCCGATCAAGGCGATCTTCTTGCCGTTCTTCTGCCCCGCCTTGGGCATCAACCCTTTGACGTCATCCTTGAAATCCGCCGCCACCCGTTTCAGTCGACAAATCGCCACCGGCTCTTCTTCAACGCGCCCCCGTCGACAGGCCGGTTCGCACGGTCGGTCACACGTGCGCCCCAACACGCCGGGAAACACATTGCTTTCCCAGTTGATCATATAAGCATCGGTGTAACGTTGGTGGGCGATCAGGCGAATATACTCTGGCACAGGCGTGTGTGCAGGACAGGCAAATTGGCAATCAACAACTTTATGGAAATATTCTGGATCGCTGGTATCGGTCGGTTTCAACTGGCGTCTCCTTGGCTGACCCGTCTTGGATCTGGCTGGGAATGTCGTGCAGTACACGACAGTACACACATGAAAACGCCGACTCTCATCACCTGTAAAGAGCGTAAATCAATTTAGACATAATTTTGTTACAATAAGACCAGACATACTGAATCGTTGCCGACCAGCGCCTAAACTGGGGGGGAAGAGACCGTTGATTGAAAAAACGGCCCCTTGAAAATGATCAGGTTCGCGCGATACAGACACCACCGCGCAAGATTGTTACTCCGCAACCAGCGACTGTCTCGCCCTCAATCTCCACCGAATGATCGCTGTAGTTCACCAGAAATTCGAGATCACCAACTTCGCGCCGCCGTGCTCCAACCGGAACAGGACGCACCGTTAAGCCAACATGGCCCGCCGCCATCCCAATCACGCGATCCCACAAGTTTTCGTCAGGAACACCGCCCAGATACCACGCCTGTTGATCTCCCACCAAAACCGATGCACCGGTCTCAAGTTTCAACAACGCATCAGCGCCACCGCTCAGTTCTTCAAGCCAGTGACACACCGCGCCGCCACCCGCGACGGCTTCGGTCTGGCCCGGTGGCAAGCTTTCAACCCGATCCACATAGACATCCAGCCCCTCAACATCGGGCCGTCCCCGCGGCGGGAGGCTGTATTCCTCTGTTATCGCACCGGTTCTGGGCCCCAATACCATCAACGTGCCTGCGTCTTTGGCCCCTTGGATCAACGCCTCGGGAATGGTCGCCAATCCCGGTGCCATGGCAAGTTTGTATCCGCTCAAATCCTGTGCTGAAGCTGGCACGATATCCACCGAAAACCCAGCCCGACGCAGTGCCTTGTAGGTCGCAAATGTCAGGTGGAAATAGTCAAAGTCCGCGCCCTGTGGCTGCGTGTGCCACGCCCAGGCTGACGGATAATCAAACACCAACGCAATTGGCGCGCGCGCGTCCGCATCAATGTCCAGCCCCCGTGCGATCTCGGCAACCTTCTGTGCTTCCGCCAGACCCGGCGCATCGCGGTCATCCGCATACAGCAACCCGGCATGGTACTGCTCTTGCCCAAACGGCGCCTGCCGCCAGCGGAAATAGCTCACCACTTCCGCCCCGTGCGCAATTGCCTCCAGCCCCCAAAGCGCCACCATCCCCGGCAACGGTGCAGGGTTATATGGCGCCCAGTTCACCGGCCCCGGTTGTTGCTCCATGACCCACCAGCGCCCCCGCCCAACCGCACGATACAGATCATGGTGAAACGCCTGATTGTCCGGATCACCCTGCCGCAGATAAGCGCTCTTTTGCGCCTCGCTCGCGTCCAGCCGATCCGACAGGAACCCAATCGGGTAACTGTCCCAGCTAGCCACATCCAGATCCGCGCCGACATCAAAATGGTCAAACCCCAGCTCGCGCCCCATGTAGTTATGGATCAGCGGCGTATCAGTATGTTTTCGCAAAATCTCGGTCTGAACCCGGTTAAATGCCGCCACCTCGTCCGATGCAAACCGACGAAACGCCAGCACATGCGCCGGGTTCGGCTCGGTCACGGTCAGGTTGGGCAATTCGATCTGATCAAAGCTGTTATACCCCATCGACCAAAAAATATTGCCCCACGCATCGTTCAACACATCAACCGAGCCATATCGCACCGCCAGCCACTCGCGAAACCGCGTCTGCGCCGCGTCCGAATAGCTCAGTGTCGTGTCGTGACAGCCATATTCGTTATCCGTCTGCCACGCCGCGACAAAGGGGTTCTTACTATAGCGCACACCAAGCAATTCAACAACGCGCGCGCATTCTTCGCGATACCCCATATGGCTAAAGCAATAATGCCGCCGCGATCCGAACTTGCGCGCATTGCCATTGGCATCCACTGCCAACATGTCGGGATGCTTGTCGATCATCCACCGCGGTGGTGTCGCCGTCGGCGTACCCATGATCACCTTGAGCCCAGCACGCCCCAAAACGTCAATGGCCCGATCCAGCCAGTCCAGCGTCCAGACGCCCGGCGTAGCCTCCATTCGGGACCACGCGAATTCTCCGATCCGCACCCATTCAATCCCCGCCTCAACCATGCGACGGGCATCTTCGTGCCAGATATCCTCCGGCCAATGCTCCGGATAATAGCACACGCCAACTGTTGGCTTCATAGTATAACCCTGTGTTCTCGCTGCCCTTGCGCCACCCCTGGGCAGGCAAAGGTCATTCCATTGCTCGGCTGTTCGGCAATCATGTTGTCGGACACGCCGTCACGCGCCGTCGTACAGAAAAGCGTACTTAGGTCCACGCCACCAAACGCCGGACAAGACGTGTGCTGCCCCTCAAACGAAACCGTCCGCACAAACGCGCCATCTCCATCATAAGCCGCAACCCGCGCCGCGCCCCATTGCGCCACCCAGAGCAACCCACTGGCATCCACAACCGCGCCATCCGGGTTCAACCCGTCTTCCGTTAGGTCCAGAAAAACACCAGCCTCGCCTGTCGGCCAGCCCGTCTCTGTATCCAGAGTCCAGCGCATGATCTGTTTCGTGACCGTATCCGTGTAAAACGCACTCGCACCGTCCGGCGCAAAACAGATCGCGTTTGAAATCGTCACATCCGCCACCAGCTTGCGCAGCCCGCCACGATAATACCGATAGATTGCCCCTGCACCCGCCTCGGCAGATTTGCCCATTGTCCCGATCCAGAATCCGCCCTGCGGGTCTGCGCGCCCGTCATTGCTGCGTGTGACTGGGTTGTCCGCCTCCAACGCAACCAGCAACTTACGCGTGCCAGTCTCCAAATCAAACCGCCAAAGCCCGGTTTCCGACGCCATGATCAGCGTCGTTTGATCCACCCAGCCCGCCGCCGAAACATGCTCGTCAAACTGCCAACTCTTCTGCGCATCACCCTCGCGGGTCAACAGCTGTTTGGAGAGGATATCAAACCAAAACAACTGCTTGCGTTCGGGATGCCATAACGGCCCCTCCCCCAACGCGCAGACGCGGTTGTCAAACACCTCGCTCATGCACACGCCTCGTCATAGGCCCGCACAATCGCTGCCGCGCGCCCTGAGATTTCCCCGACACTTATGCCCGATTTATACAATGCCGATCCAATGCCAAACCCGTCAGCGCTGGCCTCAAACCATTCACCAAAGTTCTCCGGCCCTGCACCGCCAACCGCGTAAACCTGCGTCCCTTTTGGCAGCACTGCCCGCAGCGCCTTCAAACCACCCGGCCCCGCCATATTGCCAGGGAAAAGCTTCAATCCACTTGCGCCTGCTCCCAGCGCTGCAAACGCTTCGGTCGGCGTGAACACACCCGGCCAGCTTTCCAGCCCCAGCGCGCGCGACCGCGCGATCACGTCAGTATCCGCATTGGGCGACACAATCAGCTTTCCACCCGCGTCCGCCACCGCGTCGACCTGTTCTACAGACAATACTGTCCCGGCACCAATCAGCGCTGTGTCGCCGAATGCCTCAACCATCGCCGCGATGCTTTTCAGTGGCTCGGGCGAGTTCAAAGGCACTTCGATCCGGTCAATCCCGGCGTCGATCAGCGCCTCACAGCATGGCACAGCCTCTTCGGGCGAAATGCCCCGCAAAATCGCGATTATCGCTCGGCTCATGCCTCAATCTCCGTCAGTGTCCGCGCTGCCATCAGCCCGGCAATTGTCATATCCTGCGCATCCTGCTGTGCCACTGGCACACCCTGCACACCCAAGGCTTCTGCATAATTTTCTGCAACGCGTCCCGCACCAATCACGGCCACGTTTTGACCTAGCCAATAGGGGCGCGCCGCCGCCAATTCCGCCCCAATCAACAGCCCCGACAGACGCGACGCCGCCACAGCGCCGTTTTCACCCTCCAGCAAATCACGTGCCCGAATGCCAAACAACCGCGCCGCCAGCGATTCCGGGCGCGACAGCGTTGCGTCCAGCCCGTCCCGAAACGCTTCTGCATCCCAGCCTTCGCCAACCGAATGCCGCAGTACCGATTTTTCAGCGCATAACGCGAAAAACTCGCCTGTCATAAAGGTCTGAAAACTCACCACCTCACCGGCGCTAATGTGCGCCCACTTGGTGTGCGTTCCCGGCAGGCAGATAACGCCGTCCCAATTGTCATTTTGCGCCAGAAACCCGGCAATCTGGGTTTCTTCTCCGCGCATCACATCGGCGGCTTTGACCTGTTTCAACCCCGGCACGATATAGACACGCAGCCGCGGATCGGTGTTCTCCACACGCACCGGGCTTTTGGGCAATGGATCGGCTGGTACAGCCGTATACGGCGCCTCGGCCCACCCCTGACGTGCGCCAACCATGCCGCACGCAAAAACATCCGTAGTGCCTTCACTCAGCCACGGTGTGACCAGCTCCAACAACGCTGCCTCAAACGCCCCGGTTTGCGAAACGCGCGACATACCGTTTTCCGAGTCGGCCTGCGCAACAACAGCGCCATCGACCACGTGATACGCCCTCAGCCGGGACGTACCCCAATCCACCGCAATCCAATTGTCCGATGTGCTCATGTTCTACCCCGATACGACAACGCCACCATCCACGGCCATACATTGCCCCGTCATCATTGCACTAGCCTGTGAGGCCAGGAAAAGAACGGGATCAACCATGTCCTTTGGCGTCAGATGTTCTTTCAGACACTGCCGCTCCAGATGTGCCGCCAAATCCGTTGGGTTGGCCCACATGTCAAGCTGCTTTTGCGTCAGAACCCACCCCGGTGCCAACGCATTCACTCGAATACCATTCGGCCCTAATTCGCGGGCAAGGCTGCGTGTCATTCCAGTGATACCCGCATTTGCGGTGGTATAAATCGAATACCCGGCATTCCCCATGATATAGCTGATTGAGCTCATGTTAATTATAGCACCACCATCGGCCATCTGCCGCGCGGCTTCCTGACAGGCGAAATAATACGCCTTCAAGTTGACACCTTGCATCTGGTCCCAGAACTCTTCGGTTACTTCATCCAATGAATGGCGCTGGTCATTGGCCGCGTTGTTGACCAGCACGTTAATTGACCCATGCGCCTTTGCGGCCGATTGCATCGTGGCGCGCAACGTGGCCACATCCGAGATATCCCCTTGGTAAAACGCCGGTTCCACACCGTGTTTGACCTTCATCTCGGCCAAAAATTCAGACGCATCCGACCGACCAATAATGGCCACCTTCGCGCCCTGCGACAGGAACCCGTCGGTCAACGCCGCCCCAATCCCCGAAGCACCGCCCGTAATGTAAACGGATTTGCCTTCCAAATCCCGAAAGGTCGTGTTCACCGTCATACCGTCATCTCCATGTCGGCTGTTTTGCGCGGGTTGCGCGCTGCCAGCCCGTTTTTCTTGTTTTGTGAACAGCCCAAAAGACGTCCCGAGCGGTCACTTACGCCGCCTTTGCGCTTCTGCACCAGGACGGCATCCAGTCGCCATGTGCGTCCAACAAATCATCCACCAGCCTGCGAATCTGACGCAAGTCCAGCTCGGCCGCCGTATGCGGATCCATCATCGCCGCGTGATAAACATGCTCGCGGTTTTCGTCCAGCAGTGCCCGAACCGTCAGCTCCTGAACATTGATCTGCGAGCGCATCAGCGCCACTAATTGCGGCGGGATGTCATTCACCACGCTGGGCTGCACCCCGTTCGCATCCACAAGGCAGGGTGTTTCCACCACAGCCCCCATTGGCAATTGCGGGATCTGGCCGGTGTTTGGCAAGTTGCCATAGGCCATATAGGGCGTGTCCGTCACAATCGCGTCCATCAGTTCGGCTGCAAATTCATGGCTCTTGGTCACTTTCAGAGACCCTTCCGCCTTAAGTGCCTTGGCCTGCTCTTTCCAACTTGCCACCTGCTCGATACAGCGCTTGGGATACTCATCCAACGGAATCCCAAACTGGTCGATCAGATCATCGCGCCCCTCTTTGATGAACCAAGGTACATATTCTGCCAGATGCTCCGAGCTCTCGGTGCAGAAATACCCGAGCTGTTCCATCACCTCATACCGAACTTTATTGGCACAGCGTGGCATCAACAGCGGCGGCTTTGGCAATGAACCGGCGCGATACCCCGCGCGTAACGCTGGATACAAATCCTTGCCACCCGCTTCCAGCTTCAGGAAAAAGGCAACGTGGTTCACCCCCGCAACTTTATAGCGGATTTCGTCTTGGGGAATCTCCAGATCATGCGCCATCTCTTCGAGCGTATTCTGCACCGAATGGCACAGGCCCACTGTCTTGATCTGCGGAAACCGTTCGGCCATGGCCCAAGTGTTGATCGCCATCGGATTGACGTATTGCAACAGGGTCGCGTCCGGGCACAGCTCAACCATGTCCTGCCCGATGCCCCACAAAACCGGCACCGTGCGCAGCCCGCGCATAATCCCGCCCACACCCAATGTGTCGGCAATAGTTTGACGCAGGCCATATTGCTTGGGGATCTCAAAATCGGTCACCGTACAAGGCTCGTATCCACCAACTTGAAACGCGGTGACAACAAAATCGGCCCCGTCCAACGCGGCGCGCCGATCAGTGTGTGTCGATACAGTCGCCCCCGTGGATTGTCCGGCGATCATTGCGCGCACAACAGTGGCGCTCTCTTCCAAACGGGCGATATCAATATCCATCAGCGCAAAATGCGCATTTTCCAGCGATGGTGTCAGCAACGCGTCGCCGACAATATTCTTCATGAATATTGTCGAACCGGCGCCAATGAAAGTTATTTTGGTCATTATTTGACGGCTCCGAGAGTTAGTCCAGCGATGAAGTGTTTTTGCATTAGGAAGAACATTGCGACGGG
>NZ_PYGJ01000007.1 GCF_003014475.1 Shimia abyssi | reverse complement strand
CGAATATCGAAAGGGCCAAAGTGGACGACTTTTACGCCGCCCGCGACGGCACAACGCCGACGCTACCGTGGACGAGTATTGCTCCGCCGTTCACATCAAGGCTTGGGTTGATGGCATTGAGCCATTGCTTGCGGAGCAGATTGATGTCGCCACCGCGGTGGTCCGCACGATGGAGCCTTTCCGGACCTTTATGTCCGCCCGGGTCGATCCAGATACCTATCAGGCAATGGCGGCACTACGCCCTGAAATTCCCGAGGCGACGCCGGTGCCCAGCTCGCCACTTTCGGTTCTCGTTCCCAGCTTTATGCTCTCAGAAATCGCACGAGCATTTCAGATTGGATTTCTAGTTTTCCTGCCATTCCTGATCATAGATCTCGTGGTCGCTGCTGTTTTGATGTCGATGGGCATGATGATGGTCCCTCCGGCAGTCGTGTCCTTGCCTTTCAAATTGTCCTTCTTCGTGGTCGCAGATGGATGGAGCTTGGTCGCAAGCAGTCTTGTTCGGAGTTATTTTTGAGCGGCGCAAACCAGGCAGGAATGCGCGAAGATCTGTGTTTGATCAAGGTGCGCCCAAGGAGCTGGAAAGGTTTTCCCCTACGGTTTTGACGAGTGTCCCGAATTCTTTGACCACAGATGGCTTCATTCGGTGGGACGGCCCGGAAATGGAAACTCCGGCAACTGTGTCTCCATTCAAATCCCTGATTGGTGCCGCTATACACCTCATACCCTCGGTGCGTTCCTCGTCATCGAGGGCAAACCCCCGATCTCGGCTGATTTGCAAGTCCGCGCACAGTGCGTCAAGGTCACTCATCGTGTTGCGGGTAAAAGCCTCCAAAGATGAACGCTTTAGCAACTCGCGAACGCTCTCCTCGGACATGGCGCTCAAAAGCGCTTTGCCAATACCAGAAGCATGAATGGCCGAGATCGTGCCTGGCGGAAAAAAAGCTCGGATAGAGTGATGTGTTTCGACTTGGCTTATGAAAATCACGTTTGCCCCAGTTCGAATACCCAGATTGGCCGTTTCGCCGGTCGTTTCCATTAAGCTGCGCATGGCTGGACGGGCACGTTCCACCAAGCTGGTTCGTCTGAGAAATGAAGAACCAATACGAAATGTCGCAGGCCCAATTGCCCAAACTTGTGACAATCCTTCGGTCTCAACTAACCCGCGGGCCTCGAATGTTGTTAAGACCCGGTAAATGGTGGCAGGTGACTGCTCCATTGAGGTGGAAATTTCGGTGAGCGTCTGGCTGCCATGCTGGGCCAAATGCTCCAACACATCGATCGCGCGATCCAGAGATTGAATCGTGTTTTGCGCCTGTTTGCTGTGAAACGATTTGGGACGGCCGCGTTGGCGTGGAGGGGAGCTCATCATTGTATCCGATTGCGAAAATGTTGCGGGCTAACATTGTTTAAAAAATCTTTTCGATCAATGAAAAAATAAGGACGTGCTGAGCTCGCTGCGGGATTCTGGTATGCGGGCAATTCTCGTCATTTCAGAGGATCAGCAATTTGGAAGGAACTTTCATAAGTGTGTTCGATAAACTTAAGTTATTGAACCTTCAGCGATCTGTATTTGACGTTTGGGTTTCCTGATGTAAGGGCTGAAGTCATCAAGGCACTTTTCTTGCATTGGAGATCGCGAGATGGCACCGCTGGACGACCAGAAGGGCATTTGGAAAAAAAAGGGCACCGGCAAGAGCCGTCGGACCCCTAAAGGACGCCAATTTACTGACGAGGCGCTCGCGGACATTCAGGCGTTATTGGGCGATCGGCCGCGCCGCCGTGATCTGTTGATCGAGTTTTTGCACTTGGTTCAGGATGCTCATGGCCACCTGAGTGCGGCCCATATTTCCGCTTTGGCTGCCGAGATGAAGCTGGCGCAGGCAGAAATCTACGAAGTTGCGACCTTCTATGCCCATTTCGATGTGGTCGGTGAAGGTGAAACACCGCCGCCAGAATTAACCATTCGCGTATGCGATTCTCTGTCCTGCGAGATGGCTGGCGCGGAACAACTCCAAAAGGCGCTGGAGGACGGGCTTGACCCGGAACAGGTGCGTGTTGTGCGTGCGCCATGCATGGGCCGCTGCGATATGGCACCGGTGCTTGAATTGGGCCATAACCACATCGACCATGCTACACCTGAAAAGGTAGCAGCGGCGATTGCCACGGGCGATACTCACGCGCATGTCCCCGACTACGATGCGCTGGCCAGCTATCAGGCTGATGGCGGATACGGCAAGCTGGCCGAATTGCGCGCAGATGGTAATTGGGAAACGGTTCAGGAAACCGTGCTCTCCAGTGGTCTGCGTGGTCTTGGCGGCGCGGGATTCCCGTCGGGCAAGAAATGGGGCTTTGTTCGCATGAACGAAGGCCCGCGTTACCTTGCTGTGAATGGCGACGAGGGCGAGCCGGGCACATTCAAAGACCGCTACTTTCTTGAACGCACACCGCATTTGTTCCTTGAGGGGATGCTGATTGCCGCTTGGGCGGTCGAGGCCGAAACGTGCTTTATCTACCTGCGCGACGAATATCCGGCCGCACGAGAGATTCTGGAAACCGAGATTGCGTCACTCGAAGCAGCGGGCATCGTGGAGCCGGGATATATTGATCTACGCCGCGGTGCGGGGGCCTATATCTGCGGCGAAGAAAGCGCCATGATAGAGTCGATCGAAGGCAAGCGCGGCTTGCCGCGCCACCGTCCGCCGTTTGTAGCGCAGGTTGGCGTCTTCAACCGCCCGACACTGGTGCACAACATTGAAACACTGCTCTGGGTAACGCGCATTCTGCGTGAAGGGCCCGAGGTTCTGTCATCGATCGAAAAGAACGGGCGCAAAGGCTTGCGGAGCTATTCAGTATCTGGCCGGGTGAACAATCCAGGCGTTCATATGCTACCCGCCGGTTCGACTATCACCGATATCATCGACGCGTGTGGCGGCATGATTGAGGGGCACACATTCAAGGCATACCAACCGGGCGGTCCATCTTCTGGTCTCCTGCCAGCTTCAATGCATGATGTCCCATTGGATTTTGACACTCTGCAACCACACGGCACCTTTATCGGCTCGGCGGCAGTTGTTGTTCTATCGGATCAGGACAGCGCACGCGACGCGGCGTTGAACATGCTGAAGTTCTTCGAAGACGAAAGCTGTGGCCAATGCACCCCCTGTCGGGCTGGTTGTGAAAAGGCCGTCAAGCTGATGCAGGCGGATCAGTGGGATCAACCATTGCTTGAAGATCTGTGCCAAGTCATGGGCGATGCCTCGATTTGTGGTCTTGGGCAAGCGGCTCCAAATCCGATCCGTCTGGTCATGAAGCACTTTGGCGAGGAGATCTGACAATGGCAAAGATGGACCTTGGCGCGTTCTCGGTTAGCCTTGCAGTCAAAGACCTCTCCGCGTCGCGCGCGTTTTACGAAACGCTTGGTTTTGAGGCAATGGGCGGCGACCCTGAACAGAACTGGCTGATCATGAAGAACGGCACACACGTCATTGGGCTGTTTCAGGGGATGTTCGACAGCAATATCCTGACGTTCAACCCTGGTTGGGACCAGAACGCCCAGCCCACCGAAAAATTCACAGATATTCGCGCGTTGCAGGCTCAGCTAAAATCAGCAGGTGTCAACCTGACCAGCGAAGCGGATGAGGCCGGATCCGGTCCGGCAAGCCTGATGTTGTCCGACCCGGACGGCAACACCATCCTCATTGATCAACACCGCTAGGAGCCCAGCCATGTTAGATTCCAGCGCCGCCAACACCGTCACCTTCAACCTGAATGGCGAAGATGTCACCGTGCCCGAGGGCACCTCAATCTGGGATGCAGCCAACGGCAAGGGCTTTGTGATCCCGCATCTCTGCCACAAACCCGCCAAGGGCTATACGCCCGATGGCAACTGTCGTGCCTGCATGGTCGAAGTCGAAGGCGAGCGCGCATTGGTCGCTAGCTGCATTCGCCCCGCCACCGAAGGCATGGTCGTGAAATCCGAAAGTGACCGCGCCAAAAAAGCGCGCGCCATGGTCACAGAACTGTTGGTTGCAGACCAGCCCGAGGTTAAACACGACGCCAGCAGCCATTTCTGGGAAATGGCCGCGTTGAACGGCGTAGAAGAAAGCCGGTTCCCCGCGAAAGAGCCCGAGTTTGTCCCGTTGCTCGACAATTCTCATGTCGCCATGAGTGTCAATCTCGATGCTTGCATTCACTGCAACCTCTGCGTTCGTGCCTGCCGCGATGTTCAAGTCAACGATGTGATCGGCATGTCCGGGCGCGGCAGCACGGCCAAGATCGTGTTTGATCAGGACGACCCGATGGGTGCCTCTAGCTGCGTGGCGTGCGGTGAATGCGTTCAGGCCTGTCCAACTGGTGCATTGATGCCTGCGGCTGTGCTGGATGAAACCGGCGCAGGCGACAGCAAGGATTACGACCGCGAAGTCGACAGTGTCTGTCCCTATTGCGGTGTCGGTTGTCAGATCAAGTTCAAGATCAAGGACGACAAGATCAAGTATGTCGAAGGTATCGACGGCCCGGCCAATGAAAACCGGCTGTGCGTCAAGGGCCGTTTTGGCTTTGACTACATCAACCACCCGCACCGTTTGACCAAGCCTTTGATCCGGCGCGACGATGCGCCTGCCAAGGGGCTGAATGTCGATCCGGGCAATCTGATGACGCATTTCCGCGAAGCAAGCTGGGACGAGGCGCTCGACTTTGCCGCCGGTGGTTTGGCCAAACTGCGCGCGCAAAAGGGCAGCTATGTCGCTGGGTTCGGCTCGGCCAAATGCTCAAACGAAGAGGCGTATCTGTTCCAGAAACTGATCCGTCAGGGCTTTGGCCACAACAATGTCGATCACTGTACCCGCCTTTGTCACGCAAGCTCGGTGTCGGCGTTGATCGAAAACGTCGGCTCGGGCGCGGTGACGGCAACATTTAACGAGATCGAAAATGCGGATGTAGCCATTGTGATCGGGGCCAACCCGATTGAAAACCACCCCGTCGCGGCCACCTATTTCAAACAGTTCACCAAGCGCGGCGGCAAGCTGATCGTGATGGATCCACGCGGCGTTGGTCTGGGTCGGTTTGCCACCCATCGCCTGCAATTCGAGGCTGGCGGCGACGTGTCGATGCTGAACGCGTTCATGCATGTGATTGTCGAAGAAGGGCTCTATGACGCCGACTACATCGCGCAGTTCACCGAGAACTGGGAGGCGATGAAAGAACACCTCAAAGGCTACAGCCCCGAAGCGATGGCCGAGACCTGTGGTCTCGACCCAGAAGAGCTGCGTGCCGCTGCGCGGACCTTTGCCGCAGGCAAGGCGGGCATGATTTTTTGGGGGATGGGCGTCAGCCAGCACATTCACGGCACCGACAATGCGCGCTGCCTGATCGCTCTGGCGCTGATGACCGGCAACGTCGGCAAACCGGGCGCTGGCCTGCACCCGTTGCGGGGGCAGAACAACGTTCAGGGCGCGTCTGATGCAGGTCTTATCCCGATGTTCCTACCCGATTACCAAAGCGTGATGGACGACGGTGTGCGCTCGGCCTTTACCAAAGTGTGGGAGTCCGAAGACTTCAGCAATGAAAAGGGCCTGACCGTCGTCGAAATCATGCACGCCATCCATGATGACGCGATCAAAGGTATGTACATTCTGGGCGAAAACCCGGCCATGTCCGACCCAGATGTCGACCACGCCCGCGATGCGCTGGCCAAGCTGGAACACCTCGTGGTGCAGGATATCTTCCTGACGGAAACGGCGAACTATGCCGACGTGATCTTGCCGTCTTCGGCGTGGTACGAAAAATCGGGCACCGTGACCAATACCAACCGTCAGGTCCAGATGGGTCGCCCTGTGGCGCCTGCTCCGGGCGAGGCCAAGGAAGACTGGTGGATCGAGGTGGAATTGGCCAAGCGGCTGGGTCTTGATTGGACTTACACGCACCCCAAGGAAGTGTTTGCCGAGATGAAGCTCAACATGGGCTCGCTCAACAACATCACATGGGACCGTCTTGAGAAAACGGCCGTGACCTACCCGTCGCTGACCCCGGAAGACCCCGGTCAGGCGATCGTGTTTGGCGACGGTTTCCCCCGCGCCGAGGGACGTGCGCGCTTTGCGCCAGCTAAGGTGATTTCGCCCGACGAAACGCCTGATGCGGACTATCCCTTCGTTCTGATCACTGGACGTCAGCTGGAGCACTGGCACACTGGCTCGATGACGCGCCGCTCCAAGGTGCTCGATGCCGTCGAGCCGGAAGCGAACTGTTCGCTGCACCCCAAAACCCTGCGTCAGCTAGGCGTTGAACCGGGTGGGTATCTGCGTCTCAGCACGCGGCGTGGGTCGGTGACAGTGATGGCGCGGGCGGATCGGGCCGTGGCCGAGAACAACGTGTTCCTGCCATTTGCTTACGTCGAAGCGGCGGCCAACATTCTGACCAACGCAGCGCTTGACCCATATGGCAAGATCCCTGAATTCAAATTCTCGGCGGTCAAAGTTGAGAAGGCTGACGCTCCAAACAGCTCTGTCGCTGCCGAGTAAAAGACTATTAAACAATCAAAAGCCGCCCGAAGCTCTTTCGGGCGGCTTTTTCTATGCGTGGCAAATTGGGCGAAATAACCTCGGATTCAAAACCGCGCGCTGACCGCAACTATGGCGCGCGTGGGCAGGATACGTCGCAGGAACGCTGCCAGATAGGTTGCGGTTGTGACCATATATTTCGGCTTCGGATGACCTGCCTCTAATGCGCGAACCAGCTTGGCACTTACGGCAGACACGGGCAGCTCGAAACTGTCCTTGCTGTCCGAATGCATCCGCGGGATCAGGTCAGTTTCATACTTTGAACGCTGCGCCGATTTCTCCCAATCAATCCATTGCTCGAATCTGGGAATGCCGTTTTCGCGGAACTTGGTTGTGATCGGGCCCGGCTGAATCGAAACAACATGAATGTCCGTGTCCCTCAGCTCTAGCCGCATTGTATCACTCAACGCCTCTAGCGCGTGCTTGGTCGCGCTGTAGGGGCCACGCCAGCGGATCGTGGTGATGCCAAGTGTAGAGGAACATTGAATAATACGCCCCGACCCTTGCGCGCGCATTACGGGTAGAACAAGTCTGGTCAACTCGTGCCAGCCAAAAAAATTCGCCTCAAAAATCGCACGCAGCCCGTCTGTTGGAACATCCTCAACAGCGCCGCTGAGCGCGTGCGCGCCGTTGTTAAAAACCGCGTCCAATGTACCGCCCGTCGCCTCGATTACTTGGGCAAAGCCCGATTGAATACTGGCAGTGTCGGTATAATCGATGTGGACGCTTTCAAAGCCTTCGCTGCGCAGGCGCTCACAGTCCAACTCCTTGCGGCAACTGGCAAAAACACGCCAGCCTCGCTTTCTTAACACTCGCGCGGCGTCATAACCGATGCCGCTTGAGCAGCCGGTAATCAATATGGATTTGGGTGTCATCTGCACTCCGCCGTCGTTAAGATGCTCCAGTCATATTAAATTCCTGCGGTCCTTTCTACTCTTACGGGTGCCAATGCTCAGAACATTGCATATTTGCAGCGTTGACCGGGCGTCGTGCTGTCGTATGCTCTTTAAAAATATACGCTTTTAGAGGCTGACCCAATGAATGTGCAGTTTAGAAATGCAACCCGGACTGACCTTCGGCACATCTTGGGCTGGGCCGCTTCCGAGGGATGGAACCCCGGACAGGAGGATGCAGAAGCATTTTTTGCAGCCGACCCAGAGGGCTTCTTTGTGGCGGAAAGGGCGGGCGAGGTAATTGCTGCAATTTCCGTCGTGAACCATTCTGATCGGTTTTCGTTTCTCGGGCTCTATATCTGCACACCCGATTGCCGTGGGCAGGGTATCGGGTATTCCCTTTGGAAACATGCGCTTGAACATGCCGGGGGGCGCACGGTTGGTTTGGATGGTGTAGCCGAGCAAGAGGCGAATTATGCCAAGTCGGGCTTTGTCAGTACTGGTGCAACCATGCGGTATGAAGGCCGCTTGCAGGCGAAGGCAAGCCCAGCGGTGCGGCTGGCGACGCCGGCGGATGTAGACGCGCTTGCCGCCTTGGATGGCGCGGCCAATGGGGTGCACCGACCACTATTCTTGAACCGCTGGACAGCGCTGGAAGAGACGCGAAAAACAGTGGTTTTACAGGATAATAATAGGATCACGGGCTTCGCCACCATCCGTATTTGCGACGATGGCGCCAAGATTGGCCCAATCATTGCGCCAAATGTTGACGGCGCACTAATTCTGGCCCGCGCCGCGTTGGATATGATGCCGTCCGAGAGAGTGATTATCGACGTGCCGTCAAGCAATCAGCCTATGATCGACCGTCTGCTCAGCGCCGGGTTCGAGAGCGGATTTACCACTGCACGGATGTATCGCGGGCCTGCACCGACGGTAGGACCGGCGCTTCAGGCGATTGCCACGATGGAGCTGGGTTAGGCCCAAAAGGCAACGTCGGTATTGCGTCGGTATCACGTCAGTATCGCGTCGGTGCTGTTTTCGCCTTCTCAATCCGAGCCGACCACGACAAACGGCGCCCAAACCGACGGGTGGGCGTGGTCGGGTATGTCTCCGTTGTCGATCATCGATAGCATCGCACGGCGCAAATTCTGTGCCTTGGCAATGTCCGGTGTTTCGGCATGGGCGGTCAGCGCCTCAACCGTCAGCTGCGCCGCCGCATCGTCGCGCACTGGCCAATGCGACACCAACAAGGATTGCGCCCCAGCAAAGAGAAACGCGCTGGCCAGCCCCGACAGACCTTCGCCCCCCGGCGTCCCATCAGAGGCCGCAGTGTTACAGGCCGACAGCACCACCCAATCGGCAACCAGATCCAGCCGTGACGCCTCTGACGCGGTCAGCAATCCGTCATCTTCTGCATCCGGCTGATCCGGCGCGGTGAATGCCAGCGCAGGTTCGCTCAGCCCGGATAACTCACCCGCGACCAACCCGTGTGTGGCGAACACCGCGATCCGCGCGTCGCGCAAAGCGGCGGAGGATTTCACCGCCGCCTCGGTTGCGTCTGTGCCTAGTGCGAGCTGATCAACAGGTGTGTCCAAAGCTTTGGCCAAGCCAACGACCTCGCGCCGTGTACCGGGCAGGCGCGCCAGTCCCCGTACATTTTCGGCCACCGCCCCATTGCGCGTGAACAGCGCTGCCATGGACGGGGTTTCGGCCTCATCATTGCCCTGAAAATCCGGATCGGCAAACCCAGCCAACGTCACTGTAGCCGCGCGCGCCGGCTCCGAACCGCGCTGGGCCAAAAACGCTGCCGCAGAAGGAACGGTCGAAAACCCATAGCGCCGGATCAGCCATGGGGCCGCTTGAAACTCTTCCACGGTTGCGTCGTAGAGGTCGGTTGGGGTCTCGAGCAAAACGGCCAGCGGAACACCGGAAACCGGCCCCTCCTTGACCACGTAAACAGTCTCTGCGGCGGCTAAGTCATCCGCAACAGGCGCAACCAGCGCCTGATAAAGCGCATAGGCCGCGTCCCCGTCAAAGGCGGGCGCACCGTCGGCCGCAAAGTTATCATCCAGCGCCACCGCCCCGCGCGCCGGACCGTTGGGATCCAGATCAGCGCGCAATTGCCGGATCTGTGTCACCATTTCTCGTTCAGCCATCGCAGATTTCGCCCACGTCGCGGTGTCGCTTGTTATGGCAAAAACATATGTTTCGTCTGGCGTGGTAATCGGCATTAGAAATGCCTCGCCGGGCGCCAAACCTGCTTGTATCTGACTGACAGAAACGGTTTGTGGCTGGGTCAGTTGAGCAAATTCTGGGTAGTCACGGGCAAGCGCCGCGTCGGCCTCTGCGATTTGCGCCGACAGGGTGGCCATCTGGGTCTTGAGTGTTGCAATACGCGGATCGCCGGGTGGTGCCTTGGCCAAAAGGGCAAGGTAATGGGCATCCGTAGCGCGCCAGCGATTGACAAGATTTTGCTTGGCGCGCGCCAATTCGGCCAGTGCGCCGTCGCCAGAGGCAAACCGCGCCGCCACACGCTGGGCGACATGCGCCGCCTTGGAGGCCTGGGCCCATTGCGCCGCCTGAAAGGCCGCATCCATTCCCGCTTCGCGATTGGTTTCCCAATTCGCGACCACACTGGCCAGCACCTGCCTGCGCGTGTCACGCAGTTCTGATACGCCAGTGGTGTTTTCCGCCCCCATCTGCCAGCGATTGGCCAGAAAAGCCTGCATCCCCTGATCTGCGAGATCTGCGGCAATGTCGTTTTCACCTGCCCCCAAATGCAACCACGCCCGGTTAAACGTGGCCTTGGTCAGGTCAGGATGATCTGGCGGCAGAATGGCAGCGAGCGCCGATTGCGCCTCTGCCGCAAGGGCTGTGGCGGTGTCGAAATCCCCTGTCGCCGCATGTGCGGCCGAAAGGTTAAGCGCCGCCTTGGAAAAACGGTTCGCATCTCCGTTCTGGCGCTGAATCGCCACGGCTTTTTCCAACGCCTGTGTGGCCTCGGTTAGTTGGCCCCCTTGCAAAAGGGTCAGGCCCAGATTGGAAAAGGAAATGCCGGTTTTCAGATGTCCCGCCGGAAACACAGCTTGACGAATGCTGAGCGATTGGCGCTGAACGTCGAACGCAAAATGCAGATCACCTGTGGCGCGCAGGGTTTCCCCCAAACCATCAAGAATGGTGGCGCGGGTTTCGGTGGCCAGAACACCGGCCTTGACCAACATCGCGTCAGCCTGAAGAAACAGGGCCTGCGCCTCGGCAATGCGCCCCTGATCGCGCAGGATTGAAGCGAGATTGCCAAGCACAGTTGCCATGTCGCGAGTCGACCAATCAGGGGACGGGTCAAATGCGGTTTGTCGGTTCAATGCCTCGCGATAATAGGTCTCGGCCTGTTGCGGCTGACCGTTCAGCGAAGACAGCCGCCCCAGCGCGTTCAACAACCGCACACCATCGGTTTGCGGGATATCGGCCAGCATCGGCACGATCTGGTTAAGGATTGCGATACCTTCCTGAACATAGCCATCCTGCGCTGTGTAATAGGCGAGAACCGTGACATGTTTAATTAGCTCAGACTGGTCCGCGTCTGAACTGGAAAGCGTCAACTCGACCGCTTCCTGCATCAGAATGCGGGCCTCGGTATATTCGTTCAGGTCGCCAAGAATGGTGGCCAACAGCGCGCTGGAACTGATCACGACAAAGTCGACACCGCCATGATCAATGCGCAGTTGCAGCGCCCTGCGTGCATCTTCCTCGGCCTCTAACAAACGGCCCTGACCGGCAACAGCAGCGGCGATATTGTGCAGGGTTGAGGCCAGCGACAGCTCGTTTTCCGAAAGTTGAGAATTAAGCGCATAGACTTTGCGATAGGTCGCTTCGGCCTCGGCAAACCGGCCCGCATAGTATAGTTCACGCGCTTCGAGCGAGAGGGTGAATGCCTGTGTGACAATCTCGCCCTCGGCCTCGGTCAACTCGCGCGCCGCAACCGCGCCGGGGAGCCATAGCGTCAGCGCGAGGAGGGCAGAGAGGGCAAGTTGGCGCATGTGTTTTTCCGTCAGTCTGGGGGCATTTCGATCAGGCAGCCGTGATACGCCGTATCGTCCGGGCAGTAGACGATTGATTGGCCGGGGTGTTCTGCTGCGCTTGCCGCATTGTGGGCGGATCGCAGAAACAGTTCGAGCGTGTTCCGGCTGGCCCGCCGTCCTTGGGTCGCGGCAAACGCGGTATCTGCCTTGCGCGCCAGATCCGTCTGGCGCCAAATCAGCGCTTGGCGCGCGTATGAGAGGGTTTTGTCCGGCATCGTTCCATGTCGCAACACACGTGCAGCACTGTAGAGAACAAAGTCGCGGCCTGTCACGTGTAACGTTTCATAAGTTTCCAAAAGGCGGTCGGTCACACGCACGAATTCGGCCTGATCAAACGCTTCGCCAGCGATCAAATGGCCATAGGCCGTGACCATGGCGATATAGAATTCCGTGACCTGCGCATCGAGCTCAAGGTCAGCATCCTGCGCAATGACAAGTGCCTGCTCAAGCAGGGCCAATGCCTCGTCCACTTTTTCTTCGGCGGCCAGAATGCGTGCTTGGCGCTGCAAAAGCGCGTATCGTTGACGCGGCGACTCCACAAGGTCAAGCGCCGCCGCCAGCGCGGCGCGCTCCACATCTTCGCGGCCAAATTCGGTCGCCGCGCGGGCCAGCCCTTCCAGTATATCAAACCCAAAACGCGCCACATCAGAGCCTGGTCCGGCAGCGCCCCACCAATCGGGTGTGCCCGTCAACTGCCAAGGGGAGTTCGTGAGGTATCCAAGCGCCCGAAGATAAGCATTTGCGCTCTCTCGGTTGCGGCCCAGATCGAACAGCGCCTCGGCGGTCAGTTTTTCGGCCTCCGCGTTCACAGCGCGCAAATCCCCTTCGGGAAAGCTGGTATCCATCGGCAACAGGGCCGACCCGGCCAGCACCAGAACCCGTCCCGAGTTGCCAGCATCCTTGGCGGCATAAGCGGCGTCCATCGTTTCGCGCGCAATATCCAGCGCAGACCGGTTTGAAGCACTCAGCTGCCCCTCGGCCCATTTTTCAGCATCTGCGCGATAGCCTGCAATTGCGTCCTCATCAAACGTCAGCGCCAGCGTCGGGATCGCCAGCATCAGGGCGTCATGGGCATCGACAAAACGGCCCATATCCGCCAGCGCATAGGCGCGCGACGCCAGCAGCGTGGCCTGGAAATCTAACTGCGCCGGATTGCCCGCAATCAATGCCAAACCATCTTCGGCCACTTGCAGCGCATAGGCCGGGTTGTTGGCGCTCAGGCGCAGGTGATCAGCTAGCATCGCGTAAAAGATCGACAAGTCCGGATCAATGACACCCGACGCTTTGGTCATGCGTAGCATCTCGGCCAGATAGTTTCCGATTTCTTCCTCGCTGGCGCCTCGTTCGAACAGCCCCTCCAATTCGGCCATCGTTTCATCTAACGTAGTTTGCGCAGCGGCGGTCATGGTCAGTGTCAGACACGTGAATAGGGCGGCTAGGAATTTGGGCATCAGTACCCCCCGTGCCCAACCACGACAAACGGGGCCCAGGCCGCCGGATGGGCAAGGGTAGGGTCGCTTTCATCCATTAAAAGGGTCTGCATCGCCCGACGCAACGCTTCGGACTTGCGCCGCTCTCCGGGTGCGGTGCTGAGCGCTGTGAACATGTCCGTGGTCAACTGCGCGGCGGCATCGTCGCGCACCGGCCAATGTGACACCAAGAGCGAGCGCGCGCCGGCAAACAGAAAGGCACGAGCAAGCCCAGATAGCCCTTCGGCATCGGGCTGCCCGTCTCCGCCAGCGGTGTTACAGGCCGACAAAACCACCCAATTTGCACTGAACGACATGGCCGAAATCTCCGAGCTGGTCAGCAACCCGTCATTGCCCGGCGCAACGGCCTCGGGTGGGGTTAACACAAGCGCGGGTTCGGCAAGCCCGGTCAGATCGCCCGACAGCAACCCATGGGTGGCAAAGGCGATCACATCCGCCGTGCCCGTTGGCGCACTGCGCAACGTGGCCTCGTTGGCGTCCGCCCCCAGATGGATCGCCGATCGTTCACGCCCCAGTACATCCGCCAACAGGTGAATCTCGCGCCGCGTATTGGGCAAGGGTGCCAACGCTCGGATCGAATCGAGATCCGCGCTCCCCGAGCGGAAAAACTGGCCACCGGATGTGTTGGACAGCGCGCCGGAAAACACCGGGTCGCCAAACCCGAGAAAGGCAAGCTGATCGCCATCGGCCTTGGGTCTGTCTTGCGTCACAAGGGCGAGGCTCTCGACTGTGGGCAGCGTTGTCAGCGCAAAATGCCGGAACAGCCACGATGTGCGGCGCAGGGCCACCGGGTCGTCGTCTTCACCAACAAGATAGCGATCTGTCACCAACAGGCTGAAGGGCAAAGAGCTGAGCGCGCCGTCGGCCACGGTATAGACATGGCGAACTCCGTCCAGATGGCTTTCGACCGGGGCAATCAGCTCTCGATACAGCAACCAAGCCGTGCCCCGATCAAAGGCCGGGGTGGCCGGGCCGTCAAAATCGTCATCCATCGCCTCCGCGGCGCGCACGGTACTCGCGGCGTGCAGCGATTGGCGGATGGCAGTAACCGCCTCGTCCATCTGACGAGACCCAACCGAAATACGATGCCAGACGGCGCGTTCTTTGGTCACAAGCCAGACAAACGTGTCCCAATCGCCAGTGTAGACAAACAGCAGCGCCTCGTCCGGGTCGAGGTGGGATTGAGCGTTGGAAATCGACATCTGCGTGGGGCGTGCCAGCCTGTCAAATGCCGGGAAATCCTGCGACAACTCTGTATCCAAGGCTTCGATCTGGCGGTTAAGTTGTCCAATCTCGCCAGAGATGCGAATGAACTCGGCCCGCGCGCTGCCAGCATCATCGCCACCCAGCCGCGCCAATGTCGCCTCGGCGGCGGTGACTTTATCGGCCAAGAGCTGTCGGTCCTGCAAACGCCGTGCCAGCGCATCGTCGCCTGTAGCCAAACGCTGGCTGGTCTGGTGCAACGCGCTGCCTGCGGAAGAGGTAAACCCCCATTGCGCCGCCTGAAACGCTTCGTCCAACAAGGTTGCGCGTTCCGGCGAGGAAGATGCATCACTTTGACAGGCCAACCCGACCAGCGTTACCGCACAGGACAGGCATAACACCATACGGCACAGCATGGTTCAGCCATCCCCCGGCACGGCGTCAATCTCGAACTGCAGCACGGATCCGCCGGGGCCGTCTTCTTCGTCACCCAAGGCGACCGCACCACGCGTGACCGTGCCAAAGCCAGCTTGTGCAAACGCGGCCTCCAGGCGGGTCTGGTTATCCCGCGTCGTGGCGCGTGTTCTTTCAAGCTCTTCCTGTTCCATGAAGGCGAGATTTTCCACCGCTGTTTGCGGTTGTGCCGGAGTGAGCACCATGATCACCCGGTCGCGGCCAAAGGCTGTGTCTGTGATACGCAGCAGCCCTTTCTTAAGACTATCCCCCGGCTGCATCCGGCCGGCAAAGAAATGCCCGATGGAGAAATCCGATCCAACGTACAGCACATTCACATCCACCGGCTGATCGGTATTGTTGGTTGCCAGAATATGCACCTCGTCACCGGGGATCAGTTTGGGCACCGAAACCGTGTCCAGCGATCGCAGCTTCTTGTTGCGCTTATTGCGGGTGCGTAGTTCGACCTCGACATCAAGGTCCGACACACCATAGCCGCCTCCAATTTTCAGCAGGTTGATAGCTCGGGCCATATGGGTCAGGGAATCTGCCAGCACAAAGGCAAACTCATCCGCCGCCTTATCGGTGATCCCAACCGAAGGCGTCTGGCTGGGGTTGTCGGGATCAAACAACCCAGAGGAAGGCAGTAGCCACACAGCGTCCGGGCGCGGGCTTTCGGGCAAGATGGCCATGCGAATGTCAGCGTCTTCTCCTGCCTCGACAAACTGAATACGCGCGCCCAACTCTCCGTTGTCCTGCATCTCTTGAACGGCCTCAGCGATGGTCGCATCATGGGTGCTGCCCGGTTCGGGCAGGGCGACTGTCATGGTGAAGTCGATCCCTTGCCCTTGTTTGCGCAGATAGGCACCATTGGGGATATCATCCGGCGCAATTGCGGCTTTGCCATTGGCGGCAATTGGCACCACCTCGGCGCTGAACGTGTCTGCATAGTCGACTTGAAAATAGCCCAACACAGCATCGTCACCATCTGTCGCCGCTGCAACCAGCGCCAGCTCTGCGCCTTCGGTCAGGTTGTGCAGCGCGCCTGCCGGGACGGTCACGATGTTGTCGGACACGTCAGCAGGCCACTGGGTGACGGGTTGCACCGGCTCGCCCGAGAATACCACCGTATCGAGATCGCCTTCGAACATCGGGGTGGAGCGGGCCATGTTCTTGACCGCATACCGGCGCAGTATTTCTTGGCCCAATTGGCGATAGGTGATTCCAGGGTTTTGCGCCAGCGTCTCAAACAGCACAAAGGTAAACACCCCCTGACTGCGGCGGCCTTTCTTGCCTTTCGGCAGGCGTTTTTCCGGGGTGGTTTCGTTGGTTTGCGCGGCGAAAAAGGCCACAAATCCGCCCTCGGCATCGCTGCTCACCGGGCTGTCGGGTCGGGCGCGCGGATCAGGCAGTGCGCGGCTTGTGGCCTCGGCATCGGCCAGTGCGTCGTCAGGAATGCCAAGCGCAGATGGTGAAAGCTTGCGCAGGCGCACCTCGTCATCGCCGGTGGGCGCGGCGCGGGTGGCGGTGCCGGAATGACAGCTGTCAAACACCGCCCAAACGGTTGCGCCACGTTCACGTAACCCATCGATCATCTGGCCAATTTCGTCATCCACAAGCGCGTTTTCCACTGTGCCAACGGTGTCATCCCACGGGCCGATATCGACCGGCAGGAACAGCTCGTCCAATCCATCAAGTTCGCTGTCAGGGTCCATTGCGGGGGCCTGTGATCCGTGGCCGGAAAAATGCAGATAGACAAAATCCCCCGCCTGCACCTCGCTTGCCAACTGGGCAAAGGCCGCCCGGATTGCGGCCAGCGTTGGTGCCGTGGCTCCGTCGACCCCATCGGCCAGAACGGTGATATTGTCCGCCTCAAACGGGCTGCTGGCTGAGGTGGTCAGGAACTGTTGGACCAGACCAATGTCATTCGCTGGCCCACGCAGCCAGAACCGCTCATTCAGATTGGTATAGGTCGAGGCACCAATCAGGATCGCATGATTTTCGCGCGCCATCGCAGGCAAGGCCAGGGCCAAACTCGCAACACCCGCCATCAGAACAGATCGAAACATGTCACCCTCCCTTAGTTGGTGATCAGGGCATAGCGGTTCTCCGCCTCGCCCTTATTGCGTACTTCCAACTTGAAACTACCGGTGGTGGCGGGGCGCCATCCGCAATAGGCGATGTCGCTGATATCCGTGTCCGAACACACCAGCCGCCCCTGTGCGTCATAGACGTAGAGATTCAGGTCAGAGTTGCCCTTGCCCTCAATGTAAACCTCAGCGTAAGCGCCGCCGGTAAAGGGCAGCGAGTCATAGGCATCCGTACCACGCGGTCCGATGGTGACTACGCTGTAGACCGGCCCGTCCGCGACCCCTTTGGTGGTCTCGACACGGACATCCTCGATCAACTCCATCATCATCTCGTCATCCGCTGCGATTGCGGATGCGGCCTTCAGCATATCGCGCCAGTCCAGCGCACTGCCAGCCTCAGCAGTACCCCCTGTGGGCGCGCGTTCCGTGGCCCGCAACGAAACGGTTTTACGCAACTTCGCAGCGGCGATCATCATCAACGGATCGCGCTGTTCCTGAGCAATCGCGAATAGATCCGCCGAAGTGCGCAAGGATGAAATTGCGCTGGTTTGCGCCGTCGCTGAAACGGCCGGTGCGCAAAGAACTGCGCTCAGAAAAAGGGCATTGAGCCTCATGAAATCCTCCTGAAAAACGTGGAGTGTGTGAAAATTCCTTGCCCTTAACTTAAGGAGCCACCTCCGCGCCAAGCAACGAAATTCTGCTCAATTCCCGTTTCTAACCGAATTTGTCATGAGCCTTACGACCCCGGCCTGCCTAAGTTGAAGGAAACCCGGACCAAGGAGACCGTAATGCGAATACTGCCCCAAACGATCCTGTTGCTTGTACTGCCCATGTGGCTTTTCATGGTGCCTCAGGCGTCCAAAGCGATGGTTCTTATGCGCCCCGCGATCGAGGCGACATTTGTGATCCGCTCCGACGATCTTGAAGAGAGGTTGCTTGGCTCTGGCTTTCGCTTTCTGCGCCCCGGACTGGCCGTCACCAATGCCCATGTGGTGGGCAGTGCGGGCACGGTTCTGATCGTTGATGTTCATGGCAATCGCGAGGTCGCCACAGTGGTCGCCCGCGATACCGTGCGCGACATCGCAATTTTGCGGGTCTCGCCCTCAGACACATATATCCTGCCACCCGAAGGCGAGGCGACTGAGCTGGGACAGGTCGTATATGCCATTGGCGCGCCGTATGGCGTCGACTTTTCGCTCAGCCGGGGCATCGTCTCGGCTATGGAGCGCCAGATCGAGGCCAACGTGCCCGTGCGTATGATCCAGCACGACGCAGCGGTTAATCCCGGAAGCTCGGGCGGGCCGCTGCTCGATTTCTCCGGGCATCTGATTGGGATGAACAGCCAGATCGCCGACGGGTTTCGCAACTTTATCGGCATTGCATATGCGATCCCAACCGAAACGCTGGTCGCCGCTGTTGCCCGTCTCGAGGGTGGTGGTGATATTGACCTACCGCGCCTTGGCCTGCGCACACGCCCGATTGATCCCAAGATTGCCGCGGCTCTCGGGCTTGAAACGCGGGAAGGCATTCTGGTGGATTCGGTCGAGGCCGGTAGTTTGGCTGCCAGTGCGGGGGTGCAACCGGGCGACATCCTGCGCGCGGTGAATGGTCAGCCGATCATGCGCGTGGGTGATCTTGCCTTTGCTTTGGAAGCCGTCGTGGGGCAGGGGGGCTTTGATCTGTTGGTTATCCGTGGCGGTGCACATGTCGAACTGCGGGTTCGAACAGCCACAGATACCCCCACCACACCAGTGCGCAGTGGTGAACCAGCAAAACGTACCGAATACCGCTTTGACGAAACCGGAATGCAGATTGGCGCGGATGGCGTGATCGAGGATGTCACCGAGCTCAGTCTCGCGCATTACGAAGGGTTACAGGCAGGAGACCGCATTCTGGCGGTCAACGGGGCGGGGGTGACAAACACAACCTTCGAGCAGGTGCGCATCACCCGCCCCGTCCTTCTGCTCGTGCGCGTCTCAGATGGGTCGACCAAGCATATTGTGCTCGACCCATGGGCGCGCCCCGGAAGGATGCGGCCCGTGTCCGGTGCAAATGTACTTGACGAAGCGGTCGTTCTCTTCTGATCTTGGGGCCAAGGAATTTTGTTATGACCAAACCCTCCATTCTGATCATCGAGGATGATCCCGTCAGCGCCGAAACCATTGCCGGTGTGGCGCAATCTCTGGGCTGCAACACGCAAGTGGACGTGACCTATGGCGCGGGGCTTTCGGCTGCGATGGGCGGGCGGTTTGACGTAATTATCGTTGACCGCATGTTGCCCGGTGGTGACGGGATTGATGCCATTGCCAAGCTGCGCGGGGCCGGATCAAACGCGCTGGTGCTTGTGGTGAGCGCGCTGGGCCGGGCCGCAAACAAGATCGAAGGGTTAGAGCGCGGGGCAGATGATTACCTTGCCAAACCGTTTGACGGCGACGAGCTGCGCGCCCGCATTCAGGCGCTCTTGCGCCGGGTGCGGATGCAGACCAGCGACAATGACCTGCTGGTGTTTGGCGACCTAGAGGTGCGGCTCAAGGCGCGCACGGTGCATTTTGGCCAGACCCATATCAAGGTCACACCCAAAGAATTCGACCTGCTGACATTCTTTGCCCAAAACGCGGGCGAGGCGGTGACGCGGATGCAGTTGCTATCCGAGGTATGGAACCTGCATTTTGATCCCGGCACCAACGTGGTGGATGTACATATCTCGCGTTTGCGTCGCAAGCTCGAGGCCGAAACCGGCATCACTTATATTCACACCGCGCGCGGAGAAGGCTACATCTTCTCTCCCACCGCACCCGAGGCTGCCTGACGTGTCCCAACGCTCCGTCAAATCCGCCAGCTTACGCCTGACGGTCTTGATCGCTGGGGTGATGGTCTTGGTGTCATTGGGGGGGCTATGGTTCCAATACGCGCAAGTCGCCCGCGCCTTTGACGCGCGCCAGATCGAGGCATTGCAGGCCGATCTGGATGGCTATTCCGCGCTATATGATCAGCGCCGTATTCCAGCGCTGCGCCAAGCGATGGCATTCCGCGCCGAAACACAAACCGGGTATGACCGCGTCTTTCTGCTTCTCGACAAGCAGCACACTTTTTTGGGTGGCAACATTTCGACATGGCCGGATGGCGTTGAAACAACGGCCAAGTCCTTTACCGCGGATCCGGTGCAATGGTTCGACTATACGCTGCCGAATGGTCGGCGCAGCGCCTATATGGGCGTCGCCCGAGATCTGCCTGGCGGCTTTCCAATTCTGGTGGCCACATCGTTGGCTCAACGAGAGGCTTTGATGGCGGATATGCGCGTCACCATCGGCTGGGCGGTGGTGGCGATGATTGCGCTTAGCATGGCTGCCGGTTGGCTGGTCAGCCGCCTTGTTATCACCAGGATTGATCGCGTGAACCGGCTGGCCGACCGGGTGGCAACAGGTGAGCTGGGTGCACGAATACCGGGCGCGCGCAGCGACGACGAATTTGGACGGCTTGAGGCGCATGTGCATGACATGCTTGACCGGATCGAGTCCTTGCAAAACGCCACCGCGCGCCTGTCGGACAATATCGCCCACGAGCTGCGCACGCCACTGAACCGTATCCGGCAAGAGCTGGATCAGGTGCAGGGGCAGGAAGAAGTTGTGGCCGCGCTCAAAGGAGAGCTGTCTGATACCGTGCGGGTGTTTGAGGCACTGCTCGACATTGCCTCTGCCGAGGCCGCAACCGGGGACAAGCCGGGGCTGGTGCCGGTCAACCTCTCTGAACTCTGTGTGCAGATCTTTGAATTCTACGAGCCAATGGGCGAGGATCAGGCGCGCGCCATGACGGCCAATATTGCCCCAGACTTGTGGGTGCTGGGCGATCGTTCGCTCATCTCGCAACTGCTCGCCAACCTGCTGGACAATGCGCTCAAATTCACCGCGCCCGGAGATCTTGTGACACTGACTCTTTCGCATTCAGACAACCGGCATTGCCTGACCGTGTCAGACACCGGTCCGGGTGTGAGTGACGATATCCGCAACCGCTTATTCAACCAATTCGAACGCGGTACCCCGGCACATGGGGCAACTGGCCATGGCCTCGGCCTTGCCCTAGTACGCGCCATCTCGGCCCGCCACGGGGCCAAGCTACGCATTTTGCCACAAAACAAAGGGTTTGCGGTCGAAAGCCTTTGGCCTAAGGTTGACCCAATGTAAGCAAGAACGTCTGCACAGGGCGGGACATTGACGACAAAATTTTTTCGAATGGCCGCATTGGGCGCCGGTATGTTTATCGCCGGATGCTCGGCAGCAGTAAATGAGCCAATCAACGCCGCGTCCAAGGATGGCACGCCGGGCGGTACAGTCACGCAAACGCGTTATGTGGTGGATGACGTCTTTATTGGTCTGGCGTTTTCCGGCGGTGGCACGCGCGCGTCATCCTTTTCCTATGGGATGTTAGAGGAGCTGCGCGCCAAGGGGCTGTTGAAATACGTGCGCCTTGTGTCTGGCGTATCCGGCGGATCGGTCACGGCGGCCTATTATGGTCTCAGAGGGCCCAAAGGGCTGGACACTTATCGCGACACCTATCTGGTCAAGGATGCGGAAACCTATATGGCCAACAACCCGGCCAACCCTTCCGTGTTGATCAAGGGCATATCAGGCGGTGCCAACAACCGTACCACATTCGCCCGGTTTCTTGATGAAACCATCCTCAAAAACGCCACCTTTGCCGATCTGCAAAAATCCGGCATCGAAACGTGGATCAACGCGAGCGACGTGGCCAATAACACGCCGTTCCTGTTTTCGCCCGAAACCTTTGCCGCCTTGTGCAGCGATCTTGACAGCTTGCCGCTTTCTGAGGCCGTCGCCGCCTCTGCTGCCTTTCCACTGGTCTTCTCTCCTATCGTGCTCGAAAGCCATCAAGACTGTGACTACCGCGAACCCGATTGGCTGACCTCAGCCCGCAACAACCCCGAAGCCACCTCGGCCCTGCGTGCCTATGGTCGCGCGTTAGAAAGTTATCGTGACCCTGAAAAAGTGCGCTATGTGAAACTGCTTGATGGGGCGGTTACGGATAATTTTGGTACCACCGGCCTGTCGGTGGCCCGTGCCAAATCGCAAAACGACTTTGGCCCGCTTACGGCAAAACAAGCCGTACAGATGCGGCGCATGATGTTTCTTGTCGCCAATGCAGGCGTGCAACAGGATTACGCCTGGACCCAAAAAATCGAAGGGCCGGGTGGCGTAGAGCTGGCCATGTCCATTGCCAACAGCTCCATGGGCGCGGCCACCCGTGTTGGCTTTGATGTCATGCGCCTTTCATTGGATCGCTGGCACAATGATCTGGTGGATTGGCGTTGTGGTCTGTCACTGCCCGAGGTGCAGAAACTGCGAGGGTCGCTCGACGGTTGGGATTGTCAGGACGTGAAACTCTTTGTCGGAGAAGTCAATTTTGACCCACTGCCCAAGGACATGCGGGACAAGCTTGACGAAATCCCGACCCGCCTGCGCCTGCCCGAAGAACAAGTTGACCTTGCCATCGCTGCCGCCCGTCAATCGACTCGGCTTAATGCCGAATTTAACGGCTTTCTGCGCAGCCTTAAATCCGCCGAACCGGTCTCTGGTGCGCGCGAAATCAAACCGCGCCAAATCACCCCGGACCAAAATGGATGACAAATCCCGTCACGTTTTTCGCAACGGTTGATCCGTTCTCAAACCCCGGTATCGTAATGGCATTATGATGCGAAATCCAATGAAACAAGGTTATTTCACTAGGCTGATCATAACAGCCTTCTGCGCGGGGCTTCTGTCCTTTAGCGCCGCGCAGACCCGCGCAGACACCCGCGCGCTATTGGTGGGGATCAGTGACTATTATCACCTTGATGCCGATCTCAAAGGTCCGCGTAATGACGTTGCCCTGATGCTGCGCGCGTTGATGTCGCGCGGGATTGCGCCGGAAAATATAACCGTGTTGAGCGAAGGTCTGAACGCCGCACCCGATGGGGTGAGCGAGGGCAAACCAACCCGCGCTGCAATCATGGCCGCCATGGCAGAGCTAAGTGCCGACAGCGCAGCGGGCGATACCGCGATCTTCTACTTCTCTGGCCACGGTTCGCAAATGCCGGACGCCAACGGCGATGAACAGGGCGGTTATGACCAGATTTTCCTGCCTGCGGATGCCAAAAACTGGCAGGCCAGCATAGGCGCGGTTGAAAACGCGCTGGTGGATGACGAATTCCGCGCATGGTCTGCAGACTTGTTGTCGCGCGGCGCGCAGCTTGTGGCCATTGTCGACGCGTGTCATTCCGGCACCGGCTTTCGCGCGCTCGACGGCGCGGCGGGTGCTGCGCGCTACGTGGACCCGGCGGCGCTGGGCGTGCCCGGAGAACCTGAACCAGGAGAAGCGCACGACACCGGTTCCTCGCTTAGTGGTGAGTTTGTTTTCCTTTACTCCTCGCAATCTGACCAGCGTAGCTTTGAATATCCCTTGGGCGACGGCCAAGATCCGGCGAACTGGTACGGCGATTTTACTCGCAACCTTGCCCAGATTCTCGAAACCGGCGGCGCGCTGAGCTATGGCCAATGGCTGCAAGCCGCGCGTGATCAGATGCGCAAGTCGTCAGCCACGGCCACACAAACCCCGGACGGCGAAGGCACCCTACTCGAAAGCGCCGTGTTCGGCGACGGCAATGCGCAAACCCGCCTGCCGCTCAAAGACGGCCAGCTGCAACGTGGCGCGCTTTCGGGCATCGCGCCCGGCGCGGTCTATGCGGTTTACGACGCAGCTGCCGGAGGGGAACCTTTGGGGCAGGTAGAGGTAGTGTCCGTTGACCCGACTCAGGCCAAACTTAAGGGCCGGGATGGTTTTGTGACACCTACCGATGGCTATGCCGTGGAACTCTCGCCGGGTTTTCCGCCCATGATGGCCATCGCGCCACCTCGCGCGGCGCTCGACCATGACGGCTATGAATACCGCCCCATGACCGAAGCATTTGATGCGCTGGCTGGGGATGATCTGGTCGATGGCGTGCGCCTCGCCGAGGCCGGATTTGACGCCGCATTGGTTCTGATGGACGGCACGCTTGCGCTTACTGGGCGCGATGGGGTGGTCGATCCAAACGGGCCGGAAAGCTCTCCGCGTTTTCGTTATGACCGCGACGGAGACATTCAGGAACAACTGGCCTTGTGGCTCGAACGTATTGGCCGGGTGCACCGCATGACCGCCGCTTTAAACGGCGTCAAATCCGGTGGATTCTCGATTGGCGGCACCGGCCTCAAGGTCGCGCTGGAGCGCCGCCCCACACCGACACGCGGCGACACATGCGCCAAACCGCGTGGGGCAGAGCCGGTTGGCGATGGAGGCGCGTTGCGCCATTGCGATCAGCTTTGGATCAACCTCACCAACCTGTCACGCAAGGCTCAGGATGTGACGGTGCTCTATATCGACCGCGATTTCCACGTCTCTGCTCTCTGGCCTGAGCCGTCGCTTTCCAACCGCATCGAATCCGGTGGCGAAAAATCTATCGGTATGCGCATCGTCAACGACAGTGCGCCTGACGCGGCCTTCGCCAGTGGGCTCGAGGAGTTGATTGTACTGGCTGTGCCGGTTGACCCGGACGCGCCGCGTGTGGTGTTGACCGCCCTCGCTGATGGCGCGTCCACCCGTGCGGGGACTGTCTCGCCACTGGAAAGTTTCCTGGGCGCTGCCGCCTCAACCGATGCTACCACCCGCAATTTTTCGCTCACCGGGGCCATCGCGCCCCTAAAAGTCACCCGATTTGGATTCGAGGTTTTGCCTCGGGAAGATGAATAGACAGGAGAACATATATGAAAACCAAGCTTTTGACTCCACTCATGGCCATTGCCGTCGCATTTGGCGGAGCGGCGGGCGCGCAATCCTTTGGCGATGACGCAGCCGTCGATCCGGTATTTGCGTCACCCTTTTCCTTTGCTGAAAGCCAAAGGAAAGCCGAGCGCGCCAAGGAAGTTGCCGCACAGGAAAGCGGATCCAAGGTAATCGGAGGCAAGGTTTCCGAGGATGGAGCCTGGCCGTGGCAGGTGGCGTTGGTTGTTGGTGGCTATCCGCTGCAACCCGATATCCAGTTCTGCGGCGGCTCGATGGTGCTGGATCGCTGGGTTCTGACCGCCGCCCACTGTATCCACATGGCCGATGACGAGGGCACGTATCGCGACATCCCGGCTGAACGATTTAATATCGTCGTTGGCACCAACCACCTGTCCGAAGGCAATGGCGACATGATCCCGGTTGAGGCTGTTTTCCGGCATCCCGATTATGTCGGCACCGAGTTCGACAATGACATCGCCCTGATCAAACTGGCCCGCACCCCGCGCGCGCCCTATCAGACGATCAAGGTACCGGATGCCGAATTTGGCGATGTTCTCGAACAGCCCGGCGTGACCACCTATGTCACCGGATGGGGCCTGATCGAAGGCGCGCAAAACCCAGATCGCCTGCGCGAAGTGCAGATCCAGATGCTCGAGCGCGACATGTGCAATGGCCTGCTGCTTGAGGCACGTGCCGAAGAGGCGGTGAAAGGGTTTGGTTATGCCGCACAGGTGTTTGGCATGGATCAGGGCACAGCCGAGGCCGCGTGGTCAGACTTTGTTGGCCGCGTACCTGCACCCCTGACCCCGAACATGATCTGTTCAGGCACGTTTGAAGGTGGCAAGACATCCTGTCAGGGCGACAGCGGCGGTCCGCTGGTTGTGCCGCTCAATGACGGTTCGTTCATTCAGGCTGGCGTGGTCAGCTGGGGCCTGTCGGCGCAAGACAGCAAAACCTGCGCCGAAAACGCCATTTTCTCGGCCTACACCCGCACTGCAAACTATGTCGACTGGCTAAACGCGACGATTTCGCGGAACTGACACGGCTGTTCTAAAGCCTTCTCCGACAAAAGGCGCTCGTGCTGACGAGCGCCTTTTTTGCGTGAACCGACATGTGTCTGAGCGTCAGTTTATATTATGCGGATATTTGAATGTATTTTGCCATCCTTGATGACTTTTGCAGGCACAGGTGGTATAATTCGAATGAACTTCTCCCGAAAGCGTTCCTCGTTTTAGGAGTGAGTCCCAGAATTCAAGTCATTGAATTGAAAGGAATTACGTCATGAAGACCGAGTGTTTGATTGCAATTGCAAGCGTTCTTGCCTGTGCCTCTGGCGCGCATGCGCAAGAGGCGTCCAACGGTGGGCAAGTTGGTGAGATGACCATATCCGTTGATGACATGCGCGACCCGGCACCTGACGCGTTTTCCCCTTACGCAGGCAGAAATTTCCCGACCCAGCCATTGTGGGGCGATACGCATCTACACACTGCAAACTCGTTGGATGCGCGCGGGTTTGGCGTGTTGCTCAGCCCGGCTGAGGCCTATCGGTTTGCGCGCGGCGAAGAAGTCACCACATCACACGGATTGCAGGTGAAACTCTCACGCCCGCTTGATTGGCTGGTTGTCTCTGATCACTCTGACGCGATGGGCGCTATGAACGAGATTGTCGATGGCAATGCAACCCTGATGCGCGATCCAACGCTGCGCGATTGGCACGAGCGCCTGAACGAAGGCGGTGAGGTTGCCTTGGATGCAACCATGGAAGTGATCGAAACATTTGCGGGTATTACCGGAGAATCTTTGCCATCGGCGACAACTGATCGCCGTTTTGTGCAGTCGATCTGGGACGATTTCACAGCGACGGCTGATGCCTTTGACGACCCGGGCACCTTTACCGCCTTTATCGGTTATGAATGGACCTCGACCGAGGCTGGCAACAACTTGCACCGCAATGTGATCTACCGCGACGATGCCATTCGCGCACGTCAGGTATTGCCTTTCACAACCGCCGAGACCTTTAACCCAGAAGATCTCTGGACGTGGATGGAGCAATACGAGGAAAAGACAGGTGGTCGCGTCTTTGCTCTGGCTCACAATGGCAATGTTTCAAACGGTCTGATGTTCCCGGTCGAAACCAACCCGGCAACAGGCGAGCCGCTAACGGGTGATTACGCGGAACGCCGCGCCAAATGGGAGCCGCTTTACGAAATTACCCAGATCAAAGGAGATGGCGAAACCCACCCCGTGCTCAGCCCTAACGACGAATTTGCAGATTATGAAACATGGGATAAATCCAACCTTGGACCAACCCCCAAGGAAGACTGGATGCTGCAATATGAATATGCTCGCGAGGCGCTAAAAAACGGTCTCAAACTCGAAGAGAAATTCGCCAGTAACCCATATAAATTTGGCGTTGTGGGTTCAACCGACAGCCACACTGCGCTTGCCACCGCGCAAGAAGACAACTTTTTTGGTAAACACTCAGGTGTCGAGCCAGAGCCGGGGCGCTGGCAGCACATCGTCGGCGAATTTGACACGACCCGCATACTTGGTTGGGAAATGGCTGCATCCGGCTATGCGGCGGTCTGGGCCGAAGATAACACACGCGCAGCGATTTTTGACGCGATGGAGCGAAAAGAAGTCTACGGCACAACCGGCAGCCGCATCACTGTGCGCCTGTTTGGCGGATGGACATTTGACGACGATGACGCGCGTTCGCGGCTTCCGGCGCAGGTGGGTTATGACAAGGGTGTTCCCATGGGGGGCGATTTACCAGAGGCACCAGAAGGCGCCAATGCACCCAGCTTCTTGGTTGCGGCCTTAAAAGATCCCTACAGCGGCAATCTTGATCGTGTCCAGATGGTCAAAGGCTGGGTCGACGCAGACGGTGAAACGCAAGAAATGGTCTATGATGTTGCGTGGTCGGATGGTCGCACACCGGATGCCGCGGGCAAGGTGCCACCAGTGGGAAACACTGTCGATGCAGCCACCGGTACATTCACAAACAGCATTGGTGCGCCCGAGTTGATTACGGTCTGGAGTGATCCGGATTTTGATCCAACACAGCGCGCATTCTACTACGCCCGTGTCCTCGAGATCCCGACACCACGTTGGACGGTTTATGACGCGATTCGCTTTGGCGATGACATTCCAGACGATGTGCCAACCTCTACTCAGGAACGCGCCTACACATCACCAATCTGGTACACACCCGCCGAATAATGGCTGTGTTTATGCACAAAAAAAAGGCGCCCAAAATGTCGGGCGCCTTTTCACGAGGTTTGACGAATGGGTTAGTTCGTCAGAATGTAATAGCTGTTGCGGATACGGCCCTGATTGACCACGCCAATCAGGAAATACCCGTCCCAGCGCGGCGTCCACGAGCAGTAGAGCTTGTCCGAATAGCTCACATCGCGGCAGATCACGTTGCCATTTTCATCTGTCACCAACAGGTCCAGATCCGCGTCGCCGTCGCCCACAATGGCCAGCTCGGCAAGGCTGCCGCCATAAAACGGTACACGGAACACATCGGTGCGCCCTGCGCGCAGACGGCTAAGTGTCCGCGATGGGCCTCCAATGCGGCCGCGCGCACCTTCGGCTTCGACATCTTCGATCAGGCCGATAATGGTCTCGTCCCCGCCAGCCAGTTCGCGGGCCGATGCCAGCATCATTTCGGCTGACACAGGCGCGTCGGCTCCTTCGCCTTCTTCGGCGACATCACCCGCGCCTTCGGTCGGCTTGTTCTCGACCTCGCGCTCAACATCGGTCACTTCGATCCCCATGGTGATCTGCGCCGCCGTCAACACGGCCAGCGCGTTTTTCTGAGCCATACCATAGGCATATAGGTTCTGCGCCATTGCCAATTGCGCCACTGGTCCCTGGACGCCTTCGGCGGCTTCGGTCACGTTGGTGCCGGTTTTATCCTCGGCAAATGCAAGGCTGGCGGCGCCTATCGCGAAACTGGCAACAACGGCCCGGACAAAAGAGTTGGTCTTCATGTGGATAATACTCCTCCTACAATTTCCGGGCGGACCCGGCGGTCTGAATAGGGGGATATTTGCACTTGATCGCCTTATCTCAAAGGGTTTGTTGATGACAAATTCGGTTAGGCCCGCTTGCGACCGTCTTGTGCGGTTAGCAACGCGCGCAGCTCGGATTGCTCTATCCCTGCCAAAACCGCGCGCTTGAGCAGTGCGGTCTGCGTTTCGGGCGCTAGGCCATTCACAGGCGGATCGCGATCCAGATTGGTTGGGAAAGAATACCCTTCCGCAGTGGATGCAATCACCGCGTCAAGCTGTGCTTCGGTCAGGGTTTTGCCCGCCCATGCCACGCTTAGCGGAGCAAACAGCGTCGCGCACATACCAACCCGATCCACCGTTTCCATGGCGCGGCCAAAAGCGGACGAGACTTGCAACAGGTTGACCATGCGATGCACATCCTCCGACCGGTTTTCGCCAGCAGCGTGGAACAGCGCCGGGCTAAAGAACACCGCGTCCCCCTTTTCCAGCGGCAGCTGCACATGAGTTTCCTCGAAATATGCACGGAAATCTGGCCGCCGCCACGCCGCATATCCGGGGCGATAAAGTTGCGAAAAGGGCAACAGCTTGGTTGGCCCGCTCTCAATCGACATGTCGCAATGCGCGATCCCGCCCTGAAGGGTCATCAGTGGCGACAGCTCATGCACATGCGCCGGATAGGTGGCGCTGATATCTGCGGTCTGGAACCCAAGGTGATAGTCGCGATGCGCCTGCTGTGCCTGTCCGCCGGGATGCACCAGATTAACCTGCGCCGTCATCTGATAATTCGGGCCCAGCCATGCCTCTGCCGCCGCATCAATGGCAGGGGCCGCGAAATAGCGCAGATACGTCTCGGTATCCTCCTCGCACAGCTTTTGCAGCGAATTCCAGATGCGGTCATTGTTCCCGGCGGCGGCAAAATGGTCGGCGCCCTCACCCCCGGCGGCCTTTTCGCGGGCAATGATGGCTTCATAAGCCCTCGTCGCCCGGTCAATTGTATCATGATCGGGTTGCGCCTGTTTCAGCACAAACGCCCCTGCGCTGCTATGCAACAGCCACGCCCACTCTGCCATCAACGCGCGCCGCGTCTCTGGGTCACTCAATGCGCCGGTCAGGGCGGGCATGTCATAAATCGCGATGTTCTTTTGTACATCACTTGCATGGGGCACCTGCTCAATGCGCAGAACCTGTTCCGTCAACACTTTGAAATCATTCAGGTCACATGCGCTTTCGGCGTAAAACCCGTTTGGCTGTGTCGTGTTTATGGTCATCGCAATTCCTCCCTATGAGACAGCAGCCTAAAGAGTTCAGTGGTTGATTTGGGACAAAAATCCATCAATAAACCATCAATGACCCATCGCTTTCCCGTAAAAGAAATCGCCCGACAATCCGGGCTTGGCACCGCGACGGTGGACCGTGTGCTCAATAACCGCGCCCATGTCAGCCCACAGACCCGCGCAAGGGTTAACGCGGCAATGGCCGAGCTGGAACTGCAAGAACAGCAATTGGCGGCCCGCGGGCGGCGCATGTTTGTCGACGTACTGGTCGAGGCCCCCGCCCGGTTCAGCCGTCAGATCAAATCCGCCTGCGAAACGGTTTTGCCGGGCATACAGCAAGCGGTCTTTCGCCCCCGGTTCGAGATGCATGAACAACTTTCAGACACTGGCATTGTTGCGGCGCTGGACCGGATTGGCAAACGCGGCAGTCAGGGGATCGTGCTCAAGGCACGCGATGTGCCGCCAGTGCAGGATGCGGTTAACCGGCTAGAGAATGCGGGTATTCCCGTGGTCACGTTGGTGACGGATGTGCCTGGCTCGCAGCGCTCGGCCTATGTCGGGTTGGACAATGCCACGGCAGGTCAAACCGCGGCTTATCTGCTTGCCAATATGCTGGGCGATACGACAGGCACAATACTGACCTCGCTCAGTCAGGATGCGTTTCAAGGCGAGGCCACTCGATACGCCGCGTTTGAGCAGGTCTTTCGTCACTTGCGCCCGGGTTTCGAGATCCTCACCTTTTCCGGAGGGGCCGGTGTCACGCGGGCGACCACCCGCGCATTGCGGGACCAGATCGCAGGGCAGGGCCCAATTGCAGCGGTCTATTCCATGGGGGGCGGCAATCGCGCCATTCTGGACGTGCTGGACCATGCCGGCCAGCGCCCGGAACACTTCATCGCGCATGATCTGGACGCCGACAATGTCGACCTCTTGCGCAATGGCGCGCTCAGCTTTGTGTTACATCACGATCTGACGGTAGACATGCGTCACGCATTTGCAGTGATCGCGGGTCGGCACGGATTGGCGCCCGCATCTCCGGGCACCCTGAACAGCGAAATTCAGGTTATTACGCCTTACAACATTCCGGAATAATTCACCCTGATCCTAGAGCGATAGCTTGCCCTCAGCCTTGTTCAACATCACGCCCAACAGCGGTTTCACCTCGCTCAGCATCTGTTCAACCTTGGTGATATCCTCGGCCGTCGACACGCCGCCACCGGCCACCACCAGCACGCCGTCCACATTGGGCAAAAAGCCCAGAACGTCGTCAAACTCTAGCGCAGGGGGCAGGTCAAACAACATCAAATCGGGGCTCAACAATTCATGCAGCTCGTCCAGAACATCCGATGTCATCGTGTCCTGAAACAGCTCTGCCGCGCCGTTCTTGGGGGCATTGTTGAAACCAAAGGCCAGATTTGAATGTGTCCGCAACAGGTATTCTTCGGGGTCCAACAGCCCTTGCAAATAGTCCGTCATGGAATGGTGCGCCTGAAGGCCAAGCGTTTCGTGCAGCGATGGTTTGCGCAGGTCCATGTCCAACACCACGCTGCGCGTCGCCTCAAGTCGGGCAACGGAAAACGCAAGGTTCGCTGTGACAAAGCTGCTGCCGCACCCGCGTGTTGGCGCGGTGATGGCCACCTTGGACCAGCCCTGCTCAGCCAGCGCCTGCAACAATCGTGTGCGCAGCATGTCAAAGGCCGCATGTGCCGGATGCTTGCGCGCCGCGCTGATGACATGGTTGCGTGCCAGAACCTCGGGATCGGGCTCGGCCAGCGGCAGGCTGTCCCAATAGACTTCTGGGTCGTGCACCGCCGGTAGCCGCGCCTCGTTGTCTTCGAAATCCATATCTGTATCGTCGGGCTGATCTTTGATCATTTTTTTACCTGAGCTGCTCTAAGGTCGCATCATAACAGGAGAAAGCCGTCAAAAGAATGGCGCGAATGCGAAACTGTTAAGGGTCCTGACCCTCGGTCGTTATTTGTATTCGATGATGCGCATGTCCTGTCCGGTCATGCGGCGCCGGTAATATTTGAGCAGCCCCAACAGGTTGGGTAGTTTTGACAATGTAATCAGCGCCCCATGCGCCCGTGCCGCCTGTGCGGACAGTCCAGCATTTTGCAACCCCTTGGATGTGCGTATAAAATTCAGCAGATAAGCTGCCAGTACCACCGCCAACAGCCAACAATTTGCGACCAATCCAACCAGCCCCAACACTGGCAGAACCGCGCCATAAACCCACGCCCGCAACAGTTCCCGTCGAAATCTCCCCGGATGTCGTGCCGCGGCTTCGCCATATCCATGGCCTGCGCGCACTGCACGTTGCCACCATTGCGAAAACCGCGTCATGTCGGCGTCGTGCCGTGTCATGTCCTGGGGCAACCGTCGCAATCCCCAGCCCGCCTTGCCCATGCGCAGGCAGAAATCAAAATCCTCGCAGGCGATCATAACCGTATCAAACCCGCCAATGTCTTCAAACGCCGCGCTGCGTACCATCATGTCGCCGCCACAGACATCGATCTCGCCCGCCGGTCCGTGCCACTCAAAATCGCACAGCGCATTATACACAGACCGCTCCGGATGGATCTCAGATCGCCAGCCTGTAGCAAGCCCAAGCCGCGTGTCGCCGCTGAGCGCCGCCACAGCCGCGTCAATCCACCCCGGCACCACGGCACAATCGCCATCCACAAACTGCAGAAACTCCGGCAAATCCCCTTTTTCGCGCAGCGCGTCCACTCCGGCCTGTCGCGCCCTCGCGGCCGTAAACGGGCGCTGCGTGTCCAGCTCCACCACCAGCGCCCCTGCGCTTGTGGCCGCATCCACCGAGCCATCACGGCTGCCACTGTCGACATAGACAATCGGCACATTCTGCTGGGTCAGAGACTGTAGACACGCCACCAGTCGCGCGCCCTCGTTGCGCCCAATCACAATGGCGGTCACCGCACTCACTGTGCACCCTCATCCAGCAACGCGCCCAACCGCAACGCCTCTTTAGAAACGTCAAAGGCCGATTGCACCTTGGCGCGCCCACTGATGCCCATCGCCGTGGCGCGCGACGGGTTGCCGATGATCTTGGCAATTGCACGGGCTAGCGCCTCGGGATCGCCGGGGGATACCAACAGGCCAGAGGCACCGTCCGTGACCAGCTCTGGTACACCCGCGATATGGGTCGTGACCACAGGGCGCGAGGCCGCCATTGCCTCCATCAACACCACTGGCACGCCCTCGGCAAAACTTGGTAGTACAAACAAATCCGACGCCACCAGCGCTTCGGCCACTTCGGATTGGGATTTATACCCGGCAAAACTCACATGTTTGGTCAAACGTGCCGCCTCGACCTGCGACTCAAGCGCGGCCCGTCCCGGTCCGTCGCCAATCACCGTCAGATGCAGGTCGGGAAACTGTTCCACCAACCCCTCAAGCGCGCGCAGCAGGATAGGCAGACCCTTGACCGGTGCAAGACGGCCAACAAACAACAGGTTATGTCCCATCGGGTGCTCTGTGTTTAAGTACTTGTCGGGGTCCACGCCGCAATGAATGATGTGCAGCTTGGCCCAATGTTTTGGCGCAGAAAACGACATCGCCTGCGAGCGGCAGAAATGGCTGATACAGGCCACAAACCGCGCCCGCGCTATTTTTTCGTCCAGCCGCCAGTGATCGGGGGCAAAGAAAATGTCCGGTCCATGCAGCGTGAAACTGAACGGGATGCCCGACATTTCCGAGGTCAGCATCGCCACCGTACAGGATGACTTGGCGATGTGGTTGTGCAGATGGCGTACTTTGTTCTTGCGAAGATGCGCAGCCAGAACCGCAGCCTCGGCAAAGTAAAAGAGTTGAAAAATCAGCGCCTTGATGCCACCGGGTGACGTTCTGATCGCCAGCCACAGCGCCTTAAAATACCGCCCTGGCGCGCGCAGCAATGCGCCAAAATGACAGGCCATCAAATGCAACGGGCGCGCCGCTGACAGGATGTAGAATGTGTTCGCGGCCTCGGTCTTTTGCTCCTCTCCGACCATATGTGCATCACCCGTGCGCCGCACCGAACAGGTCAGAACCTCGCGGCCATGGCTGCGCAGCTCGGCCACCTCGCGTTGAATAAACGTATCCGTCGCGCGGGGGTATTCCCCGGTCAGATAGGCAATCGGTTGATCTGATGTGCTCACGTTGTCTGGCCTCGTTCCATCTCAATTGCCCGCTCCATAGCTTCGGCAAAAGGCATCATTGTGACCGGTTGCAAGCGATTGTGCATCCGCGCATTGGCATAACGCAATGGCTTGTGGCGCGCTTCCAGCGTTGACCGGTTGAAAAGCCCCGGCATACGCGGCCCGTTTGGCGTGATCCGCACGGCCAGCCGCGCCAATCCCAACGGTACATGCAGTGCCAGCTTGGGCCAGCCGGTTTCGCGAAATGCGCTCAGGAAATGATCTCGATCCGGCAGAGCATCGTCAAATATATTGATCACCTCCACCCCGTTTGGTGCGAGTGCTGCGCGCACAAGACAGGCCGCCAATAGATCAACCCGGCACAACGGCACCTTGCCGCCGCCGTCGATCATCGCCAAAACCGGCCCCAGCCCCGGCCCAATATGCGCATTAAACAGCCGCCCTGGCCCATAAACCGCACCGGGCCGCAGGATGGTCAGGGTAAACCCGTGCTGTTCCGCGCCTGTCTGGAAAATCGCTTCCTGCTCAAGTTTGGCCGCCGAATACGCATCCCGCCCGCGCGCCGCCAACGGGCAGCTTTCATCCAGCGTGTCATGATCCTTAAGCGTTTCGACATCATAAACCGCCAGCGAGCTGACCAGCACCATGTGCTTCACCTCCGCCGCTGCCACGGCCGCAACCACTGCATGGCTTGCCGCGACAGTGTCGCGCGCATGATCCCCGGCTAGCGTCGCCGCCGCATGAATCACCGCGCCCGCCCCGGCAAAGGCGTTGCTCAAGTCGTCCGTACCTATATCGGCCCGAAACACTTCGGCCCCATCCAGCCCGGCGTCGCTGCGTACAACCGCCCTGACTTGCAGCCCCTCAGCTACGGCATACGTAACCGTATGTTTGCCAATAAACCCCGCCGCGCCGGTGACGACAATTGGCCCGTTCATGAGGCCCACGGCATCGGGTCCAACGGTGCGCAGCGCGTCGTCATCTCTTGCGCGCCCGCATCGTCACCCGCCGACTGCATCGCCAAGGTTACCTCATTCAGATGCAGCGCAAAATCCGCAGACAAACGGCTCTCCCGCCCTTCGTTCAAAGCCGCCAGCATCTCGACCGGTCCCAGCGCAAAGTTCATCGCCGCCGCGCCCCAGCGGTCCACCTTTGGGTGGGTTGGCCCCGCAAGCCGCACACGTTTGCCCACCGGATGCTCCACCAGCCGCCGCCTCAGCACGAACCGACGGTGAAATCGCACCGGCGCGTCATTGTCCCACGCTTGTTTCACTTGCAACACACCCTTGTCGCCAAACACGCGAATGCGGTGATCATGGCTCGCCGTGATCGAACAGGTCAGGCGCGCCACGACGCCATTTTCAAAGAACAACGTCGCTGTCGAAAAATCTGGCGTGCCAGTCACAGGCTTATCCGGCAACGTTTCCGCCGAAGCCGCCACAACGCGCCGCACGCTGCCAAACATGCCGATTAACCAGGTCAGGTAATACCCCGCATGTTCCAGCGTCGATCCCACCGAAAATTCATCCCGCGCGGGCCAAATCGCGCCGCTTTCGGTCTTCCAATCGCCATAAGGTGCCTGCGGGATAAACCCGTCATCCAGCTCGGCATAAATCAGCCGCACCGGCCCGCACACATCATTGCGGATCGCATGGCCCAGCGTCTGCGCCGCCTCACCCAACACCGAACAGGGGGCCGAAGCCAGCATCAAGCCATTACGCGCCGCCAACTCGTGCAATGCCAATGCATTGCTCATGGCAGTCGCCACTGGTTTTTCCGAATAGACATGATGTCCCGCCTCAAGGCAGGCGCGCGTCACGTCGTAATGCGACCCCGGATTGGTCAGGTTCAGCACGACCGACCCTTTGGGCAGATTGCCAAAAAACCGCTCTATGGTTTCGGCCTTGCGCAGGTTCCAATGGTTCGCAAACGCGTCCAGCCGTGCAGGATCATGGTCGTGCACTTGTGTAATCGCAATCTCAGGATGCTGTGCAAAAGACCGCATATACAAATCCGCGACAAAGCCGCATCCGATAATCGAAACAGAGTTTTTCAAGGGGCCACTCACGTCAAATTGCCTTTTGCCAGCCGGCTTTGGCCCAAGTATACGACCAACCACGCCAGAGCCTAGGGATTTCAAAGGAAATTTTGTGGCATTGCGGCATGCAAATGTTAGTGTCACGCCAAAACAAGGGGCAGAGCACGCCGTGGAATTCCAAACCCCAGAGGGGCCGGTTGCAGTCAACATCGCAACAATGTCGGCGTTGCGCGCGGCTGTGGATACGCGATTTACCGAAGGTGAGGGGTTTGCGTTGGCCACGCTTAACCTCGATCATCTCGTGAAACTGGGACAAGACCACGACTTTGCCGCTGCATATCTGGCACAGGATTTTGTCGTGGCTGACGGCAATCCGGTGGTTTGGCTGTCCCGTCTTGCGCATCGGCCCGTCGACTTGATGCCCGGTGCCAATCTCGTCGTGCCTCTGGCCCAGATGGCCGCCGCGGCCAATGTCTCGATTGCGTTGATCGGGTCGACTGACGATGCGCTGGACAAAGCAGGCGCGGCGCTTGTGGCGCGGGTTCCGGGGCTAGAGATTGCCGCCAAAATCGCCCCGCCCATGGGGTTTGACCCGGACAGCGCCGCTGCCAACACCGTGTTGCGCGACGCCGCCGCAAGCGGTGCGCGCTTGGCGTTTCTTGCACTTGGCGCCCCAAAACAAGAGGCTCTGGCCGCGCGGGGCCGCGTGGTCACGCCGCAGATGGGGTTTGCCAGTATCGGGGCCAGCCTCGATTTCCTATCTGGTCATCAAAACCGCGCGCCCGAATGGGTGCAGCGTATCGCGATGGAATGGCTCTGGCGTTTGCTCAGCAACCCGGCTCGCCTTGCCGGGCGCTATGCACGGTGTTTCGCGATCCTGCCACGGCTTACAGTCAACGCGCTCGCGCTGCGCAAAAAATAGCCGTTTACGCAACCATCTTAGACCGCGATCCGTCGCGCCTCGCGTCGCCGCATTAACACTGCATCCTTAATCTTCCCCTTAAGGCCTCGCGGCGGCAATACCTCCCGGTCCATCTCAAACACAGCACCGTTCAACGATCTCTCATGCCAAAGCGCCAGTGCCGCCCCCCAGTTCGCAGCCACATCCGGGGCCAATCCGTCCGGATGCCCCATCTCGGTTGCCAACATGCCGGGCATCCATGTGCTGACCACAATGTCAGGCAACCGATCCCCCAGATCCGCGACCAAAGCACGGGAAAAGATCGTGCATGCCCCTTTTGAGACACTATAAGCCGCTGCACAGGGAGCTGGCGCAATGTCGGCAAAGCTCGACACATTCACAATTCGTCCACGTCCCGTCGCGCTCATATCCTCCAGCGCCGCGCGGGTACAGGCAACCATGCCGCCCAGATTTACGTCCACAGTCTGCATAAAGCTCGCAGCGCTCTCGTCCAGAATGTCGCGATGCGGATACACCCCGGCGTTGTTGATCAGGATCGACACCGGCGCGATTTCGCGAATTTGACCAAAAGCGGCCTCAACCGCTGCCCAATCCGCTACATCTGCCGGAATGCCCGTGAACAGATCCCCCGCAAGCTCGGCTGTTTCGTCCAGCGCTTCGGCCCTTCTGCCAAGCCCGGCCACGCGCTGCCCCTTGGCGCATAATGCAATCGCCAGTGCGCGCCCAAGGCCAGAGCCAGCGCCCGTCACCATTGCCATACCAGTCCGTATGGTTTTGGTCATCGCATATTCCCTCCAATCAACTGGTCTGCCACCGCATCCCCAACCCGCAACGCATTTGCCGCAATGGTCAGGCTGGGGTTCACGCCCATTGATGTTGGCATAAAGCTCGCATCCGCCACCCACAGGTTCGCGACCCCATGCACCCGGCATTCTGCGTCCAGAACGCTGATTTCTGGATCACTCCCAAACCGCAAAGTTCCACACGGATGGCCATAGTTGATATCCGGCCCTGTGCCCAAAAAGACAACCCGCAACCCTCTGAGCGCCTTGCGGATTCCCTTGCGAAACCCGCGCCGCCGGTCCCTGAGTTCCGGGGCAATGTCATAAATAAACGCCAGCATGTCGGGATTGTCTGGATCAAACATTACCCGGTTTCCTTCATAGGGCAGATCTTCCAGTATCCCGACAAAAATCTTGGCCTCACCAAACAGCTTCACCGCCAGCGCCGCCGGTATGCGCGTCAATTGTCGCAACCCGCGAAACCGTCTTAACCAAGAGCGATCAAAGGCCATGTTCAGGTAATGCACGATCTCGCCATAGCGTGCCTCGATCCCCATCGCCTGCACCATACCATATCGTATGGAATTGCTGCGATAGACATCCCGAAACGCCAGCGCCTTAGTCGGTGCACTACCCTTATGTGCCCGTCCGGGCCACAGCGCGAACATCTCGGATAAATGAAACATCAGGTTACGGCCAACCGGCCCGTCGCCAATGCCCGAGGCCATCAGTAGCCGTGGGGAACTCAACGCGCCCGCCGCCAACACATAGGCCCGCGCGCGCAACTGTAATGGCGCGCCATCCCGCACCGCAGTTACAGAAACAACCTCTCCGTCTTCGCTGCGCAGCGAAGAGACCTCGCAGAGGTCGATGAGCTGCGCCCACCCGCTTGCCAGCGCAGGCTCCACCCCGGCTGAGCGCCCATCCATCTTGCACGCCTTCGGGCACTTTGACCCCAGACAATTCTGACACCCGTCCAAATGCCGCAACGCCATATGCCCCTGATAGGGGTGCAACCCGGCCTTTTGCATCGCGTCATACAACGCCCGATCCGCCGAAGGCATTTCTGGCCCAATTGGCAGTCCACCATTTTCACCCAACGGATCCGCAGTGCCACTGACGTGATACATCCGCTCCGCTGCCTCAAAATAGGGCCGCATTTGATCATAGGATACCGGCCAACCTCCGGTCGGGTGCGGCATCCCTGGGCTGTCATCCAGATCATGCGGCTCCGGGCGCTCCAGCGTGGCGGCATAGAACACCGACGATCCACCAACCCCGGCCCCAAGCGGCGCATAAAACCGCGCCTCGACCCCATCCACCTTTGCGTGAACTTGATCCGGCCAAAACCCGCGCACAATCCGCGCCTGCGGATCCCAAACCCCCGCATCCAGCCCATGTTCCTCGGCGCGCAAACCCGCCGGTCCACGCTCAACAAACAACACCGACAAGCCGCGTTCGGTCAGGCGACGCCCAATCGTACCACCTCCCATCCCGGTGCCGATCACGATCACATCCCAAACCTGATCTTGGGGCGCACTCATGGCCGCGCCTGCTCAAATATGGCGTCAAATATCCGGCGCATGTTTCGCGCGGCGGCGTTTGTCACGTGGTTGTTGTCAAAGTAATACCCAACCCCGTCTTGCACCGCGTCACATAGGAAGTCGTCGCAAAACCAATCCCAGGTCTCAATCACTTGCGCCCCGCCAAGTTCCAGCGCGGCATCGCCGCTTTTCGCCCGCCTTCGCGCATCGCTCAGCGTCACGCGGCCCAGCTCGCGCGCCTCTTCCGGGCGCACCCGGCGATGGGCCAGCGCGCGGGCGATCTCAGGGGCTTTATAAGCCGCAATCTCTGGTGGCTGGCGCAGGCCGTATATACTGCGATCAAGCAGCGCCAATTCGTTCACCGTTGCGCCCATCGCCTCTGCAAACAATTGATCCTGCGGAAAATCCAGCCCAGCGGTACTGCTCAGCGAAATTGTGTTATGAACGTCATTCCCGGTGCCCGTTCCAGTCGTGTAATAGGCCCACCGCCCAATCAACAATACGTCGCGCAACTCTGGCATCCCTGCCAATGCGCTGCGGATCTGGTCGTTTGCCGCCCGACAGGCGCGGTTTTGCACGTCTGTGGCGCTGTTCTCGACCTTTTCCAAATCAAACACCGGCGCACAACCCGCCCGCCAGATCACAAGCCCAGCCCGCTGATGCTCGTTGGCAGCTTGCGCCAGGCCTTCGTAAAACGCGCGCACATGGCTGTCGCCCCAGATCAAGACACGCGGCGCGCGTCCTTCTGGACCAATCGGGCAAACTTCGATACCCTCAAACGGGCCCTCGGCGGGCACGTAACAGCGCGAGAAATCCTGAAGAAAATCACTGGATGCCGCAATATGCACCTCTGCCGCCGGCCCAAACCGACCATCAACCCCGTCCGCCTTAAACACAAAGGCCGACGCTCCGAGCAACACAAGCGAAGCCAGCGTCGCCCCGCCCAGCAAGACCGTGCCCGACAGGTCGCGCGCACGGCGCACCGGTTGTTCCACGAACCGCCAGGACACCCACGCCAGCGCAAAACTCAGACCAACCCACACGCCCGTTTCCAACACGCCATATGCGCCGCGCACATAGGTCGACAGCGTGAAAACGGGCCAATGCCACAGGTAGAGAGAATAAGAAATCAAGCCGATCCACACCGGCCCGCGCATCGACAAAACCCGGTTCACCGGGTTGTCGTCTTGTCCGTTCACCAAAAGTAAAACGGTGCCCAGAACCGGCACCATTGCCTGCCAGCCCGGAAACGCGTTGCCCGGTTGAATCCACACAATCCCGCCAAGGATCAGCACCAGCCCTAGCCAGCTCGCCCATGGTCCGACACGCCAGTCGCTGGCGCGTTCCTGCCCCCAGATGGCCAGCAACACACCTGCCAAAAGCTCCCACGCGCGGAAAGGGAACAGGTAAAATGCGGCTGTTTGTGATCGGCTGGTCATCGGAATGGCGCTCAGCAGCGAGGCGATGAACAGTGCCACCAGCGCAACAATCATCGCGCGGCGTGACCTGGAAAAAAGAAGAAAGACCAAAGGCAGGAACAGATAGAACTGTTCCTCTACCGATAAAGACCACGTGTGCAACAGCACTTTGTCCTCAGCCGCGCCGTCAAAATACCCAGACTGACGAAAGAACTGAACATTCGACAAATAGACCGTTGCCGCGATCACACCCTTGGCAGTTTCGCGATAGTCAAACGGCAACAACACCATCCAGCCTACAACCAGCACCGCCACCGACATCGCCACATAGGCCGGGGCCAACCTGCGAATACGGCGCATATAAAACCGACCAAGCGACAGCCGCCCTGTCGCGGTCTTTTCGCGCCACAGAATGCCGCCAATCAGGAAACCTGAGATGACAAAAAAGATGTCCACTCCAACAAAACCACCCCGCAGCCCTGGAATACCAAAATGATACAGCACCACGGCCAGCACGGCGATGGCGCGCAACCCATCGATCTCTGCCCGGTGTGGCGCAGGCAGTGACGGCTTAGAGCTTTGGCTGGCGGTCTGGCGCATGGGCCGGTTTATCCTGTTTCTGTCATGGTGCGCCTTAGCAAAACACCGCGGCGCGCGTCGCATCAAGGGTAAGCCGAATGCAGAGTAAAGTTGCGAAACAACAGAGGTTTTGCGACAACGATTTCAGGGCAATTTGATGGCAGGGCGGCGCGTGACAGATCAACAGCAGATATCGGCAAGCACACCGGACTGGTCGCGCGAAGATGTGCGCCGCTTTTGGGATCCGGGGCCAAAACTTTTGCGATCCATCCGGCGTTATCAATCCGCGCGTGATCGTGGCGGGCTCGTGGCGCGTTTTGCGTCTAAATACTGGGTGGCAGTGCATTGGTTCTGGTCACTGGTGACGCAATCTGAACTGCACCTCAATTGTCAGATCGGCGGCGGTCTGCGCCTGCCACATCCCAACGGCATCATCGTGCATCCTAGCGCTGAGATTGGCCCCAATTGCCAGCTGATGCATCAGGTGACGCTGGCCGGTCCGGTGCAATTGGGCGGGCACGTCGATGTCGGGGCAGGGGCCAAGGTGATGGGTGCGATCCACGTCGGGGACCATGCCGAAATTGGAGCCAATGCGGTTGTGACCAAATCGGTCGCGCCGTCAGACGTGGTGGCGGGTGTACCAGCGCGTGTGATTGGTACGCGCACACAATAGGGGCCATTCACAGCACAGTGCGCTTTTTGCCCGGCATGAACGTGCGCAACGTGTTGGGTGTGCGCGCCTCTCGCCGTTGGCGTTGCAACAATTCAACATGCCCCAGCAACATCCCCGAAATAATCCACGTCACCGGCGTGAGCGTCGCGTTTGGCAAAAAGTCCAACAGATTGAAACCAAGCATCACCGCAAGTGGCGCAACAAAAGGTGAAACATCAACCAATGCAGCTTCGGTATTGGCATGGGCACCGCCGCGCATTGTATAGGTGGCACTGCGACGAGAGCGTTTTTTTGCGTCGCTGCGTTCCAACGCCAATTGGCGCCACAGCAGGAAAATGGGGAGCGACAGCAAACCGAACCGCGCGATAAAACCGACCCAGCCCCATGTCCCCAATGCAATCACCCAATACCCGTCCGACACCGACGTAATCGCCCCCGTTTTGGGGTGGTGCAGGTGGTTGCGCCCCCAGATCCCCCACCCGAACCACGGCTTTTCAGATGCCCGTTCTGACAGGATGTCTTCGTTCTCAAACCGAAAGGCCAACGAATGTGCGCGATCCGGCGATACCGCTTCTGCGCGCGCCACAAGTGCGTCTGTCGGAACCAGATCGGCCGATTTAAGCGCTGGATAAAGACAGGCAATAGCGGCAAGTACGACAGCGATCCGCATCTGCATAGTTGTGCTGAACAACATGATAACCAAACCCGCCGCCCCTGCATAAACCAATGTCGCGAGCGTTTTGCAAAGTACCAGAACAACAGCCAAGTAAAGCACCGCGATCAGGTATTTCATGCGGTTTTCGCCGTCATCCCCCCGCACGAGAACCATCGCCGCCAACAGGCACGTCAGCATGAAATAAGCCAGCCAGATCCCATGATACAGGAACACCATCGGGCGATAGCCACCGCCGCGAATGGTCTGGGAAAACAGGTGTTGGAAATACCCATACACCCAGTTGTTAAGCTGTGGACTCAGACGCACTTCCAGCAACACAGGTAGGGAATAGACCAACCCGGCGATCAACAAGGCGATCAACAGGTCGCGCTGATCCTCTCGGGTTTGCAGATAATTTCGCGCCAGCATGAAGCCGATCAGCGTAATGAACTGGTTGATCGGCTGGGCTATCGCATCCTGAAGGATCAAGCCGCGAATAAATGTTTCCGTAAAAATCAGCGGCTCTGGATTTGTGAAAACCGTCACAATTGGGGACAGCACAAAGACAAAAATCAGCACTCGCGCTGGCCAAGACTCAGGCAACAGCTTGGGTTTCAGGCCAAGCACAAAGACAATGATCAGCAGCACCGACAGATTTGGCAGCGAGGATTTGTCCAGTGCTGGCATCAATGGGAAGTCAAAATTGGCAGGCGGCGGCGGCAGCAGCAGATAAGCGCCCAGCAACGACCAGATTAGCGCCCGGCCCGGCGGCAAAGCCACAAACAGACGCCACGCGACCACGGGCCATAGCAACAGCATCAGGCTTGCAAATGCGTTGGGCATGTGGCGCGACCTTTTTACGAAACGAACCGAATAGGCACATTATAGGGCGCAATTGCAGAAGTGGGAGCCGGATTTCTGACCTGAGCCGGCATTGCAACACAAGTGCGACGGCTAGAGGTCCAGATCACGGCGCGCACGAGATCTGCGCGCCGTCCCGATTGCGTCAGACGCCGGTTCCCGCAGCGACCACAAACACCGTGCGCATCACGACTGTCAGGTCGGTGCCAAAGGACAGCGCGCGATGATAATGCGTGTCATGCAACGCCCGCTCGGCAAAGCTGCATTCGTTCCGCTCTGAAATCTGCCAAAACCCAGTGATACCGGGGCGCAGCGCGTAATAAGCCGTACCAGGATAAAGCTGGGTCTGATCTACCATCATCGGGCGCGGACCCACAACAGACATATCACCACGCAGCACATTCCAGAACTGCGGTAGCTCATCCAAGGACGATTTGCGAATGAACCGGCCGATCCTCGTGATGCGCGGATCGTTGCTCAGCTTCTGCTTTTCGTCCCATTCCCGACGTAAGTCTGGGTTGGCGCGCAGATGTGCTCGGAGTTCCTTTTCCGCATTCGGCACCATCGAACGAAGCTTGATCATGTTAAATGTCTTACCGTTTCGCCCCACGCGTTTTTGCAGGTAAAACGGAGATTTTCCATCCGCAGCAATAATCAGCGCCAGCACCGCTACAACAAATGCGACGGGCAGCGCGATGGCAACAACAAAACCGATGTCAAACACGCGTTTGACATAGCTGCGATAGAAACCTTCCCGAGGCGGCATGATCGCATACGCCTCTTCGAAATCTTTAAGCGAATAGATCGCCATTGGCGTCATCCCCAAATGCTCAAAAAGCAGCAATAGAGTCGTAGCTACTATTGGCGGCCATAGGCCAACCTGAAGGCGCCTGCATTTCTTGCAGAGGCCATTTTTTTGACTGTTCATGATAACCCTGGCAGCAGGGACATCTGCATAAGCAGTCGTAACTTCGTTTCTCCGGTGCTCCTCTCAAAGAAGCGCCCACCCAAGAACAAACATTAGACACAATTTCCGAAAAATCCACCGTATTTTTACGGTGACTTTGCGTAACATATTGAAAAATAACAATTAACCATGTGTCAATTTTTTGTCAAAGAATAGAAGGTGTTCAAAGAAGCCGTTAATGTTGGTTTTACTGATCTGTATCTGGAAATAGTGTTATCACCACGGCTCCGATTGTTTCTACTCCATGCGGCTGACCAGTTTCGGCACTAACATGTATCGGCTAATGATTCGGTGAAAAGAGGTCGCTAAATCGCGAATTGAGGCCGAATTGTGGCGTCGATTTGGCGCTGATTTGGACCGAGAGAATTTTTTCGCCATGAATGACCTGAATATTCGATCCATGAATCAGCCAATTTGCCGAATTCTTGATGAGCCTTTGGCGGCGGCGCTGTGTCGCCTCCCGCCTAAATGGCAGGCACGCGCACACAAAGATCACGGCGCCACGAAACAGCCGCGCAGCCCAGAATGTCCTCAGCGAGCGAACTTAAAGATGACGCCCACCAGTGCAGTAAACCCGGCGGCCAGCGCGGCCAGTGAAAACCCAGAACGCACCAGACGGGATTTCCGCTCTCGTTTTTGCTCGATCACCGGAATGGCGACAACCGCGCGCATACCCAGCTGTCGTTCGAACTGAGATCGCGTCCAGATCACGGGGCTGCGCAGTTCCGCCAAGAACACCAGTGTCAGTGCTACAACGGCGCTCATCAACCCGCCCATGCCCAGTACCCGCTTGCGCGATGGCGCAATAGGCCAATCGGGTGGCAACGCCTTTTCCAACACCGCAAAACTATCGACCTGGCTGCTTGTTTCCAGCATGTGGTTCATTTCGGCCTCAGCCTTGCCCACGGTGATCGCGGCAAACTGGTCTTCCAGCTTCTGCAACTGGCGTTGCAGGCGATTGTATTGCTGCTCAACACGCGGCGAGTCCGCAATAGCCTGTCTGATTTCCGCGATCTCAAGCCGGTACAGCTCGCGCTCTTCCTGAAGACGGCGTACCTGCTGCGCGCGTACCGACGTATTGTTGCTGCCGCGACCGTCTTGAATCGATACTATCTCGCGCTGTAATTCCAGCTCGATCTGCTGCAAATCGGCGACTCGCGTGCGCAGAATCTCGACTCCGCCGGGCAGTAGCTCGGCGTTTTCCTGTTTGAACTCGGCAATCTCGTCTTCAAGGATCGCAATTGAATTCAAAATGCGGCGCTCCTCGCTTTCAAAGAAGTTCAGCGTCTCGCGCACTCGCGCAGAGCTGCGCATTTCGTCTTGTTCCAGCACGTTGTTGACCAGTTCATTGGCCACATTTGCCGCCAACACAGGGTCGTTCATCCGAACCGTGACCAACAACGCCGACGGGGAAATGTCCTGCCGCCAGCGGAAATCGGGGTTGGTGATGTGTCTCACACGTGACGCCTCGCGCAACAGCCCTACTTTCTGCGTATCGGACAGTCCCGGCGCATCTGCATAGAGCGCAAACTTGTCAATGATCGCCAACAGATTGTCCCGTGCCATCACACGTTGTTCGATGATCTGCAACTTTTGCAGCATCGCCGCATTCAGCGCCCCGGCCGAGGTATCGCTGGTTTGAATGGGCGGCTGTTCAATCTGGATCGTGGCAGACGTTTCAAATTGCTGCGGCAATTGCAGCACGTAGTACAAAGAGATGAGCACGCCGACACAAATGACCGACGCCCACAGAAGAAACCTTCTGCGCAGCATGCCTAGCAATTCGGCAAGTGTCTGGATCTTGTCCATACCCGGTCCTCAAACGACGTTGGCGCGACTCGTTATATGCGCTCTGTTCACCTTAATGTGGCGAGTGAATGTGGTTATCCAATGGCTGAAACGGGGAAATCCGCGTTTTGTGATCCTGCCTGCGCACCCAATGCGACCACCGCCAGAACATGGCCTGCCACCGCGCCAACACGCCCTGACACCACGTTGCCTGCCCGGATCGCGCCAATATGATGGCGAAATGTGGCGACAAACCGGTTGTCTTGTGCATTTAGCTGCACTTCGACCGCGTCAAACCCAAACAGCAGCCGCGTTACCGGGAATTGCGCCTTATAGACCGCTTCCTTGGCGCAGAAAATCCGACGCGCCAATCGATACCGTTCATTTGCGGGTTGCGCTTCTAACCAAGCACGTTCAGCCGGAACACAGATTTCCGGCAGCAGATCCTCTGGCAAGGGCGCGTCGGGTTCGACATCCACACCCAGCCCGCGAAATTGACCTGACAAGGCCACCATCGCGACACAGCTTGTGGCGTCATGGCTAATTGTGCCGGTTAACCCAACGGGCCATTGTGGAGCGCGGTTTGCTCCACCGGGCACCGCTTGGGCGTCCAGCCCCAATGCGTTCATCGCGCGCCGCGCCGCGTCACGCCCCGCAGCAAACTCGCGTCTGCGCGCCGGGACTGCGCGCGCAATAGTCAACGCCTCTTGTGGCCAAACCGGCGGCGCGGGGCGCGTGGGATCGCTCACGGCAACCCCCACATCCTGTGGCGCCCAGCTTTGGGCTTGGTTTTCCAATACGGTCAGGTGATTGGCTGATGTCATCATTGGGCCCCTGCACGACGCCGCGCGCGCATGGCACGACGTTTAGACATTGTTTCGGCGCGGCTCGATGCACGTTCTGCAACGTCCTCGGCAGACGCCGTTTCGGGTGCATCACCAGATTTCCCACCGCCTGTCAGCTCTTGCAAACGCGAAGTCAGCGCACCCAGCACCGGATAACGGAATATATCAGTAATCGAAAGCCCGCTGGCCGCCGTGCGTTCGCGCAAGGCCCGGTGCGCCTGCACCGCCAAGAGCGAATGCCCGCCAAGGTCAAAGAAATTGTCTGTCCCCGAGACCTGCGCCACGCCCAGAACCTCGGCCCAGACATCCGCCACCACCTGTGCCAGATCGCTATCGGTTCCGCTCTCAACAACCACCGCTGCCGGTTCTGGCGCGGCTTTGCTCAGCTTGCGCGTTGCCTCCGGTGCAGGCAGTGCCTTGCGGTCGACCTTTTTGTTCGGTGTTAACGGGAAGTCGGCCAATGTCACATAATGTTGTGGCCGCATGAATTCTGGCAGGGTCTCGCGCAGGGCTGCGCGAATATCGGTGTCACCCGGCACAGCATTACCGCGCAGATACGCCACAAGGCGCACATCACCCGGCGTATCCTCACGCGGCAAAACAACCGCCTGATCAATCCCGACCAGCTCTTCGAGCCGCGTCTCGATCTCGCCCAGCTCAATACGATAGCCGCGCAGTTTGACCTGATGGTCTGCCCGACCCAGAAAATCCAGCCGCCCATCATCGCGCCAACGCACCAGATCACCGGTGCGATACATGCGCCCTTCACCAAACGGGTTCTCGACAAACCGTTCCGCCGTCAACGCCTCGCGCCGCCAATAGCCGCGTGTCACGCCTGCGCCACCAATGAACAGCTCTCCGGGTACACCCACGGGCACCGGTGCGCCCGCCTCGTTCAGCACATAAAGCTGTGTGTTGGCGATCGGCGCACCAATATTGGCCACACCCTCGCTGGCCTCTGCCATCGCAGTAGAGGACCAGATTGTCGTCTCGGTTGGCCCGTACATATTCTGCACATCGGCCCGGGTCGCCGCGTTCAGGTCCGCGACCAACGCACCGGGCAGCGCCTCGCCCCCGACCATCAGGTGTTTTACACCCTGCAACGCAAACCGCGCCTCGTCATTCATCGCAATCATGCGCGCCATTGACGGGGTGCATTGCAGATGGCTCACCTCGTGGCGCAGCATCTGCGCCGCAATCGACGTATCCTCGGGGTCCAGCTCTCCGCCCTCATTTGTGCGCCGCAACACCTCGGCCAAGGGCCGCAGCCCCTGCAACACCGTGTTCGTGTCGATGCCATAGTCGATCAGACAGGCAATCTCGGTCACGCCAATGCGTTTGACCTGTTCCACCCGATCCAGCGCGTCCTCAACCGTGCCAAACAGTCCGCTTTCTTCGAAATATCGCAGGAACGCGAAATCTAGAATCTCTTCCAGCTCGTCTTCTGACAATATCCCCAGATCCAACTCAAACGCGTTCTTCACCCCTTCAGGTTTCTTGAACGCCGGAAAGGCCCAGGCATAAGATTTGATCAACCCGGCGGCGGAGCGCAGGTAATCCTTCATCGGTTCCCGCGCGATCTCGCGCGCGGTGTCGCGATCTTCCGCCAGAAATGAATGCAGCATCAATGTTACGGTGAAATCATCCGGGTCATGTCCCGCCTCGCGCAGCGCATCGTGATACAGCGCAATCTTTGCACCCACCTCTTCAACACTCTGGCCCAGCAAGTGGGTCAGCACATTGCACCCGTTGCTGCCCGCGTCTTTCCATGTCTGGGGGTTGCCCGCTGTTGTCACCCACAGTGGTAGCTCTTTGGACACCGGGCGCGGTTGCGTAAGTACGGAATGCATCGAGCCTTCCTTGCGCGCAAATTCCACCTCTTCCCCGCGCCACAGCTTGCGCAGATCGGCCATCTGCTCAAACATCACATCCCGATTCCGGGGCGGCGTATTCTCCGGGCGCAGCACAAAATCATCCGGCTGCCATCCACTGGCAATCGCCAGCCCGGCGCGCCCATTGGTCAGGTTGTCGATCACCGCCCATTCCTCGGCGATGCGCGCAGTGTGGTGTAGCGGGGCCACACAAGACCCGGCACGCACACCGATCTGTTTGGTGACCGCCGCCACCGCCGCGCCCGTCACCGATGGGTTAGGGTAGGGGCCGCCAAAGGCATGGAAATGCCGCTCGGGTGTCCAGACCGCACAGAAACCATGCTCGTCGGCAAATTTCGCGCCCTCCAGCAAGGTCTCGTATTTCTTGGAGCCGTGCCCGTCATCGTTGCCCCAATAATAGATCGAAAACTCCATCCCACCGCTTGCCGCAGGCAGGCGGCCGTTGGAAATCTGGGTCGAGGTTTCGTCGCCGGACAGCACAAGCTTGAACCCACGCGCCAGCGTCCAGAACAGCTCCAGCACCGAAATATCAAAGCTCAGCGACGTGACCGCCAGCCATGTATCGCCGGGCGCATGGTCAATACGCGCGTCCATGCCGGCAAAGAAATTGGCCACATTGCCATGTTCTACCATCACCCCTTTGGGTGTGCCGGTCGATCCACTGGTGTAAATCAGATAAGCCAGATCGCCCCCCGCCGACACCGGCGCGGGGGTGTCATCTGGTGCTGCGCTCAGGCGGGTGTCTGTGTCCAGCTCCAACACCTGCGCCTGAGCGTCAGGCAGCGCCTTGGCCAGCGCCGCCTGCGTGACGATCACGCCACAACCGGAATCTTTGATGTAATGAGCAATCCGATCCTCTGGATAGGCCGGATCCAGCGGCACATATGCTCCGCCCGCCTTAAGGATCGCCAGCGCGCCAACAACCAGATTTGTTGAGCGTCGCAGCGACAATCCAACCAGCGATCCGCGCGTCACACCCATGTCCCGCAGCACATGTGCCGCGCGATTGGCCCGCGCATTCAGCTCAGCATAACTCAGAACCTCATGTTCAAACACCAGCGCCGGCGCGTCGGGCGTTTTTGCCACTTGCGCCTCAAACTGGGCCTGCATAGTGAAATCTGGGTCAAACGCCGCCTCGGTGGCGTTCCATGCCTCAAGTATCTCTATACGCTCCGCATCCGACAGGATCGGCAGCGTTCCGGCATCGGCCTCGTCCCGCATGGCACCGGCCAGTAACTCCAGCCGCGTTGTCAGCCGCGCGGCATGGTCTTGGGATACTCGCGCCGCATCAAAATGCAAAACACATCCCGACGCAGTGATCTCAAAACACAGCGCTGCGCCCTCGATCACACCATCATGGCTGACCGCGATATCGGGCAGGACAGGGGCAGAAAGCTTGGGATCACGCGCCACCAGATCGCGGGCAAAACTACCCTTTCGGGTGCAGCTCATCGCCTCTTGCGAGATCTCTTCGCGGGCTGACCGCACCGTCCCATGCAGAATTTCGGCCCCAATGCGCAGCGGCACCCAATCGTTCAGATACCCCGCAGCCTTGGGCATTTCGGCGCTTCGAAACGCGATATCACACCGTTCCGGCGCGCCCGAACGCAAAGCCCAGAGGGCCAGTGCCGTCATCGCGTCCGCGCCCGCAAGGGTTACATCCCTGCGCCGCATGTCCGGCAAATCTCCGGTCGCACGCACCAATGGCAGGCTTGCAGGCACATAGCTTTGCAACCGTTTGCGCCAAAACGCTTCTGCCTCGGCGGCCTGCGTCATCACCATGCGCAATGCATCTGCCGCCGCACGATCCGTCATTGGCAGACGCTCGCCCACCCGGATCACCTGCGCAGGCGTTTCTGTCGCACCATCGGTGTCGCTCAACCCCGTCAAAACCACCGCGCCGCGCCCACAGGCGATAGTCACGCTGTCATCACTCACACCCAACACCGCGCCCGGCTCTCCGCGCCCGGCACTTTCGGCCAGCTCCGCGCCATGCACCAGCAAAACCCTGCCGCCCGCGACCAGCTTGGGTGCGGTGATCGGGTTGAAATATTCGCCGTGATCCAGCGCGCGCACCAGCGCGACCACCTCTTGCGCGTCACAGCGGAAATCCAGCCGCCCCGCAGCAGCAGGCATAGATCCGCGCCCAAAGTAACTGCGCTGCGACATGTCCTGCGCGCGCCGCGCTGGCAACCCATCTGCCAGGGCCTGAATGACCTCGGGAAAGCTCTCGATCGCGGCAGCGTAACACTTGGTGTTCAGCGTCAGCGCCGTATCGGCTTGGCTAACGTCAAACATACGCTGCACCAGAATGTCGCCTGTATCCGCCCCAGCCTCGATCATGTGCCACGTGATGCCATGGCGCGGTTCCTGTGCAACCCGCGCCCATACCGGTGCATTCAACCCGGCATAACGCGGCAACGGCCCGTCATGGAAATTCACCGCACCCTTCTGCGGCAGGGCCAAAACGGCCTCGTCCAGCATGTCCAGATTGGCCACCGACATCAGCCAGTCAAATGCCACATCGCGCAATTCACCAACCAGATCCGCGTCCGAAGACACGACGCGCAAACCAGCATCCGTTGCCCAATCGGCAATCTCAGGCGCGCGCGTTACCACCGCGCCGATCCCACCGCCTGTATCGCGCCACAGGGTGGCACACTGGATCAATAGGCTCTCATTGCCGATGAAAACGGCGTTCATCGGGGCGTTTGCGGAAATTGTATCTAGGCTCATAGCATTTCTCCCCCCGAGGCGGGCTCGGCTGAAAACGGAAACTTGGGTATCCTGTTACGTTCGCGCGTTTGGGATTTGAGAGAGAACTTGAAATAATGCGTAATCAGGTCCCGCAGGAACCATGCCGGATCGCGTTTTGGCTTGCGCCCGATCACGCGGCGCAATCGCCAAAGCAGGGCACCGGCCACATGGGCCAGCGTCGCAACACCGGCATAAAGGCCGCCGTGATTGCGCCGGAAAAAGTAGAGACGGCTGTCGAACCAATAGCTCGGCATCCGGGTCCAGGTTTTCATACCGGTAGAAACCGAGCCAATATGCGTGACTTCGCTATGGCGTACATAATCGGTGGTCCACCCGGCGCGCGCGGCGCGCAGGCACAGATCGGTTTCCTCGAAATAGAGAAAGAAAGTTTCGTCAAACAGCCCAATCTCGGCGAGCACTTCGCGCCGGATCATCATTGACGCGCCTGCCAGCCAATCGACTTGCGTTGTTTTGTCAGGGATCGGCAATGGAACGATGTGTTTCTCCAGCATCTTGCTGACCGCCCCCACGCGCGCCGCCCCTTCCAGCTCGCCCCAGATTGACGGAAAGCGGAACGCAGTCAGGTGTGGATCGCCGTCTGGCCCATGGATATAACTGCCCGCCAACCCGGTTTTGGGGTTGGCCTGCATGTGGTCCAGCAAGGCAGAGACGCTGCCTGCGTCAGGAAAAGCGTCAGAGTTCAGGATATAGACATAGTCATAGGCATGTTCCTCCATGCCGTAGCGAATGCCAAAATTATTTCCGGCACCAAAGCCGCCATTGTGGCCCGACTGGATCACTTCGATCCGCTCATGCGGCCATTCAGGGCGCAACAATTCCTGTTGGATGGCCTCAAACGAACCGTCGCCGCTGTCATTGTCGACGATCACGACATGCCCGTCGATATCCTTCATCTCGCGCAAGGCCGCCTCGGCCGACTGAAGTGTCATTTCGGGCGTCCTGAAGTTCAGGATAATGGTCAAAAGACTGGGAACAGTCATTCTGCGGCCTCCTTGTGATCTCGTGGTGGCGCGGATTTTTCCGCCGCCTCGATCACTCGTTTCATCCGTGTTGCCAACACACGTACATTCGGTTCCAAAACCATGCTGTCATGGTCGCCAGGAACCTCGAACACGCGCACATCTGGCACCAGTGTGCCCCAATCATTGTCGTGAAAGACATAGGCCCGGTCTTTGTCCACCAGACGCCCGTCACCCATGTCCCACTTGCCCGCAAGCGGTGGGCGGAACAGCACCAGGTTGCCTTGCCAACCCTGAATGGGATAGTCCGCTACAGCGCGCAGGAACGCGGCCTCAATCTCGGCGTCGTGGAATTGCTGGCCTTGAGACTCTTGCGCTGTCTCTTCTGGCGCGCGGCGTTTTTCCATCTCCCAGGCGATCCGGTTTCTGGCCCAGATCACTGGATAGGCAGGCCCCTTGGCCTTGACCTCTTGCAGCTGAATGCGCATCCGGTCACCCCGGCTAAGCGGGCGGCGCACAGGCAAAGGTGTGTCCAGCATGGCCACCAGCGACACGGTCTCGCCCGCCGTCTCCAACTGTCGCGCGATCTCATAGGCGGTGATCCCGCCACCCGAAAAGCCGCCCAACAGATAGGGGCCATGCGGCTGGACCTGTCGCATCTCGGCAATGTAATCCGTTGCGGCCTGCACCAGATCATCATGTGGCACGTCTTCGCCAAACAGCCCGCGCGCCTGAAGGCCGTAGAATGGACGATCCGCGCCGATCAGATGCGCTAGATGGCGCAGGTTCAACACATTGCCAAACATCCCGGCGACAAGGAAGAATGGCGTCTTGTTGCCGCCTTCGCCCTGATGCATCGGCACCAGATGGGTGAACCGCCGTGCCGGGGGCACCTCTTCGGTCGCGGTCGCGCCCTCTTCGGCGCTTTCGGCCTGCGGCCCCAGCCGCTCAGAGATCATGGCGGCGCATTTTTCAACCGTTGGTGCCTCAAACAGCACCGAAATCGGGAACTCGATCCGCCATGCCTTTTTGACCATCGCAAACAGACGCACCGCGATCAGGGAATGCCCGCCAAGGTCAAAGAAACTATCGCGAATGCCCACCTTGTCGACACCCAGCAAATCCTGCCAGAACCCGGCCAGAGTGCGCTCGACATCATTTGTCGGCTCGACATAATCCGTGTCCAGCTCGGGCCGCTCAAACGCCTGCCCATCGCCCTTGTCTTCGGACACACCGGCCTTGGCCTGTGCGATCATCGATGGCAGGTTGAGCGACGAAATCACCACCTGCGCCCCGTTCCAGCGCAGCGCATGTTCGAACATCTCTGCGCCCTGCTTCGGCGGAATACCTTGTGACAGGTTATGCGCCAGTCGCTCCTCTGCTGCGGACAGCGGGGCCTGATCACTTGCGGCGTCATCAAATGTCACTTCAGACACGCGCAGCGGCTGTGCCCGCGCAAAGCCCGCCGCTGTTTCCACTTGCCGGATCGACAGCCCTTCGACTTCGCAACATACGCGACCGTCTGGAGTGGCAATTGTCACATCAAACCGTGCCATGCCGTCGTCGGCATTGCCCGCGGCCAGCCGTACATGGCTGTGTACCTCCGCTGGCAACGGCGCCAACATGCGCAACCGATCATAGCCCACCGGCACCCACAGATGTTCCTGCCCATAGCCGGGTATCAGCGACATCGCCCACCCAGTGGCAATGTCCATCAAACCGGGGTGCAACACACAGCTGTCTTCAGCGAACGTTTCATCCAGCTCAAGCCGGGCAACACCTTCGCCCGCGCCGATCGCCGTGCCGCGCAGCACTTTCCAGCGTGGGCCAAACTGCAAATGCGCCTCTTGCGGCGACACCAGCGCCGCACCACAACCACATTGCGTCTCCTCGCATCGCGCCTTGGCCGCGTCAAAATCAAACGCATCACTTTGCGCATCCGGCACCGGGATCAGCCGCGCCTCAGCGTGCAATTGCCACCCTTCGCGCCCTTCAAACAGGCACGCACTCTGGACTTCCAGCCGATAGCCTTCGGCGCTGCGGATCAATCGCACACGCAGGTCGCGCGTCACGCCGTCATCCAGTTGCAAAGGCCGCAGGAACAGCAAATCGCGCATCTCAAACGGCCAGGTCTCGCCCTGTACCGCAAGTGCCTCGAACGCCAGCTCGACATAACCCGTGCCCGGCATCACCGCCTGACCATCACCGGTGCGATGCTGGTCCAGAACCCAGCGACTGGTGTCGTAGGTCGCCGTAAACACCCGGTTGCCTTGCGCGTCAAATCCAGCCGCATCCAGCAACGGCGCGTCCAGCTTTTCAAACACCAGCTGGGGTATATCCCCGCGCCGCGCTGCCACGGCCTCGGCCGCCATGCCAACCTCGGCCCACAGGCCCCAGTTGATGGCCAAAACCCGCGTCTTGCCGCCCGCCTTGGCCTGCGCATACGCGTTCAGATAGGCGTTCGCGGCCACATAATCGATCTGCCCCGCAGGCGCCCTCGCGGTCGAGCAGGACGCAAACAACACCAGCCAATCAAGGCTGCCATCAGGGAACAGCGTCTCCAACACCTGCACACCGTGCAGTTTTGGGGCCAACACGTCGTCAATCCCGGCGCTTGTCTTGGCCAGCAGCGGGCCGTCATCAATCACACCAGCGGCATGGATCACTCCGTTGATCGCTCCAAACCGCGCCGTTGCGTCCGCCACGGCCTCCTGCATCTCGTCCAGGTTGCAGACATCCGCCGCCAAACACAGCACGTCGCCACCAAGACTCTCCAGCCGTTCTACTGCGCGAATGCGCTGCGCGGTGCGATCCATTGGCCCATGTCCGCGCAGGAAATCGGCCCAGCTCTCGCGGTCGGGCAATCCATCGCGCGACACCAGCACCACATTGGCCCCGGCATCGCGGATCATCCGTTCGGCCAGTGTCAGGCCTATACCGCCAAAGCCGCCGGTGATGAAATACGTCCCGCCCTGTTGCCAGACCGGTGTGTCCCGCGCGTCCATCGCCACCTTGCGATAGCCACGCTCAAACCGTTTCTCACCTCGCCAAGCGCCGATTAAATCCCTTGGCGCGGCCATCACGTCTTCCAACAGACGCAACGCCAATGCCCCATGCCCTTTGCGGGCAGGCGGCTCAACATCCAGCAATGAACAGGTCACACCCGGTAATTCGCGCGGGATCACCTGCACCGCGCCCAGAACAGTCGCCTTTTCGGGATAGGGCAACGCCTCGCCGCGCACCTGCACCGCGCCTGAACTGACCACCGTCAAATGCAACGGGCGCGGCAGGTTTTCGTCACTCACCGCTTGGGCCAGGAAAAACAGGCTCATCAGCCCCTGTTCCTGATTGCGATGGAAAAAGCTGGATCCGGGGCGGTGGCTCTCGCTCTCGGTCAACAGCCACATATGCACGATCCGGTCCGGCACACGCCCGTGCCCCACCAGCTCTTGCATCAACGCGTCATAGCCATCCCGCCCGCGTTCCGGAGCCAGCACATAGGCGTCCGGCCCGGTCTGGGCAAAGGCGTCCCCGGTGGTGACAGTGACAACATCCTGCCCCGCACCGCGCAAACGTTCGGCCAGCGCGGCACCCGTGCCGCCCTCATCCACAAAAATCAACCAACAGTGTTTTTCAACACTGCCCAGCTCGTGTTCGACGTCAATTTCACACTCGGCCAGCTTGGGTGTCCAGGCCGGGGCATAGGTCCAGTCGCCCATGTCCTCCAACCGCATTAATGCCGTGTCAGGCGCATCCGCCTGCGCCACGCCCGGCTCTATGAAATAGCGTGATCGCTGAAACGCGTAAGACGGCAGAACAACCCGTTGACGCGGCACGCCGCCCCAATATTGTTCGAAATCCACGTCCACACCACAGGCCCACAACTGGCCCAACACGGTCAGGAAATAGGCGTCATCAGCGATCTGGTCGTCCGGGTGGCGTAAGGCGGACAAGACCTTATCCGCCTTCACCTGACCATGCATTTTGACCAAGGAAGACAACGCTTTGCCGGGGCCAACTTCCAGATACACCCGCGCATTTTCCTGTGCGAGCGTTGTGATCCCATCGGCAAAAAACACCGTGTTGCGCAGGTGCTGAACCCAGTACTCAGGGTCCGTTGCCTCACCCGCCAACAGCGCCGCACCGGTGCGGTTTGAAATGATCGGCAGGCTTGGCGCATTCAATGTGATCGCGCGCAGATAGTCACCAAACCGGGTCAAAATCGGCTCTAACATGCGCGAATGGGCAGCAATGTTGATTGGCACACGCTGTGTGTCAATCTCGTCCGCCGCCAGCCGCGCAACAAGATCATCGAGCGCCGCGTCTGGTCCTGAAATCACCGTCAAAGCTGGCGCATTGACCGAGGCAATATCGTGATCCTCGCCCAGATAGGTCTCAATCTCGGCCAGTGGCAGCGGCACGCTCAGCATGCCCCCCGCAGGTACTGTATCAAACAATTGCCCGCGCAGTTGCACCAGCCCTAGGCAGTCCTCGAACGACATTACACCGGCCAGACAGGCAGCGGTGTTTTCGCCCATGGAATGCCCGATCAGCGCGCCGGGTTTCACACCCCAGCTGATCCACAGCTGAGCCAGCGCATATTCGACCATCATGATCAGCGGCAATTGCAGCGACGGGCGGCGCAGCCGCTCCTCGGCCTCTGCCGAGTCCTCCTCGCCCTGTGCCAGCCACAAGCGTCGCAATTCTTCGCCACCCTTGCCCGCCAGCACGTCAAAGCCGCGATCCATCCAGTCCTGAAACACCGGCTCGGTCTCGTAAAGATCACGCCCCATGCCCACATATTGCGCTCCGCCGCCGGGGAACATGAACACGACTTCTGGGTTTTCGGTATCCGCAGCATGGTTGAATACGCGACGCGGATTGCCGCTCTCCAGCAGCTCAGCCGCCTGTTCATGGCTCTCGGCCACAACAACGCGGCGCTTTTCAAACGCGCGCCGCCCGTTCAGTAGCGTATGCGCCACATCCTCGAGCGATTGCTCTGGATGGGTGCGCAGATGTTGCGCAAGGCGGGCCGCATTCGCGTCCAACGCCTTGGTGGACCGGCCCGAGACCACGAGCAGTTGGAAAGGCCAGTCCGATTGTTCTGATGCAGGGCGGGCAGGGGCCTCCTCAACGACCACATGCGCGTTTGTGCCCCCCACACCCAATGAATTCACACCCGCCCGACGCGGCCCGCTATGGCTGACCCAGTCGGTCAGCTGGTCATTGACGCGAAACGGGCTGGTCTCAAAGTCGATGGCGGGGTTGGGGGCCTCATAGCCCAATGTTGGCGGCATCTGCCCATGGTGCAGCGCCAGCGATGTCTTGATCAGGCTCGCCGCCCCGGCAGCTGTGTCCAGATGGCCAATGTTGGTTTTGACTGATCCAATCCGGCAAAACCCGGTGGCCTCTGTCGTCTCACGAAACGCTTCGCTCAGCGCGGCCACCTCAATCGGATCGCCCAGGTAGGTGCCGGTGCCGTGGCATTCCACGTAATCCACGGTGTCCGCCGTCACATCCGCAATCGCCAGCGCATCGGCCACCGCTGCCGCCTGTCCATCCACCGACGGCGCGAGGTATCCGGCCTTGGCCGAGCCGTCATTGTTCACCGCTGATCCCTTGATCACCGCCCAAATGTGATCGCCATCGGCAATCGCATCTGCCAGTCGGCGCAGCACAACCACACCCGCGCCCGATCCAAACACCGTGCCCTGCGCGCGATGGTCAAACGCGTGGCAATGCCCGTCCGGCGACAGGATTTCGCCCTCTTCGAACACATAACCGCGCCCATGCGGCAGCTCGATTGTCACGCCCCCCGCCAACGCCATGTCGCATTCGCCGTTCAGAATCGCCTGGGCGGCGTAATGCACCGCCACCAGTGACGTTGAACAGGCCGTCTGTAACCCCAGACTGGGCCCCTTGAGGTCCAGAAAATGGCTCAGCCGGGTCGACAGGAAATCCTTGTCATTGCCGGTGTGGCGCAACAGGAACATGCCCGTGCTGTCCACCAGATCGCGGTTCGAACAGATATTGAAATAGAAATAGCTGCCCATGCCGCAGCCCGCAAAAACTCCTATCGGCCCTTTGAAATGCTCGGGCATATGCCCTGCATTCTCCAGCGCCTCCCAGCTCACTTCCAGAAACTGGCGGTGCTGCGGGTCCATGATCGCCGCTTCCTTGGGGGACAGCCCAAAGAAATCAGCATCAAAATCGGCAAACCCGTCCAGCATGGCAGCGGCGGGCACATAATTGCGGTGTTTCATCCGGGCCAGGCTCTCGCCATTGGCCTCCAGAGTCGCGTCATCCAACCGGGTGATGGATTCGATCCCATCGCGCAGATTTGCCCAATAGGCATCAATCCCCGTCGCACCGGGCAAGTGGGCGGCCATGCCCACAATTGCAATATCTGTGTCGTTTACCGTCGTACCCACCGGATCACTCACCGCCAAACACCCGCTCTCAATATGCCATCAAAACGTTGCAGGATGGACTCCTGCTATACTTTCATCCCTTCCACGATACGTTTGGAACCGTGCGCCACAAAGGTAGAATCAAGGCAAATTGAGGGCGGATAGGGCTAAAATCGCGCTCCAGTTGAGCCACAATGATACAGTTGCAATCAATGCGCCTGTCGCCCAGAAAACCCCGTCGTGGCGCAGATCCCACGCGCCGTGCCGTTTTGCCAGTTGCACCAGCGGCAAATAAGCAAGGATCATACCAATGCCTTGGCCAACCAGCGCCCCGGTCAACCCCGCTTGATCCGCGCCAATCAACAGCCCCGCCATCATCAAAGCGGCCCGAATGGTTGTGACCACAAAAAAACCGCGCGAATCCCCGGCAGCAAGCGCAGCGTGATCATAGGTCAGCGTCACCATCTGCGGGATCGAAACAATCGCCAACAGCGCAACAACACCCCCCGCCAGCGCATAGCGCGGATCATAAAGCACCGACACCAGCCAAACACCCAGCACCGCAAACACAACCAGCAACCCAAACAAACCCACCGACAACATCATGCGCAACCGATGGATCGCTTCAAAGTTCTCGCGACTCTCCTTAGGGGGCTTTTCGCGGTAGACCGGGATCATGACCTTGCGGGCCACCATCCCACCCAGCAACACCGGGAACGAGGCCAGAAAGAACCCGATATTGTAAATCCCCAGCGCCTTCAGGCTCAGGTATTTGCCCAGCACAATCTTGTCCCCTTGGCTCAGCAAGAACCCAGCGGCGGTGGACAGGAAAATCCATTTGCCAAAATGCACCAGCTCGCTCACGGCGGGCTTTTCCCACATGGGGCGATTGATCGGGCCGGGCAGGCAGAACACGATCAGCAACAGGTGCACCAGGTTGGCCGCCACCGCGCTGGCCACCAGCGCCCAGACCGATCCTGTCACCCATGCGACTCCCACACCGACAACCAGACCACTCATTTGTGCGCTCAGGTCGATGGCTGTCATTCGCCCCAACACCAGTTTGCGGTTGGCAGTGTCACGTTTGGTCGGGATCAGCCCCATGATAAACAGGGTCAGCCCCACAACAGGCAGCAACTCGCGCAGCTCTGGCGCGTCGTAGAATGCCGCCACGGGTGCGGCCAGCAGCACCGTGCCGACCCACATCAGCGCGCCCCGGATCACTTGCAGCGTCCAGGCCGTATCCAGAAACGCGCGCTCCTCGCCGCGTTTGGATTGCAGGATCGACTGCGTAATGCCCAGATCGGTCACATTGGTCAGCCCTTGCAGGAATACCCACACAAGGCTCATCAACCCAAATGCCTCGGGGAACAACAGCCGCGTCAGGATCAGGTTCGACATCAGGCGAATGGCCTGCCCGCCGCCATAGCCCAGCACGGTCAGCGCCGAACTGCGCATCGCGCGTTCCGCCAGATTCTGACCGTGCAAAAGTGCACGCAACCGGCTCATCGTCCGCGCTCCCATCCTGATCCCCGGTTCGGGGACAATTTCACAATCAACGCCACGCCGGCATATACCAAAAAACCAACCGGATCGCGCACCGCCAGCCCCAGTACCCCCGCTGGCCCAAGCCCGACCTTGTCGTCATTGGCCTGCAACGCCGGATAAAGCCGGTTCAACTCGTCCACGCCAGCATTTTGCCGCCGCCTTACGCGCACCAGCGGGCCAAACCCCTCGACCAGCGGCCAGTCGTAGCCCGCCGCCACGCCAACGCGTTCCTCAGGGGCAAAGCTCAGTCGTACAAAGGTGTCATCCGAAATAATTTCGGGAAACGCGCCCCATCGTGCACGCCCTGCTGCATTTACGGCAAATAACCCCGCACCCGGCACCCCATTGGTGACAAATGGCACCCGCGCATAAATGCGCCCATAGGCGCGTGTGGCCCAGCTCTGTGCGCGCGCCAAACGCAATTGCCCGCTGGCGTAACGCGGCGCCTCTGTGTCCAGTGTGCCCGCAATCTGCGCCATCAAATCCGCATCTACCAAGACATCTGCATCCAGATAGGCCCGCATGGGCCACCTTGCAGCCGTGTCTCCGGCATTCAGAGCGCCCATCTTGCCCACGGCAGGCATATCCAGAACCGTCAGGGACCAACCCCTACTCTGCGTCGTCGCCTGAAACCCCTGTGCAATTGCCACCGTTTCGTCATCGCATCCATTGGCGGCCACGACGATCTGGGCCTCTGCCGGCCCGTCTGAGGCCAGCACAGCCGAAAGGCACGCGCCAATATGCGCGGCTTCGTTATTGGCCGGGATGATAATGCTGATCACGTGTGCTCTGCCTTGCCGTTTTGCGCAAAGCTATCAGAGTCGGGGGCGGTTTTTGAGGAGAAACTGTGGCCAAACGCGGGTCAATGCCTCCTTTGGCTACAACATCTCCTCAATCAACAGCTCCAACCCCTCGTTGTCGGCAAATCCAACCGTCTCAATGTCGGTCAACAGGTAATCGCCGACAATCCCCAACGCGCGGATATGCGGCCCCTGACGGTTAAAGGCGTAGTCAAACCGATCCCCCGGCAACAGCGCCTGATCCGTCCCCGGCCCGCCATGTAACCTGTCACCGGGGCCATTGGCCACCAGCACATCGTCACCACGCCCGCCCAACAGATCATCGCGCTTGGGCGTGCCCGTCAAACGATCCGGCCCATCTGTGCCTGTAAAGATGCCACCGTGCTGAAACACACCCTCGGCCCGGTCATTGCGCCAATGCGTGCCTTGCTGGTTATAGGCCATCAGCGCCTCAAATCGCGCCGTGCTGTCCCACAAATGCCGTTTGTGCCCCCAGCTGCCCCACTTGCTGGTGGGGCCAACATCTGAATAGGCATTGAACGGGCCGCCGCCCAATCGCGTCCACCCCGCCAACAGCTCATCATAAAGCGTACCCAGCTCATCACTGGCGCTGAAATCTTCAAAATATGCGGTCAGTTCGTCCTTGTTGGCCCATTCGCCAACACCCACCGCGTGGCTGCCACCTTCATACATGACCAGCGAAAGCCCATGCCGCCCAGCTGCCTTGACCTGGCCGGGCAGGATCTCTTCCAGCATCCTCGTCAGGCTCCCCTTGCGCAGCACTTCGGCCGTTTCCCGGTGCATCCCGTCATATCGATGAATGTCGATATACGCGTCCAACGCCGCGCGTTGCAGGCCTTGATCTTCTCCAGCTTTGCGCGCCTTGGCCTCCGCTGCCTTGATCCGTTCGATCATCAATGGCGCGCCGTCATCCATGCCCAACTCTATGCCGAAATAGCCGGAGACGGCATAGGCATCCAAAAACTCATGTGGCGGTGACGCGCCATCTTTGACGGCCAAAGGTGCCTCCAACAGCCCTTTTTCCAAACCGGGCCAATCCGTATGCGTCGCGGCGACCCGCACAACGCGGTCTTCGGTTTCGCGCCCAAACACCTCGGCCCAGATACGTCCCATCTCGGCGGCGCGAAGCCCGGCATATTGCATCCACGCATCATGGCTTGCGTCTTCGCCCCAAATTGCCTCGGCCTGCTGCATCGCGTATTGCGCCTGCAAAAACCCCCAATTCCACACCTCGTTGGAATATTCAGTATAAGCGATCAGGCCGGGATCCAGATGATCGCGCACATATTCGGCAAAGCGTCGCACATACATCTCATCCGCCAGATGGGGCATGTTGAACCACGGGTCCGCGCCGATCTCGTTGGCCAGCTGCACCATCACCTCGACCGGCACCCCGCGCCACGTCCAGGTGAAATCGCTAACCTGCGGGCGGTTGGCCCATGTGTCCTGCGTGGATCCATTGGTGCGCATCCAGTCCATGAACCGCACCATGCGCAAATCATTAACCACGTTTATCCAATCCGGGTTAAACATGGCCCCTGCCTCAAACAGCGCTACATGCGCTTCGGCCACCACGTGAATGTCGCGGATGTAATCACCCGTACCGTCCGGATCGGTGCTCTCGATCCGAATGCCAACCAGCCCGTCGCCGGGGGTGTATTCAAACCAGACATTGCCCTCTTCGCGCCGAATGACGCGGGCCCGCCCGGTCACGCTCAACTCGCCCTGACCCTGCCATGTCACCCGATACCGGCCCGCCAGCCCCGCAGCCTCAGCTTGCTGATCCGTCAGCAACAGCGCCTCTACCGCGTCGATATCTTCTGGAATACCCCAGACCCAGCCCTCTTCATCCATCAGCCCGCGATCCAACAGATCATCCGTGGTCACGCCACCCCAACGCCGGTCCGGCAAATGCCCAACCCACGTACGCGCTGTCTTCATCCGGTCAATAAATGGCTGTTGGGTCGACCAGTCCGCAACCACGCTCAGCCCCATCGCCAAAGCCGGGTCCGCCAGTCCCAATCCGGCCTCGCCCTGCTGAGTCCGATTGGCGGCACCGGGCACCGGGGCAGGGGTGGGAAAGCTCTCAAGCGCATCACCCGTGGCCACTTCAACCGGCGTTGGCGCAGCCGCAGCTGCTTGTTCGTCATTCAATAACGCCTCGTGGATCACATCGCGAATGGCCGCAAAATTCTCTCTGACCACCACGTCAATGCTCTCTGGCACCTCGAAGGTATCGGGCAATGGCCGCTCATAAAGTCCCGCATAGGCAACCGCGCCTGCCAGAAAATACAACGTCGCTGTCCCATGCGGCGAGTCATCTGAATACAGCGCCAGCGGGTCGATCCCATCCAAAACGCCACCATTTATCATCCCTGCCAAGATTGTGGCCACCGGGATCATGTCAATCTGCACATCGGGCCGTTCGGCGCGCATCTGGTCCAAATAGTCCACGTACCAATCGTGGTATTTTCCCGCGTTATAGCGCTGATAGCGCCGCATCTGCCGCCGGTTCGGTGGAAAACTCGATACGAAACTGCCCATGTCCGCCCAGCCTTCATATAGCACAAATCGATCCGGCGTGGCCTCTGCCGTCATTCGGTCGATCAGCTTCAGGCTGGCTGATAAGGGCGAGCTGCCATCATCATTGGTGCCGTCATATGGTTGTGCGGCGCTCTTGTACTGAATGAAATTGGCCGGATTGAACATCACGACGTCCCAACTGACATCCTCGAAATTGCGAAACTGCCGCGTCCAGCCGCGCGGCACGTTGCGAAACCGCCAATTGGCTTGCGGCGTTTCGTCTTTGGCAAAATCGCGCAGGAACCCCCATTGCCCATCCAAGGCAAACGGCTGCCCATCGGCCTCTGCGATATACGCCATCCAATGCGGCGCTGTTGTCTCGTCACTGTCTGTCAAATGATGGATCAGACTGTTGCCAAACACATATACCGTCAGCCCCTCGGCCCGCGCCGCTCCGCTCAGTCCCAGAACCATCGCCAACAAGATCGCGATAAACCGCATCAGTTCCCCTCTCGCACACACTCAGGTTACTATGTGGCAATTCCTCTGCATGTTCCAAGAGTTTAGGCATCTTGTGATTGCAAAGTCCTAAACCCCGGCGCCGCACGGCCTACAAATTTGACATCCTCAATTCCGGCTTGCCGCGCGCGCGCGCGGCGGGCACTCTTGCCCCGGCACGACATATCATACGAGGAAACAACAGATGATCGGCACCGCAGGCCCAGCCCACCATAGGTTCGATCCCGACCGCCTGAACCGCATCCGCGACTGGATGGGGGCGCTGGTGGCGGATCGTAAATATCCCGGTTGCTCTGTTCTGATCGCCCGACAGGGTGATATCGTGTTCGACCACGCAACCGGCCTGCGCGACATCGATGCTGACCTGCCGTTTGCCCGCGATACCGTGGCCCGCATCTACTCGATGACCAAACCCGTCACCACTGTCGCGCTGATGATGCTGGCCGAACGTGGACTGTTCCATCTTGATGCACCCGTGTCTGATTTCATCCCCGCGTTCGCTGATTGCCACGCGCTCATCCCCAACGCCTCGCGCATCGACCAGACCGAACCCTGCGCCATACCTACCTTGCACCAGCTCGCCACCCACACCAGCGGTCTCAGCTACCCGTTTAACCCCGGTGTCCTGCCCGCCGCGATGGAGGCGCAGGATCTCATTTTTGGACCCAGCCAAGGGCCGCTCAGCGACATGGCCAATCAGGTCGCCACCCTGCCGCTCGCCTTTCACCCCGGACAGCGCTGGGAATATTCCGTCGGAATCGACATCCTCGGTCGCGTGATCGAGGTGGTCTCGGGCCAGTCGCTGGACATGTTCCTGCGTACCGAAATCCTCGATCCGCTTGGTATGAGCGAAACCGGCTTTTCCGTCATGCCGGGTACTCAGGATCGGTTCGCCGCGCTATATACCCCGCTTGCCGGTGACGCATTTGACCTCAATTCGGCCCAAACCGGTGCAGACACTCTGCGTCTGACCGACACGCCCACAGACTCGCCCTTTCTGAACGCGTCGATGTATTCCGGCGGCGGTGGCCTTGTCGGCACCATTGGCGACTACCTGCGCTTTACCGAAATGTTGCGCAGCGGTGGGGCCTTGGGCGAAGCACACCTGCTCAGCCCGTCAACAACCCGCTTCATGATGTCCAACCACCTGCCCGGCGACATCGCCTCGATGGGCCCGTCCAGCTTTGCCGAGCAACCGATGGACGGCATGGGGTTTGGCCTTGGCGGCGCTGTCGTGCTCGATCCGGGACGCGCCCGGGCGGTTGGCAGCGTTGGTGATTTTAGCTGGGGTGGCATGGCCTCAACCTTCTTCTGGATTGACCCGGTCCATGACCTCTCGGTGGTCTTTTTTACCCAGCTCTCCCCGTCCAGCTCTTATCCAACACGGCCCCAACTTAAGGCGCTGGTGCACGCGGCACTCAAGGATTGAGGCATTGGCTGCGTGCCAGACTGGTCTGATCACAGGATCGCGGTCGCAAAGGACCTTCAATTGGTTCGACCCGCGGGAACGATTGCCCATCGCCTAATTTTGGCACTTTTGCCGTAAATGTCAGACGAACGACCGTGCCGATTAATGTCCTCCTTAAAAAACCATGCCATCCCAATGGATTGGGTTCTACAGCTTTGCGGACATACGAAACGAGCGCAGCAACTTGTATATTGGGCTCTAAGCGGTCGGTCTTCATATTTCTCGAAAGACGGCTTCCGTAAGCCGAATGTCGGCCCAGGAGGCTAAGCTGCGGCAATGGCAAGATCATTTCAATTCTCGCATTGACCGCTTTTGGGACCGGGTAGGAATGCGACCTGCTGCATCGCCGCAAGCCCGCTTCGTGCCCATCCTGGGCAAACTCTTCCGACACCTGATCGCCTAAAAACAAGAGTTAAAGATGTGTGTGGACAACTTTGAGAGCATGCTCAAGTGTCGCTCGTGCAAAGTCAGCGTCTATGTTGCCATCTCCACCGACCGGAGGCATCAACGACGCTTTCCTCTCTGCCTTTTCAACTGGAAAAACCCGCCCTTCCATCACGGTTCCCCAGACGTTAACGTCCCTGATCTTCATTGGATCCACTGCAACCGGGTTGTCGTCGAGAATGGTAAAGTTTGCGCGTTTCCCCGGTTCGATGCTGCCGATCTCATCTTCAAGTTTCAAGGAATAAGCGGCTTCGATCGTGACACCTCGAAGGGCTTCCTCAGCACTGACCCGTTGATCCGGTCCCGCGACACGACCGGAAGCAGTCACCCTGTTTACGGCACACCACATCAGGAACAGCGGATCGGCGGGTGCCATCGGCATGTCCGAGTGCAATGACCAGGAGATTCCCGCCCTCGAAACATCGCCCAGACGTACCATCGCATCCGCTCTTTTCGGCCCGAGGCCGACAGCAGAATATTGGTCTGAAAGGGCAGTGACGTAGTATGGATTGCCACTGACGATGGCGCCAAGGTCCGAAATTCTCTGCACCTGTTCTTCTGCGCTAACCGCGAAATGAACCAGAACGGTCCGATGGTCATAGCGCGGATTGCGTCTCAGATTCATTTCGAGTGCGTCCAGAACGCGATCAAGCCCAGCGTCTCCGTTTACGTGCACATGGATTTGGTAACCAGCATCCCAGTAGATACGGAATGCTCTATCAAACAGGCTTTTGTCCATCATCCATTCGCCTTCGTGCCCATCCAGATACGGATCGCGCACCTGCATGAGTAACGAATAGATTGCTCCGTCGGCAAACAGCTTGGCTTGCTTGGGCGCAAGGCTGGTCATGCCCCCATACCAGTTTTCTAACTTTTCGGTTTCTACAATCACCTGAGCATCATCGGGATAAGTGTCGACCAAGGTTTTAGCGTCCGGCATGAAGGACCAACGAAAGGGCATGTCAGGACTGGACATAACGGCGTTGATGCCATCCTGAACCGGCTTGGCCAGAATGCCACCGGGTTCGTTTCCAAACGTTATGCCTTTGGCGTGCATGTAGTCACGGGTCAATTCCAAACCGGACTGCAACCGCTCTGGCGTTGCAGCTATTGAAGCGATGAAGGGCAACACAGCAAACAATCCCTGTTCCCAAAACCGTCCCTCCGAAAAGTTGGACTGCGCCTGCTCCGTGGCTGCAAACCCGTCGACGACGTCTTGCGTGGCACCGCCCATTTCCAGTGCGGCACTGTTCAGTATCATCTCATGACACGACCTCGCCCAAACCAGTATCGGCTGAGTCGAACTTATTGCGTCAAGATCCTCCCGCGTAAGCGGCCCATAAAAGGCCGGGTGATACCCCCATGAAACGACTGGCTCAGATGGGTCGCTACGTTGCTCGACTGCTCTTGTTAGCCGTTCGGTGAAATCCCTTTTGTCCTTTACCGCAGGGACTGTGCCCGTGGGTAAAACCCAATCTTCGATCGAAAGGATTTCCGAAGACATCGTGAGAGCCGCCAGTAACGGGTGGTCATGCTGGGCGATAAAACCAGGCACAATGACATGGTCGGCAAACGTTGTATCGACTTTATGGCGCTGCCCTTTGAGGATGCCTTGAACGTCTTCAAGACTACCAACCAAAAGGATGCGGCCATTTACGACGGCGACGGCTTCAGCTGAGGGCTTTGCCGGATCAAGCGTCAATATTTCTCTGGCGGTGTAAACCGTCACCTCAGGAAGTGGTACGATTGCTGCTCCCAACTCAGAAAGCGAACCGGACTGTCCAATCGCAGCGCTGAGTGGTGTTAAGGCCGTCGCACCAGCAAGTCCTGCTCCTAGAAATTTGCGGCGGTTGATCTTGGGCATTCCAGACTCCTCAAGCTTGTATTCATACTATGTAGAAGAATCGCGGCGGCGGCCAAAAGTTTTCGAATAGGCCTACATTCTGAAGTTACTTTTTTGCGAATTTCCGCTCAGTCCACAACTCGGTAATAGGCTCCAAAGATTTTGCTTCACCAGCGACGAAGGTCCGCTTTCCTTGCTGCGATGCAACTGATTGCGTTGGTAGATTTTGGTGCCGCATTAGCGAAATCCGCGGCTTCAATCCGGCTGCTATGGGTTCAAGGCTGTCGTTCAGCGCCTCGTCGTCTGATGACCGCTTTGAACCGCCAAACGAACGGATACCACGTCACCTGATTGAAAAGAATGAAGCTTCTGGGCCTTAGCAACGGCGGCTTTTGGGACGCGGTTCAAACATGATCCGCTGCGCCGTCGCAAGACCGCTTCGAACACATTCTGTTCAATGCTGCACGTCCTACAAAGGGCCGCTTTTACCACCCATACGATCCTAATTTCCCAGCTCTAGGGCACGATCGACAATGTCTTGTCGTGAAAGCACACTGGGATGTTCCAACAAGTGCGTGACATGTACACTTAACCGATGAAGCTCGGCGTCCGTCTCGGCCAGTTCTCGGATGACTGCTCCCATCTTCCAACGGCTTTTTATATCTGCAGGGCGTTCGCCGACAGTGCTTGAGTGTTCAAGGTCACGGGTTTCCATGACAGACCAACCAACTTGATTGAGCGGCTTAGATCCTTCGAAATATCGCGGTGCAAGCCCATCCAATCCTCCGGCCAACGCAGAGCGCAATGCTCGTGCTTGGCCTGCTGACAAGCTGATTCCCTGACCATACATCGGGTTGAAGCTCGTGAAGGCTTCACCCATAGGGATTACCCCTGATGGGAACCGTCCCATCAGGTCATAGCGATGCCAAATCCCTTTTGGGATTTTATAGGTCCGAAATTCCGAAACCGGCTCAGCGCGGCTCAGCTTTTCGTAAATCACGGGGTGGGCGAGCCCTTTTGTCCACTCAACGAAACCCTCCGCTTCGCGAGGTGCTATGTCACCGCCGCGACCATACATGGTGGCAAGCCAATGGCCTCCATCGACGGGTGTAAGATAAGCTGCGCGGGTGTTGGGCGGGATGGCCAACATAAGGCAGGCCCAAGCGTCTTTCGCCAATCCGGCAGGCGGTTGGAAAAGGCCTGACGTGTACGCCATACCTATTCCTAGTTCCTGACGTTTGACGTCGCCATAGCCCTCATGAGCCAGCATTCGAGGCAGAATTGACGCCCTGCCGGAGCAATCAACAACCAGGGACGTACTGATCGAAGACTTGTCATCGTTGGCTAGTATTTCCACGCCCGTGACCTCGCCAGCGTTGCCGGTGCAAAACTTGGAAAACCGGGTTCCTTCAAGAATGTTGACATTCGGCAAGGCTAGAACTCGCCGCCGTGTCACATGCTCCAGTAATGGTCGAGTCACAGATGGTGTCAGAAGCCCCGCGTCCCGAATTGGTGTCGGACCAGCAGCATCATGGAACCAAATGTCTAGATTCCGGCGTATCCGAACCGCCCCGGCCTCATAAAGTTCGTCCATGATTCCTGGCAGAAAGTCTTCCATTGCCTCGACGGCGTATCCGAGAAATGTGTGAACATGTGCGCCCTGAGGAACGCCTTTTCGAACGTGTGGCGTTCTCGGAAGGTTATCCTTCTCAATGATGACTACGTCTTCGAAGTATGGCGAGAGTACAGAAGCTGCCATCAGCCCAGCCATACCGGCACCGATAACCACGACCTTCTTGTTTTTGAAATTATCCATCATTACTCTTCCACGCTTCCGCTCAAATTAATGAGTAGCACATGCAACAGTTTGTTCCCAGAAGCCGACATTCGTGCACGAAATTCGAGCGTCTGCATTGTCCCACAAACCCGCCGTCAATCCGCACCAATGTTTCTGACGTCTGCACCGGATCAGAACCACAAACCAACGACACAGGATGCACGGCATTCCATCGTCAGAACACCTATGCCAACACCCGCTGCGGTTGGGTCATGCCGAAGAAGCCCGCCGAGGGCTGATGGTGCGCCGCCCCGTGCTCTCGCGCGCAACACCCGTCGTAGGGCTGGCCTAGTGCCTCAGCGAAAATCGCCCAAATGTCGCGCTCGCGGCAAAGAAACACGCCGCCGCGCACACAATCGAAGGTCCGGCAGGCGTATCATACTGCAACGAAACCCACAGTCCCGCCATCGCCGAGGCCACTCCAATCACCGCCGTACCCACGGCCATCGTCTCAGGATCACGCGACAGAACCCGCGCGCTTGCCGCCGGAATGATCAACAACGCAACGATCAACAGCGCCCCGACAACCTTGATCGCCACCGCCACGACAACCGCCAGCGCCAATGTCAAAACCATCTGCTCGCGCTTGGGATCAATGCCGCTGGCCCATGCCAGATCAGGGTTCAATGTCGCCGTCAGCAACGCCTGCCAACGCCACGCCATCAACGCCACAACCAGCGCCGCCCCCCCCCAGATCACCGCCAGATCACCTTTGCCTACGGCCAAAATGTCGCCAAACAGATAAGCCATCAGGTCCAGCCGCACCCCGCTCAGAAACGACACCGCCACGAGGCCAAACGCCAGCGCAGAATGCGCCATCACACCCAGCATCGTATCCATCGCATAGCCGCGCCCGGTCAGGTTTGACACCACCAGTGCCATAACCAACGCCACCGCCAGCGCGCCATAAAACACCGACATCCCCAGCGCCAGCGACAACGCCACACCCAAAATGGTGACATGTGCCGTCGCATCCCCAAAATAGGCCATTCGACGCCACACGACAAAGCACCCCAAAGGGGCCGCAGCCAACGCAACGCCAACACCCGCCAGCATCGCGCGCACAAAAAAATCATCAAGCATGAGTATGTGTTCCGCGGTCTTTCTGGTGGTCTTTGTGATGGTCATGCCCGTGATCATGCCCGTGATCATGTTCATGGTCATGGCTGTGCGAATGATCATGCTCGTGACGATAGAGCGCCAGCGCGCCGCGTGTACCGGTCCCGAACAGCGCGCGATACTCAGGCGCCGACGCCACGATTTCCGGCGTTCCATGGCAACAGACATGCCCGTTCAGGCACACCACCCGGTCGCTCGCGCTCATTACCACATGCAATTCATGGCTCACCATCAGGATCGCCGCGCCTGTGTCGCGCCTCACCTGTTCGATCTGCCCATAAAGATCCGCTGAACCCGGCTGATCCAACCCAGTTGTTGGCTCGTCCAGAATGAGCAGCTCCGGCTTTTCCAGCAACGCCCGCGCCAACAGCGCGCGCTGAAACTGGCCACCCGACAATGCCGACATCTGCCGATCTTCCAACCCGGCAACACCCGCCTGTTCCAATGCTGCACTGACGTCTGCGTCACGGCGGCGGCGGGGCAGGGACAGGAACCGTTTCACACTCAGCGGCAGGGTCGGATCAATCGACAACCCCTGTGGCACATAGCCGATGCGCACGCCCCGCGCGCGCTCAACCCGGCCTTTGTTGGGTCGTAAGGCGCCAATGATGCACCGCAACAACGTGGTTTTGCCCGACCCGTTTGGCCCGACAATCGTGACAATCTCGCCCGGACTGATCGCCAGATCGACATTCTCCAGCGCCTGATGGTCGCCATGCGCCACGCTTACGCCCGTCAGCGAAACAAGGCTCATGCCTCGCCTCCGGGCACGCATGTCGGGCACAGCCCTTCTGCTTCCATCACGGTGGTTTCGATCACGAACCCGCTTTCTTGCGCTTGCTGCTGCAAATCCGACTTCCTCTTGGGGGCGTCGCCCTCGGCCACTATTCCACAGCTCTTGCAGATCAGGAAAACCGGCGCATGATCGCCCTCTTGAGGGTGGCTGCATGCGACATACGCATTCAACTTTTCGATCTTGTGGGCAAACCCGTTGCTCACCAAAAACTCCAGCGCGCGATACACCACCGGGGGCTGCGCGCCAAAGCCTTCATCGCTCAGCACCGCCAATATGTCATAGGCGCCCATGGCCCGGTGCTCTTGAACCAAAATCTCCAGAACGCGCCGCCGCCCCTTGGTCAGCCGCAATCCCTGCGCGGAGCACACCTGCTCCGCCGCTTCCAGCGCGCCCGAGATACATGCGCTGTGATCATGTTTACCAAAGCCGATCTCTGACATGTCGATCCTTTGCTCACTTTCGTCTTGATATAGTATAACATTTCACTTAAGGCCAGATCCAAATTTTGCATCGAGAGACCCCGAGATGAAAAGAAGCTTCCCTTTCCTGTTGTCCGCGACAATGATCCCTGCGGCCGCATTTGCCGAGCCGCCCAAAGTTGTCACCGACATCGCGCCCGTTCATTCACTGGTCGCCAGTATCATGCAGGGCGTCGCCACGCCCGAACTGATGATCGAACCGGGGATCTCGCCGCACCACTACTCCATGCGCCCTTCTCAAGCGCGCGCGCTGCAAACTGCCGATCTGGTGGTGTTCATCGGGCCAGAGCTCACGCCTGGTCTGGTCGATTCATTCGAGTCGATCGCGCCAGATGCGACTCACATGGAATTGTTGGCCGTTCCTGAAACAACCACCTATCAATTCCGCGAAGGCGCAGTCTTCGCAGGTGTCGATGAACACGAAAACCACGACGCCGATCACGACGACCACGCCGATCACGACGACCATGCAGAGCATGACGACCATGCAGAGCATGACGACCACGCCGATCACGCAAAGCATGACGATCACGCAAAGCATGACGATCACGCAGAGCATGACGATCACGCAGAGCATGACGATCATGCGGATCACGACGAACACGGCCATGATCATGATGGTATCGATCCGCACGCGTGGCTCGATCCGGTCAATGCTCAGGTCTGGGTTCAGGCGATTGCAATGCAAATATCCGAAATGGACCCATCAAACGCGACAATTTACGACACAAACGCCGTAACACTCCTCGCGGACTTGCAAGCCCTGACACATAAGATCGAAACCACCCTTGCCCCGGTGCAAGATGCCCGGTTCCTCGTGATGCACGATGCGTATCAGTATTTCGAAAGGCGCTTTGACCTCAGCCTCACAGGCTCCCTACTGCAAGGCGATGGCACGGCAGCCAGCGCGGGACGTGTGGCTGAGTTGACAGAAGAGATGGAGCGCGAGGCGGTCAACTGTGTGTTTGGCGAACGCCAGTATAACAGTGACCTTCTCGCGACGCTTGCTGCAGACGGCCAAATCGCTACAGCGATGATCGATCCGCTTGGTTCTGAACAGCCGCTGGGTGCAACGCTTTATAGCGGGCTGATCTCTGGTGTAGCTGAAGCTTTTGCTGAGTGCCTCGCAAACGAAAACTGACACAAGGCTTCGATTAGTGCCTGAACAGCACTCTCTGAGCGACGCTAACGAACGTCGCTCAGGGTTTATTTCAGAGGCTTAGAAAAATCATATTTCCAATGCCCCACAGCATAAGCTGGAAATGGGTGTTCTGGGCGCCCTCATGACTGAACCAATAGCTGAAATGATTGCCCACAATGGTGAACATGGCCCAGATGCACGTGAACATCAGCGCACCCAGCATGGCCACGTCCCGCGCGACACTGGGGAGCGCAAATCCAAGCACCGACAACGCTAGCATCACAACTCCGGCCCACAAAACAACGGTCGTTGCCGCCTCGGAAACAACGATCAACCGGAACAGCCCCTTTTGCCACGCGCGGCTGTTGATGCTGCGGTGGGCAACGCGGGCGTATTCGTCCGGGTATTCCTCGCGCATCCGCTCCATGGTTAACACTTGCGCGGTAAACACTTCGTTGACCGGCGGGTACAGAATATTATCCCGTACACCAGTCGTCAGCCAAGCCGCAGGCAGGGCAAGTGAGACCGTCTGCGCCAACAATGTCATATCCATAAAAAATGGCTCCTTTTCATGAAAACGGGCCGCCCAATGGGCGGCCCGTCTCCGACCTGTAAAAAAATCAGGTCCAGTGCATTTCCGCAGGGCGGAACTCGAACGAGATGTGGTGGGCAACGCCCCCCAGACCTTCTTTGGTGTGGTTATAGAGCGAGCGCCAGTAAGGCTGGATTGTCACACCATCTTCCTGCAACATTTTCTCGCCCGCCGCGACCAGCGCACGACGCTTCTCGAGATCGGCGGTCGCCAATGCTTGTTCGAGGTTGGCGTCGAACTCCGGGTTGGCATAGCCAAACTCGTTCCAAGCTTCGCCCGAGCGATAGGCCAGCGCCCAGATCTGAACGCCCAGAGGACGGTGGTTCCAGTTGGTCGAGCTGAACGGATATTTCGCCCAGTCGTTCCAGAAGGTTGAACCTGGCAGAACGGTCCGTTTGACGTTAAAGCCCGCATCACGCAGCTGTGCCGCTACCGCATCGGTGGTGTTTTTGCGCCATGCGTCATCGATCGACATGATTTCCATCTCAAAGTCAGTCATGCCAGCTTCATCCAACAGCGCCTTGGCGGCTGCGGGATCGTATTTCGGCATGCCGATATCAGCATAGTCGGGGTGGGCCGGGCCAACATGGTGGTTTGCGGCAACTTCGCCGCGGCCGTCATAGCCCAGCTCCAGCAGAACGTTATTGTCCACAGCCATCGAGATGGCTTGACGTACACGTTTGTCAGCATAAGGCTGAATGCCGTTGACTTCGGCCAACTGGTTCGGACGGATCACGATGGTGGCCATTGTCACCACTTCGTTCTCTACCCAGCCATCCAGAGAGCTGACCAGGTCGATGAATTCACCTTCAATGGTATACAGCGCGTCGATTTCCTCGGCTTCTGCCGCTGCAACAAACGATGCCGGATCTGTGCCGTAATCGATATATTCGATACGTTCCATCCATGCGCCGTTGCCTGCGTTCCACCATGTGTGGTTGTCGTTGCGCACCAGAACAGATTTGACACCCACTTCCAGATCTTCGGGCAGATACGGACCAGTACCAACCGGATCGGTCAGCATATTGTCCGGGTTGTTGTGCTCTGGGTGCATGATCGCCGCTGGATAATCCGCCATGCCGGCGATCAGCGTGATGTCAGCAGATGGCAGGTTGAGACGGATGGTGTGGCTGTCCACCACTTCGATGGCGCCATCAATGGCTTTGTTGGTGTTCGCATCGATCAGCGTCGCGAAACGACCGGCCATCGAGTTGCCTTCGACGTCCTTGTCACACCAGCCAGTGATGTTTGCCGCCACGTGCTCGGCTGTCAGATCGTCGCCGTTGTTCCACTTAACGCCTTTACGCACGTTGAGCGTATAGGTTTTTGCGTCTTCGGAAATGTCCCAGCCTTCCAGCAGCGATGGAACGAACGTACCGTCGTTCTCATATGTCACCAGATATTCAAGCCACCCGCGCGAGAAGTTGGCGATCTGCGACCAGTCATAGGTGCGTGGATCTTTCAGCGCGCGCACTTCCATCTGGATGCGAACGGTGCCGCCGTCTTTTGCGTGACCCGCGGCCTGCGCCGGGGCGGCCATGCCGATCATGCTGTACGCGGTCGCAGCCGTTGCCCCAAATGCGCTTGCCAGCGCCAAGAATTCGCGGCGGCTGACATCGTCATTGCCGACCTTCTTGGCGTTTTGGACAATAACGTCTGGCATAGGCTGGCCGTTACGTTTGAAAAAAGTCATGGTCTTCCTCTCTGTTGGTCGTTTGTTAGGGGTTGCCCCCGTGTTTTTGGACTGTCCCACAGTGTGGCGGCGACGGTTCAACCATCCACTTCAGGTCTGCGGTCAGGTAAGTCTCCCCAATCGTGCGGCACGTTCCCATTGGGTCGGTGCCGTCGCTTTGCATGGCATATCAACGTCTTCCAAGCAGTTCCCCTAAACACAATCATCCACACCGACGGGAACAGTTGCAACAGGTAACTGTTCTTTTTTGACCAATCGTGAAGCGCGGGAAACTGGATCGGCAAAACGCCCCGCCAAACCCCTCAAAAATCCGCCACCGAGTGAAAGTGAGGATCGAGTAGAAACCGGGTACGGTAATTTTGTTACGTCGGAACGCCAATACATTTGCAGATTAACCGACATCAACCACCGATTCCTCTGGTCCGTTTCCGACCCATAACGATCCTAATTCGACAAAAAGGGGTCGCATTCATGCAATTCTTTATCCTTTACGCGAAGGTGTCGCTAATTTCCTCAATCAAAAGGCGACACCTTGCCATCTGTTTTCCCTACGAAACGTGCCTTCAGGACGCCGCCATCGCTTCGATTTCTTCGGGGGATTTTTCGCGCACGTTTTCCCACTCCCGTGACTTGGCCGAGTTCAGCAACCCTTTGGGGTCCATCCGCTTTTTCCAGGCCAGATGCTTGTAATCCGCATTCTTCAGCCCACCGCCTTCGACCATGCAAATATGCGCGTCATAGATCGGATAGCCATTCGCCTCATAAGTGGCTTCGATTTCGGTCAACCGCTCTCGGGTCGAGTACCAGATAATCGGCAGATCAAAGGTCACGATATTGCCGTCCAACAGGGCAAATTCATGGTGTTGCCAGACGTCATCACCCAGTTGCGGACGCAGCGCTGCGATGTCCTTTGCGTCGGGTGGCGTTGGGCATCCCACCTGCAAATACGTCGCCGAGCGATCCGCCTTCAGCACCTGCAATGTCGTGTGGTTATAGGCGAACTCAAACACGTGCGGCAGCTTGGCGGCCTTCAGCTCGGCTTCGGACATCGCCAGGTCAACAACCCCGCCTTGTTGGGCCATCAACGCACGATAGGCGTCCATGTCCTCAGCTGGCACCAGCGACACCATCAGGTGTTTTTCCGGGCGCAGATATTCGGCCAGACGTGGGAAATAGGCACAGATTCGCGCGTCCACAGTCGACACCAGCTTGCGCGCAATGTCCGGCGCACAGGCCAACGCATAGCCCGCGGCATAGGTCTCTTCATAGCTGTCAAACGTGGCCATGCACCCGATCCAGTTGCGATGCGGCACCGTGCGTAACGTAACTTCGGTGATTACCCCGTTTAATCCCCATGCATGGTGGATATGGTTGACGGCTGCGCCTTCAAACAGGTGCTCTTCGGGGGTTTCGGTCGCGGATAACGCCTTAAGCGAAATGATATTGCCGGGGTCGCGCAACATGCCTTGGGCCACCGACCCAATGCCGGATGATCCCCCGGCAATAAATCCGCCAATGGTGGCGATATCCTGTGTCGACGGGAAAATCGCCAGCTCCCAGCCCTTTTCGTGCAGGGCATTGTTGATCTCTTCGATATTGGCTCCGGCCTCGGCGGTGACATAGCCCTCGCCAATCTCCAGAATGCGGTTCATCGACGTGGTCTCAATGATCAGTCCGCCATTCAACGGTACCGCCTGCCCATAGTTCCCGGTCCCCCCACCGCGCAGCGTGACCGGCGCATCATGGGCATAGGCGATGGCCAGACAATGCGCCATTTCAGCGGGCGTTTTTGGCACCGCCACCAGATCGCCAAAACTGCGCCGCAGCTGGGTGTTCAGGATCGGCGAATACCAAAAGAAATCGCGCGACCGTTTCTTGACCAGCACAGGTTCTGCAATGGTCTCAACCGGGGCAAGCGCCTCGGCAAAGGCGGTCCAGTCAAGGTCGGATTTGCCGGAGATAGAAGTGTTCATGAAAGTGGCTCCTTCAAAAGCTCTGATGCGGGCCTGTGCGCTGCGCCGCTGATGAGGTCTGAAAGATCGCTCGCATCTGCGATCCGAAGGGTGTTCAAATGCGCACCGTTGATGGGCGCGGGGCCAAGGCCCAATGCCGTGCGGGCGTCGGTTGTGATGCTGCGCATCCATCGCCCAAGCGGTGGGTCCAGATGGGCTGACAATATGCCAAGCTCCAGCGCGCGCAGCGGGTCGTGCCGCCCTACCGGGCAAAACGCATCCCGCACGTTATCTGTGCCCAGAACCACCTTTACCCCGGCCCGCGCCAATGCATCCAACGGGGTCAATCCGCGTCCCTGCGGCAAGTGCGCTGCGCGCCCCTGTAGGTAAAGATTGGTCTGCGGAAGTGCCACAATCGCGATCCCGGCGTTGGCCAACTTGCTCGCAATGCGGTCAAAATCTGTTTGCGCCCTCAGGCCCAGTGACACCGCATGACCGCACAATATCGACCCGTCAAATCCGGTTTCCAAGGCCACATCCGCAATCACTTCCAGCCCATTCATGGCGGTGTCCAGCGTCTCGTCCACATGGAAATCCAGCGCCAGCCCCCGGCGATCCGCCTCGCGGAATGTGTTGGCGATCCCGTCGCGCAATCCAGCCTGTCCCAGCACAAACGCGCCCAGCGCATGGCCCTCGGGGATGGCGTTGGCGGCCTTTCGGGCAAACGCCGGATCAGCCATCTGATCAACGCCCGTCAGCGTCGCGAGTTGCAGATGAACCGGCACATCCTGCACCACCTCCAACAGCACCTCAAAGCTGCGCGGAGGCAGGGCTTCGTCGCCCCAGTCCACATGGCTGCGTATCGCGACGCACCCGGCGGCAATCGCCTCATCGATCCCGAGTAGGGCGCGTCGGCGGATATCTTCGTCGCTCCACAGCGCCTTGTCCGCGTGTTGTGCGCGGATCGCGTCTCCCAGATCACCGCCCCGAAAATCCATCCGGTCGATCGTGTGGCACTTGTCCAGATGACAATGCGCTTCGATCAGGCCGGGAAACAACATGCGGCGGCTTGGCTCGATCGCTTGGCTCGGCTGCATTCCCACAACACAATTGTCGCGCAGCAAAAGATCACCACGCAGGCAATCGCCTTTGATCGCGCCGACATACCCGTCGTCGCCGCCGAGCAGATCAAGCGGAACAGTAATGTTCTCGATCATGTGGTGCGTCGTCATCTGTGGTCTCACGTTGCTGGGTCAAACTGTGCAAACTCCCGCAGGAACCCGGCAAAATTCCGCGCCGCGCTGCCCAGTAGCACCTCGCCCTTCTCCGCCGTCGCCACAGATGCATCACCGCAGGCACCAAACGCGTTCAAATCATCAATCACCCAGCCGGGACGCATGGCTTGCCCGTTCAGGCCAATCCAGCGCCCGCTTTCTTGCCAACCTCGGCCCTTAGAGCGGAAATTTTGCGCCTTGCTCATGTCCACCCGGTCTGGCGATACCGCCAGCATCGGGCTGGTCTCTGTATCTCCTCCATGCAGATCATGCGCCGCATCTTCCGGGTCCACCACGCCATCCCATTCAGCAAACCCGAACCAGCTGCCATGGGCCGTGATCATGCTATGTGCCAACCGCATCTCGCGGCAGGCAATTTCAAGCACCGCCGTGTTGCCGCCATGCCCGTTCAGCATTGCCAGCCGGGAAATGCCCGTGCGGGCAAGGCTGTCCCCCAGATCGCGCAGCACGGCCAGCAGCGTGTCCGCCGACAGGCACAGCGTACCAGGATGAGCGCTATGCTCATTGCTTTTGGTGATCGTCAATGTGGGCAGAATCAGCGCGCTTGTCTCTGGATGCCAATGCGCACGGCTGCGATCCGCAACGGCGCTTGCCAGATCACTGTCCACCGACACAGGCAAATGTGGTCCGTGCTGCTCGGTCGCCCCCAGCGGCAAAATGGCAATGGTTCTCTCGGGCAGCCCGAGAAAATCCGGCGCTTTAAAATCGGTCCAGTATCCCTGCATATGTCGGCCTTTCATCCGTTAAATCCGGGGCAACGGGGCCTAAAATTACAAAAGCCACGCGCCACCGGAATGGTGGTTGCGTGGCCCTACGTCTGTGCCAGAGTATGCAACCAATTTACAATGTGCGCGCCAGATTGCAAGGTCCGGCGCAAATTGTTGCACCTGTTGACGAGGACAAATCCATGCGCCCGCTAAACCCTGATGCCATCGCGCCGCCCTTTGGACGCTATTCCCATGGGGTGGAAATCGCCCCCGGCCAGCGCGTGGTGCGCACCTCTGGTCAGCTGGCATTGGCGCAGGACGGCAGCGTGCCTAATGGGGCACGCGCGCAGGCGGACCTGTGTTTTGACAATATCCGCCACATCATCGCAGAGGCGGGCATGACACCGCAGGACGTTGTGCATGTTTCGGGCTATGTCACAGACCGCGACTATTTTCCCGACTATATGGCCGCCCGGGATGCGTTTCTGGAAGATGTCGACCTATTGCCCAGTTCTACGCTGTTGATTGTGTCTGGTTTTACCCGTCCGGAGTTTTTGGTGGAGGTCGAGGTATGGGCCGCCGCGCCTTAGGCGTGCACCTCCTCCGCCCTTGCGGGCGTCTTCGGGCAGGGTGCGGGCAAACCTGTGTCACCTTCAGGACTCAACCTGCACAATGCTGACAGGTTGCAGTGGGCGATACGCAGCCATCGTGCTAGCCTTGTCGCCAAGGCTCAAAAGAAGCAGGCAATCGTGCGGGTACTCAGCGTCACATCGGTTCGAAACGAAGGTCCCTACCTGTTGGAATGGATCGCCCATCACATTGGCGCGGGGGTGACGGATTTCATTGTTGTGTCAAACGATTGCGATGACGGCACCCATGAAATCCTGCAAGCGCTGGATCGCGCGGGCATCGTCACCCACATCCCCCAAGTCCCGCTGCCCAATAAAAGCATCCAATGGCAGGCCCTGCGTACCGCATGGCGCCATCCGCTACGCAAAACGGCAGATTGGATACTGGTCTCGGATGTTGACGAATTTCTCAACATCCACACCGGCAACCACACGATCACTGACCTGATCGCCAAGGTGCCGAATGACACAGACGCCATTGCCCTGCCGTGGCGGCTCTTTGGGCATAATAACGTGACCATGATCCAAGACGCCCCCGTCACCGAACAATTCACCCGCGCCATTCCACCTGACACCCAGTTCCCAATCGCCGCCAGCCTGTTCAAAACCCTGTTCCGCGCCAAAGGGCCGTTCAATCAGCTCGGTGTGCACCGCCCCCGCCAAAAAGACCCGACCAAGGCCGCCTTGCCAAATTTTGTCGACGGCTCTGGCAACGCAATGTCCGGCTTTCTGGCACGCACACCGCACCGGCTGTCGTTGTTCGACCTCGGCGTTGCGCGCGACCTTGTTGAGCTGAACCACTACGCTGTGCGCTCGGCTGCGGGTTTTGTGAATAAATGCGACCGTGGTCTGCCCAATCGGGCCCACAAACCCGTTGATCTCGCCTATTGGGTCGAACGCAACTTTAACAATGTCATAGACACGAGCATTGCCCGAATGCGCCCCGCCACCACGGCCGCGCTTGACCGGCTTATGGCCATCGACGGCCTTGCTGATCTTCACACGCAATCGGTCGCATGGCACCGCGCCCGTTTTAACCACTTGATCAGCCAACCCGCGTATCAAACCCTTATGACCCAGATCCTTGTCGCCGGAGGTGGGGCAGTTTTGCCGGACCATTTGCAGCGACAACTGGTTCGATGGTATCAACAGGCTAACAAACCCACCGGCTGACCAAGGCCGGGGCCAAGAGCAGGCAATAGCAGGACACAATAACGGATGGGCAAACCCGGCTTTCAGACGATCCTTTTGACGCATCAGGAGATCGCCGATATCTGCGTGATCGACACGGTCGCGGTCGCGCCGGGCCACGCCTACGCGTATCTCGCCACGGACACCCCGCCTGAAAGTGTTGAGGCCGCAAATGACACGCGGCTCGAAAATCTGCGCAGCGTGGGTAATGGCCTGATCGCTGATTTGCACTATACCAGCGCCGCGCCCGAACTGACTTTGGGCGGCACGCCCTGTCAGCTGGTCCCAACCCCGGCCCAGACCGACCTGTTTGACAGGTTGAACACCGCGCTGGCCTTTCGCAATGGCGAACCTGTGTCCGCCGTACTTGACTGGCTGCGCTACCACGTGCGTCACCATGCGTTGCAAGCCGCGCTGATCGTTGATCGCGCCCGTCCGGACGAGGCCGCCAAATTTGCTCGCAAACTGAAAAAAGGGGCCAAGGAAATCAACGGGCTGAAACAACTGGTGCATGTCCATTCCGACATGCCGCTGGGCCAGGCCGACCTCCCCGCCGAAGCGCACCCTTTCAACGCCCCCGACGCGCCAGGCAAAGATCGGATGGACATCCCCGAACCCGCACCATGGGACGCCCCCTTGGGCGAATTACAGCTCTTCGAACTCATGCGCCGCCGCTTTCTCGACACGGCACGCGCTGTTGCCCTGTTAGAGGTGTCCGATCTGTTGACCGACATCACCGGCGCGGGCGTCAAAGGGCGCACTGTATTCGACGCCGCGGTCAAATCCGCCACCGGCTCTGTCGTGCTGGCAGGGCGCAATTGTTACCCGTGGCGCGTGCGAAAAGGCGACGCCGCCGCCCATGGCGACCATATCTGCGTCCAGTTTGATGCCACCAAACTGCGCAAACGCTGGTGTGTCGCGCCGTCCCGCACCGGCCCTAACACCGTCTGGCGCATGGTGCGTATTGTCTCGGCCTCTCCAGAACCGGACGAATGGGTGCAATTCTACCGCTGCATGGGCCTGCGCCACCCCGCCGACTCCGTGTCCAAGATCGTGCCCAAAACCTCGCTGATCGAAGATGCAACTCTGCTCGACATGGCCACAAACGTTTTTGATCACAAAGCGCTGCGCATGCCCGAAATCGCCGCGCCGGAAATGTCCTCAGACAGCAATGATGTCGCCATCATTACCTGCATGAAAAACGAGGGGCCATTTATCCTCGAATGGCTCGCCTATCACCGCGCCATCGGGGTCAAGGACGTGCTGGTTTATACCAACGATTGCAACGACGGCACCGACATCTTCCTGCAATTGCTCCAGAAAAAGGGCTACGTCCAGCACCGTGAAAACCCGTTCGAGGGCACCGGCCTCAAACCGCAACACGCCGCGCTGCAAGCCGGGGAAAAGGAAGAGGTGATCAAATACGCCGATTGGGTGATCTCGATGGACGTAGACGAATTCATCAATATCAAGGTGGGCGACGGCACCGTCACGGCATTGTTCGATGCAGTGCCTGATGCCAACCTGATCTCCTGCACGTGGCGGCTGTTTGGCAACTCGGACGTGCACGAATACACCGACGATCCGCTCATGGCCCAATTCACCCGCTGCGCCCCGGAAATCACCCGCAAACCGCATCAGGCCTGGGGCTTTAAAACCCTGTTCCGCAATGTCGGCCTGTTCAAGAAACTGGGCGTGCACCGCCCCAAAGGGCTGAACCCGCAACTGTGGAACGAAATCAACTGGGTCAATGGCTCTGGTGCGCCACTGCCCAAGGATATGTACCGCAACGCGTGGCGCTCGACCTCTTCGACAGTTGGCTATGACATGGTCCAGCTCAACCACTACGCCGTGCGCTCCGCCGAAAGTTTTCTGGTAAAACGCGACCGGGGCCGCGTTAACCACGTCGACCGCGATCAGGGGTTGGCCTACTGGTTCCGCATGAACAACAATGTGGATCAGGACACCTCGATCCAGCGCATGATCCCCGCCATGCAGGCCGAGAAAGACCGGCTCCTTTCCGATCCCGAAATTGCCGAGGCGCACGCCTTTTCGGTTGATCGGCACCGCGCCAAAATTGACGCACTGAAAGAGACCGACAATTACGCCAGCTTTTACAAAGAACTGACCGGCCACCGCATGCAACGCCTCGCGCGGTTGCACCCGCATTTCGGCGCAAACGTGTTCCTTGCCGGCCCCGAGGTGATCCCCGATTGGCTCACAGAACGCGAATTACCGGATGACTTCTTCTTTACCGTCGACAAGCAGGAGACGGCCCATTGACCCGCGCGAAACTGACATTGCGATTAACTGAAAATTCAGAGACAAACGCCACAAAAATGGGTAAACTGTTTGCAAATCCAGAACAAAAGGGCAGGTGACATGGCCAAACTCCCCGAGATTGCATCGCTCTGGATCGGTGGCCAGTTAAGCTGGCTGGAACAGCTCTGCCTCAAAAGCTTTGCCGACGCGGGTCACCACACCACCCTTTACAGCTACGACGAAATCCCAAACGTCCCCGACGGTGTTCATACCGCAGACGCCGCCGAGATTTTTCCTGCTGACCCAATGTATCGCCATGTCCGCACCGGCAGCCCGGCAATCCATGCCGATCTGTGGCGGCTCAATATGCTCAAAAAGACCGACAAGATCTGGGTCGACGCCGATATCTACTGCCACAAACCTTTTAACTATAGTCGCAAATCCGTGTTCGGCTGGGAGAAAGAGGGGCTGGTCTGTAACGCCGTCCTCGGCTTGCCCAAAACCTCAAGGGCGTTGAACGCCATGCTGGAGTTTTTCAAGGATGAATACGCCATCGGCCCATGGCTGCGCCCGTGGCAAAAGGCCGAGCTTCAGGCCGAGAAAGACGCCGGAAAACCCGTGCACATGACCGCCCAGAACTGGGGCTTCACTGGCCCGGCGGCTGTGACGCATTTCCTCAAGGAATCCGGCGAAATCAAATACGCCGAGCCAATCCCGGCCTTCTATCCGGTGTCGTTCAAGGATCGCAATAAGATGTTCCAAAGCCGGTTTTACCTTGAAAAAGACTGGTTCACCGAGGACACGCGCGGAGTGCATTTCTGGGCGCGGCGCATGAAACCACGCCTTGAGGAAAAGGAAAACAACCGCCCCCGACGCGGCTCTTACATGCATAACGTCATGCTCAAACACGACATCGACCCGGACGCGGCCCCAATCCCGGCCCGGATCGTCAAGAACAAGGCGCCGGTCAATGATCCCGACTTTCGCGCCAAAATCGCGATTGAATCCCTTAAAGGCGAATCTTCGATCACCAAAATCTCCCGCGATTACCTTGTCGACAAAAGTTTTATCAAGGAATGCCGTGACCGCCTGATCCAATCGGCCCCAACCCTGTTTCACGAGGGTTGAAATGGACTATCGCCCGCGCATTCTCGACAATTACCCAAACCAGCGCCACTTTCTGCAACTGGTCAACATACCCGTCTTTGGTGCCCCGTTTCTCTACATGAAAAACCACAAGGCCGCCTGCACAACTGTACTCGCCACGTTGATGGCCAACCTTCTGGATCAAAAGGGCGAGGGCACGGGTAGTATCGACATGAACACCGTGCACACCCCGCCCAACACGCTGCTTCTGACCGGTCCGCGCGGCCTTAAAATGGCGCAGGTGCTCGAGGCGCTGGCCGACCGCCGGGTCTATCGCTTTACCATCATCCGCGAACCCGTCGCGCGCACCGTCTCGTCCTTTGCCGACAAGATCGTCAAGGGCGACAAACAAAAAACCAAACTGATGCGCTATCTTAAACGACCGGTAAACAGCGACATGTCCCTGTCCCAATTCCTCGACATCATGGCCCAGGATCCCGGCGCGCGCGATGTTGACCGCCACTGGCGCAGCCAACGGCTTGAGGTGTCCTATGATTTCATCAACTACGATTTTGTCGGCGACATGGCCGATCTTGACGGCGCGCTGAACCGTATCGTGCGCCATATCTTCAAGGTCGATCGCCCACAGGTGCAAGACACCCGCACCTCGCTGGGCCATAAATCCAAAAGCGCCGAGCTGATTGAGGGCATGACCCCCTCAGACCGACGTAATATCGAAACCGCCTTTGGCCCGGACTTCGAAATGTACCACGACGTCCGCCAGAAACTCTCACAGGCCGCATGACCATGAAGGACCACGCAGAGGCGCAAACCCAAACCGAATGGCAGGCCAACCTGCAAAAAATCGGCGCCGCCGAAGGGTTTTACGAAGCGCTGGGCAAAGAGCACACCGCGCTCTACGTCGAACGCGGCGATACGCTGATCGTGACGTTTGAAAACCTCGACCACGTTTATGAACGCGCCGAAGACCGAATGCCGTGGGGTTATGATTTTGTCACCTCGCGCGGCTGGTCCATGCTGGGCATGATGGCCCATAACTGGAGCTGGTATCGCGACACAGATGTGCATGATTTCTTTGACCGTTTGCGCGACGAAGGTTTCTTTGACCGCTTCCAGAACGTCATCTTCTACGGCGCCTCGATGGGGGCCTATGCATCGGCGGTGTTCTCTTCTGCGGCCCCTGGCGCCACCGTGATCTGCATCTCACCTCAGGCTACGCTGGATCGCGAGGTTGCCAGCTGGGAAACCCGCTATCGCAAGGCATGGCGTCGCAATTTCCATGACCGCTACGGCTACGCGCCCGATATGGTCGCCTCCGCTCAGGCGGTGCATGTCTTTTACGACCCGCGCGCGCCGCTTGATGCCATGCACGCGGCCCTGTTCCACGGCGACAATGTCCAGAAATACCGCTGCCGTTTCATGGGCCACCGTATTGCGTCACTCTGGCTGCAAATCGGGGTGCTGAAACCGGTGATAGAAGGCTGCGTTGCTGGCACTCTCACGCCACATGAATTCTACACATTGCTGCGTCGCCGCCGCGAAAATCCACGTTACCAAAAAGAAATGCTGGCCACGCTGGAAAAAATGCGCCGCCCCAAAATGCTGGCGCGCTATTGCCGCGCGGTGCTGGCCCGCCGCGGTGGCCCAAACTTCCGCAAAGCCCTGCGCGCGGCCGAGGCGCGTATCGCCAAATACCAAAACAAATAATCACGGCTAACACCGCAAACCTGTCCACGCGCGCACCAAACCCCTTCATCTTGCCAGAAATACTTCGGGGGTGAATTTTGCCGAATTGGCAAAAGAGGGGGCTGGCCCCCTCCAACAGGGCGTCAACCCTCGCCGGACGTGCTCGGATCCCGCAGCAGCGTATCCCCAAAGGTGATCTTCGGCGTCAGCGTCACCGCCGCGTTGCTATCGTCGCCAGTCACACGTTTGGCGATGATCTCGGCGGCAATCTTGCCAATCTCCAACCGACAGGCATCCATCGTCGCCAACTTTCGCGGCAACCCCTGCAACAGCTCGACCCCGTTGAATCCGGCCAGCCCGATTTTTCCAGGCACATCAATGCCTTGCTCCAGCAGATACAACATGCCACCGGCCCCGATCATGTCGTTAGAGAAATACATGAAATCAACATCCGGGTTGCGATCCAGAACCGCCTTGGTCATCTCGCGCCCTTTGGCCAGCGCCGACCCGCCGGAATAAAACTCGCGCTCCACCACCTCAACGCCACCCTTGGCCAGTGTTTCGGTAAAACCCTCAAACCGTTTGCGTGCGCGGTGATCCAGCGGCATCTTGGTGCCCAGAAACGCGATATTGCGATAACCCGCTTCCAGAATGGCCGCCGCCATCTCGTGCCCGGCGCGGCGGTGCGAAATGCCCACCATCGCATCCACCGGTTCGCCATCCGTATCCATGATCTCCACCACCGGAATGCCGCTCGCATTCAGCATCGCACGTGCTGCATCGGTATGCTCCAGCCCGGCGATGATCACGCCTGACGGACGCCATGACAGCATCTCATAGAGCACTTTTTCCTCCTTCTCAGGCAGGTAATCGGTGACACCAACCACCGGTTGCAGCTCCGTGTCTTCCAAAATTTGGCTAATCCCGGTCAGCACCTCGGGAAACACCATGTTGGACAGCGATGGAATGATCACTGCCACCAGGTTCACCCGCTGGCTTGCCAATGCCCCGGCGATCTTGTTGGGCACGTAACCCAGCTCCTTGGCCGCCGCCAACACCCGTTCGCGCGTCGCCTCCGAAACGTCCCCACGATTGCGGAGAACTCGGCTGACAGTCATTTCGGATACCCCAGAAGCTTCGGAAACGTCGCGCAGGGTCAGAGAGCGATTATCGTTGGACACTAGTGATTTTCCTTATTGCTCGACCCGATGGTATCGCGATTGTCCACCGGGGTTCAAGCGCCCGCATCACCGGACAGGGGCAAACGCAGCCAAAAAGCAAAAGTCTCAAAATACGCGGGATTGTCCCGGCACGACAGAGTGTGCGCAACGCACTAAAATGGCCGGGTTCACACCACCAATGCCCGCTGTTCAGCAATCCCCATAGACCGCAGCCGCACCGCCTCGGACTGCGCAACTTGGAAATCGCGCTTACCGTCCCAGCCACGCCATCCCCACCGGATCAGTGACTGCGCCACAGACCCGCCCAGCGTCGTGCCCGGCCCCAGCACCACAAACGCATCCGGCATCAGCTCGCGCGCCGCCGTGCGCAGCGCGGCAGACAGGTCATACGGCGCCACCACCTGATGACCCAACGTATAAGCCCACAGTGCTTCCAGATCGCAGGCTCCCGGTTGCCATAACGCGCCGCGCCCGTCGATCAACGCCACGTTTGGCTGCGAAAACAGTGATGCAGGCAGCCGCGCGCGCCCATCCTGTGCAACCGGTGCCTGCAAGGTCGTGTGAAACGCCGCGTGGTTCTGCAATCGCATTGGAAACCGCTCTTGGCGCACAGGCATCTCGCGTTCATACGCGGCCAGCCCCTCGGCATTGCCCGCCAAAACCAGCATCCCGCCCAGATCGATCGACAACGCCAGATCATGCCCCGCGCGCCCGTCAATATCGACCATCTTGGCCTCGATCCGCGCGCGTTCACCGGGGATCGCGCGCCAATCCTCATCCACAAACGGATAGATCAGCTGCCCACCAATCAGCCGCTCCTGCATCAGCGTGCCCATGGTGTTCACCACCTCCAGCCCGCCCATCGCATCCAGCGCCCCACCACAGGCCAGCGCCGTGTACCAGCCCATCGAATTGCCAGTAACCGCCAAAATCTCGTAACGATCCCGATCGATTGATAAAAAATCAAACAGCGACGCGGCGTAGATCAAGGCAGAGGCATTGTCTCCGCGTGTGTGTTTTGAGCCGACATAGCGCGCGGCCCCGTCCAGCGCGCTCACCGTCTCCTGACCAAGTGCTGCGCGATACGCATCAAACTGTGCCAACAACCCGACCTTATCGCCATGTTGGCGAGCAATCACGCCCAGCTCGGCCTTGTTATAGGTGCCGCGACCCGGCGCAACGACAACGATACGTTCTTTGGTCATTCGCCCATCCAAAAGCTGTGCACAGCGTCCACGATGCTGTCGCGCGACGGCATGGTCGCGGCATAGGCCGGACCGGTGGCAATAAAGCTGTCTTCTGCGGCCAATCGCGCCACCGGTAGATCACAGCGCTCGTTCAGCAGAGTGACCAGCCCTTCGGACACATTCCCCGACCGGCGACACTCGTCTACCACCAGCACTTTTTCGGCCCCGTCCAGCGCTGCGACGATCCCCTCCGCAGGCAACGGTGCCAGCCAGCGGATGTCGATAATCCGCGTCTCAATGCCCCGTTCGCGCAGGATTGGCGCCGCCTGCTCCGACAGGTAACGCCCGTTGCCATAAGTCACAATCGCCAGCGGCCCGTCGCCGCTCACACCAACTTCACCCAAGCCAATCCGCTCGTCCGGGGCGGGATAGGTCCGCATCCAGCCGCCATCCTTGTCGCCATGCAAATCCCGCATCGGATACAGCGCAATCGGCTCGACAAACACGACAACCCGCTGCTCCTCGCGCGCCAGCCGCACGCATTCCCGCAGCATCCTCGCGCCGTCCGCACCGTCCGACGGCACCGCCACGATCACACCGGGAATATCGCGTAACACACCCAGTGAATTGTCATTGTGGAAATGCCCGCCAAACCCTTTTTGATAACCCAGCCCGGCAATGCGCAGCACCATCGGATTGGTGAACTGCCCATTGGAAAAGAACGACAACGTCGCCGCCTCGCCCCGGATCTGGTCTTCGGCATTGTGCAGATAGGCCAAAAACTGAACCTCGGGGATTGGCACAAACCCATTGTGCGCCATGCCCATCGCCAGCCCCAAAATCGACTGCTCATCCAACAGTGTGTCGATCACCCGGTCTTCGCCAAACCGCGCCTGCAATTTCTGTGTGACACCGTAAACACCGCCCTTGCGGCCCACATCCTCGCCCATACAGGCGATCTCGGGGTGGGCCAGCATCAAATCATTCATCGCCCAATTCAGCAATCGCGACATGGGCTGCGGACTTGTCATCGCCTTTAGATCGCCGCCAAACACCTCGGCGCGGGCCGCCTCTGACGGGCCGTTTGTAGGGGCACAGGCGCGTTTCGGCGGCACAATGGATGCCATGACATCGTTTGCCGTTTTCAGCCGTGGACGTGTGACCACCTCTTCGGCCACCCGCGCGCATTGCGCCTCTGCCGCGTCATAAATTCCCAGCACCTCCTCCGCACTCAACGCCCCGCTGTCGATGAGCAACCGCGCGGAATGCAGCAACGGATCATCCGCTTCCCAGCCCTCAAAAATGTCCTTGTCCAGATAGGTCTGCTGCATGTCCGAACCGGCATGACCATACAAACGCACCAGCGACAGATGCAGAAACGCCGGCTTGCGCTGTGTGCGCACATAGTCCGCCGCCGCCTGCGCCGCCCGATACGTGTCAAACAGGTCCAGCCCATTGGCGCGAAAATACTTCAACCCCGGCTTTTGCGCGTAATTCGCCGCAACCCATCCACGCGGAGTGCGTACCGAAATACCAATTCCATTGTCTTCGCACACGAACAACAACGGCAATGGTACCGACTGATACGATGTCCAGCACGCCGCATTAATCGCGCCCTGCGCGGTCGAATGGTTCGACGACGCATCGCCAAAGGAGCACATGACAATCCCGTCATCGGCCAGCACCGCATGTTCCGGGCGGTGCCGCTTGGCCAAGCCGATGGAATAGGCCGTCCCAACCGCCTTGGGCAAGTGACTGGCAATGGTCGAGGTCTGCGGCGGGATATTCAGCGCACGAGAGCCCAGCACCTTGTGCCGCCCGCCCGACATCGGGTCTTCGACCGACGTGGCAAAGCTCAGCAGCATATCCCATGTCGGCGTCACACCGGGCACCTGACTGGATCGCATGGTCTGAAACGCACCGTCCCGATAATGCAGAAACGCCATGTCATCCGGGCGCAGTGCGGCGGCAACCCCTGCCATGCCCTCATGCCCGGACGAGCCAATGGTATAGTACCCTTGGCCCGCCGCCTGCATCTTGCGCGAACGTCGATCCAGATTGCGGCTCAGGCACTGCGCGCGAAAGATGGCAATCGCCCCCTCGCGGCTCAGCGGCCCCGCCGCAGCGGCGCCGCTCGGCAAATTCCCCGTCGCGACCCCATCGCGAAAGGCTGCGTCAATAACGTCAGCGCGATCCATAGTACCTACTCAATGCTCACTCAGAAAAAGGCCTGTAACCCGGTTTGCGCACGCCCAAGGATCAGCGCATGAATGTCATGCGTGCCCTCATAGGTGTTCACGGTCTCCAGGTTCATCATGTGCCGAATAACCTGGAACTCCTCGGAAATACCGTTGCCGCCATGCATATCTCGTGCGTGGCGCGCAATCTCCAGCGCTTTACCGCAATTGTTGCGCTTGATCAGGCTGATCATCTCAGGTGCCGCATTCGCGTCATCCATCAGGCGCCCCACCGCTAGCGCCGCCTGAAGGCCCAGCGCAATCTCGGTCTGCATATCGGCCAGCTTTTTCTGGAACAGCTGCGTCTGCGCCAGCGGTTTGCCAAACTGTTTGCGATCCAGCCCGTATTGCCGCGCACCGTGCCAACAGAATTCCGCCGCGCCCATAACGCCCCACGCAATGCCATAGCGCGCGCGGTTCAAACAGCCAAACGGCCCCTTCAACCCTTGCACATTCGGCAGCAGCGCATCTTCGCCCACCTCGACATTGTCCAGCACAATCTCACCCGTGGTCGACGCTCGCAGGCTCAGCTTGCCACCGATTTTTGGCGCGCTCAGCCCCTTGGTGCCCTTATCAAGCACAAAGCCCCGGATTTTGCCGTCATGCGCGTCTGACTTGGCCCAGACCACAAACACATCCGCAAACGGCGAATTGGAAATCCACATCTTGGACCCGTTAAGCACATAGCCGCCTTGCACCTTTTTGGCCCGTGTCTTCATGCCGCCCGGATCAGACCCTGCATCCGGTTCGGTCAGGCCAAAACAGCCGATCCACTCGCCGCTCGCCAGCTTGGGCAGATATTTCTGCCGCTGCTCCTCGCTGCCATAGGCATAGATCGGATACATCACCAATGACGACTGCACCGACATCATTGACCGATACCCGGAATCCACCCGCTCAATCTCGCGCGCGACCAGACCATAGGTCACATAGCCCGCGCCCAGCCCGCCATATTCCTCTGGGATGGTCGTGCCCAGCAATCCCATGGCACCCATCTCTGAAAAGATACCCGGATCGGCGGTTTCGTTGCGATAGGCGTCCGCCACACGCGGTTGCAGCGCCTCTTGCGCAAAGGCCCGCGCGCTGTCACGCACCATACGCTCGTCTTCGTTCAGCTGGCGTTCCAGCCGAAACGGATCTTCCCAGTCAAAGGTCGACAGGTCAGGTTGATCTTTTGCGCTCAGCGTCATGTTCATTCCTTTTCTCATCGGTTTCCGGTGAACCCCCTTTGAGAACCCGGAATTTGGGCTGTGCCCGATTAAATCTTCTGGCCCGAGTGGGTGTGTCGCGCCGTTCAGCGGTTCATTGTCCAAACTTGCCATTTCGCAATGGTGCGCGGTGTTGATGCGCACGTTAATCGAAACCCACTCGCAAACAGAGAGGGAAAGTAAGGAAATTGTGGAATGCAAACATGTCAAAACGGAATAGGTCGAGTGCCATTCCAAACGACCATCCCTGCCAAGCCATCAATAGGGACAAGGACTGCCCGAGTCGGCTTAAGCACATCCAACGCATCCGCCGCCAATTTCTTAAGATACATTTAACGCTGCGATCACGCTGGGCGGTCCACACTCATCTTGTTTTCACTGATTCGATCCCGAACGCTTCAAATGTCCAAGGTGCCCGGAATGCCGCTAATCCGATCCGCAATGACATATGTGCCATCTTCCGGCGACGCTGCTATGGTGCGTTCCATGGGTCCCGCTCGGCATCCTCTGGTTGTGATTGGGCAAAATCAACGGCGACTACCTCAAAAAATTGACACGTCGGTTGATCTGACCTCTAATCGCTTTGGTTGTGAAACAGGTTACAGCGCGCGTTCCGAAACGAGGCACGAAATTTGCGCTGGGCATGGAAAAGATGTGTTCGTTTTGCGGTATCGCATAAAGGTATGGGGACCTTTCGATCTTCTGGAACCTGGCGGTCGGTCGATCAGACCGACAGTACGAAAGTCATGCGCGCTCCTCGCCATGCTGGCCCTCAGCGATGGTCACCGTCAGTCTCGCAAGTGGCTTCAGGCTCAGCTCTGGTCTGAAAGCGAAGGCCCTCAGGGAGCCAGTAGCCTGCGTCAGGAATTGGCGCGTCTGAAACGCATTCTGGGAACCGCAATCCAATCGGACAAGATCGATATCTGGCTGGAGGGTAACAGGTTCGAATTTGATCACCTTTCCGGTCTCGCCCAGCCACCGCACGAGGATCTTCTGCAAGGTCTCGACATTGCCGACGACGCTTTTGACGACTGGTTGCGCGAGCAACGTCAATACTTTGCCAACCGCCCCGAGGCCACAGCAGACTTCGCGCCACCGACCCGTCCACCGCAGCCGGGCCTGTTGCTCGCGCCCGCCGCGAACCCGGTTCAGGCCACCCACTGCACGGTGGTATTTGACCGTCAGGACAAGGGCAACCCGGTCGCTTCTGTGGCCTCGCTCATCCTCTCGGAACGACTGCATCAGAAACTCGATCAATACGGGATCTTCCGCTGTTTGGGCGTCGATGAAGCACCTGCGATTGGGTCCAACGGGCCAATCACGCCCAGCGAAAACACGGTTGTCGTGCGCATTGTCAGCATCGCCCAAAGCGACGACATCTATCTTGGTGTGCAAATGGACAGCGGTGTGTTGGGGCGGCGGTTCTGGCTCAAAAGCGCGGTTGTACCCGCTGATATCACCCGCATTCATGTGGCCCCCGAAATTGGCCGCATGGTGGGACAGGTTGTTGAAAACCTGCTTGACGGACTCGCGTTTGGCGGGTTGCCCGTGGGCAGCACTGCCGAGGCGCTGATCCTCGCTAACGAGGCCAAGAAACTCACCTTCAGGTTGGACAGGGAAAGCCTCTCCAAGGCGGATCAGTACCTGACCCGCGCCTACGAACTTGAGCCGCGCGGCGAATTTCTGGCGTGGCGCGGGTTTCTACGCAATACAGCGTTCTTTCAGCACCGAAATGACGACATATTTGCTGATCCGGTCAGCTCAGAGGAACTCTCTCTCGAAGCTCTGCGACAGGCCCCCGAAAACGGCATTGTTCAGGCGTTTTCGTCACAGCTCGACTATGTCAACCAGGGTAGCACCGTCGAACCCATGATCAAGGCGCAGCGCGCCGTGGAAATCGATCCCTCCGATCCGCTCGCCCGCGCCCTTCTGTCCAATTCACTTACGTTCAACGGCCACCTGACCGAAGGATACGCCGTCGCGCAACAGGCCATCGATCTGGCCAAGGGCGGCGCGTATGAATTCTATTTCCACCATTTTGCCGCCATGGCCGCAACCGCGCTGCGCAATTACGACACCGCATTGCGCCATGCCCGCTCCAGCGTGGCGTTTGTGCCGGAATTTGTCTCGCCGCGCCGCTACGAAGTGGTGTTAGCCCATCAACTTGGCGATCAGTCCGGCGTTGATATCGCCGTGTCTGCCATGCGCCGCGTCGAACCCGATTTCCGGGTGAAAACGATGCTCGAACCCAGCTACCCGGTCAACACATTGCGCCGATTACCCATCATCGAAGCCATTCAGTAACGGCGTTGGCTCATAACGCGCCACCGCGCCAAACCGCGAATTGAACCAAATCGAATAATGCCCAGACAGCCCAGCTGCAAGACAACCAAAACAGGGAGACAACTCATGATCAAAGGCAGAAGTCGTTTCGGATCCGAAGAGGCCGATCTTGTCACACAGGCACTCAACAGCCAGGATCTGTGGCCCTACAGCTACCCGTCAACCACCCGTCCGCGCAGCTTCATGATCGAAGCCAACCGCGCGGTGGAAGAATATTTCGGTTCCACCAGCCCCGATACCGCCCCGTTTATCGTTCCCACTTCCTCTGGCACGGCCAGCATTCATGTTGCCCTTGGCGGCCTGCAAGTCGCCGCCGGAAGCGAGGTGATTGTCCCGCCCATGACCGATATGGGCACCATCTCGCCCGTGATCGTGAACAACAACATCCCGGTTTTTGCCGATGTTGACCCAGCATCAGGCCTGATCACGCCACAAACCGTGCGCGATGTCATCACGCCGCGCACCGGTGCCGTGATCGCGGTGCATCTGACCGGCACACCGGTCGATATTCCCGGCATTCGTACCATGCTCACAGACATTGGCCGCACGGACATCATGATCATCGAAGATGTCGCGCAGGGTCTCGGTGCTACACTAAACGGCCAGCCGCTTGGCACATTGGGCGATGCGGGTTGTTTCAGCCTCAACAGCCAGAAACACATCTCAGTGGGCGAAGGCGGCTTTGTGCTTTTGCAAACCGAAGTGAACCGCCTGCGCTGCCACAGCTTTTCGGACAAACACCGCGACCGTTTGGGTCAAGGCAGCGATACGGAACACGGCAAATACAAGGGCGTCGGTCTCAGCCTTAGAATGAGCGAAATCCAAGGTGCAATGCTGCTGGCCCAGCTGCCCAAACTCGAAGATTTCGCCGCCAGCCGCAATGCCTTTGGTGTCGAGCTTGACCGCCGTCTGGCACAGGCCGGTCTCACCCCTCAAACCCATCTGCCCGGCGCGTATCCCACCTTCTTCTTTCACATGTTCGCAACCAAGAACGAATATGACCGCGCCACCCGCGTCGCCGCCGTCAGGGCGATCAACCAAATTGTCGCCAGCGATCTGGGTGTGCGCTTTTCGACCTCTTATTCGTACAAGGATCAACCGATGTACAAATACGACGTCTTCACCAACCGCAATTTTTCTCACAACACCCAAGGCATCTGGCCCGCCGAACTCGTGGCACAGACGCTTTATCCCAACGATGTCACAAATGGGTTCTATGACTATACCCAAGTCAGCTGCCCCAATGCCGAGAGTTATCTCAAACGCTCATTCTCGCTCTATTTTGACGAACGTCATCAACCCGCGCACGCAACGCGCGTGGCGGACGCGATCATCGATGTGTTCAACAAACACAACATCACCTGAGCAGGGCCGTTTTCCGCCGACCGGCAAACCGACAATAAAATCATTCAGCAGCGGCGCACACCCGCGCCACGCCATGAAGGGATACGTTCGTGACACTTTCACTCCGTTCATTCAGCCGCCCGCGCCTGTCTGGCGCTCTCTTACTTGGCCTCACCACGCTGTTTGCGGGCGCAATTTTGGCGCCTTCCGCAGCTTGGGCGCAGGATCCACAAAAACTGGAATGCAGCCAGGCCAACGCGCCCGCCTTTCCGGCATGGCCACAGGGCACGCCAGGTCACGAGGTGGGGCAACTGATCCAAACGTGGTTCGAAAACTCCGCGCAGGTCGAGTTCAACAAATGCCACCGCGCCATATCCCCACAGGAAAGCACCCCGTCGAAATTCCGGCCTAACGTGAATTTCCCCAAAACCAAACCCGAACCACAGAATTACCCGTGGCTCGCCCTTGACCCCATCACCCAGCCCCAAGCCTATCTCGACAGCGTGCTGAACTATGCCATGCAGTCCTGCGGCAGCGACTATGTCGACTGGGACGGCACGCAATGCGGCTGGTTCCACGCTCCTTGGATGCACGACCTGCGCGAACCCATGCATGGCCTTACCCGTGAACGCAGCTCGCGTCTGGGCGAACTGCACCCCAGCCAGACCACACGCACCGCCAACTGGGCGGTTAGCATGTATAACGATGTCGGCGGTCATGGCTTTCACCGCATCTGGGGCGAGGACCGCGCCTATCCAAAAACCAAGGACTTTGCCTTTGATGACGGCACCGTCGCGGTCAAGCTCCTGTTCTCGCTCGCCGCGCCCGAACAGGTGCCCTATCTGCGTTATGCCAAAACATGGGATATCCACGATGGCAAAAAAATCGTCAAGGCGCGCCTGATGCAGATCGACGTGCTGGTCAAAGACGCCCGCCTGACCGACGGCCAATACCCCGCCCCCAACGACGACCTCGTCGGCTGGGCCATGGGCAGCTACCTCTATAACGGGGCCATCGAAACCAGCCCCCGCTGTGATCAGGTCTCCAGCGATGTCGCCACTTGTGAACAATCCCGCTGGCGCGACCGCATGGTGCCCATCGGCATCCAATGGGGCAACGACCCGCAATCCTTTGCTGGTCCCACCCCGCCGCAGGGCACCTCAAACCCGGCCCCGGTCCAACATTGGCTGAATGACGATGTCACCACCATGTTCGCCAATATCCGCACCATGAGCGGCCATCCCCCGCATCTGGGGCGTGACGGGCGCATGAATGGCCCGGTCGACAATCACCGCTCAACTTGCCTTGCCTGTCATGGCCGCGCGGTCGACTTTGGCCGTGCCGAACCCGATTGGCTGCGCTACATCCCGTTTGTCGTGGACGAGGGCGCCTCGAACGAGGCACTTCGCCCCTTCTTCCGCAACCTCAACTCTGACGAACCCTTTGTGGCAGGCACCCAAAGCCTTGATTACTCACTACAAGCCGCGCTGGGCGTCGCCAAATACCGCGCTTGGGTCAACACGACACAAATCCGCAACGACCTCAAAGACAAAACCAGCGATGTGACCCCGGCCTATGCACCCTATGATGCGATAGACGGCGAACTTACCATTGCCACATGGAATATCGCCAACCTGCATCACCAATCGGGCGAACCCTTGCGGATGCGTGCTGCGGCTCGCGAAGACGTGGATTTTACACGGCTCCGCGACTTTGCCGCAACCTCACTTGGTGCTGCCGACATCATAGCGCTTCAGGAAATCGGCTCACCACTGGCACTCTCGCGCATCTTCCCGGCGGACAAATATCACCTGATCCTGTCCGACCGTTACCAACCCGGCACCGAGCATAACGCCCCGGACCGGCGCGGCATCTATAACGCGTTGGCGATCTCTAAACAGCGCTTCCCACACCGGCCCAAAGTGTCCACCGTCGATGCGCTCTCACTCACGCATTTCGAATTCGACAAACGCACCGGGCTGGGACAGGATCGCGCAACCCGATCCGCCATGAGCGTCGAGCTGACCCTGAACGACAAACCCATTTCACTGCTCAACGTGCATATGAAATCGATCTGTCACACCGGAAAAATCGACGGCAATATCGACGAAAGTCACGATCAGGCTTGGCAGCGCTACCCCTGCCGCACCCTCGCCGCACAGGTCGAGATCCTTGAAAACTGGATCGACATGCAAGGCGACCGGGGCCGCAACGTGGTCATCCTTGGCGACTTCAACCGCCAACTCAACGCCACCGACGGCACCGGCGCGAGTGCGGATGACGTCTGGCGCGATCTTAACGACGGCAAAGGTGCCCCGCTGGTCAAAGGGCCTTCGGATCCTGACGATGTCTGCTGGCCCAACCATGACGGTCGCCATGTCAGCCATATCGACATGATCATCGCCAATGACCGTCTGGTGTCCGAAGCACAGATGAGCACTGCGCGCAAAATCGGCTATGACGCGTATGACGACCCGACCCAGTTCCCCGAATACGCCGGTCGCGGTCGGTACCGCCTCAGCGATCATTGCCCGGTCATCCTCACATTGGGCGGCAACTAACACCCAAATCATGCCCACACTGCGCGTGGCTCTGTGGGCATGACCGTGAAAGCGGGCGCGCCCTTGCGGCGTCGCCCGCTTTTGCCATCTCAAGCCTGTCAAAACCACCAGCCCACGCCGAATCATTTGGTCAGAAATCAGCGTGAATTCTGCGCCCTAAGGTTCCCCGGCGTCACTTTTCGGCGCGCTAAATTATTGAAAAAGCGTTAATAAATTTTGCAGATCCCGGTTTCACGGTGGGATCACGCCGCTCATGCAGTCTGTTGATCGGACCAATCAACTGGTCTGGCAACCAAGTGGGGGGAAATGACAGATGCATTCGCCAATCCAGCCTCCCTTTGCACCAACCGCCGCACGCGGCCCCGACCGGCCCGCCCGCACTCGTCCAATTGTGACCGCGACCAAAGAAAGGATCTAAGATGTCTGAGACTCAACGATACATTCTTCTGCCCCAGCAGGGCATTCGCGCCATGGATGCCGCCACCCGTGCTGCTCTGACCGAACTGCCCGCCGCCTCCAGCACCGGGGCCATTCTTGAAACCACTTACGCCCCCGCTGGCGGCGCCAGCGTCGCGGTCATCGATTCCATCTCGGACGACGGCGCCAAGCTGGTCGATATGAGCAACGAGGCCGCCGAACTCACCAATGCCTCGCCCGCACCTGTGCGTGCCGTGCCGGTGGTGTATTACGACAACCCCGATCCCCAGCCGTTGTTCCTTGACACATCCAGCATCACCGAAGCACACGCTTTGGTCTCGATCGAGATCAAATGCAGCGATGCCAGCACTGGGGCAGGGGTGTCCGGCGCGCGTGTCGTGGCCTTCACCGATTTTGAAGCCCGCACCGGGGCCTCGGGCACAACAGGTGCCGACGGCACCGTGCGGCTCAATCTGCCCGATATTGGCATTGAACGGCTCTACATCTTTCCACCTGACGGATACTGGGGTGCATTTCGCCGTGCGCTCTCCACCGGGTCCGATCATCACCTGACCGTACACCCGATTGACCTCTCGGTGCCCGATGTTGTGCGCCACTATTATGGCAACAGCCGGTTCAACCGTCTGGCCGGGGTCACAGCGGGCGTGATCGACACAGGTGTCGGTCCACATGACCACCTCAATATCATTGGCGGGCGGAATACCGTCACCGGTGAACCGGCGGATGAATGGCAGGATGGCGGCACGCACGGCACCCATGTTGCCGGGCTGATCGGGGCCAATGGCGATGCGCCCGCGGGCCTTTTTGGTGTCGCGCCCGGCATTGGTATGCACGCCTATCGCGTGTTCGGTGCCAATGCACGCGGAGCCAGCAACTATGCGATCCTCAAGGCGATGATCATCGCCGGGCTTGATGGCTGCGACATCATCAACCTCAGCCTTGGTGGCGGGCCAGCCGACAATATCGTCTTCGAGGCGGTTCAGGACGCGCGCGAACAGGGCATGCTCGTGGTGGTCGCTGCCGGCAATAACGGCCGCCGCCGCGTCGAATTCCCCGCCGCCTACGAAGGTGCCATTGCCGTCTCGGCCATGGGTCGCGAGGGCACCTTTCCGCACGGCGCGCTGGAAGAGGCGGATATCCTGCGTCCACCAGCAAGCCCCAACGACCCGGCTGAATTTCTCGCCGCCTTCTCCAACGTTGGTCCGGAAATCTCGATCACAGGTCCGGGTGTCGGCACACTTTCAACCCTGCCGGGCAACCGTTACGGCCCCAAAAGCGGCACATCCATGGCCGCCCCGGCCGTGGCTGGTGCGGCCGCGTCACTTCTGTCTCAGGACAATTTCATCTTCAACATGCCCCGCGACCGGTCGCGCGCGAATGCCATCGCGCGTCTGCTCCAAACCAGCTGTGTTCAGCGCGGTTTCGGCCTTCCGTTCGAGGGGTTCGGCCTCCCCGATCCAACTCTGGTGTAAACTCATGAACAGATATCTCCTCCGCAAACCCGGCGCAGACGCCACCCCAGAAGAACTGGCCTCCCTTGTCACCAATCCGCGCATTTCAGTCGTGGATGGCGACATGCGTACCCGCCTGATGATCGAAACCAGCCGCGACGCACTCCTTGAAATCAAGCAAGCCTTGCCAGACTGGAGCATCGACCTCGCCAAAATGGTGCCCGGCGCCACCCGCCTGCACGAAAAAATCCTTGGCTTTCGAGGGGCCACAACCGGAGGTTTGTGAACCCGACAGCCCCAAACCCTCCTTAGAGCGGGCCGAACCTACGACCCGATCAAGCGCCGATCCGCCGAAGCCGTGCGAACCGGTGCTAGACTAACACCACCATTGTAGCGCCCTGCCTACCCTGTCGCGCGCTACGAAACCTGCCGGGCTGACACGTCTACTCCCCAGGGCCTCCCCAAAGGCCGACAGTCGCCCGGCAGGACCCATTTCATTGGTACTTTGACAAAAGGAATATGAATATGATGGATCAAAGCGAAATCAACCGCGAAGCCGAAACCCGGCTCAGCGCACGCAGCAAAGAGCGCGCCAGGCATGAAACCCAGATCGAGGCGATGCACGCGGGCAAAGCCTTTGACTGGAGCGATCTTGAAGATGTCCAGCGCCTCGCCACCCGCGCCCGCCGTCTTGGCCTCGACCGCGAGGCAACCGCGCTCCTGCACGACCCCCAAAACAAGGCCGTCGGCAACCGGATCTTTGAAAAGATCATCGACGCCAACAACCTGCTTGATACTCACTACCTCTCCGAAGGCGCGCGGATGTCGCGTGCCATTGGTCGTGTGGTGCTGCCGGTCACCGGTGGCAACCGGCTTGGCACCGGTTTCATGGTCTCACCCCGTATCCTGATGACCAATAACCACGTTCTGCAAAGCGAATTACAGGCGGGCAATGCGACCATCGAGTTTGATTTCCTCAAGGCCGAAGACGGCACCACCGGCCCGGTCGAACGCTATCGGTTCGAACCCGCCGCGCTGTTCATTACCAATGTGGCGCTCGATTTCACCCTCGTCGCGGTCGAGCCGGTCAATGCCGACGGCACACAGGTCGGCAACCGGGGTTGGGTGCCGCTGATTGGCCCCTCGGGCAAGGCAGTGGTGGGCGAACGTGTCTCGATCCTTCAGCACCCCAATGGTGAACCGCAAAAAGTGGTACTGCACGACAACAAGGTCACCGACGTGAACGGACCTTTCCTGCACTACCGGGCCGACACGATGGGCGGCTCTTCTGGCTCGCCGGTGTTCAGCATCAACTGGGATCTGGCTGCGCTGCACCATGCCGCCGTGGGCACCGCCAACGAAGGCATCCGCATCAGCGCCACCGTCGCCTTCTTGCGCGAACATTTCGCGCAAGAAGCCGCAGACCCGACGCAATTGTTGCAAGAGGTGCTGTCTTCGTCGCCCGCTCCCGTGGCTGCGGCCGGAGGCTCCGATGTTGGCGGCGCTCCAACGCATCACGCCAACGCCCGAGATGACGCGCAACCGGTCATGAACCCTGATGGCACCGCCAGTTGGACCATCCCGCTCAATATCACGCTGGGCATTGGCGGGCTTGGCGCAGCGCACACTCCCAGCGTGGCCCCGTCACCTGCCGCCCCAGCCACGCCTCCTGCGATTGTTGATACAGGCCCGGTCGACGATCCCGATTTGCAAGCCGCCCTTGCGGCGTTTGAGGCCACCGAAGGCCAGGTCTATTACAGTCAAGTCACCGACGACAAAGACCGCAGCGCCTATTACCCCGATCTCGATGCGCTGAACGCGGCCCAGCTGTACGACACCCTGTCCGACCTGCTTTCGCGTACCCACACCACCACGCTCAGCTACAAGGCCGCGCGCCACCAGCACCTCTATCCGTGGATCGACCGCCGCGAGGGCCCCAAGCGCGACCTCAAAGGCATCTACTCCAACAAGGTGTTCGATACGCTCGAAGTGATCCGCAACGAAATCGCGATGGAGCGCGCCCGCGAGGCGCTGACGTCCAAACGTATGGAAAGCCTTGAGCCAATCGACGAAGCGTTTCTGGAAGAGCTGGAATCCTCGCACCCCTTCAACTGTGAACATGTCGTGCCGCAATCGTGGTTCAACAAACGCAAACAGCCAAAGACTGATATGCACCACCTCTTCACCTGTGAATGGGGTTGCAACAGTTTCCGCAGCAACCACGCCTATTTCGACTTTTCGACCGAGGCCTTCCGCGACAATTGCGGCGAATCCGGTAGTGGAAAGTTTGAGCCCAAACACGGCAAAGGTGCCGTTGCCCGCGCGACGCTCTATTTCCTGCTGCGCTACCCCGGTGACATCGCCGACAGCACTAAGGAAATGCCGATCGATCGCCTGTCCACGCTGATCGACTGGGCCAAGGGCGATAAGATCGACCGCTGGGAGCTGCACCGCAACGCGGAAATCTTCAAGGTTCAGGGTAACCGCAACCCGCTGATCGATTTCCCCGATCTGGTCGACAAGGTCGACTTTACCCGCGGCTGGGCCTGATCAACCGCGGAAATTCTGCGCGGGCGGTTGCATTCCGCCGCGCAGCTTTGGCAGGGTGCGCGTAACCTCCAACGCGCACCCTTTGCGCCCCACACGCCGGGACCAATCGCCATGAAACTCGAATTTCACCACATCAACTACGTGTCCGAAAACGTCGACCGGCTGCATGATTTCTACACCAACGTTCTTGGGCTGGCTGATGTCCCCATCGAAAACTTTCCCCGCCCGAAAGAAACTGATGACAGCGGCTATAGCGGTAAAATCCGTTTTGCCACCGATGGCGCGATGCAGATGCATCTGGCCGAGCGCAACCTCGACGTAGCCTTCAAACATGATCAGGTCATCAATCCGGTCGAACGTGGCCACATCGCCTTTCGCACCGACGATATCGTCGCATTCAAGGCGCTGCTCGAAGCAAATGACATTGCTTATTCCGACTATGGCACCGCCTTTGCCAAGGAATGGCACCAGCTGTTCTTTCACGATCCCGAGGGCAACATTATCGAGGTACATCAGGCGGTCTGACACGGTGGCGCCGCTCTGAAACACGCGATGTTTATGCCATTTGGCGGGGATATGCCCGACATGCCCTTGGCTTTTGTGGCAAAAACCCCGTAAATTCAGCGCAGTATTCTCGCTGCGCAAGGTCAACCCATGACAAACCGGAATGAAATGGCGACGCCGCGCCGGTTCCTGCCGTCCTTGTCATGGCTCGCCGCGTTTGAAGCGGTCGTGCGTTGTGGCGGCGTCACCCGCGCCGCGCGGGAACTCAACCTCACCCAAGGTGCGGTCAGTCGCCAGATCCAGAAACTCGAAGCCCAGATCGGTGTGCAACTCTTTGAACGAAGCGGTCAGCGCCTGATCCTGACCGAGTCCGGCAAATCCTATTTCGAAGACATCCGCACCGGCATCAACTTGATCGCAAACGCGGGCATCCGCCTGCACGTCAACCCGGATGGCGGCGCGCTGAACCTCGCGGTGCCGCCCGCGTTCGCCACGCACTGGCTCGCCCCGCGCCTGCCGGGGTTTGTAACCGCCCACCCCGGCGTGACCGTCAACATCACCACCCGGATCAAACCCTTTGATTTCTCTAATGAGGATCTGCACGCCGCCATTCATTTCGGCGAAGATGACTGGCCAGAAACCGACAGCCTGCTGCTGATGCGCGAAGAGGCGGTGGCCATTGCCTCACCCGATCTGCTGCCAGCGGGCCACTCAGGCGATCTGACCGGCCTGCCTCTGTTGCATCTGGAAACCCGCCCCAATGCTTGGGACATCTGGCTCACCTCTGAAAACCTGACCGGCCAACCTCAGGGCGGTTTCCGCTTTGATCAGTTTGGCGCCATGATTCAGGCGGTGCGCTCGGGTCTCGGTGCCGCCGTTGTGCCGCGCTACCTTGTCGACAGCGACCTTGAGGCGGGACACCTTGTCAAACTCGGCAGCCAATCCCCGGTCACAGTTGGCAACTATTACCTCGTCTGGCCCGACCGGCACGGCCAATATCCACCCGTTGTCGCATTTCGCAGCTGGATAGAAGGCATCCGCGCCGCCCAGGACGTGATCTGACGTCGTATCAACTCTTTGTCGCTGGCCAGACCCTAGCTCACACGCAGTCCGCCATAGCTCGCCACCCGCCGCAGATCGCTGAACACAGACACGCCAAATGACACCGCAAACGCCACCGCCGCCAACGCCAATCCGCGCTCGGCGCCAAAGCTGGCACTGACCGCGCCACCAGCCAAGGCCCCAAGCGGACGCACTCCGTATATTGCCATTTGAATAACAGCATTCACCCGGCCCAGCATGTCCGGCGGTGTCACCAGCTGGCGCACGGAATTTTGCGCTATCAGCCACATGGACGGGCCAAACCCCAACCCGAAAAAGCACAGATACAAAACAGCCGCGCCGCCATCGGGCGCAATCAGCAACAGCCCCGCCGCCGCTACAAATGAGCTGCCCGGCCCAAACAACAGGATCACCGACGGTGCCACCCGTTCGGAAATCGCCCCCGCCAGCCAAGCCCCAAGGATAGCCGCCAGCCCAAATGCCGCCAGCGCAATGCCAAAACTGCCGGGATCAAACCGGAACACTTCTTGAATGGCAGGTACCAGCGCCACCAACAGCACCGCAAACGCAAAATTCCAGAACACCGCGCAAAAGGCGATGGGCCGCAGGATGGAATGCCGCCGCACAAATTGCCCCCCATGCACGATCTGACGCAGCACCGACACTCGCTTCACATCACCGCTGGCGAACCGGCGCAATCGCAAACACTGGATCAGGGCAAATCCACCCCCAAGACTTGCCGCAGCGAATAAAACCGCTCCGGGGACGTCGCTGATCACCAGCCCCACCGCCAACGGAACCGCAAAGGAACTGACGGCACGGGGGATCTCGATCTGTGCATTGGCGCGTGCCATGGCGCTGGCCGCCACCTCGCGCGGCAATATTGACAGGGCGGTCAGCCCGAACAACACCGCGCCAAAACCGGCCCCGGTCACACAGATCGCAAACCCGACCAATGATTGCGCCTGCACCGCCAGCGCCGCCCCGGCAAAGCCCACCATCGATACCACCGCCGCCACGATGGCCAGCGCCCTCAGCGGTCTTTGATCCACCATCACCCCAAACGGCACAGACCCGACCAGATGCGCCAGCGACTGACAGGCCACCAGCAGACCAATCACATCAGCGGGCGCCTCAAACGCCAACGCCGCCACCAGCGGCACAGCCACCAGCGCGATCTGATCCGCAAAATGAATGCCATAAGCCGCATTGCGCAGGGTAGGGACAGACGACATGAAAAAACCTCCGAACACGATAGATGTCAGAGGTCATGGCTAGCAACGCTCAGAACCCTGAGCGACCCGGAACATGCGCAAACCCTAATCTGTCAGACAAGCGTCCCTGAGCGCGTCGACAACCAACAGCTCCGGATCACGGTTCAGCGATACCAGGCTCAACTCCTTTTCCAGAACAGGTTCCACCAACGGCAGCGCCACAGCCCCGCCAACACCGCCCAGCGATTCGACCAGCACCTCTGGAATCACCGTCGCCGCCACCCCGTTCGCAGTCATCGCCATCAACGCGCTAAACCCGCTGGCTTCGGCAATCACCGTTGGGTTCAGCCCCAGTTCGCCAAAAACATTGTCCAGAATGCGCCGGTTCAACATGCCCGGCTCCAACAGGCACAGCGGCAACTCTGACGCTTCAACCCATGTCGCCGTCCCATTTTGGCGCGGTGCCATGTCGATCGGGGCCAATAGCAGGTAATGCTCGTCATAAAGCCGGTCCACGCGCATCACATCGCGGGAAATGCCCTCGGTATAGGTGATGCCTGCATCATATAGCCCGTTTTCCAGCCCCTGCTGGATCTTAAGCGACGTTGCCGCCTGTATGCGCAAGGTTAGCCCCGGATGCCGTTCTCGCAGCCGCCCGGCCATGGCCGCCGCATGGGTAATCGCTGTGGGCACCACGCCCAACGCCAACTGACCGGTCACTTCCCCCCGTGCCGCGCGCAGCTCCTGTTCCAGCAATTGCACATCCCCAAGGATCTTGCGGGCGTGCCGGATTAGCGCGTCGCCCTCGCTGGTAAACCCCTGAAACCGGTTGCCTCGCCGTACAATGGCCACGTCCAGCCGTTCCTCCAGCCCGCGAATCCGCATGGAAAATGCAGGTTGCGACACGCCACATTCCTCCGCCGCCCGCGCAAAATGCTTGTGACGTGCCAGTGCAGACAGGAATTCGAGGTCTTTCAAGGTGATCAAAACGCGCCCCCCTTTAGGTCTGGCCTAGCGCAACAGCGCCCATCCGACCAGCCTTTCGCCCGACACACCCCCGCTTAACCTCTGATTTTCCCAATACCAACCGCCCATTTACCCCCCATTTCTCAATGTTCCTCAATACCCCGGGGGAATCGCTGCACGCAGCGATGGGGGCAGCGCCCCCTTTTTCCACCCCTTTCCCCGCGACAGAGGGACGCGAGTTTGCATATCAGGCGAATGTTCGCTGGACGGGTTGTCACACCTTCGTTAAAACCCCGCCATTAGAGGCTGCGGGACACTGCGGCCAGACCGTTATTGGCCGATTCTCGGCCGTTCAATGGAGAGAACACGATATTGGTCGCTTGCGGCCGTATAATGGAGAGAACTCGTGTCCCACGCAGAAGACCACGAAGGCACCCGCAGAGACTTCCTCTACTACGCCACTGCCGGCGCAGGTGCCGTTACCGCAGGCGCAGCAGTATGGCCTCTGGTAAATCAGATGAACCCCTCGGCGGACGTCAAGGCACTGTCGTCGATTCGCGTCGATACCTCGGGAATTGAGCCCGGCACGCAGCTGACCGTCAAATGGCTCGGCAAACCCGTGTTTATTCGCCGCCGTCGCCCCGATGAGATCGAAGCGGCACGTGCCGTTCCGCTCGAAGATCTGGCGATCGACGACGAATCGCGCAACGCCAACAAACCTGGCACCGACGCGGCTGACGAAAACCGCGCGATGGACGAAACCGGCGAATGGCTGGTGATGGTCGGCGTGTGTACGCACCTGGGCTGTGTGCCTCTGGGTGACGGCGCTGGCGAGTTTGGCGGCTGGTTCTGCCCTTGCCACGGGTCTCACTACGACACCTCCGGCCGTATCCGTAAAGGTCCGGCTCCCGAAAACCTTCCCGTTCCGCTTGCCCGTTTTGAAGGCAGCGAACTGGTCCTCGGATAAGGAGCGCGAATCATGTCCGGAATTCCTCACGATCATTACGAACCCAAGTCAAAGGGCGCGAAATGGGTCGAATCCCGCTTGCCGGTGATTGGCCTCGTCTATGACACCATCATGATCCCCACGCCAAAAAACCTGAACTGGTGGTGGATCTGGGGCATCGTCCTCGCGTTCTGTCTGGTGATGCAGATTGTCACCGGTATCGTTCTGGTGATGCACTATACGCCGCATGTTGATCTGGCCTTTGCCAGCATCGAACATATCATGCGCGACGTGAACGGTGGCCATATGCTGCGCTACCTGCACATGAACGGTGCTTCGCTGTTCTTCCTCGCTGTTTACATCCACATCTTCCGCGGCCTGTTCTACGGCTCTTACAAAGCCCCGCGCGAAGTGACGTGGATCATCGGTATGATCATCTACCTGCTGATGATGGCCACCGGCTTTATGGGCTATGTTTTGCCTTGGGGTCAGATGTCCTTCTGGGGTGCAACCGTGATCACCGGCCTGTTTGGTGCGATCCCGTTTGTGGGTGAAAGCCTTCAGACCTTCCTATTGGGCGGCCCTGCCGTGGATAACGCCACGCTGAACCGCTTCTTCTCGCTGCACTACCTGCTGCCCTTCGTGATTGCCGGTCTTGTGATCGTGCACATCTGGGCCTTCCACACGACCGGGAACAACAACCCAACTGGTGTGGACGTACGCAAAGGCTCCAAAGAAGAAGCCGAGAAAGACACCCTGCCATTCTGGCCTTACTTCGTGATCAAGGATCTGTTTGCACTGTCCCTGATCCTCGTGGTGTTCTTCGCGGTTGTCGGCTTCATGCCAAACTACCTCGGTCACCCCGACAACTACATCGAAGCAAACGCGCTGGCGACACCTGCACACATCGTGCCTGAATGGTACTTCCTGCCATTTTACGCGATCCTGCGGGCCTTCACCGCTGACGTTTGGGTCGTTATGTTCACCAGCTGGATCACCGGCGGCATCATCGACGCCAAGTTCTTTGGTGTTCTGGCCATGTTCGGCGCGATCATCGTTATGGCACTGGTGCCTTGGCTGGATACGTCCCGTGTGCGTTCGGGTCGCTTCCGTCCGATGTTCAAGTGGTGGTTCTACCTGCTGGTCATCGACTTCATCGTGCTGATGTGGTGTGGTGCTATGCCTGCCGAGCCTCCCTTCTCGACGATCTCGCTGATCGGATCGGCCTACTGGTTTGCCTACTTCCTCGTGATCCTGCCAATTCTGGGTGTGATCGAGAAGCCGACAACACCGCCAGCCACCATCGAAGAAGACTTCGAAGCCCATTACGGCAAGCCTGCTGAATAAGAAGGAAACAGGATAATGCTTAAGAAACTTAGCATCGCCGCAGTTGCTGCCCTGTCTCTGACAGCAGGTGGCGCGATGGCAGCCGGTGGCGAAAGCCACGTGCACGATGTGGACTTCTCGTTCGAAGGTCCGTTCGGCAAATTTGACCAGAACCAGCTGCAACGCGGCCTTCAGGTCTACACCGAGGTTTGTGCCGCCTGCCACGGCCTGCGTTATGTCCCCATTCGGACACTCGCAGACGAGGGCGGCCCACACTTGCCCGAAGATCAGGTCCGCGCCTATGCGGCTCAGAACTTCGAAGTGTTCGACGCAGAACTGGATGATTTCCGCCCAGCCACCCCAACCGATTTCTTCCCAGAAAGCGGTCTTGAGGGCGCTCCTGACCTCTCGATGATGGCCAAGGCGCGCGCTGGCTTCCACGGCCCAATGGGTCTGGGGATCAACCAGTTCCTCAAAGGCATGGGTGGCCCGGAATACATCGCTTCGATCCTGACCGGTTACACCGGCAAGGAGAAAGAGGAAGCGGGCACAACCTTTTATGAGAACACTGCCTTCCCCGGTGGCTGGATCGCCATGGCACCGCCACTGTTCGAAGATCAGCTGGAGTTTGCAGACGGTCACTCCAACGATCCGCATCACGTTGCCGAAGATGTTTCGGCCTTCCTGATGTGGGCTGCCGAGCCCAAGATGATGGCGCGCAAACAGGCTGGTTTCATCGGCGTGTTGTTCCTCACCATCCTGACGGTTCTGCTCTACCTGACTAACAAGAAACTCTGGGCCCCGATCAAGGGCAAAAAGTTCGAAGTCTGATCAGGTTGACAACGTGAAATCCCAAAAGCCCGCCGGTGACATCCGGCGGGCTTTTTTGTGCCAGCTCGCCAATTTCTACTCGGGCCAATCACAGCTCGCGAACACTCGCGCCAAGCACTGTGTCGCCCTTGGTCGCCAACGACAACGTTCAAAAGTATAGCAAGAATTGAGTTGTGCCTCCGGTTGCGGATTAATTTTATGGCCACCATGTTCTGCAAGCGATCAACTGTTTCAGAGGTGTTTGATGACACTGGGCCATTTCCTGTGGGGCGACCTGTCGACCTACGACATTGCGGCGGCGCGCGCTGACTACAGCGCGCTGTTTGGCTGGTCTTTTGATGGCGATCCTTCTTATGATTTCGCCCAGCTACGTCGCGCACAGGTGGCCGCTGTATTCCCTATGCCGTCGCGATTGGCCAAAATGGACATGCCGTCTTTCTGGATGTCCTACGTGCATGTGGCCGATGTCGACCAGACCGTCGCACAGGCACGTGCACATGAGGGCGTCATTATCGAGGTCGAACCACAGGCGTTCGACCATTCGGCGCGCATTGCCCTGATCCGTGACCCATCCGGCGCGGGCTTTACCGTTTACGAAGGGCCTGACATTACACCTAAGATTGCCGGGCAGGGGGTGGTTGGCGCGCGCTTTCACCACGTGCCTGACCTTAGCCTGATATCCGATTTTTACGCCGATCTCTTTGGTTGGACCTTTGCCAAAGTCTCGGACAACCCGTGGCCTACCTATGATGTTCTCCACCCCGACGGAACACGAGTGGCGCAGGTCGAAGAAGTGCCCGAAAAAATTCGCGGCAAATTCCGCTACTGGATGCCGTGCTTTTCGGTGCGCTCGCTTGAAGAAACGCGCGGCTTGAACAGCCAACAAGGCGGCGATCATCTCCATGACCTCTCCGAAACGCGCGCAATGCTGCGCGACCGGCAGGGCGCCCACTTTATGGTTCGTGCAGCTGAACACGAACGCGCCGAAACACCTCCAGCCGCTCCGTCTCCGACCGAAACACCTTTCGCTTGGAAGGCGCTTCTCGGCCTCTTGTGTATTTGGCTTGCAGTGTTCTTTGACCTACAGGCGTTCTGGGGCGTTTTATTCCTGATCTGGACATGGCCAGCACTCAGATCCGGACGCGCGGATTTCCTCGAACCGATAGATCGCCGCGCGCGACCGATGCTGTACTGGCTCACCATTGGCACGTGGCTGGTACTAAGTGTGTGGTTGATCATGGATAGCCTGGTCTAGTTCAGCCGCTGCGATTTGCCTCGCCAACCGAACTGTCGCTTGCCCGACACAATGCGGGTTTTTCCACGCCCTCGGCGCGCAACGCTAGGTTTTCAAGCGAGAATCGCAGAAAACGAATGGGTTACGCGCGGCAGCTCACGTATCACTTTAACATGGCTCCGCCGCAACATCGCGCGCGCGCTTAACGTGGCTCATTCGGTTCTCCGCACCGACGTAATACCGATGTAATACCGACGTGCTGCCGATGTCCCAAACCCCGCAAAATAAGCCCGTTAACCCGATTCGCCCGCCATTGACCTAACGTGTGTGGCTGTTATCCCTAAACAGGCAGCAAAGGAGGCTAAAATGTCCAAAGCCCTGATCGTGATCGACGTGCAAAATGACTTCTGTCCAGGTGGCGCACTTGCCGTGCCTGAAGGGGACCAGATCGTGCCCGCCATCAATGCCATGATGGGTGACTTTGACGCCGTGATCCTGACGCAGGATTGGCACCCAAAGGGCCACTCTTCTTTTGCTTCGTCTCACCCCGGTCAAGCCCCGATGAGCCTTATAAATATGGACTATGGCCCACAGGTGCTTTGGCCCGATCACTGCATTCAGGGCTCCCAGGGTGCCGCGTTTCACGACGCGCTAAACACCACTCAGGCCGACTTGATTATTCGCAAGGGCTACAATCCCGCGATCGATAGTTACTCTGCGTTCTTTGAGAATGACCAGAATACGCCCACCGGTCTTGAGGGGTATCTGCGCACGCGTTCGATCACTGATCTCACGATGGTTGGGCTGGCAACAGACTTCTGCGTCAACTTCTCAGCTCAGGATGCGACAAAGCTCGGTTTTTCCGTTACAGTTCAGATGGATAACTGCCGTGCCATCGACTTTGACAACTCCCTTGCAGCCGCCAAAACCGCCATGCTCAACGCAGGTATCACCTTAGCGGAATGATCTGAGTTTTTGCCTATTTCTTAATGATTTGGCCCCAAAACTAGTTCATCTGAACTAGGGATGATCTGTGGTTTATGGGCGCCGAGATCCTTGAAATTGACCGCCGTTTACAACGGTTTGACAGGCGTCACACACCGCAGGGCTTGCTCCTGCGCTACGCCAACGGGCGTGTCCGCCACTTCGCGGCGCGCCAGTTTCAAACCCTGACAGGCGCGGTGTCCTTGTTCTTCCTCGCTTCTGTCGAAGTCGGATTGCTGGCTGTTTTGATTGCTCTCATCGGCGAGGCTGTCGACTGCCTTTACCTGCGTCGCGTCGGGGCAATGCTCGACCGCGGAGAAAGCTTCCGACGAATCTATGTCCTGTCCTCGCTGACGGCGGCTATTCAAGCCATTACGATCTCAGCCTGCGTCGTCATGGCTTGGGCCACTGCGCCCGGCGATGCCGCATTGTTCTTCTGTTTCGCCTACCTGACAGCCGCGGTTATCAACGGGGGCATTGTCCTCCCGTTCCACCGTGGTGCCGCTGCAGCCCGTTTGACTGTTTATGTGATTGTTATTTTGATGTTTTTCTTGCTCGAATCCCTTTAGGCACATCATGATTCCGCAACGTTGTCTTACAATGCACTGGGCGTTCTGATCATGTCTTTCATGGTTTACGTCTTCATTTCCTACGTCACGTCTGGCCACAAGAGAGAGATTGTTAACAGTCGAAGTTTGTTGGTTCAGGGCCTCGAACTCGCCAAGACCAGCGCCTCAAATGCCGCCCAACAGACCGAGCTACGCCGGTTGGCCTTGGTGGCGGAACGGGCGCTGGACAGTGTGATTGTCAGTGACATTTATGGCCGAATTCTTTGGGTCAATGACGCCTTTACCCGGATTACCGGCTTCACCGCGGCGGAGGCGGTTGGCAAGAGTCCGGGGGAGATCCTGAACGGTCCCGAGACGCAAAAAAAGTCCAGCGAAGAGATTGCATTAGCTATTTCCGAAGGCCGCACACATCGTGCGGAAATCGTCAATTACACTAAGGATGGTCGCAAGATTTGGGTCGAAACCAACCTTACCCCTGTTTTCTCCGAAACAGGCCAGGTGGAAATGGTCATCGCGATTGAGCGCGACATCACACAGGCCAAAGCGCATCAGGATGAGCTGGCCAAGGCAAAACTTGCCGCCGAAGATGGTGAACGCGCCAAGGCTGAGTTCCTGGCGAGCATGAGCCACGAGATTCGCACACCTATGAATGGCATCATCGGGATGGCTGATTTGCTGTCTGAAACGCGGCTTAATGCCGAGGCGGAATTGTTTGTCGATACCATTCGCAATTCGGCGGAGTCCTTACTTGTCATCATCAATGACATTCTCGACTTTTCCAAGCTCCGAGCCGGCAAAATGCCGCTGAATCCGGTAAGCTTCAACTTGATCGACTGTATTAATGGCGTGGCCAACCTCTTGGCTCCGCAAGCGGCAGGTAAGAGTTTGAAACTGCAGTGCCTTTTTGACACAGACTTACCTATGAACGCAAAGGGAGACGATGTGCGCCTTCGTCAAATCCTGATGAACGTGGTTGGAAATGCGATCAAATTCACCGAAACCGGTGGTGTCACGATCCGCACCAGTTGTGAAAAGAATGGGCGAGGATGGTGTTTGTGCATCGACGTGTCCGATACTGGTATCGGCATTCCAGAAAACCGACTTGAGCATGTCTTTGAACAATTCGCACAAGCTGACGCAGCCACCACGCGCCGTTTTGGCGGTACCGGGCTTGGGCTTTCGATCTCCCGACGGCTTGCGCGCAATATGGGCGGTGACATCTCTGTAACCTCCTCAGACGGGAAAGGGTCCTGTTTCTCGATCGAAATTCTGCTGGAGGAAACCGCTCAGTTCGATCAGGATATTCTACCCAGCGCGCTTGCGCCCAACTCGGTATGTCTGGACGGGCTCACAATTTTGCTGGCAGAAGACAATAAAACCAATAGGTTGGTCATCTCGAAATTCTTGCGCGATGCGGACATAACATTGGTCACCGCGCATGATGGGCGTCAAGCGGTCGAAATGGCAATCGAACTTCGGCCTGACGTCATCCTGATGGATATGAGTATGCCAGAGATGGACGGGGTTGATGCGACCCGTGCTATACGCAAGGTACCTGAACTGCATCCGCAAATAATAGCGTTGACCGCCAATGCATACCAAAGCGACAAAGAAATTTGTCTTGAGGCTGGAATGGATGCATTCCTGACCAAGCCTGTTCGCAAATCTGATTTGATTGACCAAATCGAAAGGGCAGTGACGCGCGCAGCTGCCGCATCCCCGGACATTGGAAAAGCCTTGGACCTGCCCTGAATTCCCGCTATCAACAGCGGAACGTCACGATACCGGAGACCTGCAGCGTATGGTCGACATTGCCACCCGCGTCTGGAACCACAAGTGGAAGATTGATCCAATTGTGCGGTCCCTGATCGATAATGATTTCTACAAGTTATTGATGTGTCAGTCAATTTACAGGAATCGCCCCGATGCTACGGTCACTTTCAGTCTGATCAACCGGTCCAAGGATATCCGGCTGGCGAATTTGATTGACGAAGGAGAGCTGCGCGAGCAGCTGGATCATATCCGGTCTCTTTCGTTGTCTCGTGGCGAAGGCACGTTCCTTCGTGGGAACACGTTTTACGGCAAGCGCCAGATGTTTCGCCATGACTTCATGGAGTGGTTCGAAAACCTGCGCCTACCCGACTACCACCTCGAAAAGCGTGATGGTCAATACGAGCTGACGTTTGAAGGCAAATGGCATGAGGTGATGCTGTGGGAAATCCCCGCGCTTGCGGTTCTTATGGAACTACGGGGCAGGGCCGTGCTGGACGATATGCGCAAGTTCGAGCTGCAAGTGTTGTACGCGCGGGCCATGACCAAATTGTGGGAAAAGATTGAGCGCTTGCGTGATGTGCCAAATCTGCGCATCGCTGATTTTGGCACCCGCCGGCGCCACTCTTACCTGTGGCAGGACTGGTGCGTGCAGGCCATGGTCGAAGGATTGGGTGACAAATTTGTCGGAACGTCCAACTGCCTGATCGCGATGAAGCGCGACCTTGAAGCGATTGGTACCAACGCTCACGAGTTGCCAATGGTGTTCTCTGCCTTGGCAGAGTCAGACGACGAACTCCGTCAGGCACCGTACAAGGTTTTGGCCGATTGGCACGAAGAGCATGAGGGCAACCTGCGCATTATCTTGCCCGATACATACGGTACAAAGGGCTTTCTAAGAGGCGCGCCTGATTGGCTGGCCGGGTGGACAGGCGTTCGGATCGACTCGGGTGATCCCGCTACGGGGGCTGAAAACGCCATCCAGTGGTGGAAAGAACGAGGCGAGGATCCGACACAGAAACTCATCATCTTTTCCGACGGTCTGGATGTTGACAAAATTACTGAGCTACACAGTCAATTTGACGGCCGGGCCAAGATCTCGTTTGGCTGGGGCACGCTATTGACCAATGATTTCCGCGGCTTGACCAAAGACAACGCGCTAGAGCCGTTCTCGCTTGTGTGCAAGGCGGTCAAGGCAAACGGAACACCCACGGTGAAGTTGTCAGACAACCCAAACAAGGCAATGGGTCCACAGGATCAGATAGATCGCTACAAGCGCGTGTTTGGCGTGGGGCAACAGGACAAAATGGACGTCATTGTCTGAGAATGCGTCTAGACGACCCAAGCCCTAGTCATTTCCACCGCGCGATGGGCATAGTCGTGGGTGGCCGGGTGGTCCGCCGGATATCGCCCAATTACCCAGCCGCATGACGCCAGTCCGCGCAAGACGGTAAACGCCTGCAAAAGCGCGTGCGCGTCCGTGGGCAAAGGGCGCAATTGTTGATACCCGTCCAAGAGCGCGGCGCCCAAGGCATCACGGTTCGGCTGATCCCAGTTCTGCGACATGGCCACGCCAAGCTCGTACAGGCGATACCCAAAAACACCGTCGTCAAAGTCGATCAAGTGAACGGAATCGCCGTCGACCATCACGTTTTCACGCAATGCATCGGCGTGGATCAAACCAAAATCTGTCGCGCTCGACAAAATATCGCTTAAACGGTGTCGTGCCTTTTGAAGTAACGCAACCTCATCCGCCATCAGGCTCGGATTCTCCCAAAAACGACCCCAAGCTGGCGCATCTCCTAACAAAGCCTCTGCATCCATAACCGGTCTCTCAAACGCTTCAGGCAATGTGGCGGCGTCGCTCAAATTGTGCAGCCGTGCCAACTCTCGGCCTAACGCCACATGCAGCGCTTCCTGTCGGTGTTCCGGCATTGCCAATAGAGCGCCTCCCTCTCCCATTGGGGATCCATCAACCCAAGAGACCATCGACGCGACTCTTTCAGGTAATTCAACCAAAACGTCCCCAGCACGCGTTCGGATGGCGCGCGGCACAAGCATTCCACCGTCCGCCAAGGCTTCGGACCACCAAAGTTCTGACCGGATGGCCATTTTGCTTTGGTATCCGGGTCGATGAAGCCGTAGGGCAGTACGCTGGCCTTCCGGCCCAACCGCCTCGAACACAACGTTTTCGCGGTTCTTGATCAAACGAGGGGTCTTTTGCACACCCCAAGCCGATAGGGCGCGTCGCGCTTGGTCAAAAAAATCAGCGTCGCTCATGTCACCACACTCAAAGCTTGATCCATGACGTCGGCCAATTGATCCGCATTTTCACGACTGAAAACACAAGGCGGGCGCAGTTTGAGGGTGTTGTCATGGCGGCCCACGGAATGCAGCAAAACACCTCGTTCGCGCATCTCGTTTACCATGCGCGCACATAGAGCGGTCGCCGGAGCGCCATCGCGCCATAGCTCTACCCCCATAAACAAACCGGCGCCCCGTACATCGGCAATGACGTCGCGATGTGACTGAACCTGACGCAGGAGGTTCAGAGTATACTCGCCCACATCGGCGGCGTTGCCGACCAGATTGTCGTCTTCGATGACCTGAAAAACAGCCATCGCCGCTGCCGCGCTCACCGGGTTGCCCCCGAACGTGTTGAAGTAGCGAAATGCCTCTTGAAAACAGGTCAGGATGTCATGCCGCGTTACCACGGCCGCCACCGGGTGCCCGTTGCCCATCGGTTTGCCCAAAGTCACGATGTCCGGCGCAAAGCCTAGCCGCTCGTGTCCCCACCAATGCGAACCGATCCGTCCAAACCCTGGCTGGACCTCATCCGCAATGATCAGCCCGCCGGCATTACGCACAGCCCCGATAGCGCGGTCTAAAAAGCCGCGCTCGAGCGTCGGAAACCCCTCATTCGCAAAATATGGGCACAGGATCAGCGCTGAAATGCCATGCCCGCTGGCCTGTAGCTTGGCCACGGCCTGTTCCACGTCTTGAGCAAAGGCCTCTGCCTGTTTGGTACGATCACCGCCAAGCGGGGCCATATTGTCCGGCGCCGGGACCTGTCGAACATGGGGCAAATACCCTCCTACCGGTGTCTTGGACGAATTGAGCTGGGATACAGCGGACGTGTTTCCGTGATACGTATCGTCCGTGCCGATAATTCCAGTGTTGCCGGTCATCGCCTGCGCCATCCGCAAGGCAACGTCATTGGCTTCTGATCCGGAACATACCATCAACAGGCTTTCGAGATCGTGATCGAATTTAGAAGTCAGCGCCTCGCCATAGTCGAGGATCAGGTCATGCACATAACGCGTATGGGTGTTCAGCTGTGCGGCCTGTGTCGCGATGGCTTCCACCACACGTGGGTTACAGTGACCAACATGCGGGACATTGTTGTAGCAATCCAAATACTTGCGCCCATCCGTATCCCATAGCCATACGCCTTCGCCTCGGGCCACATGCACAGGCGTATCATAAAAGGTTGTCATGTGCGGCCCCAACAGTCGGGCGCGTCGTTCCAACGCTGTTCGCATCCAAAATCCTACCAAGAGTGTTGCAAAAATCTTGTGCCAGACAAACTGCTCGGCCTCTAGCCAAAATTACACGTTGGCGGGATTCCGAAAATTTTGTATTTATTAGAAAAACATAAGGCGAGCAGGCCAATGACAGTTCAGCGTTACCACAACCGCCAGACCCGACGTCAGGCGAAGGAAAGCATTGAAACAATTTATGGCGAAAACCTGTTTGGTGCGGCTGATCCCGCTCCGGTCGGGTTTTTGCGTGGCATAGATGTCTATCCGCATCATGTGGTTGTGCAAAAACTGACACGCGCGATCCAGATGGCACATGGTCAGCGCGGGCGAAAACTGGATTTTGTCCAGCCCCGCACGTATTACGAAAAGCTGGTTCTGTCCAAATTCTTTGCACCGCTGCCGATGCCGTCACCCGCCGACAAAATCGGGTGCAGCGCGCATATTCCCGTGGATGTTCGGGATAAGGTCAAAACCATTCCAACAGTCTGGACAGGGGCCGAGCCCATCACAAAAGTGCTATTGGATAGCCTTGATCTACCACCGGGGCGGTATTACGCGAAATCCAACAATGGCTGCACGACGAACTACGCCTTTGACGTGCCGATTTCGCCGGAACAGATGCAACTGCTCGAGCGTTACTCGACGGGTTGGCTCAAGCGGCTGCACGGCGAACGGTCGGGCGAGTGGTATTACAGCAAAATCCGTGCGCAGAATCTGATTGAACCAGATATGTCGCCGGCCGTGGGCGAAGATCTGACAGATTGGAAATTCCATTGCTGCCGTGGCAAGGTCTTTGCCGGGCAAATCGACGTTGAGCGGTCTACAAACCATCACCAGCTCATCTATGACCGGGATTTCAATTATGTCCCCGAAGAGCTGTTTTTCTTTACAAAACCGGGTGTTGAGTGGCCTGAGCATCGCATGAAAATGCGCGAGGTGGCCGAGGCGATCTCGCGACCCTTTGAATATGCGCGGATTGACCTCTATCTGGTCGGCGATCAAGTATACTTAGGTGAAATCACCATGGCGCCCATAGGTGGCCAGCGTCTACCGCGATCGGAAACGTTGGATCATTGGATGGGGGAGCGCTGGCAGGGCGGTATCTTTGACGAAATTATTCCTGATCCGATACGCGTCCGCGCATAGCCTTGACATCGCCACGCACTTTCTTGGCTTTCAACCGGCGTTGCTGGCTGCCCCACGTTGGTTTCGTTTTGACACGTTTCTTTGGGGCCACCAGCGCCTTTTGGATGAGTTCTGCCAGCCGGTCACGTGCAATATCGCGATTGCGCGCCTGGCTGCGGGTTTCGTCGCATTGAATGACAATCGCGCCATCGCGAGTCCACCGCCGCCCCGCTAACCGGCGCAACCGTGTTTTCACTGGGGCGCTGAGCGAAGGGGAACGTTCCGCCTCAAAGCGTAGTTCGACAGCGGTGGCCACCTTGTTTACGTTCTGACCGCCGGGGCCGCTGGCCCGCATGAATTGCTCGGTCAGTTCCCAGTCCTGCAATTGTACCTGATCGTTGATCACCAGCACCGGTCTGTGCCTTTCCAGTTTCTAAATCTTCTGGTCGGCAATGGGGCGTTCGACCGGTTCGAGGTCGAAATTGCGAAAACGACACCGACGCAATACCGACGTAATACCGACGTGATGCCGATAGCGCAAATCCGGCAAATTTCACGTCATGTCCCCAGAATCGAAAAGGGCCGCTCCTCGCGTTGGGCGGCCCTTCGAGATGATTGGAGGTGCATCGGTTAGGAAAGCACCAATCCGGTTGTAAAATCAGCCAAGGGCTGCCTCAGCTGGTCTCCTTCCGAACTGTTCCGACACTGCTCTCCATAGCTTCTCTAGACAATGGGCACCTCCTTTCAATTTGTTTCGCGTACCCTCAGCCTGCCACAGCCTGAAGATATGTCAAACAAAATCATGTGGTGCGCGGCATCAAATAACCCACGATGATGCGGAATGGCACAAGAGCGAGCAAAGCGAGCGAAAGCTTGACCATCCAGTCCGCAAACCCAAGGCTGACCCAAAGCGGCACGACAGGACCGGTGCCCAGAAGTGGAAGCATTTCGCCAGCCCAGCTGACATCATTTGCAGGCTCGACAAAGGTCAGAACGCTGGAAAAAGCGATCGTAAAGAAAATCGCGGTATCAAGCGAAGACCCGATCAATGTTGAGGCCAGCGGCGCGCGCCACCATGACCTGTCACGCAAACGATCAAATATGGCCACATCCATGAGTTGAGCCGTCAAAAACGCAAGGCCTGACCCGATTGCGATACGCAAGGTCACGGCAGGATAGGTAAATCCGTCGCCCTGCAACATGATTTGGGTGCCGATAACAGAGCAGATAACGCCGACAACAAAACCGGCAAAAACAACCCGGCGCGCGGCGTGTGCGCCATAAACGCGGTTCATGACGTCAGTGACGAGAAAGGCCAGTGGATAGGTGAAGGCACCCCATGTCAGCCATTGGCCAAACAGAAACTGAACAAGGATGTTGGACGCGACAACAATCGCGGCCATGGCAATGATGCCAGGAATATGAATACGCTGCATTTTTTGAGCCCGTTTTGACAAGGTAGCGGCGACTTGGCCCCGCACCATGCGAGACGGACGGCATTTACCGCCCGGTCTTCAACAAATCAAGGCTTTTTGACCACCACATATTCGACGATTTCCGTGCGCTGAAGGAAACGGAAATTATCGTCCGAGATCATCGTTAGTCGAAGGCGGCCCTGTTCATCGCGCCATACGGATAACCCTTCGAGATTATCGTGAAACCCTATGCCTTTGCGAAACAACAGCTTTTCGTCTGTGAACCCTTTGGCCGAAACGTCAAAACTACGCACACGTGACCGAAATCCAATCCCGTTAAACCCACGCTCAAGCAAATAAAGCCGCCCATCAGGGCCGAAATCTGCACCGACGGGCTGAAACTGTTTCTTGCGCGGCAAGGTAAATCGCTGGTCCCAGCGCCCATTGGACAGTTGAAACACCCGAATTTCGTTCTCGGTTGCGCTGGGTGTTTCTGGAAAAGCATAAATCGTGCCAGTTTTGTCCATGGCGATTGCTTCAAAGCCACCGTTGTCACGGATTTCCTGTAAGTCTTGGGGTTTTGGCAGCGTAGTTGCCGCACTGCCGGGGTGGCGAAACGCTTCGATCCGATGTTTGCCCTCGAACGAAACCAATATCTCGCCATTTTGCCGTTGCGCTAATCCCTCAGAGTCCCGACGCCCGGTTCGCGATTCAAAATTGCCTTTTGTATTTAGAACCTTGTGTGTTTCAATATTGTCAATATCGACGATAACGCCCTGCTCTCGCACCAGCCGCGCCTGAATGAAATGGCCGCGATCAGACAAGGTCGTCATCTGCACGCCGTCGTCTGACAGCAAAAGCCCCGAATAGCCGCCAAACCAGCCCGAGGGTATGTGCCAGCAATAGACCGATAACAGTTGCGCATGTTCCTGCGGCCCCGAGGCCCGGCCCATCTGCAACCCTACAACGGCCGCCCCGGCGATCAGGGCGATTGCAAGACGTTTATACATTGACGGGGCAGGTCTGCCATTTGGAGTTCACGACGAGGTTTGGGCTTGGGCGCATTTGGATCTGGTGGTGGTGGATTCAGGATGTTGCGTACCCATTGCTCTGCGTCAGCGCAACCATCTCCTGCTGGTGGTGGGTCTTGGTTGACACAACCGCTTGCCCCGCGCGGACAGCTGAGCCGGACATGGAAATGATAATGATGCCCCCACCACGGTCGGATTTTGCGCAGCCAACTACGGTCGCCCTTTTCGTCATTGCACATCTGCACTTTGGCGCCGGGAAACACAAAGATGCGCGCAGTGCGCGGGTCACTGGCGGCAGCTTTGAGTACCTCGTGATGCGCGCGGGTCCAGCTATCGTTGACATAGGCCCCGTTAGAGCGCCGCATCGAAATCGAAGAGATATTCTCGCGATCCTGCCGTGACAGGTCGAGCCTCTTGGGTGGAAGCATCCAGATATCAATGTCCAATCCAATTTGGTGACTGCGGTGCCCCGTCAGCATCGGCCCACCGCGCGGTTGGCTGATGTCTCCGATATAGAGCCCTGCCCAGCCGGGCTGCTGAGCAGCCTTTGCAGACAAGCTGCGGATATAGTCAATCGTCTCGGGATGTCCCCAATTGCGATTTCGTGACAGCCTCATGGCCTGCCATGTGGGGCCGGTTTCAGGTAAGGCGACAGAGCCCGCTGCGCAGCCCTTGGCGTAGCTTCCATAGGGTAATGGAGATTGTCGAGACCCGGCGTCTTTAGCCCCAAACAGCTGTTTCGCTTGGACGCCCTGCATAGATGCAGGAACCGACGCTTGCGTCGACACCTGTACAAGGTCTTGTTGCTCTGACTTGCAACCGCCGAGAACAACGGCGAAGCCAAGGATCAGGAAGAGGCGGACCATTTGCTCTGTTCTCCTGCCGGTTTTACCCAGATTAACAGGATCAATCCGATAAGAAAGAGCGCAATCAACGGTGTGATCCCCATCCGCTGACTTCCGCTCACCTCTGAGGTCAGAGCGATCAAGGCGGGTGCCAGAAACGTCGTCGCCTTGCCCGACAGTGCATAGAGGCCAAAGGCCTCGGTCATGCGGTCGGGATTGGACTGCAAAACGACCATGGTACGACTGGCCGATTGGAGCGCCCCACCAGCCGCGCCGATCAGCCCTCCCGCCACGTAGAACAGAATGTCAGGAAGGGCGGACCCTTCTGGCACTGCAATGCCAAAGACTGATTGACGCGAGAGACCAACCACCAAAATCGCAGTGAATAGGAGAGTTAGAATGCATATCACGATAACGGGTTTAGGTCCGTAACGCTTGTCCGCCTTCCCGCCGATCCACGCGAACAGGGCCCCGGTAAGTGCCGCGACAATGCCAAAAATGCCGACTTCCATGATGGACCAACCGAGTACGCCAAAAGCGTAAATGCCTCCAAATGTGTACATGCCGTTCAACGCATCACGATAAAACATCGAGCCGCCAAGATAGGCTAATAGGCTTGGATGGCTGGGCAGGCGCGCGATTGTGGTCCACAAATCGCCTAAAGCAGCCCTCATTTTTTGTGGCTGGTGATTGGGGTCTGGCCGTTCGCGGACCCAAAGGAAAAACGGGATCATAAAGACTACGTACCAGATTGCCGTCAATGGCCCGACAATACGTGTGTCTGCCTTGGTCATAGTATCCAGCCCTAAGACTGGTGTGATGCCGATCATCGTTTTGCCGCTTGCGCCTGCTTGAAAAAGCGCAAGCATGATCGCGAGCGCCAGCACGCCTCCTACATATCCCCAAGCCCATCCTGTGCCCGAGATTTGACCAAGATCTTGCCGGTTGCCTAAACTGGGCAGCATTGCGTTGGTGAAAATGGTAGCGAATTCCATGCCAATCAGACCGATGCCAAAGAACATCAGCGTTCTTACCACATCAAAGCTCTGAGGCTCTGTGTACCAGAGCATCCACGCGCCCAGAACGTACATAACGGAAAACAGCCTTACCCATGGCATTCGTTTGCCTGTGCTGTCAGCGAAAGCGCCCAAAACCGGAGCAAGAACAGCGATCAGAATGCCGGAAACCGTCAGGCCGTAACCCCAATAAGCTTGTGCTTGCGCCTTGGCCGCGCCTGTGTCCATGCCCTGATCGATCAGCAGATCGGTGACAACAGACGCGAAGTAAGGTCCAAAAATGAAGGTGAGCAAAAGGGTGTTGTACGGCTGACTTGCCCAGTCAAAAAACCACCAGCCCCAAATGCGCTTGCGCGCCGAAATGTCGGTCATGCCTGTCCCTCTGGGTTTTTTTACCATTTAGACAAGCCGACGAGAGCAAAGGCAAGATATTCCTTACCTTTTGTCCTGCATTGGCGGCCAGGGGCGGGCTGCATCTGCTTCAATCCAACGTTTGATCCAATCCGCTGGCTCGGGTGACTGCGCCGAATGTCCCATCGCGCTCAGTACGCGTTCAGGGGCAACAATCCCCGATGCATCGGTAATGGCGGATCGATACAGCGCATGATTTGCGCATTCGCCGTTTTTCTTCCACATAGACTGTTCAAGGTAAAGAAACTTGTCATCCCAGCACACCGCGCGGCTGTGCATCTCGATCTTTTCGAATGTTCGAATGCGTCGGCGGTATCGGACAGACACGCCGGCCATGGTCATGCCCCATCCGTTCTTTCGCATTACTGACACCAGCCCGGCGCGTTGCGCCAGCGGGATCCGCCCTAAATCGTAGAGCGTTAGCGTGCGCCCATTGTTCAATTCTGCCCACAGGTCGATGTCCCAGGGCCAGCACCGGTGCTCGGAAATATGAATGTCACCCACCCGCATCGCCGGAGCGTTGCGAAATTTGATCAGTTCTTTGACCATGCGCAGAAACGGATACATATGGCTCTCCTTTGAGCCAGTTCTTGAGATTGTCTGGATCATGGTCAACCACGACCTCGCGGCAGTCTTGTGCTTTTTCCCAAGGACGCTTACTTGTGTGCGAGCAATCGAAAGGAACGCATTTATGATGGCGATTTACGGCCCGCTACAGCTTATTTTGAACGTGGCCTTTTTCATCATGTTGGCTCACATCATCATGAGCTGGCTGATCAACTTCCAGGTGCTCAACTTGCACCAACCGATGGTTGCACAGATCTGGACAGGCTTGAACCGTTTGCTGGAGCCGATCTATACGCCGATCCGCCGCGTTTTGCCGGATACACACCCATTGGATCTGGCACCGTTGGTTGCATTTATCGTGATCATCAGTTTGCGCGACTACATTCTGCCTTCGATCCTGTTCTAATCGCCGACGCCGGGCTTGTCCCGGTGCGCTTCGTGTGGGACAGTCTCTCAAAAGAGCAGACTGAACCAAAATACAGGAACATACATGTGCGCCGCTGCCACGGTTTTGCGTGACGTCTTTGGGTTTGACCATTTTCGCCCCGGACAACAGGATATCATAGACGCGGTAACACGTGGTGAAAACGTGTTGGCCATCATGCCGACTGGTGGTGGCAAGTCCCTTTGTTTTCAGCTTCCTGCGTTGATGCGTGATGGCGTAACCGTTGTTATTTCTCCTTTGATTGCGCTTATGCGGGATCAGGTGCGCGCACTGCGGGAGGCCGGAGTCGAGGCGGGTGCGCTGACGTCGGGCAATACGGAAGAAGAGACCGAACAAGTTTGGGGTGCATTGGACGCAGGGCGGCTCAAACTGCTTTATATTGCGCCTGAACGGCTGGCCTCGGGCGCGGCGCTAGGTATGTTGCGTCGGATTGGTGTTAGCTTGATTGCCGTGGACGAAGCACATTGCGTCAGCCAGTGGGGTCACGATTTTCGCCCGGACTATCTGCGCATTGGTGAATTGCGCAGCGCGCTGAACGTCCCGCTTGCGGCATTCACAGCAACAGCAGACGCCGAAACGCGAGACGAGATTGTCGCACGACTGTTCGACGACCAAAAGCCACAGACATTTTTACACGGATTCGATCGACCCAATATTCATTTGGCATTTGGCGCGAAAGACAATCCACGCCGTCAGATCTTGCAATTCGCGGCCGCTCGCAAAGGTCAATCCGGCATCGTTTATTGCGGCACAAGAGCAAAAACTGAATCCCTTGCTGCAGGGCTTCGCGAAGATGGACATCTTGCGCTGCATTATCATGGCGGAATGGACCCGGAACAACGCCGCGATACCGAGGTTCGATTTCAGCGCGAGGATGGTTTGATTGTCGTGGCGACCGTGGCCTTTGGCATGGGCATCGACAAACCGGATATTCGTTGGGTGGCTCATGCCGATTTGCCCAAGTCAATTGAAGCCTATTATCAGGAAATTGGCCGCGCTGGTCGGGATGGCGCTCCGGCTGAAACACTCACGTTGTTTGGCCCAGACGATATCCGCTTGCGGCGCTCTCAAATCGACGAGGGGTTGGCACCACCAGAACGTCGGTCAGCTGATCATGCCCGGCTGAATGCGCTTTTGGGACTGGCAGAGGCGTTAAAATGCCGCCGCGAGACATTGCTGTCCTATTTTGGCGAATCCGAAGTGGCGTGCGGAAAATGTGATCTGTGCGACGCGCCTGCAGATGTCTTTGATGGTACCGTCGCAGTGCGCAAAGCGCTGTCGGCCATTTTGCGGACAGGCGAATGGTTTGGTTCAGGGCATCTGATCGATATTTTGCTAGGCAATCGAACCGATAAGGTCAATCAACGCGGGCATGATGATTTGCCAACATTTGGCGTTGGGCGCGAGTATGACAAACGACAGTGGCAAGCCGTGTTTCGCCAAATGATGGGGCGGGATTTAATCAGGCCTGATCCTGAGCGCCATGGCGCGCTGCGCATGACGGATGATGCGCTACCTGTTTTGCGCGGCGAGGCTGAAGTTTCATTGCGGCGTGATACGATCAAAAGCACCGCGCGGCGTCCTGCGCCCAAGATGCTGGTCAGTGAAGAGGATGCGCCATTACTTTCGGCACTTAAGGCCAAGCGTCGCGCCTTGGCCGAGGCTGCAAAGGTTCCCGCTTACATAATTTTCAATGACCGCACGCTGATCGAGATGGCTGAAAAACGGCCGTCTTCGCTCGACGAATTGGCGCATGTAAACGGCGTGGGCGCGAAAAAGCTGGCAAATTACGGTGATGCCTTTCTTGAAGTGATCAATGGCGAAGCCGCGGATATGCACCCTAGCCGCCGCAAAATTGCCGGTCGTAACGAAGCATCGCTTTACGATGAATTGTTGGAGGCGCAGGCCACCTTGATGCGCGGGCCGGATGGCATAGATAAACCCATGAGCTGCTCCGCATCGCTTTTGGCCAAGGTCGCGAATACGAAACCTTGTGACGAGGCCCATATGGCGCGGTTGCTTGGGGAAAAGCGGGCCGAGCGGTTTGCCTTGGCATTTTTAGACGTCATCGCCAAAGCGGGTTAACCCGTTTGTGCGCGAAAACAGGAGAGACGGATGCTTGTTGTTGTGTCGCCGGCAAAACGGCTAAATTGGGATGCAGTTTCCGGCGAACAGACTGCGCCGCAATTTCAGGACGACGCGGTGCGCCTTGTCAAGACAGCGCGCAATCTGACACTTGGGGACTTACGAAAGCTAATGGACCTGAGCGTTGATCTGGCACGCCTGAACCGGGATCGGTTCAAGGTGTTCAGCGCCGAACCCGATGCGCACGATACCCGCCCAGCCATCCATGCCTTTGCGGGGGATACGTATATCGGGCTTGAGGCCAGCAGTTTGAGCCAAGAAGAACTGGATTGGGCACAGGATCACTTGCGCATTCTGTCCGGGCTTTATGGTGTGCTTCGTCCCATGGATGCGATCCAGCCATATCGGCTGGAAATGGGTAGCCGTCTTAAGACACGGCGCGGAACAAATCTCTATGATTATTGGCGTGCAGCACCGGCCAAGGCTTTGAATGCACAAGCCGAAACGTTGGGGGCGGATACTTTGGTGAACTGTGCAAGCCAAGAATATTTTGGTGCTGTAGATCCCAAAGCTCTGGGGTTGCGTATCATCACTCCTGTGTTCATGGAGGAACGCGGAGGCGAAGCCAAAATCGTGTCGTTTTTTGCCAAGAAGGCGCGCGGGTCAATGGCGCGGTATATTATCCAGCATCGCCTCACTGATTCTACGGGCCTGAAGGATTTTGATACAGGCGGGTATACGTTCAATCCGGGTATGTCTGAAGGGGACCGTTGGGTCTTTTTGCGCGATTATCCAGATGCCTGAAGCGGCTCTTGGGGTTCTGCTTCTGGAATAGGCGGGCGCGCTGACGTCGGGCAATGGTCTTGGATCTTTTCAAAAATCGCGGCTTTGCGCAGCGGTTTTGTCAAATAGTGATCTAACCCGGCAGCCAAAATGCCCTCTTTGTCTCCATTAACTGCGTGAGCCGTGAGGGCAACAATCGGCGTGTGCATTCTTCCTGCTTCAAGTCCCCGAATTTTTGCGGTGGCCTCTTTACCATCCATTTTGGGCATCGAGATATCCATGAAAATAAGATCAGGTTTGAAGCTTTGAAACAAGTCTACGGCTTCCAGCCCGTTGGTGGCAAATTCCAGTTCGATGTCTAACGATTTGAGGAGTTTGCTGAGTACCAGCCGGTTTGTTTTATTGTCTTCCGCTGCAAGTATTCGCATTGAACGGGTTGGTGTCTCTTGAGCGGGAGATTCGGCTGAGCCTTCCTCATGGCTTACCGCTCTTTTGATCGTTGCGAACAAATCGCCGCGAGATATGGGTTTATTCAATACGCCTTGGACAAGTTCTGTGCGGGGGTCAGAAGCAATCGACGTTGTATCGGATCCCAATAGTATTATCGGCGTGACACACCCATCAGAGCGAAGTTTTTCAACCAGTTCAAGCACATCCAGCTTGGGAAGGTATTGGTCGATCAATACCAAGTCCATTTGCCCCGCAAGGTCCTGAATACAATCTTCGCCCGCACAAAGGGTGGCCTTTGCACCCATCTGCTCAATCTGACGCTTCAACAGATGCCCGTTCAGCTCAGCCTCATCAGCGATTAGGACGTTGCCAATGCAGCTGGGTAAGGGCGTCGGCAAGCCATCGCAATTTTCTTCGATCGGCAGTGTCAGGCTGAACCCAAAGCAGGAACCTTCACTCTCTTTTGATTCCACCCAGATGTCGCCAGACATGAGATCTATCAGCTTACGCGTAATGGCCAAGCCCAAACCCGTTCCCTCAAACTCTTTGTTGCGGGCTTCGTCGACTTGATTGAATTCACCAAAGATGTGGCCAATCATATCTTCTGGAATTCCGATGCCGGTATCTTGCACCGTTATGTGCATTTCGGCTTCGGTTCCGTCGTTCTGAATAACGCCAACAACACGCACCTGAACATGACCTTCGGATGTGAATTTCAGCGCATTGCCAATCAAATTCGTCAAAACTTGCCGAATGCGGCCTGGATCGCCAACCAGCTTAGTCGGCAGGAACAGATCGTAGTCAACAATCAGCTCGACACCTTTTGCCGAGCTGAAAGCTGCAATAATGTCGTGACTTCGTGAATGCATCTTTCCAGATCAAATGTTTCCGGGCGGAGTTTCAGCTTGTCAGCCTCTATCTTGGAGTAATCCAAAACATCGTTGATGATGACCAGAAGTGCTTCGCCGGAATTCTTGATTGTATTGACAAATAGCCGTTGTTCTTCGCTAAGCGACGTATCCAAAAGTAGGTCAGACATGCCGACAACACCGTTCATTGGTGTTCTGATTTCGTGGCTCATGTTCGCAAGAAACGCTGACTTTGCGCGGCTCGCAGCCTCAGCGCGCTGCTGCTCGCTCTTGAGCTTGGCCTCGTAGCGCACAGTTTCTGTAATGTTGAGTGCGAGGCTAACGATGTCGCCGCCATGTCCGCGTTGGTCGATTAGTTTGATATATTCGCCATTCCACAGACGCAGAACGACCGGTTCCGGAGTAGGTTGGTGCCATCGGGCGAGCATTTCTTCTCGCCATTGCTCAGCAGATGCATCGCCGGTGTTGAAGATTCCTTCATCCGTTATGCATTCCAGTATCTCGGAATACGTGATGCCCGGTTGTACGTTTTCCAATCCATCAAAGACCGCCAAGTAAGACGGATTGGCAGCAATCATTCGACTTTGAGCATCAAAGAACGCGAAACCATCGCGGATCGAAGCGATCGACAACCATAGGCGCCGTTCAGCGATTTCGATTTTCTCATTCGCCACCTGAAGGTCAGACTTCACGCGGCTATTCTCGTTCTTGACGTTGGCAACCTCTGCGCGTGTTTCAACGATTTCATTGGAAAGTTCGGCTGCATGTTTCCCAAGCTTGCGATTGGCCGAAAACAGTTCAGCCTGTTTGAGTTCCAATAGTCGTTCGGCCGCCAACCGCGCTCTGCGTTCGTCTGCCAATCTTTTTGCAAGCGACATTAACCGTTCCCCGGAATCACCAATCAGTTTCCGACAGATTGGAAAGAACCAGTGAAGATCATCTTAAGTTAGCTCTGGCATTTGAATCGTTGCGCTTGCGCAAACGAGCATGGCACCATGTCACTATTCTTATGCGGAGTGTTTGAAATGCGATGGTTTGTTTTGGCCATGATCGGCCTAGTTTTCGCCCAATCTACGATTGCTCAGGAAAGCTATGTTCCGGACCGGCGCATCGTAGTGAGCCGCGACGTCGACTTTTATGGGGCCGACCTGCAAAACTTGTTCGATACGAATTATGATGCTTGTGTTCAGGCGTGCCTTTCCAATCCAGAGTGTCAGGCATTTACATTCAATACCCGCTCCAACGCCTGTTTCCCCAAAAGCGCCGTCAGCGAAAAGCAGCCTTATGACGGCGCACTTTCGGCTGAGGTGTATTCCGTGGGAAAAGGTGTGCAGCAGCGCGCCGTGTCTCGTGCCGCTGACCTTGGGTTTCTGAACGCCAGCACGTTGTCGCAGGGGGTCGATCTCGCGTCGGATATCGGGCGCATTCACGCCGCCGGACCGTGGACGGCTCAAGAGATGATCGATGCCGCAAGGCAACGTGAAAACGACGGAAATATTGTGAGCGCGATGCGTTGGATGGGGGGCGCAGTCAGCAAGCTGGACACGGGAGATTTGTGGCTGGACTATGCGAGACTGAATTTGGCGGCGAATGGTGCAAACCAGTCTGAGACAAACCGGTATCGTAATCGCGCGTTACCAGCCACGATCAATGCCTATCTGCGCGCCGAAACCGATCCGGCACGGGTGACAGCATTGGTTCAGATGGCTGATGTTTTGGAAGAAAGTAATCGCGGCAAGCCGGTGTTGCGTGCATTGCGTTTGGCAGAGGCAATTCAGCCGCGCGAAGATGTCGTCAGCAGATTGGATAGCGCGATTGGTAAATACGGATTCCGTATCACGGAACACAAAGTAGAAAGCGATCAGCAAGAGCCGCGAATTTGCGCCGAATTCAACGAATCTTTGGTCAAGTCCGGCGTAGATTATGCCCCGTTCGTCAAGCTGCCTGATCAGCGTCTTGCGGTTGAAGCCAGCGACAGGCAGATCTGTGTCGGCGGTGTTGAGCACGGTCAACGCTACGCCATCACGTTCCGTGAAGGCCTGCCCGCGGCCAGCGGAGAGGCATTGATCCGCGATATTGAACTGACGGTATATGTGCGTGACCGCAACCCAAGCGTTGCGTTTCCGGGGCGTGCCTATGTTTTACCTCGCTCCAGTGACGCGGGTTTGCCAATTGAAACGGTCAATCTCGACGGGGTCGATCTGACGCTCCAGCGTGTTAGCGATCGAAACTTGTTGCGGGCCTTTCAGGACAGCTATTTCGGAAAACCGCTGAGCTATTGGCAGTTTGAGGACTTCAGCCGCGATGTCGCGGAGACCGTTTGGACCGGGTCGGGCGAAGTGCAAAACAATTTGAACCAGACGATGACAACCCGACTGCCGATTGGCGAGGTTATTGGCGACCAGCCGCCCGGTGTTTACGCGCTGACAGCGGACATTCCCGGCGCGGATTTCTATGACGAAACGTCGACGACCCAGTGGTTTGTGCTCTCTGATATTGGTGTGACTAGCTTAAGTGGAACGGACGGGTTGCATGTCTTTGTGCGCGGGTTGAAGACGGCTGAGGCGCGACAAGGTACTAAGGTGTCGCTGCTCTCTCGCGCCAACCGTGTGCTGGGAACGGTCCAGACCGACGCGAAGGGATACGCCCGTTTTGACGCGGGTCTGACACGCGGAACCGATGGGGCGGCGCCGGCGTTGTTGTTGTTTGAGGATGGCGAGGATTTCTCGTTCTTGTCCTTAACCGATCCTGCATTTGATCTATCGGATCGGGGCGTCGAGGGGCGTCAGCCATCCCCGCCGGTTGATCTGTTTGTCGCAACAGATCGCGGGGCGTATCGCGCAGGTGAGACGATCTATGTGACCGCGCTGGCGCGAGGCGACGAAGTTCAGGCGTTGCCGGGACTGCCGCTAACTGCGATCCTGACCCGTCCGGATGGCGTGGAATACGCGCGCCATGTGTCGACCAAGGATACCTCTGGGGGGCATGTATTTGCGATGCCGACCGGCGCGTCGGTACCGCGCGGATCGTGGCGCATTGAGTTCAAAACCGATCTGGAGGCTGCACCGCTAGCCACGGCCAAGGTGTTGGTCGAGGATTTTCTCCCTGAGCGGATCGACTTTGAATTGACATTGCCAGAGGCACCGCTGGACTTGGCTGATCCAGCGCCGCTTAGCGTTGCCGCTCGCTACTTGTTTGGCGCACCGGGTGCTGGACTTGGGGTCGAGGGCAACGTGGCCCTGCGCTCGCGGGACGAGGTTGACGGCTTTGAAGGATACCAGTTTGGCCGCCATGATGAGCGCTTTTCCGGTGTGACCGAGTATTTTGCGGGCGATGAAACTGATAGTGACGGCATGGCACAAGTGTTCCTCCCCCTGTCCGAAATCGACGCCGCCGGTCGCCCGCTTTTGGCCGACATCACCGTGCGTGTGAGCGAAGGGTCAGGGCGCCCGGTTGAGCGGCAGCTTTCACATCCGGTTGCGGCGAATGGCCCCATGATCGGCATTAAGCCCGCATTTGGCGAAGACGTTGTGGCCGAAGGCACGTCGGCTCGGTTCAATATTGTCTCACTCGGTCCGGACCTAAGCCATCAACCGATGAAGTTGCGTTGGACGGTCAACCAGGTGCGCACAAGTTATCAATGGTATCAGCTTTACGGAAACTGGGAATGGGAGCCGACAACAACCCGTACCCGTGTTGCGGGCGGTGAAGTTTCGATGGCGGGTAGCGCCGTTGAGGTGAGCGCACCTGTAGACTGGGGGCGCTATGAGATCGTGGTGGAGCAAGTCGACGGCGACTATGTTGCCAGTTCAACCGATTTCTACGCAGGCTGGTACGCGCCGGTTGATGCTTCCGACACACCCGATACTCTTGAGTTGTCGTTGGACAAGCCCGGATATCGCAGCGGTGAAACCGCGATGGTTCGGATCGTGCCGCGTTATTCCGGCACGGCGCTTGTGACGGTGATGTCTAATCGTCTGATCGCCATGCAGGCGGTCGAGGTCAGCGAAGGTGAGAACCTAATTCCGCTGAACGTCACCGATGAATGGGGGGCGGGGGCCTATGTTACCGCGTCGGTGATCCGTCCATCTGATGAAACCGCAGGGCAAAACCCTGCGCGTGCCTTGGGGTTGAGCTATGCCAAGATTGATCCGGGTGCGAAACAGCTTGCCGTTACTCTCGAAGTGCCAGAGCAGCTGGCGCCGCGTGGTCCGATGACTGTGGGTGTCAACGTGGATGGCGTCACCGAAGGTGAAGCCGCATACGTCACGCTTGCTGCGGTTGATCTGGGCATTCTGAATCTGACTGGATTCCATAGCCCTGATCCTTCGGGGCACTATTTCGGCCAGCGGCGGCTGGGTATGGAAATCCGTGATATCTATGGGCGTCTTATTGACGGTATGAACGGATCCTTGGGTGCTGTGCGGTCAGGGGGGGATGCCACGTCCTCAACTCAGTTTGACTCACCTCCGCCAACTGAGGAACTGGTCGCCTATTTCCAAGGCCCGGTTGAGGTGGATGCGAACGGCAACGCGCAGGTGCAATTCGACCTGCCTGAGTTCAACGGCACCGTGCGCCTGATGGCAATTGCGTGGAGCTCCACGGCTGTTGGACAAGCGGAACAGGATGTTATTGTGCGCGACCCGGTAGTTGTCACGGCAAGCCTTCCCCGGTTCCTTGCACCGGGGGACCAAAGCCGCCTGCTTTTGGAAATTGTGCATGCCGAAGGGCCCTATGGGCGTATGGGGCTGGATGTAGTGGCAGATGGCGTGACACTTACGGCGGGCGACGTGCCATCGGGTATCGAGCTGGCGGATAAAGCCACCGCGCGCCTCTCTGTGCCTATCACGGCTCAGGACGTGGGAGATCACAGCATTCGCGTGGCTTTAACTACACCGGATGGGCGGCAATTGTTGAAAACTCTAACGCTTCCGGTGCGCGCCAACGACCCGGAGATTAGCTCTACACAGCGTATCGAACTGGCCGGCGGCGATGCGCTCACACTGGACAGCAACTTGTTTGCGAATTACCGCACTGGAACTGGCTCTGCGGTGATATCCTCAGGTGCTTTGGCGCGGTTTGATGCGCCGGGGTTGCTTCAGGCTTTGGATCGATATCCTTATGGCTGTACCGAGCAGGTCACATCCCGCGCCATGCCGCTGTTGTATTTCGATACTGTTTCGGCAACATTGGGCCTTGCGTCGCGGGACAAGGTTGAAGAGCGCGTAAACCAATCGGTCGAACGCATCTTGACCCGTCAGGCCAGCAACGGTGCCTTTGGTCTTTGGCGTGCCGAAAGTGGGGATTTCTGGCTGGATGCTTACGTCAGTGACTTCTTGTCCCGCGCCAAGGCCAAAGGCTATGCCGTTCCCGATCTTGCATTTCGTCAGTCGATGGACAACTTGCGAAATCGCATCAATTATGCCCCCGATTTCGATGAGGGCGGAGAGGATATCGCCTATGCGCTGATGGTTTTGGCACGCGAAGGCGCGGCGGCCATGGGGGATTTGCGGTATTATGCGGACGTTAAAGCCGAAGCCTTTGCAACGCCACTGGCAGCAGCGCAGTTGGGCGCGGCGTTGGCATTTTATGGTGACCAGACACGCGCGGACCGCATGTTCCGGCAGGCCGCTAACAAGGTTGATTTAATGTGGTCCGAAGCGCCAAACCATGTCTGGCGTGCTGATTATGGCACCCGCCTGCGTGACGCGGCTGGTGTGCTGGCATTGGCGGTTGAGGCAGGTAGCACTGCGTTTGGCCGCAATCAGTTGGCGCAGCGTGTATCAGCGCCGGGGCGCAGCTTGTCGACGCAGGAATCGGTGTGGTCTTTGATGGCGGCTCATGCCCTGATAGATGATGATAGTCTGAGTGCGCTTAGCCTGAATGGTGCACCTCTCGACGGACCGCTCTTGCGCTCGTTGGAGCGCGACATGCTGGTTGGACCGCTGGAACTTCGCAACGAAGGCGAATTGCCGACCGACGTGACGCTAACTTCGATTGGTGTGCCAAATTATCAAGTTGAAAAAGGCGGTTATGGGTATGATCTCGACCGCCAGTACTTCACGACCGTTGGTGCCCCGATGAACCCCACAGCGATACGATCTGGTGATCGTTTTGTCGTCGTGTTGACGGTCAAGCCTTTTGACAATGGCGGTGCGCGCCTGATGGTGAACGATCCGCTACCCGCCGGATTCGAGATCGACAATCCGAATCTCTTAGCCAGTGGCGATATCCGGGCGCTCGATTGGGTAGATCCGGCCTGGGCCGAGCATAGCGAGTTTCGTTCTGATCGCTTTCTGGCAGCGGTAGACTGGCGTTCGGACCAGCCATTCCAGTTGGCCTATATTGTGCGCGCCGTGTCGCCCGGCACGTATCACCACCCAGCGGCGGTGGTCGAGGACATGTACCGCCCACAATACCGAGCCCGCACCGCCGCCGGACAGTTGATCGTGCAACAGTAATGCGCCGTTTGTGGCCTTTCCTTTTGGTTGCCCTGCTCCTGATCGGAGCCGGTGCGCGTGACGTGGTTGATCGCTGGATCGTGACGACTGAGTTGCCGCCGCTCTTGGTCGACACGTCGGTCGAAGTGCGTGATCGCAACGGCCAGTTGCTGCGCGCGTATACGGTGGACGGTGGGATCTGGCGATTAGGCGCGCGGCCTGATCAGGTGGATCTGACTTATCTGGAAATGCTGGTTGCCTATGAAGACAAGCGGTTTTTTGAGCACTCCGGTGTCGACTCCCGTGCGATGATCCGGGCCATGTGGCAGGCGTTGATTTCAGGGAGAGTGGTTTCTGGTGGTTCTACGCTGACCATGCAGGTCGCGCGGTTGATGGAGGATTCCGGCACCGGACGATGGGCGGGAAAGCTGCGACAGATCCGTGTGGCGCTGGCTCTGGAGCGGCGGTTGAGCAAGGCTGAGATCCTTTCGCTTTATCTTACACACGCGCCATTTGGCGGCAATCTTGAAGGCATTCGGGCAGCCTCGTTGGCGTGGTTTGCCAAGGAACCTACAAGGCTGACACCCGCGCAATCGGCACTGTTGGTGGCGTTGCCCCAAAGCCCGAACTCGCGCCGTCCTGATCGGTTTCCAACCGCGGCCACCGCAGGGCGCACGCGTGTTCTGAACCGTGTGTTTTCCGCAGGCGTGTTACGCGAAGAGGACGTGGTAGCGGCTCAGAGTGAACCGGTGCCAAATCACCGGCAGCGCTTTCCGACACATGCGGCGCATTTGGCGGATCGTGCTTTGGCTTCCCGGCCGGAGGCGCTTGACCATGCGTTGACATTGGACCGCGATCTGCAGCAATCCATTGAAAACATTGCTGAACGCGCGTTGCTTGGTCTCGGAGAGCGCTTATCAATTGCGATGGTTGTTGCAGACCATCAGACCAGTGAAATATTGGCGTCTGTTGGGTCCGCTGGTTATGGGCAACAGGATCATCGGCAGGGGTTTGTTGACATGACCCAAGCGCGCCGCTCGCCAGGATCAACCTTAAAACCATTGGTGTATGGTTTGGCGTTTGATCAGGGATTGGCACATCCCGAAACCATGATTGACGATGCGCCGATCCGCTTTGGCACCTATGCGCCACAGAATTTTGATGGCGGGTTCCGGGGTGCGTTGCGCGTCTCTGAGGCGCTACAGTATTCATTGAATATTCCAGTTGTTTTGCTGACCGAAGAGGTGGGGCCAGCCAATCTGATGGCGGCAATGCGGAAGGCGGGGGCAGATCTAAAACTGCCGGGCGGCGCGCCGGGATTGGCTATGGCGCTGGGCGGAGTTGGGGTGACATTGGAAGAACTGGTGCAGCTTTATGCGATGATTGCACGGGGCGGGGCAGCGACGGAATTGCATTGGAGGGTGGGTGAGAAAAACATTCTGAATCAGAGTGTTATAAGCCGATCTTCGGCCTGGCATCTTGGCCATATCCTTTCTGGGATAACCCCACCGCCGGGTGCGCCAGCCAACCGGTTGGCATACAAAACCGGCACGAGCTATGGGCACCGTGATACATGGGCCATTGGGTTTGATGGGCGGCATGTTGCAGGTGTGTGGATAGGGCGCCCGGATGGCACACCCGTGCCCGGTGCCTTTGGCGCGGCTGTGGCGGCGCCGGTACTATTTGATGTGTTTGAGAGGGTGAAACCAGACCTTGATCCACTTGGTCCGCCGCCGCCGGAAACGATCTTGTTATCAAACGCGCAACTGCCTGAACCGCTTAGAAAATTTCGGGGTCGTGACGCCGTTTTTCAGACGCCATCAGGCGACATGAGTGTTGCATTTCCGCCGGATGGCGCGCGACTGGTTCGGCAGGCGGGCGGGGTGTTTGTGAAGGTTCGAAACGGGCGGAAACCGTTTACGGTTATGGCCAATGGCGTGCCCCTGATGACCGGATTACGGCGACAGGAAATTCAATTGCCATTGGATGAGCTGGGCGCGTCGACCATCACTGTTATTGATGCGACGGGGCGTTCGGACAGGGTGCGGGTCTGGATTGAATAACGCCAAAACGCAACGTCGGTATTACGTCGGTATTCTGTCGGTATCGCGTCGGTGTCGTTTTGCGAAACACAGGCGCGTTAACCTTTGAGCAGAGTTATCCAAAGGAGAGTGCGGGCCGGTTGGCCCACACTCGCAGGTTTGTTAGAGGCGCTCGATGGCCAGCGCGATACCCTGACCGCCACCGATGCACATGGTGATCAGTCCTTTGGAGCCGCCTGTGCGCTCGAGTTCGTGCATCGCCTTGACGGTGATGATGCAGCCCGTGGCGCCAACGGGGTGGCCCAAGGCAATCGCGCCGCCGTTCGGGTTGACTTTGGATGTATCCAGTTCCAGACCGCGATTGACAGCAATGGCTTGTGCGGCAAACGCTTCGTTGGATTCGATTACGTCGAAATCGCCAATCGACAGGCCGGTGCGTTCGAGGAGGTTTGTCACCGCAGGGATCGGACCAATGCCCATCACCTCCGGGCGCACGCCCGCGTGGGCATAGCCAAGGACGCGGAACTTTGGTGTAAGGCCCGCATTCTCGGCGGCTTCGGCGCGTGCCAGCACGATGGCGGCGGCGCCGTCATTGATACCCGATGCGTTACCAGCCGTGACGCGACCGTCTTTCTTGAACACAGCGCGTAATTTGGCGAGCTTTTCCAACGAAGACGAAGTCGGGTGTTCGTCTGTGTCAAATGGAACCATGTCACGCTTGACCTTGACGTCGACCGGAACGATCTGATCCTTGAAATAGCCCGCCTCAATGGCGGCAGCGGCGCGGGTCTGGCTTTCCAGAGCAAAGGCATCCATGTCGTCGCGCGACACATTATGTTCTTCGGCTACGTTTTCAGCGGTCACACCCATGTGGCCGGTGCCAAACGGGCAGCTAAGCGCGCCAACCATCATGTCCAGCGATTTGACGTCGCCCATCTTTTGACCCCAGCGCTGGGCTTGCATGATGTAGGGTGAGCGGCTCATGTTTTCTGCACCGCCTGCCAGACCAAAATCTGCGTCACCCAACATCAGAGATTGAGCAACGGAGACAATAGCTTGTGCACCGGAACCACAGAGGCGGTTTACGTTCATGGCAGGGGTCGTGTCGGGAATACCGGCCTGAATGGCAGCCGCACGGGACAGGTACATGTCGCGAGGTTCGGTGTTGATGACGTGGCCAAATACAACGTTGCCAACTTGTCCAGCTTCGACATTGCTGCGCTCCATCGCTGCCTTTGCGGCGACTGTGGCAAGATCAATTGGCGCGGTGTTGGCCAGCGATCCCCCAAATGTGCCGATGGCAGTACGGGCGCCGCCAAGAATTACGATATCAGTCATTGATGTGTCCTCCAGATTCTCAAGTGTCGCCATTATGCACATGCAGCATTCAGTGTCATCCGGCGGAGTTGTCACGCCTGAGACCTGCCAATGATTGACAAATCCGGTGCTTTCACGGCAGGTCTGGAACCATGAATGATGCGGAACAAATTCTCGATCTGTTGCCAGCACGCCTGCGCGAGGCACGGCGCAATCAGGGGCTGTCTCTGGATGCGGTCGCCAAGCTGTCAGGCGTTTCGCGTTCGATGGTGAGTCAGATTGAGCGGGGTGAAAGTAGCCCAACCATTGCAACGCTTTGGAATTTAACGCGGGCGTTGCAGGTCGATTTTGCGGGGCTTCTGGAAGAGGGTAATGCAGCTCATCGGATTGAAGTGTTGCGCGATGCACAGGTGCCAACAATTGAGAATATGGGCGAAGGGTGCAGCATTCGCATACTGTCGCCACCTGAAGACGCCGGCAAACACGAGGTGTATGACATTCGGTTTGCCAAAGGTGGTGTTTTGGATAGCCAGCCACACACGCGCGGGGCGCGCGAGCATTTGACGGTTGTCGAAGGTCAGGTCGAAGTTGTGTCCGGGGATGCACGAGAACTGCTGGGTCCGGATGATACGGCGCGCTATTCCTCTGACGTGCCCCACTGTATCCGCGCCCAAGGTGACGCGGCGCGTGTGTTCCTCGTGGTGCAGGACGCCTGAGGCCCGCCCATTTGCTTGCGCTGTACTAATTTGTTCAATGCGGCGTGCCGATATTTGAATCCGTTATTACGGAAAATTTCCGTGATTGTGCGTTTCTGCTATTTGAGATGCGCCTCCGTTATGGTAGATATGTGTCCAGAATCATGGAGGACACGATGTCTGAAGCTTTCCTGACCCACATTCGCGACACGCTGAGCCAGATCGAGGCGGAGGGTATGATGAAACGCGAACGCATGATTACGTCGCCCCAGAGCGGCGAAATCACGGTTGGCGAGCGCGAGGTCATCAACCTGTGTGCGAACAACTATCTGGGGTTGGCCGATCACCCGGCGCTGATCGCGGCGGCGCAGGGCGCGATGGAGCCGCGCGGGTTTGGTATGGCATCGGTGCGTTTCATTTGCGGCACGCAGGATATTCACCGCGAGTTGGAACAGCGATTGGCGGCGTTTCTGGGCAAAGAGGACTCGATCCTGTTTGCGGCCTGTTTTGATGCGAACGGCGGGTTGTTCGAGCCGTTACTGGGGCCAGAAGATGCGATCATTTCCGACAGTCTGAACCATGCGTCGATCATCGACGGGGTGCGGTTGTGCAAGGCCAAGCGCTATCGCTATCTCAACAATGATATGGCCGATCTTGAGGCGTGGCTGAAGCTGGCACGGGAGGACGGTGCGCGCCATATCATGATTGCGACGGACGGTGTTTTCAGTATGGATGGATATCTGGCTAATCTGCCTGAGATCACGCGTCTGGCGCAAAAGTATGATGCGCTGGTGATGGTGGATGATTGCCATGCCACCGGGTTTATGGGGCCGAGCGGTGCCGGGACACCGGATCATTTTGGTGTGGATGTGGACATTGTTACGGGAACGTTGGGCAAGGCACTTGGGGGGGCAATTGGCGGTTACATCGCTGGGCCGCAGCCAGTGATCGATTTGTTGCGGCAGCGCGCGCGGCCCTATCTGTTTTCCAACTCGCTGCCGCCAAGCATCGTTGCCGCCGGGATTGAAGCGATCCGGCTGGTGGAAGAAGGCGCTGGGTTGCGGGCGCGGTTGTTTGAGAATGCGCGCTATTGGCGGGCTGGATTGGAGGCGCTGGGATTTGATTTATTGCCGGGCGAACATCCGATTGTACCGGTCATGCTGGGCGAGGCGCAGCTGGCGCAGGACATGGCGGCGCGGTTGTTTGACGAAGGCGTTTACGTGTCCGGGTTTTTCTTTCCGGTGGTTCCGCGTGGACAAGCGCGTATCCGCACCCAGATGAACGCCGCCCTTTCGCGCGAGGAGCTGGACCATGCGTTGTCCGCGTTTGGGCGTGTTGGCAAAGAGTTGGGGGTGATCTGATGACTTTGCCAAACACGATGAAGGCATTGGAAAAGAGTTTTCCGCGAGAGGGTTTATGGGCGACGCAGGCACCTGTGCCCGAGATTGGGCCGGATGATGTGTTGATCCGGGTGAACAAGACCGGGATTTGCGGGACGGATATTCACATCTGGAACTGGGATGAATGGGCGAGCGGCACGGTGCCGGTGCCGATGATCACCGGCCACGAATTTGCCGGAGAGATTGTTGAGATCGGCAAGGATGTGACGGGGCTGGAGGTGGGGCAGCGCTGCTCTGGTGAGGGGCATTTGATTGAACATGACAGCCGTCAAAGCCGCGCGGGCAAGTTTCACCTTGATCCAGGCACGCGGGGGATTGGGGTGAACGAACAGGGGGCGTTCGCGGAATACCTGCGTTTGCCTGCGTTCAATGTTGTGCCGTTGCCGGACGATATTCCGGATGAGATAGGCGCCATTCTGGATCCGCTGGGCAATGCGGTTCACACGGCGCTGAGCTTTGATCTGTTGGGGGAGGATGTGTTGATTACCGGGGCCGGTCCGATTGGGATCATGGCGGCGGCAGTGGCGCGTCATGCCGGCGCGCGCAATGTGGTGATCACGGATATCAATCCGGACCGGTTGAGGCTGGCGGAACATGTGGTTCCAACTGTGCGGACGGCAAATGTTAGCAAAGAAGATCTGAATGACGTGATAGGCGAGCTGGGGCTGACGCAGGGGTTTGATGTGGGACTTGAGATGTCAGGGTCGCAAGCGGCTTTGGATCAGATGGTTGAGGCATTGGTGATGGGCGGCAAGATCGCGCTGCTTGGTATCCCGCCGGGCAAATCTCCGGTGGATTGGAGCCGCATTGTGTTTAAGGCGATCACGATCAAAGGTGTCTATGGGCGCGAGATGTTTGAGACCTGGTACAAGATGATTGCCATGTTGCAAAACGGTTTGGACGTGAGCCGGGTGATCACGCATCGATTTGATGTTGATGCGTTCGAGCAGGGCTTTGCCGCGATGAAATCGGGGGCGTCGGGCAAGGTGGTGCTGAACTGGACATAAGGGGCTTTGCCCCTCTTGGCCTTTGGCCAATTCACCCCAAAGTATTTTTGGCAAGATGAAGGAGCTGGCTTGTCGAAGGAGGTTGAGGGTGGAACAGTCTCCATATGTCTGACGCACCTGTTTACGAGATTGATCTGCGTGCCTTTTGGGAGGACCCTTATCCTGATTTGAAGGCGATGCGTGCGAAGGTGCCGATTGCCTATGTGCCTCAGCTGGGCGCGACACTGATCACGCAGCGGGATGCGATTTTTGACAATGAGAAGAAGGTCGAGGTGTTTTCTTCGGATCAGCCGGATGGATTGATGACCGTGCTGATGGGGCAAAACATGATGCGAAAGGATGGTGCGGCGCATACGGCGGAGCGCAGAGCCATTTTTCCGTCGGTATCACCAAGGACTGTAAGGGATGTCTGGAAGGTGCAATTTCAGCGTGCGATGCGCGGGATTTTGGAACGTGTCGCGCCGCTGGGTCGCGCAGACATGGTTGCTGACATTGCGCGCCCTGTGTCGGGAGAAGCTCTTAAGGCGATTACCGGGCTGACCAATATGCATTGGCAGGAAATGGATCGTGTTAGTCAGGGCATGATTGACGGTTGTGCCAACTATGCAGGAGACAAGAAGGTGGCAGCGCAGTGCCATGACTGCACCGCGTCGATTGACCGCTATATTGATGCGCGGATGCCGGAACTGGCGCGAGTACCTGACCTGTCCATGTTGTCTGTGATGATGCAGGCCGAGTTACCTAAGAAAGACATTCGCGCCAATATCAAATTGGCGATTAGTGGTGGGCAGAACGAGCCGCGCGATGCGATTGCCGGGGCCGTGTGGGCTGTGTTGGCCCATCCTGAGCAATTGGCTTTGGTGCGGCATGGAAATGCCACCTGGTTGCAGGTGTTTGAGGAATATGCGCGCTGGATGTCACCCATAGGCATGTCGCCACGTCGTGTGGCACGCCGATATGAGACGGGCGGTGTGACCTTTGAGCCAGAGGATCGGGTGTTTCTCATGTTTGGTTCGGGCAATCGGGATGAGACTGTGTTTGCGCGGCCCGATGTGTTTGACGTGACACAGGATTGCGGGCCAGCGATCAGCTTTGGAGCGGGGCCGCATTTTTGCGCTGGCGCGTGGGCGTCCCGGTGTTTGATTGCCGAGGTGGCTTTGCCAATGTTGTTTGAGCGATTGCCGGGGCTGCGTTTGGCAGGTGAGACCCGGTTTGGTGGTTGGGCGTTTCGAGGGCCTGTGTCGGTGCCTATTGCGTGGTAATGTCAGGTTAGAAGAAACAACTAAGTGGAAAGTGTGAAAAGCGCGGCTGATGTGGCCATTGGTATGGCGATTGAAGCTGCCCGCGGGAGACCTTGTTCTTGAGCAAGGACAGGATAGATCGAAAACATCGGCGTGGCGGTGGAAGGGATCAGGACCACGTGCATTTTGGCGATAGGTATGAGCCGAAGATTAACGTGCAAAGTAGTGCGGTGGCAGCGACCTGCATGGGCGCGAGGAGCAGTTTGAACGCAGCGATCTGTGCCCCGCCCGCCAATCGCCGCGCAAAGGCAGACCGACGAGTGACCCACGATCACGAAGAGAACCAAGGCAGAAGCGGATGCAGCTAGCATTTGGAGCATTCGGGACGCAGACGCGGGAATAGGGATGTGCAGGATCGAAACGGCTAATCCCAGCAAAAGGCCAATGACCATCGGGCGCCGGATGATGTGGCAAATAAGTTGAAGGGGTGACAGACCGGGTTGATCCCTGACCAGTCCCATAAGGATCAGGCAGAATGGGACGAGGATCATGTTCTTGACCGTGACATTGAGCGCCAGCACAACACCTGCGATATCAGGGAACATAAGCAGCTTCAGGGGAAAGCTGACAAAGCTGGAATTTTGGTAGACAGACCCCCATGACTGCATTGGCGCAGCGGGCGGGCGGTGGCTGCCCATGAGAACCATGCAAAGCTGAGTGTGATTGTGGCCAGTGTACCGAACAGGTAATCGCCCGTGTCGTCGGGTTGGAAAATTTCGGTGCGGTCGCAACTTGCAACCGCGTAGAACAGAAGCGCCCGTACGCGATATCCATAACATATCGCCCAAGACCCTTGAGGTCGGCGGGCGAGAACCATCCACGCCGCAAGGTGACATAACCGATGGCGGCGATGCCAAATGGGTGACGCAATGGCGAGTATGTCGAACATGGCGCTGTGAGTTACGAAACGGGTGTGGAGCGCCGATGTCGCGCGAACTTAACCAAAACCTGACCGTGGCAGGCTGATCCGAAAAGTGAAACCTATTCGCGCATGGATTGTGGAGTGTTGCATGGGATCCATTTCAGGGCGTGGGAAACGAAGCAAATTTATGCTAGGGTCAACGTATTGATTTAGTGAGTTTGGAGCGCAGGATGGCGCGGCATCTTATTTTGACGGTTCACGGTATCGGTGAACAGAAACCTGGCGAAACAGTTGATCAGGTTGTTGGCGCGGCGACGACTTGGTTTGATGGAAAACCAAGGCCGCCGGTTCAGATCGAACGCGATATGATCGAGCTGGCCGAGAACAATTTTGACGGCACGACCCGAAATGTCCGATTGTTCAAAGTACATACGCGCAATGTTCGCAAGCTTTATAATCAGGCCGATGAGGCAATGTTTGCCGAAGTTTTCTGGGCAGACCGTTCGCCAGCGCCCAAAGGGGCGTTCAAAACGGTTCTGGATCTGATCTGGGTGGTTTTAGCGCTGGGTTATCTGGCGATGGACAATGTCGAACAAACGCATCGCAGAAAGGGGATTGAGCGAGGTAAGGCCAAGGAGCGAACGACGTTGGCTGCGCTGCTGGTACATGGCTTTACTTGGGTTTTCTTTGGCGGGGTGGCGGCGATAAACGCTTTTTTGTTGCTCGGGGCCGCGGCGATGATGATCGACCAATTGTCCGGCGACGCCTTTAGGGGCAAGGCGGCATATGTTTGTGCGCTGCTGGGGGTCTATGGCGCGGCTACCGCATTTGGGGTGAGGCAGTGGAACCGCGCCCCGACCTATCTGCGACGGGTGTTTTGGCGCGGGACGGCGATTGTGGGGACGGCGGCCATTTCTGCGCTGATCAGTGGGCCGCTGGTGCTGGAGTGGTGGGATTGTGCAAAATGCATTGCGACCACGAATGAGGGTGTGCTGCCTTCTGAGTATTCCGCACTTGGCCAGTATGTTGCGTTTCAGATCCTTGCGCTGGGTGCGGCTTGGGCGCTGCTGGTTTTTTCGACTTTGGTTTTATACATGACCTCATTGCTGCCATTGGGGATTGACGACGAGTTGAGCGAGCACCGGCGGATTTACCCAAGTATATGTTCGGGAATGCTCGCCTTTTGGCTGTTTTTCATGTCTGGATTTTGGCTGGGTCTGGAGAAGATTGTCGGTTCGGTCAATATGCTGTCGGACGGTGCATTGACGGCTGTTTTAGGCAATCAGCTTGGTAAATCGATTGGGACGCTGGGGGCCGCATTCGTTTTGATCGCGGCACTGGTCCTGTGCGGCGGTTGCATTTTCGCGATACGCAAAATCAGGCGTAAGAAACTGCATGAAGCATCAAGCCTGACGAACCGAGCCGTATTGAACAGGTGGGCACAGATTGTGTTTCTCCTGGGGGCGGTTGTCATGTCCGTGGCGGTATATCAGCAAGTTGGAAATCATTTTTCCGGAGGCAATCCCTTTTGCCCAATAGAAAAAACGAACCAAGGAGAGTTGGAGAACTGTAGCGTTGCTGGTGCGTTTTTGAAATTCCTTGAGTCCCATCAGGGCGCCATCGCATTAATTGCGTTGACCGTGGCGGCGATGCTTTACCGGTTTTCCTACATCGTTTCGGCTGGATTGGGCGTAGGGCGCGATATCGTGACTTATGCCATTCGCAAGCGTTGTTACCTCGCAAAGGAGCTGCCTGCTCGGCAAGCAAATTATCCAGATCGGACAGCCATCAATGAACGGTTCTACCGGACGCTTTATTATGCATTGTCGGTTTTTTCAGCGGACCACATCACCGTTATCTCCCATTCTCAAGGCACTGTGATCGCGACCCAGATGCTTGCGGATCCGCGTGTGCAACGACGGATAAAAGGGCGACCGGTAACGTTGATCACGATGGGGTGCCCAGTGACACATATCTACCAAAGGTACTTTCCCGAGATGTTTACGGTGGATTCAGGAGCGCTCAATGCGGCGTGGTTTAACATCTTTCGTGAGGACGATTTTGTCGGAACCCGAATTGATGGCGGGCTGATCGATGAGAGAAGAGACATGCCGGTCAATCCGGGTGGTCACACCGGGTATTTTACCGATTACGAAGTCTGGCAAATTCTGTGCGGCGATCAGATAGGTTTTGACCTGTTCAATCCCAAGATATGTGCGCCTTAGCAGAAGAAGCACATGCCCCAGCCAGTGCGTTTGCACTGGCTGAGAGGGTCGCAAATAGCGATTGCATAGCTGCTTTAGAAATAGCGCAGCCAGATGTAGACGTTTGCGATCATGAGGGTGAGTATCATGATGGGGAAGGCGATTTTTGCGAAGGCGATAAAGCCGATGGGCTGTTTCGCTTTTTCAGCAAACGCGGCCACTGTAAGGTTAGCGCTGGCGCCCAGCAAAGTGCCATTCCCGCCAAGACACGCGCCTAGCGCGAGCGACCACCACAGCGGCTCTATCGCGTCCTTGCCGCCAAAGGTTTCGGCGGTGGATTCGATCAGCGGGATCATAGTGGCCACGAAGGGGATGTTGTCGAGGATGGCTGACAGGATGCCCGACGCCCAGAAGATGAAGAACGCGGTCCACATCATGTCGCCTTGGGTCAGTTCGAGCACCTTTTCGCCAAAGAATGCCAACAACCCGACATGTTCAACCCCAGCGACGATCACAAAGAGGCCGCCGAAAAAGAAGATCGTGATCCATTCCACTTCGCCAAAGATGTGGTGCACGGATTCAGATTGGTCCTCGCCTGTCTGATGCCCATAGGCCAAGAGCATTAGCAGCGCCGCACCTGCCAGCGCTGAGGTGCCCGGCTGGATGCCATGGCCGTGGCCCAAGATGAAACCGGCGAGGACAAGTGCGAGAACACCAAGGGATTTGATCATCAGGACCACGTCAGTGATCGCCTCGGATTCGTTGAAGCCCATGATGCGTTCGCTGGCGGACTTGGGAATGCTGGCCAGTTCCTTGCGGTTCATCAGGTAGATGATGCCGGTCAGGACGACGAGACAGATTGCAGAGATCGGGGCGAGGTTCACGACAAATTGGTTGAAACTGAGGTCGGCGGCGGAGCCGATGATGATGTTGGGCGGATCACCAATAAGCGTGGCCGTGCCGCCCACATTTGAGGCCAGGATTTCTGCGATGAAAAAGGGAAACACGCGGGTTTCGAGCGCTTCGGTGATCAGCAAGGTGATCGGCGCGATCAGCAGCACAGTCGTGACGTTGTCGAGAAGGGCCGAGAACACGGCGGTGATCAGCGTGAGCATGATCAGAATGCCGGTTGGGTTAGCCTTGACCGCCTTGGCGGCCTTAATCGCCACGTATTGGAACAACCCGCATTTTGAAGTGATGCCAACAATCACCATCATACCGATCAATAGCGCGAGCGTGTTGGCGTCGACGCCGTCGACCGCCTGTTGCTGGGTGATGATCCCAAAGAGAACCATGAGTGATGCGCCCAGCATCGCGAGGATGGCGCGGTTTACCTTTTCGGTGATCAGGACCGCGTAGACTGCGATGAGAATGCCAGTGGCGATCCAGATCGGATCAATGCCCAATAGCTGGGGGACGGAGAACGTGTCTCCGTGCGACGTGGAATGGTCTGCCAAGATTTTAGTCCGGTATTTGGAGGGTTAGCCGAGCGCGCGATCAAGAAGGGAGTTTGCGCTAACAGTTCCGACGAAGCGGTTTGTGTCAGGCTCAACAAGGATCACGTGGCGTTTGAATTTGTAGATCAGGAAGATGCCTTCCATCACGGGGGTATCGGGCGCGGCCACCGGAATATTGACCGGCCTGGACATATTATCGCGCACGGTCTCGTGCTTGAGGCGGTCGAGCTGTTGCTCGAAATCGCCATGCGTCAGGTTCATGAAGCCAAGCGATTCTATCGGGACGCGCCCGGCCTCATCGTTCAGGCCAATGGTCGCCGCCTTGGGCAAGATGAGCTTTAGCAAGGTCGGCGCGGTGAACACGCCCACATAGGTGCCATCCTGTTCAACGACGGGCAAAAAGCGCGCGCGGCTGTCCTTGATGATGTTGAATGCGGTGGCGATGCTCTCGTCTGGCAGAATGGTTTTCTGCTTGTCACTTGGGACCATCACATCAAAGCAGGTCAGACTCATGGGTTTCCTCTGTCGGTGCACCGTTAGGTATTGGATCTGAGTCGCGGCGCCGGTGTTCGAATCAACGAATGTTGGATGAGACCGAATCGGCGTTGGCTGACGCGGCTTACATTTCACCACAGGGACATTTTGGCCAGTCTCCGGGTGACTTTTTTTGCAGGTGCAGAAAACTATTCGGGCGAGAACCAGTTTCGCGGGAAAGGAGCGTTGATTTCCGTGGCCCAAGCCTGTGCAAATTGCACCATAGTCGCAAGCCGCTCTTTGGCTATGGCGCGGCCGGTCGTAGTGAGCATGTCTTCGGGGAGCCGCAAAAGCTTGATCGGCCAATGATCCATGGCGAACTGGCCATCGTCAGGGGCGCGGGACATTGCGAAGGGATCGTCGGGGTCATAGAAGGCGCGGTCAAGCTTGGCTGAGACAGCGAAGCAGCGCGCGATGCCAATGGCCCCGAGCGCGTCGAGCCGGTCAGCATCACGCAGGATCTTTGCCTCGATAGTTTCAGGCAAGATGCCGGCGGAAAAGCTGTGGGCGGTGATGGCGTGTTGAGCGGCGGTAATGTCGGCGGCGGACAGGCCAAGGCGCTGTAGAATAGGCGTGGCCTCTTGTGCGGCGAGGTGGGAGGCAGTTGCGCGGTTGGGCGCGTCTTTGGGCAGGTTGACCAGGTCGTGCAGATAGGCCGCGCTGACCAGAACGGTCAGGTTGACGTCGGTTTCCGTGTCCGCAATGCGGCTTGCGTTGGTCCAGACCCGGTCAAGATGGGCGAGGTCATGCGCGGCGTCTTGAGACATGCGCGCGGTGACATGCGCGCGTAGTTCTGTGCGCAGCTTATCCAATATGACCCCGGTTCGCCCCAACCTGACCGCGATGCAGGAGCAGGTGATCGAGCACAACGCAGGCCATCATCGCCTCGCCCACGGGAACAGCGCGGATACCGACGCAGGGGTCATGGCGACCTTTGGTGATCACTTCGATCGGGGTCCCGTCCTTGCGGATCGAGCGGCGCGGACTGAGGATTGACGAGGTGGGTTTCACGGCAAAACGCACCACGAGGTCTTGACCTGTGGAGATGCCGCCCAAGATGCCACCGGCATGGTTTGAACCGTATTCAGGGCCGTTTGCGCCCATGAAGATTTCGTCTGCGTTGTCGGTACCTCGGAGGCGGGCGGCGGACATGCCTTCGCCGATTTCCACGCCCTTTACAGCGTTGATCGACATCATCGCGGCGGCCAGGTCGGTGTCGAGTTTGTTATAGACGGGCGCGCCGATCCCGGCAGGCACGCCGCGCGCAACAACTTCGACGATCGCGCCGACGGAATCGTGGGATTTACGCAGGTCTTGAAGGTAGTTTTCCCAGTCCTGAGCGATCTCTGACCCTTGGGGAATCCAGAAATCGTTTTGGTCGATGGCGTCCCAGTCAAACTGGCTGCGATCGATTTCCATTTCGCCCATGGCAACCATGTAGCCCTTGATTTCGACGCCGGGTGCGATCGCTTTGATGGCTTCGCGCGCTACACCGCCTGCGGCGACGCGGGACGCGGTTTCGCGGGCAGATGAGCGCCCGCCGCCGCGATAATCGCGGATGCCGTATTTCTGCCAATAGGTGATATCGGCGTGACCCGGGCGGAAAGTTTCGGAGATGTCGCCATAGTCGCGGCTGCGCTGGTCGGTGTTTTCGATCATCAGTTGAATGGGCGTGCCGGTCGACTGGCCTTCGAACACCCCGGACAGGATTTTCACGGCGTCCGGTTCGTTGCGCTGGGTCATGTTCTTGTTCTGACCGGGGCGGCGTTTGTCGAGCCAGATTTGCAGCATTTCCGGCTCAATTGGCACACCCGGAGGGCAGCCATCAACTGTCGCGCCAAGCGCGGGGCCGTGGCTTTCGCCCCAAGTGGTGACGCGGAAAAGGTGGCCAAAGCTGTTCATCGACATGACGGGCGGACTCCTGAAAACTCCGCGTCGGTCTAGCGGGCGGTCACGATTTCCTCAAGAGCTTATCCAAATCGGTAGCTGGAGGCAGTGACGCCGCCGCGAATGCCCGTCTGGTGGTAAACCCGTGTGGCCGGTTCCCCTTCGGCGGCGCCGAGGGCGGCGAAGATTGGCACGAAGTGGTCCTCCTTGGCGTGGCAGACCCGCGCAGAGGGGGCGGTTTCCCAGTCAAGTAGTGCCTGAGTGCGCTCAGGCGCAGGGCGGGCTAGTGTCGCGGCGAGCCAAGTGTCGAAAGCGTGCGATGGTTCGCGTGCTTCGGGGCTGAAGAGGCGCAGATTGTGATAGCTGAGGCCAGATCCAACGATGAGCACACCCTCGTTGCGCAGTGGATCCAACGCGCGTCCAAGGGCGAAATGTTCGGTTGGGTTATAGTTATGGCGCATGGAAACTTGAATGAGGGGAATGTCAGCCTCTGGGTACATGACGGCCATTGGCACAAAAGTACCGTGGTCATACCCCATTTCAGGATCGAGGCTGCTGGGCAGTCCGGCGGCGGTGATCATGTTTGATACGCGCGCAGCAAGGGCCGGGTCGCCCGGCGCTGGATACGTCACCTCGTATGTGTGGGGTGGGAAGTTATAATAGTCATAGACCATAGGGGGATTGGGTGAGGACATGACGGCAAAGTCGTCTTTTTCGCAATGCCCGGAGATCATCAGCACTGCCTTGGGACGTTGACTGATCTGATGCGGCATGAGTGAGAGCGCCTCGGCCAGAGGTGCAAACTCGGCCGCCATTTCGGGCACCCAGGGCCAAGGGCCACCGCCATGAGAGATGAAATAGGTGGGCAATCGGTCAGACATGGCATTTCTCCGAGAAGGGGGCTCCCGGTTAACCTAGCGACAGTGGTGGAGTTTTAACACGCAGCCCGTGAACACGTCATGTGCGTAATCCGGCAAGCCCAAGTCGCAGGTTTGCCGAAGTATGACTCTAGTAGCTGAACGCTATGGACAGGTTGGCCACATCGGCAGTGGTCATATTTTGCAGCATGATGGCGGTTTCGGCAGGCAGGATTGTCATGGTGCCGTCCGTGTCTTCGGCGCCCCATATATCGATCACGGCGATGCCTGATTGCGGATCGAAATTGACCGACCAGTCCATGGAACTCAGGGTCATATCATCCGTGACGCCGATTGTGATGGTTTCCTGTGCGGCATCAAGATCGGTGATTGTCACCGGGTCAACCCCTGCGCCAAAGGTAAAGCCGACGCCGAAATCGTCATCACCTTCGCCCCCGGTCATAGTGTCGCCATTGTCGCCAATCACGAGGTCGTCGCCATAACCGCCACTCAAAAGGTCGGCCATGGCATCGGCCCCGGTTTCGCTGGCGCCGATCACGGTATCGTCGTTAAGGCCGCCATAGAGCGTGTCAGCGCCGTCGGCATCCTGAAGCCAGTCATCCCCGCGACCGCCACGAACAATGTCGTCGCCGCCTTCTGAGGTGGGCGTGGTGACGTCAAGCCCATAGACATCGTTGCCTTCGCCCAGTGTAACCGTGTCCTGTCCGGCCCCGCCGGATGCGGTGTCGTTCCCGGAGTTGCCGACGAGGCGGTCGTCGCCGTCATCACCAGAGAGGTTGTCATTGCCGTCGCCCCCGACGAGCGTGTCAGAGCCCGCGCCACCGTTCAGGGTGTCGTTGCCTTCCATGCCCCGGATGTCTTCATCGGCTGGTGTGCCGGTAAATGTATCATCAGACCGGCCCAGATGTTGGGGGCCATCGTCTGCTGGGGTAAGGTCATCGAGGCTGTCCGCCAGTGTCAGGGAGACTGCCGCCGCAGTTTCGGCTGTCATGTTCTGCAAGACAATCGCAGTTTCTGCTGTCACTGCCTCAGTGCCGCGCATACCCCAGATCTCAACCGTCGCCGTGCCGGATGCGGCATTGAAGTTCACCTGCCATTCGAGCGTGTCGAATGCCGCGTTGTCAGACACGGCGATGGCGAGCGATTCGTTGTGGGCGTCATAGTCCGAGATTGTTACCGGATCGGAGCCGTTGCCAAAGGTGAACAATACGCCAAATGTGTCGTCACCAGCACCGCCATTGATAGTGTCGCCATTGTCGCCAATGATCACGTCATCGCCGTACCCAGCTCCGAGAAGATCGGCTTCGGCATCTGTGCCGTCGCTTGCGCCAATAATGATATCGTCGCCAAGCCCGCCATACAAAGTATTTGCACCGGAGGCGTCCTGAAGCCAGTCGCTGTCGCGACCGCCGCGCACAAGATCGTCACCCGCCTCGTCAATGATATTGGTTCCATCGAAACCGTAGAAATCATTGTCGCCGCCCATGGCAATGGTGTCATTTCCGGCACCTCCGCTGACGCTGTCGTTGCCACCTTGACCCACTAACCAATCGTCTCCGCCGGCACCACTGATCGTGTCATCGCCGGCGCCGCCAAACAGGGTGTCATTATCTGTCGAGCCGTTTAACGTATCGTCGTCTGGCGAACTGTCAGTCGTGTCGGCCAGAGCATCGTCTATGGCGGCCATCGCAAGGCCACCACCCAGAACTGATATTAATGCCAATGCCCCAATCATGTTCTCGCTCCAGACGTTAAGAAGTCATTAACGATCTAGAGACACCTGAACGGTGGGGTTAGTTGGGCGCAAATTTGGAAACAATGGGGCGCTGAGGTATGCGATTGGCCGCAAAACCGCTGTTTTTCGTCAGGGCTTCATGTCAGCCGCCTTCGACGTTCTCTTTGAAAGCGACCTTGAACGCTGCCTGCTTTTCCGGGCTGGCATCAGTTTGGTAGTTGGCCTTCCAGTCGTCCATTGTCATGCCGTAGTAGATTTCGCGGGCTTCGGTCTTGGACATCTCGATGCCGCGTTCATTTGCGGCCTCTTGATACCAGCGCGACAGGCAGTTCCGGCAGAACCCGGCCAGATTCATCATGTCGATATTTTGCACATCGGTGCGCTTTTCCATCAGGTGTTCACGCAAGGTGCGGAAGGCGGCAGCTTCGAGTTCGATGCGGGTTTGGTCGTCCATGTTTCGAGTCCTGTCGTTTCGGGTAAGTGTCACATCAGTTGAATCGCGAGCCACGGCACCAGTGCGAACACAAAGATCAGCAGCTTATACGCGCCAAGCCAGTTGTAATAGGTTCGACGCACATCGTTTTGACCAATGTCAAACATGCGGGCGTGCAAGGAAGTCGCCCAATCGCGCGCGGCGAGCATCATAATGCTTGCGAATACCAGGATGGCGTAGTGGATGACCGACATCCAACCAAAGAAACTGCTTAGGGCTTCGAGTGTCATGTTGCCCTCCTTTCAGGGTCAGCGCGTTTCAACCTTTATATGGTTATGAAAGGTCAGTCCGGCAAGGGGATCAGAGGCTGGTGCGGTTGATTGTATCGGTCAGGATTGCCGCAAGCCTTTCGGCCCAATGGGCCTGTCCTTCTTCGGAGGCAATCACGTCTTGGCGTAGCTCGATCAAGGCATTGAGTCGGCCCTGATGCAACGCGTGTTGATCCATGCTGTCCCCGGCCAAGTGCCCGGCATAAGGTTCGTTGTCGCCAACTGTGAGATCGGTTTCTTCCTGCAAGCGTTGAATAAGCGGCGGGGCAAAGCGATCTTCGGGAGCGGCATGCAGAACGCCAATCTCCCACGGGCGTGGGGCCCGGCCATTAAGCCTTGGTGAGAAGGAATGCATGGCGATGATTATGATGTCTTCGCGCGCTGCGGCTAAATCAGCAAGGGCGTCGTGGTATGGACGATAGTAAGCATCTATCCGGCGCTGAACCTCTTGGGCGTCGACATGCCGATTGGCCGGAATGATCGTTCCGTCATAGAGCCGCATGACTAATGTCGGGTCATCTGCGCCACGGTTCGGGTCGATCACCAGGCGCGAGAAGTTTGAGCAAATTACGGGCGAGTTCAGCAGTTCGCCCAGTATGAGCGACGTGCCGCGCGCGCCAATGTCGTAAGCAATGTGTCGGTTCATATCAGCGGGGCCAATGCCCAGATCGCCGCCATTGATTTCGAGCGGTACAAAGTTTGAGGCGTGATCACAGGTGATCAGCCAGCGACCGGGCCTGTCAGCCCCAAATATGGTATAAGGTTGGTATGTCATGTGCCTGTCACTTCTATCTTGACAGACTTAGGTCAGGCGGTGGCAAAAGGCCACTGCACAAAACCTTAACTTGACTGTGTTAGCGTTAACTCATAGCAATTGCCGCGATTACGACGCGTAAACTTTGCTTACGACAGAAAGACGGATGGCAGGACAATGAGACGTTTGAGAAATGTAAAAATCGTGGCTACCTTGGGGCCGGCATCCGAAACATATGACATGATCCGTGCTTTGCACGAAGCGGGTGCAGACGTCTTTCGCCTGAACATGAGCCACGGTACCCACGAGGAAATTCGCGAGAAACATCGGATTATCCGTCAGGTGGAAAAAGAACTGCAAAGCCCGATAGCCATTCTTGCCGATTTGCAGGGGCCCAAGCTTCGGGTTGGCGTATTTGCCAATGGCTCGGAAGAATTGGTTCCAGGTGCGCCTTTCCGGTTGGATCTTGACCCGGCGGAAGGTGACTTGAACCGCGTTTGCCTGCCGCATCCGGAAATTTTCCAAGCGCTTAAGGAAGGCGCTCGATTGTTGGTCAATGATGGTAAGATCCGTCTCAAGGTCGAGAGCTGTGGCGATGATCACGCCAACTGCATTGTTGAGACCGGCGGCACGATTTCTAACCGCAAGGGTGTTAATGTGCCCGACGTGGTTCTGCCTTTGGCCGCGCTGAGCGAAAAGGATCGCGATGATCTGGAATTTGCCTGCGGGTTGGGTGTGGATTGGCTTGCGCTGAGTTTTGTGCAGCGCCCGGAAGATGTGAACGAGGCGCGTAAATTAGCGCAGGGACGAGCTGCGATCCTGTCCAAGATCGAGAAACCCTCGGCCGTGGATGCATTTGACGAAATCCTGGCGGTGTCCGACGGGATCATGGTTGCCCGAGGTGATTTGGGTGTTGAGCTGCCCGTGTCAGCAGTGCCGCCGATCCAAAAACGCTTGGTGCGTAAGTGCCGAGTCGCGGCCAAGCCTGTAATTGTCGCAACTCAAATGCTGGAAAGCATGATCGACAGTCCGATGCCAACACGTGCCGAAGTGTCGGACGTATCAGGTGCCATTTACGAGGGTGCGGATGCGGTCATGTTGTCGGCAGAGTCCGCTGCGGGCAGCTATCCGATTGAAGCAGTTTCGACCATGCATGAGGTGGCTGTCGAGGTGGAAAACGACCCCACTTATCGCCAAGTGATCGAAGCGTCACGCTCGGCGCCGCGTTCTACTGTGGCAGATGCCATCGTAGCGGCCGCACGCGAAGTTGCGGAAACCACAGAAGTGGCGGCGATTTGCTGTTTCTCGCAATCTGGTACAACGGCGCTGTTGATTGCGCGCGAACGCCCCCGCGTTCCGATTATTGCCATGACATCGCTGCGAGGCACAGCTCGTCGCCTGTCTCTGAGCTGGGGAACCAATTGTGTCATCACCAACGAAGTGAACCGATTTAAAATGGCTGTTGTAGCCTCTTCGCGCGCGGCGACCGAGCTTGGCTATGCAACTGCAGAGGATCAGATCGTGGTTACGGCTGGTTTGCCGTTCAACGTGGCAGGTTCCACCAACATTTTGCGTGTTGCACCGTGTGATGAACGTTTGATTTTTAATATGGAAAACGAGTAGGGTCTGCCCCGGGCAACCGGGGAAGACGAGCAATGACAACCGATTACCTGATGACGATTGGTTTGGTGGTCGGGTTGTTCTCTATCCCTGCGATGCTGGCCGCCTATGCCGATCTGCGGTTTCCGCGCGGTCCAATGGCGGCGTTTATTCTGTCTGCCGCAACGATCGCGTTGGCGTGGGTTTTGCATCCGGGCGGATATTCATTTGCAGAGCTGCCAAATGTGGTGGTCCGGGTGATCGCGGATATCCTGAATTAAGCTCTTGCGGTAAACACATTTGGGGACTATACGGCGCCTCTATTCGCGCGACCGGCCTGAAAGGCATGCCGAGTCGCGTTTGTCACCGACCGAATAAAAGGAGACGGAAATGCCTAAGATGAAGACCAAGTCGAGCGCCAAGAAGCGCTTTAAGGTCACTGCCACTGGTAAAGTGCTGGCCGGTCAAGCCGGTAAGCGCCATGGCATGATCAAACGCACCCGTAAATTCATTCGTGACGCCCGTGGCACCACGACCCTGTCCGCCCCCGACGCAAAGACCGTCAAGGGCTATATGCCCTACGATCGCTAAGAGGAGATTGATATATGTCCCGCGTTAAAGGTGGAACCGTCACCCACGCCCGTCACAAAAAAGTCGTCAACGCCGCAAAAGGCTATTACGGCCGTCGCAAGAACACCTTCAAAGTTGCGCGTCAGGCAGTCGACAAAGCAAACCAGTACGCAACCCGCGACCGCAAGAATCGTAAGCGTAATTTCCGTGCGCTGTGGATCCAGCGGATCAACGCAGCCGTACGCAGCCACGACGAGGCGCTGACATACAGCCGCTTTATCAATGGTCTGTCGCTGGCCGGTATCGAAGTGGACCGTAAGGTTCTGGCCGATCTGGCGGTGCATGAGCCCGAAGCGTTTAACGCCATCGTGGATCAGGCGAAAGCCGCGCTGCCCGCGTAAGCAGGCTCACGTTTTTTTTGTAAGGCCCCGTTTGCGACAGCAGGCGGGGCTTTTCTTTTGCTCAGGAACGTGGCTTGGTCTGAGACAGACCAATTGAGCAGACGTTAGAGACCAAACTTGTCAGATCCTTTTTGCCATCACCCACGTCTTGAATCTTTGATCAAGCCACCAGTGAAATCATCGTTTCGCACATTTGAGCCTGAGGCGATGCGGGACATTGTGACATCCAATGGGGCGCCACAGGACTGGATACTGACGACCGAACAGCGCAACGCGGACCGGTTTGCGGCGCTTGCGGGGCGTTGGGATCAGGATGTTTGGGTCTTTGCATATGGGTCGTTGATGTGGGATCCGGGATTCCATTTTGCCGAGGTGCGACGTGGTTTTGCGCCCCGTGCAGAACGCCGTTTCACGCTGTGTGATCGGTTTGGGGGGCGGGGTACGCGCGATGCTCCGGGTGTTATGGCTGCCCTGGAAAACGGTAGCGGGTGCAACGGATTGGTGTTCCGCATTTCGCGCGACATAATAGACGTTGAAACCGAACTGGTCTGGAGGCGCGAACGGATGGGGCATGCGTACTTCCCTGCCTTTATCGAGGTTCAGACCGATCAAGGGCCGGTTGAGGCATTGGCTTTCATGGCAAATCACGCTGCCACCTTGATTGACACGGACCTGACCTACGAACAGCAGGTCCAATATTGCGCCACAGGCAAGGGTTGGCTTGGCACCAGTCTGGATTACGTCGCCAATCTGGCCGAGCATTTTGAGACGATGCGGATTGTCGACAAGGGGGTGACTGGTTTGTTGCGCGACGCAAGGGCATACCGGGACCGCCATTCCATCACAATGTGACGTACATTTGGGCCAGCAGCGTGCGATACTTGGCGGATGACATCCCCTTGCTTTCAGCCGTCCATGTGATAGCAGAGCGCCAACAGAATTTGAGGGGCCGTCATGGACGATCTTAAGGCAAAATATCTGGAACAGGTTGCACATGCCGCTGACGAAGGCGCGCTGGAGGCGATCCGCGTTGCGGCTGTTGGCAAAAAAGGCGAAGTGGCGCTGAAAATGCGCGAGCTGGGCAAAATGACGCCGGAAGAGCGCCAGGTGGCAGGCCCGGCGCTGAATGCTCTCAAGAATGAGATCAACAGCGCGTTGGCTGCCAAGAAGGTAGCGCTGGCCGATGCGGCGCTGGACGAGCGTTTGAAAACCGAATGGCTGGATGTGACCTTGCCGGGCCGCGCACGTCGCATAGGTTCGATCCATCCGATCAGTCAAGTGACCGAGGAAGTGACCGCGATCTTTGCCGATATGGGGTTTGCTGTGGCCGAGGGGCCGCAGATCGAGACCGATTGGTACAATTTTGATGCGCTGAATATTCCCGGCCACCATCCGGCGCGTGCTGAGATGGACACGTTTTACACGCATCGTGCCGAAGGCGATAATCGCCCGCCACATGTATTGCGCACGCATACTTCGCCGGTTCAGATCCGGTCGATGGAGAAAACCGGTGCGCCGATCCGCATTATTTGTCCGGGGCGGGTGTATCGTGCGGATTACGATCAGACGCATACGCCGATGTTCCACCAGATTGAAGGTCTTGCCATCGACAAGGATATATCGATGGCGAACCTGAAGTGGGTGCTGGAAGAATTTTTCTCGGCGTTCTTTGGAACGCATGTTGAGACCCGTTTTCGTGCGTCGCACTTCCCATTCACGGAACCATCCGCTGAGGTGGATATTCAGTGCAGCTGGGAAGGCGGCACTGTGAAAGTGGGCGAAGGTGACGATTGGTTGGAAGTGCTTGGTTCGGGTATGGTGCACCCCAAGGTGCTTGAAGCTGGCGGCATCGATCCCAATGAGTACCAGGGGTTTGCCTTTGGGATCGGGATCGACCGTCTGGCGATGCTGAAATACGGGATTCCGGATCTTCGGGCCTTTTTTGACAGCGATCTGCGTTGGTTGCGCCACTATGGCTTTGCCTCTCTGGATCAACCGACATTGCATGGCGGCCTGAGCCGCTGACAGGTAGGTCGGACAATAATGTCCGACTTACGACGTGTTTCCCGATTTTGATGTCGCGATTCATTGATCATCGGCGCGCGGGTTGGATAGCCTTATGGAAAACCAGGGGCTTGCCATGACCACACTTCTTATCCTTGAAGGGAATCCATCGGAACTTGTTTCAAAAGGCATGTCGGATGCCATTCCCTTTGTGTCGTCATTCACGGCGCTTGATCCAAGTATCCGGTTGAGCCTTGCGAACCCCTATGCAGATGCAATCTCAGAAGAAGAGATTGCGGCTGTAGATGGCGTTGTTTTTACTGGCTCGGGAACGGAATGGGCCGCTGATGCGCCAGAAGCGGAACCGCAAAGGGTTGCGATGCGTTCTGTATTTGCACAGGGCAAACCGGTTTGGGGGTCGTGCAACGGGATGCAAGTTGCAGCAGTGGTTCTGGGCGGACGTGTTGGCGCGTCGCCCAAGGGTGCAGAGCGCGGCATGGCCCGCGATGTCACCGTGACCAAAGAGGGGCGATCGCACGCTTTGATGGCGGGCAAGGGTGCTTCATTTGCCTCGCCTTGTACACATCGCGACGAAGTTCAGGCATTGCCCGAAGGGGCGACGTTGATCGCCGGCAATGCCCACTCTCCGGTTCAGGCGTTTGTCTATGAGCAGGATGGGGTAGATTTCTGGGGGGTGCAGTATCACCCGGAATGCGGCGCTGCGGAAATGATCCAGTGGTTGAGCCCACGCGGAGCTGAATGTGCTGAGATTGTCCAGAATTTCGCAACTGCGGAAACCGATGCCGACGCTGCCGCGCGCCTTGGTACATCACCAAAGGAGTTGGCGCTGGACGAGCGGGCCCGCGAGCTGCGAAATTGGTTGGAACACGTCAAGGCACGTACCTGAGCGAGCCGCTCAGGCGGCTTGCGCGGTTGCTGTTTCCGCGGCCAATCGTTTTGCAATATCAGTCATGCGATTAACGCGGCTTTCCTTGTCAGGTTCTATGATGCCGCGCACCTTTTTCCCCACAGTTCCGGCCATTAGCTTGCCCATGAGTTTTGGGGACTTTGGAGTTGTATATCGCAACTTGACCAGCGACCCGTTCCCGGCCTCGATAATTTCATTTGTTTCGAGGAATGATAGGCCCATTGGCAGGTTATATTTTCCGGTGACATATTCACCCGGATACCAATCGATGATCTCGAACGGAAAAATATCGTCGCCGTGGTAACAATGATAGAGCGTTCCGGGTTCGACTTTGCCTTTCTTGTCGTGGAAAAGTTCAACCTGATTTGCACCAAGCCATTCCATACGAAGATCTGGACGAGTGCAGATGGTAAAGGCGACGTCCGGGGCGACCGGCAGTGGAATGATCCATTCTTCGAGCAACAATGTATCTGTTGGTTCTACGAAAGTACGTTCCGTGTTGCGACGGCGTTGCCATGCTTCGCGCAGATCGCGCACAACAAACTCTACGTTGCCGATATGTTCGATGTCTTCTGAGTGGAACTCTGAATCATCGAAGAAGCTGCCCATATCCATCGCGCGGATCGCATCACAGGTGATCAGACTATAGGCATTCAGACCAGTATTTTGTTTGACGCTATTTTTGAGCAGGCGGAAGGCAGTTATCACGTCCTGACCGGCAAGTTCTTGGCGGCCACCTGTGTCCTGAATGATGCATTCGCCATGATGAACGACGATTTTGAGTTCCAGCGCGTCGATCGTGGAGCATGCGTCACAAGGGCAGCCTGTGTTCAGGATCATCTTTTCCTTGCTGCGCGCAAAGACGCAGTAAAGTTGTTCAGCGAAGTCGAGGATGAACTGTTTGGTCATGACGTCGCTTTCAAAGGCGTATGCAAAAACAGCATCACCCTGAAGGCCTGAAATTTTTAGGGGAGTTCGGATTGCGGGGACAAGATCACCGAACAGCGATTCAAGTATGCCCTTCGCATGTTCGATGGCCGTTTCAGCCATGAATTTTGTGTAACCTGAGATATCTGCAATCACAAAGTAGGTAGTCTGTACGCCATTGTCTGATTTAGTCATTGGGCCGCTCTCCTGCGTTTATGGCCCATTATGCGATATTTAGTATGTAAATCAAATTTTTGTGATTATCCGGTTGGCAAAGTAGATCACGGCGAATTCTGGATGTGACATTGTGCTGGGTTTTTCGGTTGTCCACAGTCAACGGGTTGGTCGCAAGTTCTCTGGGTTTTGTTTCAAGCATGTTGCTTGTTAAAGTTGGGGCAAGTGCTGCGGAGGGCGATTGCCCAACATCTTGGCAATATTTTTAGTCATGTGCAGGGGTATCTTTTCACTCCCCACAAATATGTGACGTGACACTGTGCGCTCCGTAGGTAATTTCGCTGTCATGTATCAATTTTCTCTGAGCCTCGCAGCTTTCATCTTTGTTTCATTTGCTTTTCCGCTGAGCGCGGAAGATTTGGTGGAGTGTCGAGATGAAGTCGCTTGTACTGTTGGGGACCGGTCGTATCACGTCATGGAACCAGACGGATGGGATGGGGTGAGCTCTTTGCCTGTACTGCTGCATTTTCATGGCTGGTCTCGAACCGGCGTACACGCGCAGCGGTCTGACCGTGTTGGGGCCTCTACACGCCGTCGCGGAGTGCTTTTGGTGACGCCAAATGGATTGGGCAAAAGCTGGTCGTTCTGGAGCGCAGCTTCGCAGGATGTGCCTTTTGTGGATGCAGTGCTTGGGGATGTGGCGCAGCGCTATCCAGTGGACACAGGCCAAGTGTATGTCTCTGGCTATTCATACGGGTCTGCAATGGCGTGGCGGTATGTGTGCGAAAGTGGCGATGATATTAGCGCACTTTTGGCAATTTCTGGGTCGATTGATCAAGGGGAAACCTGTGATCAGGCCCCGAATGAAGTGCGTCATGTACATGGTTTGGCTGACACCGTGATGGATTTTCCAATGGGTCCGGGCGGCGATGTGACGTACCCGGTTGCGCTATGGCGGCGAGAACTGGGTTGTGCGGGGACTGGCACGGCAAAGGGTGATTGGCAGGCGCGCAGTTTCTTAACGCTTACACGTACAGATTGGCAGTGTGAGCGGGGGGCTGTGACGCTTGATCTGCATCCGGGTGGGCATTTCATCCCGCATGGTTGGATCGGGCGGCAATTGGACGAGCTTTTGGGTCTCAGCCCGAGTTATCCTTAGGGCCTGGGCCGTGCCAAGGCTTGCACATGAGAGCAATCTTTGTCATTGCCTGCTGCAACATGCATGGCTTGCCATAGGACACCGGACAGATGAAATTCACTCTTTCTTGGCTGAAAGATCACCTCGACACAGACGCAACCGTTGACGAAATCGTTGACGCCCTGACTGACCTTGGGCTTGAGGTCGAAGAGGTGTCCAACCCGGCGGACCGTTTGGCGGCGTTTACCCTGGCCAAGGTGACACATGCCGAGCAGCACCCAGATGCGGACCGTCTGCGCGTGTGCACGGTGGCAACGGACGAGGGTGAGAAACAGATCGTTTGTGGTGCGCCCAATGCGCGGGCAGGTATCACGGTGGTTCTGTGCAAACCGGGTGACTATGTGCCAGGTATTGATTTGACCCTGTCGGTTGGCAAAATTCGCGGAGTTGAGAGCCACGGAATGATGGCGTCGGAACGTGAGCTTGAGCTTTCGGATGAGCACAACGGCATTGTTGAGCTGCCCTCGGGCGAGGTGGGTGACAAGTTCATCGACTGGTTGGCAGAAAACGATCCGTCCAAGGTCGATCCGGTGATCGAGATTGCCATTACGCCAAACCGCCCTGATGCGCTGGGCGTGCGTGGGATTGCGCTGGATCTGGCGGCGCGTGGTTTGGGGACAATGAAAGCGGCGGCGAAGGCGGATGTTTCAGGCACCTTTGCAAGTCCGATTGCTGTGACGATCGACGAAGACGCACGTGCGGATGGCTGCGAAGTGTTTGCCGGACGTCTGATCAAGGGCGTGAACAACGGGCCAAGCCCCGAATGGTTGCAGGATCGGCTTAAGGCCATCGGACTGCGCCCGATTTCAAAGCTGGTGGATGTAACCAACTTTTTCACGTTTGATCGCAACCGTCCGCTGCACGTTTTTGACGCGGACAAGGTGAAGGGCAACCTGCGTGTGCATCGGGCAAAGGGCGGTGAGACTCTCGTCGGTCTGGACGAAAAGGAATACACGTTCGCCCCCGGTATGGTGGTGATTTCTGACGACGAAGGTGTTGAATCCATTGGCGGCATCATGGGCGGGCTGGCCACTGGTTGTACTGAAGAGACCACAAATGTGTTTCTTGAGGCGGCTGTGTGGGACCACATCCAGATTGCCTATACGGGGCGTGGCTTGAAGATCAATTCAGATGCGCGTTATCGCAACGAACGCGGCATTGACCCGGCGTTCAACATGGAAGCGGTTGATCTGGCGACGCAGATGATAATCGACCTGTGTGGCGGAGAGGCATCTGAGGTTGTTGTTGCAGGCGAAGTGCCGGACGTTTCGCGTGCCTTCAAGCTGGACACCGACCGGGTGCAGTCGCTGGTGGGCATGGAAATTCCGGCTGAAGAGCAGGTGAAGACGCTGACCGCGCTTGGTTTTGTCATGAATGGCGATATGGCCCAAGTGCCAAGTTGGCGTCCGGATGTACGCGGCGAGGCCGATCTGGTGGAAGAGGTGGCAAGGGTTGCCTCGTTAACCAAATTGCAGGGTAAGCCACTGACCCGTGCCACTGCCGGCGTGCCCAAACAGATCCTGTCGCCGATGCAGAAACGCGAACAGATTGCGCGCCGAACGACGGCGGCGTTGGGCTACAACGAGTGCGTGACCTATTCGTTCATCGACAAGGCGGCGGCCACGCTGTTTGGCGGTGGAAGCGATGTGACCATGTTGGAAAACCCGATCTCGTCCGAGATGAGCCACATGCGCCCGGACCTGTTGCCAGGGCTGTTGCAGGCGGCAGCGCGCAATCAGGCGCGTGGGTTCATGGATATGGCGCTGTTTGAATGTGGTGCAGCCTTCCAAGGTGGCGAGCCGGGGGAACAGCATTTGCAGGTGGCTGGCCTGTTGGTTGGCAAGACCGTGCAAAAGGACGTGCATGGCGAGAGCCGGGGTGTCGACCTGTTTGATGCCAAGGCGGATGCCGAAGCGGTTTTGGCAGCTATCGGTGCGCCAGCGAAGGTTCAGATCCAGCGCGGTGGGGCCGATTGGTGGCATCCGGGCCGTCATGGTCGCATTTGTCTGGGTCCAAAGAAAACGTTGGGCGTGTTTGGTGAGGTGCATCCGCGTGTGCTTGAGGCGCTGGGCGTTAAGGGGCCTGCGGTGGCGTTTACGCTCTTCCCCGAGGAAATCCCGCTGCCACGTAAGAAATCCGCATCACGCGGAGCGCTGGCGCTGCGGGATCTGCAAGCGGTTGAACGTGACTTTGCATTTGTCGTGGACGCCGATGTCGAGGCGCTGACGCTGGTCAATGCGGCGGCCGGTGCGGATAAGGCGCTGGTCGAAAACGTGCGCGTGTTTGATGAGTTCATTGGCGGCAGCCTCGGCGAGGGTAAGAAATCCATCGCTGTAACGGTACGCCTGCAACCAACCGACAAGACGCTGAAAGAGGCGGATATCGAGGCGGTGGCAGCCAAGATCGTCGAGAAGGTGGCCAAGGCCACTGACGGCACGTTGAGAGGGTAAGACATGACCGTGCGGCGCGCCACATTGCAAGATGCCGACGCGCTGGCACAGTTAATCGACGGGGCCTATCAGGGCTATCGCGACCGAGGTGTTGACCTGCCTGACGTAAGTGGCGGAGTGGCGGACGCGATTGCGGATGGTGCGGTTTGGGTGATTGGCGAAGCTGCGCCGGTGGGAGTGCTGATGCTGAGCACAAAGGGGCCCGACGCGCATCTGATGAATATTGCCGTGTCGGCGGATGCGCAGGGACAGGGGGTTGGCGGCAAGCTGATCCGACATGCGATGGATCAGGCGCGCGAGGCGGGATGCAAAGGCATTGCACTGGCCACGCATGTGGATTTGGCAGAGAATATCGCGCTTTATGAACATCTTGGGTGGTCTGAGACCGGGCGCGAGGGCGCGCGCGTGATGATGTATCGCGCGATTTGAGCGGGCGGGCTTAAGTGGCCCCCAAATGTTCCGCCAGAACGTCGAACACCATTCGTATGCGTTTGCTTGTGTGCACTTCGCGGTGGGTTGTCAGCCAGACTGGGAACCGGATCGGTTCCACATCTTTTAGGATGCGAATGACGCCGGGTGTCTGGGCGGCCACTTGGTCTGACATTGGTGCGATCCCGAAACCCTGACGTACCATATCCCATGCGATCAGCCCGCTGTTGGAACCGACGCGGAAATGAGTCTCATCAAGGGATAGACCCCAACTCTTTAGGTGTTCGATCAACAAGCGCGTGTCGCCAAAGCTGATGAAGGCATGGTGGGCCAAATCTTCTTTGTTCGCGGGAGTGCCCATTCGGTCCAGATACTCTGGTGTCGCGTAGAAATGCGCGGTTTCTTCGCGCAACAGGCGCGCCACGAGGTCGGGCTGTTCAGGGCGGACGTGGCGGACGGCGATGTCCGCCTCTCGGCGCATGAGATCGCGCACGTCGTTTGCGGCGACCACGTCAATGGTCAGGCGCGGTGCGCTGGTTCGCAACCTGTGTAGAACAGGGGGCAATAGATAAGCGGAATACACATCGCTTGCTGTGATGGCGACCCGGCCCGCGATATCCTGAGACTGCCCCGCCGCGGCCAATGCCACCCTGTCGGCGGCTGTTCCCATCTCGCGGACATGTGTCAGCAATTCGCGCCCTGCGCCCGTTAAGTGCAGTGTTCGGCCCACACGTTCAAAGAGCAGCAGGCCCAGATCCTCTTCCAAGGCGGACACCTGTCGCCCCAAGGTGGGTTGAGTGAGCCGCAATTGCCGTGCAGCCCCTGATAGCGAGCCTTGTTCCGCGGTTGTCAGAAAGGCGCGAAGGTGGTTCCAGTCAAAGGGTCGGTTGGTCAGATTCATGCAAATTTGTATATCAGAGACACGGATTTCGGCAATTTACCATTTTTGCCTACACATATTAATATCTGATCAGTGGCGGAATTGAGGGACAAACCATGAAAACTGATCATACGTTTTGGGACAAGCTGGCCGCAAAATATGCGCTGTCGCCAATTCGCGATACTGAATCCTACGAATACACGCTGGAGCGCACGCGGTCTTATCTCAAAGAGACGGATCAGATTTTGGAGCTTGGCTGTGGTACGGCCGCGACGGCGATCCGCCTTGCAGGCAGTGCCGCGCAGGTCGTGGCAAGCGACTTTTCCTCTGGCATGTTAGAGCAAGGGCGGCTGCGGCTTGGGGAAGCGGGTGTCGTGAATGTGGAGCTTGTTCAGGCTGCGCCCGAAACGGCGCCTGAGGGACCGTTTGACATGGTTCTGGCGCTTAATTTGTTGCACCTGATCGATGATCTGGACGCGGCGTTGGGTGCTGTGGCTGATCGTACCAAGGACGGCGGTCTGTTCGTCTCGAAGACACCATGTTTGGGCGAGGGTATCAAGTCGTTCAAGTTTCGGTTGATGAAAGTTGCCATCCCGCTTATGCAGTTTTTCGGTAATGCTCCCTTTGTGCGGTTTCTGAGTGTTCGCGATCTTGAAGCCGCGCTTGTGCGCGCAGGTTTTCAAATCATCGAAACCGGTAACTATCCGGTCGATCCTGTTAGCCGCTACGTCGTGGCGCGCAAGGTCTAAGTATTGTTCGAAAATCCAAAGCAGTGTTTTTGAGGGTTTCGCCATTGGTGTCCTGCAACCGGCGCGGTATGAGGGTGAGAAACAAGGGAGACATATTCATGGGTCTGAACATTTATCTTTCCGGTGAAATTCACACTGATTGGCGGGAACAAATCATTGCCGGGGCCGACGGGCTGGACGTGAGCTTTCATAGTCCTGTCACGGATCACGCGGCCAGTGACGACTGTGGTGTGGCCATATTGGGGACAGAGCCAAACAAGTATTGGCACGACCACAAGGGCGCGATGGTGAACGCGATCCGTACCCGCAAGGGGATTGAAGATGCGGATGTCGTCGTTGTGCGGTTTGGCGAGAAATACAAGCAGTGGAATGCTGCGTTTGATGCCGGATATGCGGCGGCGCTTGGCAAGTCGATTATCGTGTTGAACTCGCCGGAGCATCAGCACGCGCTGAAGGAAGTTCACGCAGCGGCGTTGGCTGTTGCCGAGGAGCCCAAGCAGGTGGTTGAGATTCTGCGCTATGTGCTGACGGGTACGTTGCCTGAGTGATCGGAATTGCAGGGAGGGTGATCCCTCCCTGCTTTTGTTCAGTCGCGCGGCGGCGTAATGCGTCCCTTTTGCACAGCAGGGCGTGCCATGAACCGTTCGACATAGGCGGTGATGTTGGGAAAATCCGTTATTCCAACCTTGTCCGAGGCTTCGTAAAAATCGAGCTGGCCCAACCAGGGCGCGAGCGCGATGTCGGCGATGGAATAGTCCCCGACAATCCAGTCTTGTCCAGCTAGCTGCTGGTTCAAGACGTTCAACAATCGTTTCGCCTCGTTTATGTAGCGCTCGCGCGGGCGGGGATCTTCGATCTGGGCTCCGGCGAATTTGTTGAAATAGCCCAGTTGCCCAAACATTGGACCAACACCGCCCATTTGAAACATCAGCCATTGGATTATGTGCATACGGGTTGTCGCATTGTTTCCGAGGAGTTGCCCCGTCTTCTCGGCGAGGTAAATGAGGATGGCGCCGCTCTCGAATAGGGTGATAGGCGCTCCGTCGGGGCCGTTTGGGTCGATAATGGCCGGGATTTTGTTGTTGGGATTCAGCGCAAGAAATTCAGGGCTTTGAACGTCTGCATCTGCCAGTGTGACCTTGTGCGCTTCGTAGGGCAGACCGGTCTCTTCGAGCATGATCGAGGCTTTGACTCCGTTTGCCGTGGGGAAGGAATACAGCTGTAAAATGTCAGGGTTAGCTGCTGGCCAGCGCTTGTTTATTGGATGCTGCGTTACGAAACTCATCGAATGTCTCCTGATTTCAGGTGTGACAAGATAAGCTGTTTTTGTAGGTCCGCTAGTGTAAAAGAGACGACGGGCGTTGTTGCAAAGGCAATACAACAAAAGCTTGTGTCCACGGGGTTTATGAGAAAAATACCGACCACGGTTAACAAGTTCCCGCGCGAAGAGGGATACGCCAAAAGGATGGTGAATTATGGATACAATGGTGGATCAGGTCGGGCAGTTTGGCCCAGTGGCGATTTCGGCGTTCAAGGCGCTGGTTGTCCTGATTTTGGGGTGGATCGTAGCAGGAGCCGTGAGTGGGTTTGTCCGCCGTCGCGTGAATGCCAACCCGGAGATCGACAAGACGCTGGGGAATTTTGCCGCCAGCGTCGTGCGGTGGGTCATCCTGTTGATGGTGCTTGTTGCGGTGCTCGGGATATTTGGGATCGAAGCGACATCGCTGGTGGCGATGCTTGGTGCCGCGACGTTGGCGATTGGCCTCGCGCTTCAGGGGACATTGTCCGACCTTGCGGCGGGTTTCATGCTGATCCTGTTCCGTCCCTACAAAATTGGTCAATATGTCGATTTAGGTGGCACCGCGGGGACCGTGGTGGACCTAAATCTGTTTGTGACCGAGATGGTCACGCCGGACAATGTGCAGATTATCATTCCGAACGGGCAGGCGTGGGGATCAATCATCACCAACTTTTCTGCGCATGATACGCGGCGTGTCGATTTGGTTTTTGGCATTGATTATGGCGATGATGCCAATAAGGCTCGTGAGATCATTCTTAATGTTGCGGCAGCAGATGACCGCGTGCTGAAGGAGCCGGAATCCTGGGTGCGGGTGACCAACCTTGGGGACAGCTCGGTCGATCTGACCGCGCGGATCTGGTGTAATGCAGCAGATTACTGGGAGTTGAAGTTTGCATTGACCCAAGGGGTAAAAGAAGCGTTTGACGCCGAGGGGATTTCTATTCCCTACCCACATACTGTGGAAATCAAGAAAGAAGCGTAGGGGGGGAAGCTCCCGCCATTTTCGGGGTCCTGCAGGCCCCTGCCAGAAGTTGAGCCCGGCGGTTTTGGCTCTGGCGAGCCAAAACCGGATAGGGGTCTGCCAGTTGGCGGACCCTTTTTGCTTGAATTCTTTTGACTCTGTTTGTGCGATGGCCTTTGGTTAGAGCCTTCAACAAAGTCAGGCTGACGACGGCCAGACGCGTAGGAGCTGTTATGACGTTGAAGGTTATTGGCACAGGGTTTGGGCGGACGGGCACCGATTCAATGCGAATGGCACTTAATATTCTGGGCGTCGGGCCGACGCACCACATGTTCGAGCTGGGCGAGGGAACGCCGCTTCGGCCTTTGTGGCTTGACCTTGTCAATGGGAGTGAGCCGGATTGGGATGCGCTGTTCAAGGGATATTCCGCGTGTGTGGATTGGCCCTCCGCCCACTACTGGCGCGACTTGATCAACGTGTATCCAGAAGCCAAGGTTTTGTTGACGTTGCGGTCTGCCGAGAGCTGGTGGACGAGTTTTGAAGCAACAATCCTGAAATTTATCCAAAGTAGAGAAGATCCCAACGGGATGGCTCAGTTGCTGATTGCAGATCAGGTTTTTGATGGAAGGCACGATGACCGAAGACATGCTATTGCTGTTTACGAGCAAAATATCGCGGACGTAATGGCCACAGTGGCGCCGGATCGTCTCTTGGTGCATGCGTTGGGCGATGGGTGGCACCCTTTGTGTGAATTGCTGGATGTGCCAGTGCCAGATGTTGAGTACCCGAGTAGAAATTCTACGTCAGAGCTTGTCTCGCGAATGTCTGAAAACGGCGTCGACTTGAATTAGGCGTATTCCCGATCTTTGGATTGGGCTTTCAGTGACTTAGACGCCGATGCAAAACACCCTCACAGAAATCTGCGTGGGTGTCTCATTGATGCTAACATAGTGGGCCTTTGCGAATTGTGCAGGAGATACGCGTGTCGGTTTAGGCCGCCTTAAGTGCCAGATTTGGGGAAAGGACATCAAGGCCAAGCGCTTTGCCCACGGCGTAGTATGTTAACCGTCCCGCATGAACATTGAGACCGTTGAGAAGATGCGGATCGTCTTCGCACGCCTGACGCCAGCCCTTGTCTGCAAGGTTCAGCATGAATGGAAGCGTCGCGTTGCCCAGTGCCTGTGTCGAGGTGCGTGCAACTGCGCCGGGCATGTTGGCGACGCAGTAATGCATGACGCCGTCTACTTCGTAGATTGGGTCAGCATGGGTGGTTGCACGCGACGTTTCAAAGCACCCGCCCTGATCGATTGCGACGTCCACAAGCGCCGCGCCGGGCTTCATTTCAGAGAGTTGCGCTCGGCTGATCAGCTTGGGAGCCGCCGCACCTGGAATCAACACTGCGCCGATCACCATGTCCGCTTCGCGAACCAGTTCTGCCGTTGCGCCAGCGGTGGAATATTGGTTCTTGAACGTGCCACCAAACACATCGTCGAGGTATTTGAGGCGAGGAAGGGAGCGATCCAGAACGGTAACGTCCGCGCCCATGCCAGCCGCGATCTTGGCTGCGTGTGTGCCCACGACACCGCCTCCGATTACCACGACCTTGGCAGGAGCTACTCCGGGAACACCGCCCATCAGAACACCGCGCCCGCCATTAGCCTTTTGCAGGGTCCACGCGCCGACCTGCGGAGCAAGACGGCCTGCAACTTCGGACATCGGTGCGAGCAGAGGCAAGCCACCGCGATCATCCGTGACAGTTTCATAGGCGATTGCGGTGCAGCCAGACTCTAGCAAGTCTTTGGTTTGTTCGGGGTCGGGGGCGAGGTGAAGATAGGTGAACAGCAGTTGACCTTCGCGCAGCATCTTACGCTCGCCTGCCTGCGGTTCCTTAACCTTGACGATCATGTCAGCAGTGGCAAAGATTTCTTCGGGGGTGTCGATGATCACTGCACCAGCGGATGTGTAATCTTCGTCGGTAAAACCTGCTCCGGCGCCTGCGCCTTTCTGGATGACAACGTCATGACCATGGTTAACGGCTTCACGTGCAGCGTCGGGTGTCATTCCGACGCGGAATTCCTGGGGTTTGATTTCGGTGGGGCAGCCGATTTTCATGTCGCTCTCCTGCTGACTGATGTGGCCTTAGTGTGCGGGCGATTGAATGGAATGTGCTTGTTTTTTGTGCAATTTGAAAACTGGTCTTTGGTGGATTCTTCGAATATCACTGAATGAAAAGCAAGGATCGGCGGAAATATGTCATTAGACCAAACGGATCATCGGATCCTCAGAGCGCTGCAAAAGCAGGGCCGAATCTCGAATGCAGAGCTCGCCGAGCGGGTGAACCTGTCTGCGTCGGCCTGTCATCGGCGTGTGCACCGGCTGGAGGCAGAAGGCTATGTGCGCGATTATGTTGCGCTGTTGGACCCGCGCAAGATGAACCTGCCGACGACTGTTTTTGTGGAGATTACGCTCTCCGGGCAGGCGGATGAGGTGCTTGAAGCTTTTGAGAAGGCTGTCTCGCGAGTGCCGCATGTGTTGGAATGTCATTTAATGGCGGGCACGGCGGATTACATCCTTAAGGTGGTTGCGGAGGACACGGAAGATTTCGCACGGGTGCACCGGCAGCACCTTGCCCGGTTGCCCGGCGTAGCTCAGATGCAATCGTCATTTGCCTTGCGCACTGTGTTCAAGACAACGGCGTTGCCTTTGTAGCGTCTGATTTCGTTACAAAACTCACACCCAGTCGTGAGTTGCACCGGCAAGTGTTATAGCCCAAAAACCACGAAGCAAGAGTTGAAAACGGAGAGTGCGATGCGCGCAGCGGATGTCGTGGCCAAGCGGCTGTATGATGCGGGATGCCGCTGGGCGTTTGGAATGCCCGGTGGCGAAGTTCTGACTTTGGTCGACGCGCTTGAGGCGGCTGGGATCACGTTTGTGCTCTGCAAACACGAAAACGCTGCTGGGTTTATGGCCGAGGGCACGTATCACCGGACGGGCGCACCGGGCATTCTGGTGGCGACGTTGGGGCCGGGTGCGCTTAATGGCATCAACGTGGTTGAGAATGCGCGTCAGGATCGTGTGCCGATGATTGTGTTGACCGGATGTGTCGATGCAGACACCGCACAGACATATACGCATCAGGTATTGGACCAGCCACAAGTGTTTCGCCCGATCACCAAGGCGACCTTTACCCTTGTGGCTAACGCCGCTCACGTTATTGCCGACAAAGCGCTGGCGATTGCGACCGAAGGCCGCCCCGGACCTGTGCATATCGATGTGCCGATCTCGGTGGCCGACGCGCCAGCATCAGGAACCGGGGCGTTGCGAGTGTTGGCGACGCCAATGGCGCCCGCTGGACCAGATTTGGAGAGGGCACGCGCGGCGCTGCGGAGCGCGAAAAGGCCGCTGATCATTGCTGGAGTCGATGCAATGGCGCAGGATGCGGCAAGTGCGGTTCAGACAGCGGTCGATGCGTTGGGCGCGCCGTTAATCACCACCTACAAGGCCAAAGGGCTGGTGCCAGAAGACCACCCGCTTGTGCTAGGTGGGGCGGGGTTGTCGCCAAAGGCGGATGCAATCCTGTTACCGTTGGTGGCAGAGGCGGACGTGATCCTGTGTATCGGATATGACCCGATCGAGATGCGCCCCGGCTGGCAGAATGCGTGGGACCCGGCGCGCCAGATGGTGATCGACATTACCGCAGAGCCGAACCACCATTATATGCACCAGTCCACATTGAATATTGTCGGGGATTGCGCGGCCTCGGTAGCGGCCATGTTGCCCGACGCAATGGGGGATGTTTGGCCGGGCGAGACGCTGGCGGATACCAAGGCCAAGATTGACGCGGCCTTTGCCGCGCCAGACGCGTGGGGCCCACATCAGGTGATCGCCACGTGTCAGGGCAGTTTGCCAGACGACACGTTGATCACCGCAGACAGTGGCGCGCATCGCATTTTGCTGAGCCAGATGTGGCAATGCGGATTTCCCCGCGCGCTGACCCAATCGTCGGGGCTTTGTACTATGGGGTGCGCTGTGCCACTTGCCATGGGCGCACAGATCGTTGAGCCGGATCGGCCTGTTGTGTCCTTTTCCGGTGACGCGGGGTTTTTGATGGTGGCGGGCGAGTTGGCAACTGCTGCTGAGCTGGGATTGAAGACCATCTTTGTGGTGTTTGTTGACGCATCGTTGGCGTTGATCGAGATGAAACAGCGCGGGCGCCAGATGGCCAATCGCGCGGTGGATTTTGGGCACACGGATTTTGCTGCCGTTGCCCGAGCCTTTGGTGGTGCGGGGCATCAGGTGCGCTCGGGCGCGGAGCTGGAAGCCGCTCTGCAAGACGCGCTGAAGGCGGATACATTTACGGTTATTGCCGCAGAAATTGACCGGGGGGCCTATGATGGCGCATTCTGAGCACACGCCCAAAGGGGCGCTTGATGGGCTTTTGGTACTCGACCTGTCGCGCATTCTGGCAGGGCCGACAGCGACGCAACTTTTGGGTGATCTGGGCGCGACGGTGATCAAGATCGAAAACCCCAAAACGGGTGGGGATGATACCCGCAGCTGGGGGCCGCCCTATGCCGAAACCCATGATGGAAAAAGCGATTTGTCGGCCTATTACATGGCGGCAAACCGAAACAAGTATTCGGTCGGGGCAGATATCTCGACCAAAGAAGGGGCCGATCTTGTGCGTTCAATTGCGGCGCAGGCGGATGTTGTGATCGAGAATTACAAACCCGGTGGTTTGGACAAATACGGGCTGGATCACGCAACCCTGTGCGCCGAGCGCCCGGACCTAGTTTATTGTTCCATTTCGGGATTTGGCCAGACGGGGCCGAACCGGTCTGTGCTGGGGTACGACCTGATGGCGCAGGGCTATGGTGGGATCATGTCGCTGACGGGCGCGGCGGAGGGGCCACCGATGAAAGTGGGTGTTGGGATCGCTGATGTCATGTGCGGGATGTACGCGACAATTGGTATTTTGGCGGCGCTGCGCCATCGTGATGCCACCGGAGAAGGACAGCATATCGACCTGTCGCTGGTCGATTCCCAGATGGCGTGGCTGATCAATGAGGGCACCAATTTTCTGGCGTCGGACAAGGCACCGATTCGACGGGGTAACGCGCACCCCAACATTGTGCCGTATGACGTTTTTCCCACGTCGGATGGCCATGTGATCATTGCGGTAGGCAATGACAGCCAGTTTCAGCGGTTTTGTAAGGCGTTTGGGCGCGAGGATTTGGGCGGAGATGCGCGGTTTGTTACAAACCCGGACCGGATCGCAAACCGAGTTCCGCTTACCAAGGCCATAACTGAAACATTTGAGGCCTATGAAACGGCAAAGATTGTTTCAATGCTGACGGAGGTCAATGTGCCATCGGGGCCGATCCACACGGTTGCCGAGGCGTTGTCTTCGGACCAGGCGATTGCCCGAGGAAACGTGGTTGCGGTAGAGAATCCGGAAACAACCGCTGGAAAAGTGCGACTTTTGGGCAATCCGCTAAAGTTTTCCAAGACGCCGGTCACCTATCGCCGTGCGCCACCGCGATTCGATCAGGACAAAAACCGCTTATCCGATTTGCTTGCGCGCTTGACGGTGCGGCGAAAAGGCTGAGAAAGCTCACAAATCCGTCAGTACCGTTCACGTTCTCGCGTGTTGCCAAGGTCGTGAAGAGAGGTGGAACGCATTTCTCGATAAGACTTTACCAAGACGACTTTTGTTTAGCCCGTGAAGGATGACCTATGTACCACGATATTTGCACCTGCGAGGTGAGCCTGACCGATTCAAATGCGGTGAGCGAATGGAACGGTGTCATTCTGGGTGTATTGTCGCATGGTCAAGCCGCACCGGTTCATCTGGGTAAACTGCTTGAGCTGGCCCCTGACTGGGCCATGGCGCACGCGATCAAAGGGCTGATGTGTTTCATGCTGGCGCGCCGCGAGATGGTGCCGGTTGCCATTCAATCGCAGCAAGAGGCACATCGCTGTCTCGCGCTTGGCGGGGCAACGACGCGCGAGCGGCTATGGTGTGCGGCGCTGGATGAGTGGATTGCGGGCAATCCGACCGGGGCGGTTGCGCGTGTTGAGCAGGCTTTGCTGCTGAACCGTGCGGATACGATAAGCATGAAGCTTTCGCATGGAATTCGGTTCATGGTTGGCGACAGTGTCGGGATGCGAGCGTCGGTTGAGGCCGTTCTTGATGCGCAGGGCAGTGATCACGAGTTGCACGGATATGTCATGGGGTGCCACGCGTTCGCGCTGGAAGAAACCGGTGCCTACAGCGAAGCCGAGCGCGCCGGGTTGATTGCGTTGAACTATGCTAAAGATGATGCCTGGGGTCTGCATGCTGTGGCGCATGTTTACGACATGACCCATCGCACGCAAAAGGGCATTGAGCTGATTGATGGCAACCACACGGCGTGGTCGCATTGCAATAACTTTCGGTTTCACGTGTGGTGGCACAAAGCGTTGCTTCATCTGGATCAAGGTGATGTGGCGCAGGTTCTGTCGCTGTATGACACCAAGATCCGTGACGAAAAAACAGATGATTATCGCGATTTTTCCAATGCCAGCTCTTTGTTAATGCGTCTTGAGCTTGAGGGCGTTGACGTGGGGCATCGGTGGACCGAACTGGCCGATTTGGCGGAAACCCGCACAGATGACGGGTGTCTGGTTTTCGCTGACCTGCATTACATGTTGGCATTGTCGGGCGACAAACGTCATGACGCCGCCGAGCGATTGACAGCGCGTGTGGCCGCAACAGCATGGGACACTGGCGAGCCGGGTATTACGTCGCAAGACCCCGGTCTTGCCGCCGCTGAGGGCCTTGCCGCATTTGGTGAGGCCAATTACTCGGGCGCATTTGCCAAGCTGTTAACCGCGCAACCACGGTTTAATACCATTGGGGGTAGCCACGCTCAGCGGGACGTTTTCCAACGTGTGCTGATCGAATCCGGTATGCGGGCCGGTAAACTGGATGAAACCGAAACTTTGCTGAAACAGCGCAATACGTTGCGCAGTGGTGAACCAGATGCGTTTGCACAGACCCGCATGGATATGATTGCCAAGGTGCGGGCTAGTCAGGCCACGGTCGCTGCTGAATAATAGATAAGACTGAAACAATGGCCCTTGCCGAACCTAATATGACAATGACACCGCCGGCCCAAGCGGCGCGCGCGGCTGCGCCTGCCACAACACGCGATCCACGACTGGATTTTTTCCGGGGCATTGCGATGTTTATCATCCTTGTTGCACATACCCCGTCAAATTGGCTGACGCTGTGGATTCCGGCGCGGTTTGGTTTTTCCGACGCGACCGAGATTTTTGTGTTCTGTTCCGGTATGGCCTCGGCCATCGCTTTTGGACGTGTATTTCGCGACCGAGGGATGGTGATGGGCACGTTCCGTGTCGCACAGAGGGTATGGCAGGTTTATTGGGCGCATATCTGTCTGTTCTTTGCCATTGCCGCGACCATGGTTGTGTTGAACAACAGCTTTCCGGACGGGCGAGACTATATCGGGCAGCTAAACCTGTATCCGTTCTTTAAAGATCCGCAGACCAATTTGGTTGGTTTGCTGACGCTGACATATGTACCGAACTACTTTGACATTCTGCCGATGTATTTGGTCATTCTGGCGATGATGCCAATCATGATTGGTTTGGCGCGCGTGCATGTTGGCCTTGCCGCGATGGCAGTGATTGCCATCTGGCTGACTGCGAACCTGTTTGACGCCAATTTACCTGCTGAGCCGTGGTCACAGCGGCAATGGTTCTTTAACCCCTTTGGCTGGCAACTGGTGTTTTTCACGGGCTTTGCATTCATGGCGGGGTGGTTACCTGCGCCACCGGTCGATCGGCGCCTTTTTTGGTTGGCGGTCGCCGTTGTTGTTGCGATCATTCCCTTTGCCTATTTCCGCATAATCGGCCAGTTCCCTGAAATTCGCGCATGGCGGAGCGAGTATAAGGTGCTGATCAACAAGTCGGATTTCGGCATATTGCGCTATGTGCATTTCCTTGCCTTGGCCTATGTCGCATGGGTGCTTGTCGGCCCCAAGGGCGCGCGCATTCAACCCGGTACTGGCACCGGGTGGGTGACCAAGACGTGGACCGTTCTGTTGGCGGTGATCATGAAGGTTGGTCAGCAATCATTGGCCGTATTTGTCAGCTCCATGTATCTGGCTCGGCTGATGGGCGTGGTTCTGGACAATGTGGGACGCACGCATTTTTCGATGTTGTGGGTCAACCTGTTGGGATTTGCCATCATTATCGCCGTCGCCTACGGCGTGGCGTGGTTTAAATCGCAACCATGGAAAAAGAGAGCGTGACGGAATGTTGAGGCGAGAATTTCTCACTGGACTGATCGCGCTGGCGGGTGGCAATACTGCCATGGCGTCGACGCCGCATGACAAAAAGGACGAAGTTTTTGGCCCACCGCTGGGTGAGGGAACACCGTTTTCCCGGCAAAATGTCGTCGACTTGGCGCGTAAGCTGGCCGGTAAGTCATATGCGCTGCCACCGTCGGTCCCGCAGCAGTGGCTGGATATCAGTTATGACGATTATGTCTCGATCTGGTTCAACGGAAAACATGCGGTTTGGAACAGTGAGGAGAACACTCCGTTGCGGCTCGATATGTTCGCGCCGGGTTTGTATTTCAAATACCCAATCCAGATTGCCGTTGTTGAAGACGGGCAGGCGCGAGAGGTCATGTTTGACCTTGGCGTGTTCGACAAGACTGACAAGTTTCCGGATCTGCCGATAGACGACACGCTGGGGTATTCCGGTCTGCGGCTGCGCGCAGAGTTGGAAAAGGAAGGCATCTATCAGGAGTTTGCCGTCTTTCAGGGGGCGAGCTATTTTCGGGCGATTGGGACGGGGCAGATTTACGGTTTGTCCGCGCGCGGGTTGGCCATTGATACGGCAGAGCCAACGGGGGAAGAGTTCCCGGATTTCCGGGCCTTTTGGGTCGAGAAACCGGTGCAGGGGTCAGAAACGTATCGTGTGCATGCGTTGCTTGATAGTCCAAGTTGCACAGGTGCCTATCAGTTTGACATCACGCATGGTGATCCATTGGTGATGGAGATCAAGGCGACCGTTTTTGCCCGTTCGGACTGTCAGCATGTCGGGCTTGCTCCATTGACGTCGATGTTTTTCTTTGACGAAACCAATCGGGACCGGTTTTCGGATTTCCGCCCTGCCGTTCATGACTCCGATGGTTTGTTGATTACCAACGGTGCGGGCGAAACTCTGTGGCGTCCGCTTGCCAATCCGCGAAACCTGCAAGTGAGCGCGTTTCAGGACACTAACCCCAAGGGGTTTGGTTTGATGCAGCGCGCGCGGCAGTTTGGGGATTTTGCAGATCTTCAGGCGCATTACCATCGCCGCCCCGGTGTATGGATCGAACCGCATGAAGATTGGGGCGAAGGTGCGGTGACCCTCGTAGAGATCCCAACCGAACTTGAGATTTATGACAACATTGTCTGCTATTGGCGGCCCGCAGGTGGGTTGCCAGAGGGGAGCGAGACGGAGTTTTCTTATCGTCTGACATGGGCTGAAGAGAGCGATTATGGTCAGGGGCTGACCGTGTTGAATACCCGTATTGGGGATGCATTCCGCGGCAAGGGTATCATTGTTGCAGTTGATTTTGCCCCGGGCGCTGACGTGCCAGAGGATTTGGACGATATCGAAAAGGTGATCTGGGCCAGCAATGTTGACGTGTCTGAAGGTGTTCTTCAGCGCAATCCGGAGACCGGTGGTCCGCGATTGGCGTTCAAGTTTCATCCAGGCGAGGCGCAGGTGATTGAATTGCGCGCCGAACTGCGCGTTGATGGTCAGCCGTTGAGTGAGACCTGGCTTTATCGGTGGACTGCATGACGCGTTACGCCGCCTCATATATGCCTGCGGCCGCGCCCTTGCCTATGGCGCGGCAGGATTTCGGGGAAGTACCGGCGCAAGGTGTTTCTTCGCAATCCGCGTCGCGGTCAGATCAGCTTTGGCGGCTTGCTGCGTTTGCCCCTGCAATCATGGTGGCCTTTGCCCTGAGCGCCGGGATTGCGCAGTGGTTTGCCAAGGGCGGTGTGAGTTTGGCCGAGGCGATGGTTGTTGCGCTTGTTGGTGTAACCTTTGTTTGGATTTCACTCTCGGTCAGCACGGTCACGCTTGGGCTTGTGAGACGATCGATTGGGACACGCCCAACCAGACATGCACATCCGCGCGGGGGCGCGCAGAATGTTGCCTTGCTTGTACCGGTTTACAATGAGACGGCCTGGGAAGTGTTTGGCAATGCGACAGCAATGATCAAGGAACTGGCGGCTGGGCCAAAGACGGACCGGTTTAGCCTGTTCATTTTGTCTGACACCCAAGACCCGGAAATTGCAGAGCAGGAAGAACGCGCCTATTGGGCGCTTCGCGCGGCATGTCCGGCAGGGATAGAGGCGTATTATCGACGTCGCGATAAAAACAACGACAAGAAGGTCGGTAACCTGACCGACTGGATCGAGACATGGGGTGCCGATTACGAGGCGATGGTTGTTCTGGATGCGGATAGCCTGATGAGTGGGGCTGCTATTCGCAGTTTGGCGGATGAGCTTGCGGCTGACTCCGAGGCAGGATTGATCCAGAGCTTCCCCTCGTTGATCGGTTCGGAAACTTTGTTTGGGCGGATGCAGCAATTTTCCAATGCGGTGTACGGCTGGTTGTTGGCCGAGGGGCTGACAACATGGGCGCAACGTGAAGGGAATTATTGGGGTCACAATGCCATTATTCGTACGCGTGCCTTTGCACAGAGCGCACGGCTGCCGTATCTGAATGGTCGTCGCGGGCGGCGTGATCTGATCCTGAGCCACGACTTTGTCGAAGCGGGCATGTTGCGTCGGGCAGGTTGGGCCGTACGATTTTTGCCGCGCACGGGTGGGAGTTACGAGGAAACGCCGCAAACGCTGATAGCTTATGCATTGCGAGACCGACGTTGGTGTCAGGGCAATTTGCAGCACCTGCGCCTGTTGGCTGCGCGGGGATTTCATCCCGTGTCGCGTTTTCATCTGTTGCAGGGGGCAGTTGCGTTCCTGTTGTCACCGGCGTGGTTTGCGCTGATCGTGATTTGGTCGATGTTGGGCAGCGCCATGCCTGAGGAAGCCGTTGCCTATTTCAATCCGGCCAATCCATTGCAACCTATGTGGCCGGCTACGACGCAAATCAATGGCCTGATTTACTTGGGTTTTATTTACACAATGCTGCTTATGCCGAAGCTGACCGGAACGTTAGCGCTTGGGTTTCGCAGCCGAACTCGTCGCGCTTACGGTGGTTGGTGGAGGTTATTGTCGACGGCCCTTTTCGAGATCGTATGTTCGATCCTTTATGCGCCGGTCATGATGGTACAGCAAACGATTGCCGTGGTTTTTGCGGTCTTGGGGCGTTCTGGAAAATGGACGCCGCAACGGCGTGATGCGACGGGATATTCCTGGCGTCAGACGCTGCGGTTTCACTGGATTGAAACGGCTGTTGGCGGGGTCATGATCAGCCAGATTGCGTTGGGTGCCGCATCCTATTGGTTGCTGCCGATTGCGGTCAGTCTTGTTCTGGCGGTGCCGCTGTCGCGTATGAGCGCGTTGCGTGTGAGTGACCGGGCCTTGGGGCCGATCCGTTTGGACAGCCCGCAGACTTTGAACGAGCCACAGATTGTGCGCGCGGCGCGGGCGGAACGTGCGTGGATGAAAGCTGTGTTGGCGGAGCCGGTTGCGCGCAAAGCAATAGCGGCGGAGTAAAGGGTATTTCTGGTGGCTTAGCGGAGCTGAGCTTTAAAAGGGGCTTTGCCCCTCTGCCCGCAAGCGGGCATTCACCCCAGGATATTTTTGGCGAACGGAAGGGGCCAAGTAAGTTTGACGCGGTGCTGGTGGCCTTATAGGTTTTCGAACCAGTCCAGCGCCATTTCAACCCAGCCATTCGGGATGCGGTGCCCGCCGGGGAATAGTGCAAATTCCAGCGCCGAGTCGTCGTGACATCGTTCCCATTTCCGACGCCAGAATGGGCCATCCGTGACAAAGCTGTCGGCCTTTAGGTGGACGCATTCGTTGGTTTGGCGCCAAATGTCGAGGGCGTGGAAAACATCACCTTGGGCCAAGGCGTCCGGGTTTGTGATATCGCCGCCCCGCAACACCCGGCCTTCGAGAGGTACAGTGCCGTCGGTCCAGCCATGGGTGTGTAGCATCTTGACCGGGCCGGCGCATTCTGTGGGGTGTGGGCGCCAGAAGTTGCCTCCGATCGGGCCATATGCCGTGAATGCATCAGGTGCGGAACAGGCGACGTAGGCTGTCATCGAACCGCCAATCGAAAAACCCGCAAGCATGATCGCGTTTGCGTCGATACCATGTTGATCGACGGCATCGTCCCGCACAGATTTCAAAAACTGAATTTCATCGCGTTCGCGCGGAAACCATGGATGAACTGACCAAGATCGGCCGCGCCCATTGGAACGAGGCAACCCTTGGGGCGCGATCACCGCATAGCCTTTGTCCAGGAAGCGGTTCACCATACCGGTGTTGCGAAAGACTGATGGCCCGCTGGCCCCAAAGCCATGAATGAACATGACCGCAGGCCAGTTGCCTTCTACAGAAATGTCTGGGAGCGCGATGAAGTACTCACCTTCTGCGACATTACAAGGCGTGGTTGTTGAACAGGCGGACGCCGGCGCGCTTGTGCCAATCAAGAGAGCCGTCAGGGCTGAAAGACTGCTGCGCAGCATGATGAGTTGCCTATCCTTGTTCCGTCCATTCAGTGAGTGGAAGTCCGCGTTGTATCCAGCCGGGCCCGTCGCCAGACCCAAGCATACCTTCGGGGATGTCGAAAATTGGGCCGATTCCGGCGTCATGCATTTGGTTGGCCATGCGGTTGGAGCGAACGCCGCGTGCACAGATCACCGCAATGGGTTGATCGATCGAAGCGCGGGCCTTGTTTAGAGCGCTTATGAAGTCACCCCGTCGCATGTCGATTGGAACCGCCCCTTGGGCTAATCCCGTTCGTTGCCATTCATCTGGTCGACGAATATCAATAATCAACAACTCGCCACGCTGAACAGCCTGAAGGGCCTCGGGTGGAGAAAGTTCCATCCAAGGCCCTGATTTGGGAATTCGGGCCAGTAGGGTGTAGGCTACGCCAACACCTGCTGCGCCCGCCATCCCGCCGATGACCCATCGCCGGGTTTTAAGCATATACGAGCGCCCTGCTTACTTGCTGGGTGCGCTGGAAGAGAAGTTCGGAATGGTGGATTTGGAAGCTTTGTTATTCTCAATGCCAACCCAGTTGTTGTCCGCCAGTGTAATGTTGCCGGGGATGTTTTCTTCCCAGAAACCGACCACGTTCTTGGTGATGTTCAAATACAGTTTATCGTCAACGATCCGCCACAGGTTTGGGTTGCCGGGAACTTTGCCGCCTTTGGAAACGCCATATGCGCAGTGCCCGTCAAACTGAGGGGCGTATTTTGCAGGGTTGGCATCGAACTTTTTCTTGTTCGCTTTGGAAGAGAAGGCGAAGGTTGCGCCATTGTATTCGCTGGTAATCGCGGATTTTCCGGCAACACCTTTAGGTTGGGCGGAGCCGACCGCCGACTGGTCCAGATCAAAATAGGCAACGACGTCGTAGCCTGAGGCAGCAAAGCCGGTTTCGTCAACATATTGCGGGCCCGCGATGGCGGCGCCAGCCAAAAGTGTAAATGCAGTAGACAGAATGAAACGTTTCATGGGGTGCTCCTCTTGAAGTTCGCACGGTGTATTGAATTTGTAGGTTCAATCTAACGGCTGAAAAAAATCTGAACATCCGGTCTCGCGCCAGTGTGATGAGGCGTGTGTGTTGTGCAGGGAATTTTAGGCGCGATTGTAACAATCGCCCTGTTTTGCCCGATATATGCCCTGGGTTGGTGACGAGAATGCGAGGATGGGTGGTGCCAAATGTTTCAGTGGCGTGGGCCCCGGCGCGCCAAGTGGGCGCATCGGGGTAACTTTGGGATAATCGCCAGCTCAGCTTTCGGCTGGCTCAAGCTTGTCTTGGGTGCGTGTGTCAAAATCGCTGGCGTCGTGGCGTTCGCGCAATTGGGTGTGCAGCTCGCCAAAAGCGCGGTTCACCATGCGCCCGCGTTGGACGGCAGGGCGCGCATCGATTGCCTTGGCCCACCGCATGACGTTTTTGTAGCTTTCCACATCAAGGAACTCGGCCGCGCTGTATAGACGCCCCAAGACCAATTGCCCGTACCAGGACCAGACAGCCATGTCGGCAATCGTATAGTCGTCGCCGACGAGGTACGTGTTGTTGGCGAGACGACGGTCCAGAACATCCAGTTGGCGTTTGGTTTCCATAGCAAAGCGATTGATCGGGTATTCCCATTTTTCCGGTGCATATGCGTAGAAGTGGCCAAAGCCACCGCCCAAGTAAGGCGCGCTGCCCATTTGCCAGAACAGCCAGCTGAGCATTTCAGAGCGCTGTTCTTTTGGCCCGAGAAAGGCGTCAAACTTCTCTGCGAGATGCATCAGGATCGCGCCAGATTCAAAAATCCGGACAGGCGCATCGCTGCTGTGATCGGACAGGGCCGGGATTTTCGAGTTGGGGTTCACGTCCACAAAGCCAGACCCGAACTGATCGCCTTCGCCGATATTGATTAGCCATGCGTCATATTCCGCACCTGAATGTCCCGCGGCCAGCAGCTCTTCCAGCAATACGGTGACTTTGACGCCATTTGGGGTGGCCAGAGAGTATAGTTGCATCGGGTGCTTGCCGACTGACAGTTCCTTGTCATGTGTCGCCCCTGCGATGGGGCGGTTGATGTTGGCAAACTGTCCACCGCTCTTGGTTTCCCATGTCCAAACCTTGGGTGGGGTATATGTATCGGTCATTTCCTAGTGCCTTGTCTGAATTCGATTGGGCATAACCTAAGGTCTTTTTCTTGGAATTGCAGAGGCGCACGGTGTTTTGATGAAATTTGCCTGGTCAGTCTGCTGGGGCGGCTGGTGTGCTCAGTCGCGGGCCTTGTCCAGATGGGCGCGAATGCGAGACAGCAGGGGAAGGGCGGCTTCGATTTCATCCATGGAGAAGTCTTTCAGGAAACCGCCAAAGTCCTGACTGATGTTTGCAATTGCGGTTTCGCGGAACTGTCGCCCAGCATCGGTTAGCATGACGCATTTTGAACGGTTGTCCTTGGGGTTAGGCTCAAACCGGATCAATTCTGCTTTGTGCAGCCCAGCCAAAGTATGGGTTAGCGATGTTTTGGGCACCTGTAAGGCGGTTGCAATGGACATAGGTGTGCGTCCGTCGCCCAGCCGCGTTAGATGATTAAGCACGGTAAAGTGTGCGAGGACAAAACCGTCAGGCAGGTGACTTTCGAGAAGCCTGCCTGACAGCTGGGAAATGATACCTATCTCGTTGAAAAACGGAAATAACAGGTGTGATCGGTCATCAGCTTGCGGCAATTCTTGTATCCAGCGGCCATCGTGGACTCGGCGCCACGTCGGGACCATACCCAATTCGCGCGAACATTTGAACCGTTCCGCCATTCGGCGCGAGGCGGGTGTGGATGGCATCGTAGTGGGACTTCATTTCAGGGTATTCCTGCAAGGCTTGGCTCAGTGGTTGAATGCCTAGTCCCAGCCCGGTTGCTGCGAGATTAAGGCGCACCCAATCCGCACCTGCGGCCAGTTGATCGGTGCGGGAATTACCTTTGGACGTAAGCCACACATGCCCCATCGCCGTATCGGTGTTGGCAAAGACTGCGTCGAGACCTGACCGGTAGGCGACGGAGGAAGTATCAAGGACGGCATCGCGCGTGAACAGGCCAGCCATCCGAAGGGATTCGAACATTGGCCCTGAGAAATCGATACCATCAGGGTTTGCGTCTACCTCGCGATGACCGATGCGGAACAGATCTACGCTCTCCTTGTAGGTGTGGGGTGTTTCGATCTCGATACGCAGCGCATCGCGGCTGAGTTCGCGCAATGTAGCGATGTCCTCTGGTGCGATCGAGCCTCCAAAGCGGGTGCCAGCGCGGATTGAGCTTTTAAGTACTGGCAACGTGTCGTCAGGAATCGCATTGGCCGTGTCAAAGGGTTCTTTCAATGAGCGACGGCGCAAGACATGGGCAAACAGCGGGTCGGGCGCTGCGCTTGGGGCAGGGACAAAGCGTGCGCGCGCAACCGGGCGATTGTCTAACGCTGCGGCGGTTTCCCCTTCTGGGAACGGGTCCATCGAAACGCTGTAACCCTGTTCGGCGGCGGCCATGCGCATCACCTCAAGGAAGCAGCCCAGCCCAATCACGATCTGGCGGCTGAACGGGTCCGTTGCGGGCAAGAGCCTGTCTGGGTCTGCGTAGAGCACAACAGTGTCGGGTTCGGACAGGTCGACGACCCACGGCTGACGGTTGTGTGGATTGGGTGCCAAAAGCGCAAAGGACAGAGCCTGGCGGCGAATTTCGTTTTCGTGACCCGCGGTGGCCCACGGCAGAGCAGCAGTGCGTGGTTTGCGGGTTACGGCAAGCGCGGTCGCCGATGTTGCAGCCAGCACAACACCGCCGCCGATTAGTCCAATGGCTTTTCTGCGAGAAAGGGACATGGGTGACCTCTATTTGTTCGACATCGAACCATATAGTGCGACTTCGAACTATATACAAGGGTGCGTTAGTTGGTTGGCCGTGCCGACGTGGGACCGATGCCGACTCAGCGCTATACATCTCGGCCGTATTGGTCTAAACGCGCCTCTTCATGCTCTGGAAATGGCGTTCTTGAGGTCCGGTTTTGGGAGGGGCCCTGTTGGCGGTGTTCATTGGGCAGCCCTCGGACAAAAGTAGAGAACACTGTGAAACAGACCATTCAAGATGCGCTTTCGGCGCGCGGATACGATTCGCTTACCCCCGTACAAGAGGCGGTAATTAACCCTGACCTCGTTGGCGCAGACCTTTTGGTTTCTGCTCAAACGGGTTCGGGTAAAACTGTTGGCTTTGGCCTGTCGATTGCGCCCACATTGTTAGGCGAAGGAGATACCTTTGACGCGGCGGGTGCGCCTTTGGGGTTGGTGATCGCGCCGACACGTGAATTGGCGTTGCAAGTCAAACGCGAACTTCAATGGCTTTATGCTCAGGCAGGCGCGCAACTGGCGTCTTGTGTTGGGGGCATGGACATGCGCGACGAACGCCGCGCGCTGGCACGTGGAGCGCATATCGTTGTCGCGACACCGGGGCGTCTGCGCGATCACATCACGCGAGGCTCCATTGACCTGTCCGGATTGCGCGCCGTCGTGCTTGATGAAGCGGACGAGATGCTTGACCTTGGATTTCGCGAAGATCTGGAATTTATATTGGGCGAAGCGCCGGAAGATCGGCAGACCTTGTTGTTCTCGGCCACAGTGCCAAAATCGATCACGCATCTGGCCAAGAACTATCAGCGTGACGCGGTGCGCGTTGTTACTAAGTCGGAAACCAGTCAGCACGCGGATATTGAGTATCGCGCAATGTCTGTGGCCGACCGCGATGTGGACAATGCAGTGATCAACACTCTGAGGTTTTATGAGGCGCCAAATGCGATCGTCTTTGGCAATACGCGTGCCATGGTCAACCGACTGACCACGCGTCTGTCAAACCGTGGCTTTCAGGTTGTCGCCCTCTCGGGCGAGCTTTCGCAAGCGGAGCGGACACATGCGTTGCAGGCGATGCGGGATGGCCGCGCCAACGTGTGTGTTGCGACGGATGTTGCCGCACGTGGGATCGATTTGCCGAATTTGGATCTGGTTATTCACGCCGAGTTACCATCGAACCATGAGACCATGTTGCACCGTTCTGGCCGTACTGGACGGGCTGGGCGCAAAGGTGTCTCGGCTTTGATCGTGACACGTAAGAACTCTAAAAAGGCGCAGCGTATCCTTGGTGGTGCAAGGGTGAAGGCGGATTGGACCAGCGCGCCTTCTGCGGATGATGTAAAGGCGCGGGATCAGGAGCGCATGCTTGCCGATCCGGTTTGGACCGACGCGCCGGAAGATGCTGATATAGTGACCATTCAGGCCTTGTCTGACAGCTTTTCGCCTGAGCAACTTGCCGCTGCCTATTTGCGTCTTTATCGCGCGTCGCACACTGCGCCGGAAGAATTGCTGGATGTAGACGCCAAGCCCGCCCCGCGCAAAGAGTTTGGCGCGTCGGTTTGGTTTTCAATCTCTGGGGGGCGTGCTGGGGGAGCAGAGCCTCGTCGGCTGTTGCCAATGCTGTGTAAAGTCGGCGATCTGACCAAAGATGACATCGGTGCGATCCGCATTCAGCAGGACCAGTCCTATGTGCAAATTCTGGAAACCAGCGTGCCGGCGTTCCTGGCCGCCATTGGCCCAGACATGAAGGTCGAAGAGGGCGCGACGCTGACGCAGCTGGCGGAAGGGCCCAATTTGGCGCCATCCGGGCGCGATGGTTTCAAGCGTGGCGGAAAACCCGGCAAACCACATCGCGGCAAGGGCGCTTATGAGTCGTCTGAGGGAAGGCCACGGCGTGAGCCACGTGAGAAACGGGATTCGCGCGAAAACCGGTCGGGTGACACGAAACCTGTTGATTGGAACGACGCACCCGCACCGCGGACAAAAAAGCCCAAGCCCACGGGTGCGCCCAAGGGTGGTAAGCCGCGTTACGAGGGTAAGCCACGTCGCGACGATGCCGATGGGGGCCACGGTCCCGCGCGCCGTCGCACTGAAGATTCACGTGACAGAGGCCCAGGAAAGGCCGGGAAGCCGGGAAGCAAGCCTTTCGCAAAACCCGGTAGCAAGCCCAAAGGACCGCCCCCACCGAAAGGTAAGTCAAACAGCAAGAAGAACAGAGCACGTGCTGCTGCCAATGCTGGGGTTAAGTCTTCAGGAAAAAAATAGGATAAGGCAAATGCAATCTCTGCAATCGTTCACCATATGGGCGATTGCAGGGGGCAATTTTTCTGCTGACCGTTAGGCAAGAAGTCGCTTGATCCGAATTACACAAGCGGTTTTGGCGGCCTTGAAATTTTTGAGTGCATCAGGCGGATTTGATTAGGCCTCAAGCCCCATGGTTTGAGATTTAGTGTCTCATGTCAAAAGTTGCCAGCCTCTCGTTTTCCGCTCCGTTAAATTGAATTTTTCGCGTTGAGGCACATTCACCACACGGTTCACGCCGCGATTGGAATGATCAACTTTAACTCGTTTCCGGCGTTCTCGATCTTAAAAACGGGATCCATTTCGAACTTCATCTGTCCTAGATCTTGATTGTCTGACGTTAGCGGTTTTGGTGTTGTCCGTCGTCAGGGTTTTTGGCCGCAATGGCCGCTTAACCTAAGAGCGAGTGTGGCTCATCTGGTTGGTTTGGCTATGCGGTGTGGTGGCGGTGAAATAAGCGCCGCCCTTCGAGTGTCTTTCGTTTGATCCTTTCTCGTTGTTTCAGAATGGATTTGTCCCGCCCGTAATAGACGTCGGCAGGTGTGACGTTGTTGATGATCTCGTGATACGGCTGATGATTGTAGTTGTCGACGAAGGCTTCGATCTAGGACTCGAGATCGCCGGGCAGCAAGTAGTTTTCCAACAGCATGCGGTTCTTCAGGGTCTGGTGCCAGCGCTCGATCTTTCCTTGTCTTTATTGCACAAACCGGGTGAGTGAGACACGGTTTGAATCCAAAGTGCTAGCTTAACGGCCTGAACAGTTGCACAGCCACGACGTACAGGACAAAGAACTGACCGCTGTATGACGGCGTTGAAGCAACGCGGGTCACTGATGATTTGGTCTGATCCAGAGATGATCTGGATACCGCCACCGAGCGACA